>NZ_JBXWQU010000022.1:0-596540 GCF_059612545.1 Ruegeria sp. SAZD011 | reverse complement strand
GGCAATGCCACTGGTGACACCTACACCTCGATCGAGAACCTGCTGGGTTCGGACCATGACGACCTGCTGACAGGCTCATCCGGGCGGAATATTCTGGTGGGCGGAAGTGGCCAAGACGTTTTGCGCGGTTCGGCGGGCAACGACCTGTTACGCGGTGGCTTGGACAACGACACGCTGAACGGGGGGTCCGGCGAGGACGAGTTCCGGTTTGAGACGGCGCTCGATGCGGGGTCGAACGTGGACACGATCGAGCATTACTCGATTGCCAATGACTGGATCAGCTTGGATGAGCGCGTGTTCGGCGCGATTGGCTCGAGCTTGTCCTCCAGCGAGTTCCGTATTGGCTCGTCGGCACAAGACAGCAACGACTTCATCATCTACAACTCCGCGACTGGAGCGCTCTTCTATGACGCGGACGGGGCCGGAGGCGCCTCGCAAGTTCAGTTCGCCTTTCTAGATCCGGGGCTCGGTCTGACAGCCTCAGAGTTCGATATCGTGTGAGCAGAGTGAGGGCTTTCAGTCGCCAGAGTTTCTCGGAGAGAGCACGGTGTTGTTGTAACGTGTGATCCGGTTCGCTTTCTGTTTTAGGCCGTGCGGCGTCACTGGCGTTTCGCGAGTTTTCGAAGGCTCTTTCTTTTTTGGGTGGTTAGCCGAACACATGCAACCGTCCGGAGAGGACTCTCTGGAACAATGTTTGCGTCAAACTTGTTTTTGACTGTGCTCAAACTCCTTGGCCTCTCGTACCAGTTCGTTGATCTCCGCTCTGGTTTCGACCCATTCCTGCGACCGCATACCATGCTGCCAGGACGGGTGATCCTTGCCGGGCGGATGCCCACCCCGTGCCCCGTGCATTCGGCAGACCTTCCAGCCACGGACAGCGGGATTTTTACAGGGGAGACCAGTGCGCTTCGATTTCGCGGCACAACGGGGCGCTGCATTCGCCGCGTGCAAGGGGTTGGCGTCATGTTTCATTCTTACCCCTCCCCCCTGCCTGCACGTTTCCTACGATGGCCTGTCCTCCGTCCGACACGTTGACGTGCTGCACCGTGACCTTTTGCTCGCCCCCGGTTCGATGTTTTCTCAGGGCTTCGGCCTGCGCCGCGAAGGTTCGCGCCAGCTTGTTGTACCCGGTGTAATGAGCCTGGACCTGGGGAATGGTGTCGGCATTGGCCAGCCATCGGGCCGAACGGATCGTCGCAACATGCGTTGCCGCCATCTGTACCGCAAGCATCCGCTCCACGGCGTCGCGGGGGGCTAGATCGTTGACAATCGTCATCATGAACGCCCTTTCATCATTGGCCGGGTACTTGTCACTCGCTTCGCTTGCCCTGAGCGGTTTCAGGCATTGGTTAAAGAGTGCTTCCGCCAGGAACTCGTCCGATGTACCGAATATCTTTTGAAGGGCGTCCTTAGTCTTGAGTTTGACTTCATGGCCTGTCTCAGCCGATCCGCTGAACTCTACCCCCACCTCGTTCGGTTTTGCTTTTTCAACTTTGCTCATTTCCATGCCTCCGGGTCATATGGCCCCATGCATCCATAGGCGTTGAACGCTTCTGCGATGCACTGTGTGTGTCTGTCCTGCCAGACATGGCTAGGGTCGCTAGGTTCGCTTTTCATGTTCGGGGGTGCTGCTAATCCCGCTATTTCTGCTAATCCACCAACCCGATTAGCGGGATTAGCAAGATTAGCAGGGGGGTCAGCCTCGATTTTCGCCAGTGCGGCGTTCACATCAAACCACATCGCCGCGCCTCACGATATGCCAAGCCGCCTTGCGTGGCTTGCCTCGGACAATCGCTCCGGGGTCCAGCGGCACCAACCATCCGTGCTGTTCGAGCACTCGCAGTGCGGCCAGGGCCTTAGGGGATTCCCGTAGCTGGTTCGGGCCGAATTGCACCACTTCACTTTTCAGGATTTCAGGATGTGGCCAGCATTCCAGCAGCCACTTCCGCAGCATTTCCGCCCGGTCGATTTCCTCGCTTGTGTTTGCAGCGTCGGTCAGTCTCACGGCTTCGGACAGGTAGTATTGCGCCAGCGCGATGCCGTTGGCCATGTCCTGAGCCGTGACGGCGGGGGCGTCCAAGTCACGCCATAGCGTCAGAACGCCAGCGATACGCGCGGCCTGTTCCGCTGCCTTGGAGGCATACCCGGTGACATGAGCGAGGGTGCCGCCTGGGGCCTGCTCCAGCTCGATTGCATCGGAAAAACCGATCAACAAGGCGCGGGCTTCCGGTGCCAAGGGCAATGCGCGGGGTTGCAGTTCGCGGGTTTCGACATCCATCGGCATGGGGGGGGCGAGAATGGCCCGAAGCCGTGACCCGAAGCCTGCAAGTGCTGCATCGTCACGCCGCGCCTTTGCGTGTTCCCGCGTGCCGATTGCGCTGGGTGGCTCGCAGATCAGGAAACGGGGCAGGAAGCCGGTTTCTGTCGCCATGCGGTCAGCCATGAAGGTTCGCGCAACACGGGGTTGTACCATCAGGTGTACCGCCAGCCGACGACCGTAGAGCGTGGCATGTCCATCCCCGGCCCGTGTGCGCCGGATCGGGTTGCCTTGCCAGAGGTCATTCAGCGCCGCCAACGTCTTTTGACGGTTATCGCTGTTCATGGCGTGGCCGCCCAGGAACTGCCCGCCTTCGTCCGAGAAGATGCCCAGCGACGGTTGCCCGGTTGCAAAGAGACGGGTCAGACCCTCGAAGGTCGGTTCCGTCACCGTGCGGTCTGCGCTTGGCGGCGCGGCAGGTTCCTTGCCTAGCGCGGCCAGGTCGGCTTGCGCTGCCGTTCGCTTCTCTCCCTTTCCCTTCTTCGCCTCGGCAAGAATGCGGTCGCGTTCGCCCTTCCAGAGCGCCTGCGCATTGACCCAGCTTGCGTGATCGTCACGCTGGGCGATGGCCTGTTCCCGTTCATGGTCCCGCAATGCCGCCATCAAGGGCGCATCGCAGCTTGATTTGCGCTCGCCGGATTGCGCGATGGTCAGGGCGTAGAGAGATACAGGGCGCAACCCACCCAGCGTTTCGACATTGGCAAACCCCTGAACGGCCAGAGAGACGACGCACAGGGCCGATGCGGCAGGAATGGCCACAGGAGCCTGTGTCATGCCCTGAACGGCTTCAACAGCCTTCCTGAGTCCTCCCAGAGCCTCCACGGGATAAGGTGCTCCAGGAGCGATTTCCCGCACCAGCGGTTGCGGTTCCTCGGGAGGGGCGGTCCTTGGCGTTGGCAGAGCGAAAGCATCACGTTTGGACAGGGTTTCGCGCCAGGTCTCTTTCCAGGTTATTTCTCCGACAGCTTCCTTAAGCAATGCCAGTGCCGGGGCAATGCCGGTGATCGTTCGCGGAGTGTCGGCAGATTGCCAGACGTGCGAAGCCTCGGCAGCATCGCAGGGCGTGCCGCCTGAATAGCGCAGAGAAAAGGCGATGAAGCCGGAACGCAGAGTCTCACCAAACCCGGCCTTCAGTGACAGCGCCAGCTTTACCCAATCTTCGCGCGACAGGCTATTGGGTGCGGTTGCCAGCAGGCGGCTTAGAACTTCCAGCGTCTCGTCGTCCGTGGCCTGCGTATCTCCGAAACCGCCCGTATCTACCCCGAACTCGGCGTTTGCAGGGGTTGGTTGCCTATTCCGCTTGTGGGCCTCAATAGCGGCCTGCACGGCGGTTTGCGGATACGGGGGCAGATCGCCTTGCCGCAGGGCTTCGGCCAGCGTGCGGCCCGCGTAGGCATATGACGTACCGTTTGCCATGATTGCACCGGGAGCTATGATGTAGCCGCCATCCCCGCGCGTATCGACATGGGATGCCACCTGCTTTGCCGTACAACTTACCCCCTCGACGTACCGGAAGATGTGATGCACGCCGCCGCTCGGGGTATTAACGACAACGGCCAGCGGGTTGGTGAGACCAAGGTCAATGATTTCCGTCTTGCCGACTGCCTCGCCGGTTTCCTTGAACACGTCGCCGTCTATCACCGCCAGCCCGCTTGCCTTGCCGGTAGGGATACCAGGCAAGGCACCGGGATGATGGCTCCACCAAAGACCTACTTGCTCTAGATCGGTGGTTGCATCCTTGAAGCCGCTCGCGGTGTAGGGCGCTTTCGCTTTCTTGCCGTCGCTGTCGGCTTCACGGCAGGGAAAGACGGGAATACCGCCAATTGCCAGGCGACGGGCAAGATCATGGTTCGAGGTCACGTTGTTTTGGGGCATCTGGTTCATCAGCTGGCCCCCCAGATCAACGCGGTGATGGCCTGCGCTTGTGCTTCGGTCAGCCCATGCAGGCGGCGCAGGTAGAGGATCTGAAGGCGGGTCATTTCAGCACCTCCAGATGTTCCATCGGGTCGTAGAACCCAGCACCTCTGACGCGGGCCAGAACATGCCCCTTGTCGTCTTTCAGCACCCGGTCAGGAGAGCAGTTGCAGGTACGCTCTTGTGTGTAGATCGCGCACCAATCGTCGTGTTGGACATCCATGCGAAACACATGGCCGGGGCGAATGTGTTTGCGGATTGCAGCCGCCCATGCGCGGCGTGCCTTGCGTGATGATGTTTTCATGCTCGAAAGCCTCTAGTCTTGTTAACAAGGGCGGTTCGCGCTATCTTTTGGCTATCCCCAAGCCGAAACAGATCGCGCCGCCGCCCCATGCTCGGGGTGGCGGTTATTATTCGGCGACTTCGCGGGACTGTTCCCAGGCTTCAAGTTCAGCCAGTCTCCAGCGGGTGCATCCGGGGGATAGAACCACGGGTTTGGGAAATCCCGGTTCTGTTTTTACCCAGCGCCACGGGGTCGTGCGGTGTACGTTGTAGCGCTGGGCAAGTTGCAGGTCGGAAAGGAAAGTGTCCGACATGTTACATGCTCCAATCTGTTGCGATTGGACGCAGAACTAAGCTTTCGGTTACGAGTACGCGAAATGGGGGTTTCTGGAATTAGAGCGTGTCGCGTTTAATCGGTTCTGTACCCTGTGGCCTGGAAGAAGTTGTAGCATTCCTCATCGGTGAACAGGTCGCACACATGACCGACTACCTGCCAAAGTTCATGGTAGGTTCGGGCGGCAGCCTTTCGGATCAGCGCCTTAAGTTTGGAGAAGGCCATTTCGATTGGGTTGAGGTCGGGGCTGTAGGGCGGCAGGAACAGGAACCATGCTCCGATGCCACGCATGGTCTTTGCAGCACCTGGGCTTTTGTGGCTCGACAAGTTGTCGAGGATACCCGCCTAAAATTATGCAAATGATCGCGACAAAGTGCAACAGGTGACAACAGGGAAAGTTAAAATATAGCTTTAATACAGTATCTTATGAGAATGATCGCTACATACTGCGACAACAAAATGGCGGGCATCGGCTCCGCCACTATCACCCTTTCGAACCTGTTCAGGCTGCCCGCCCGCAGCGGATTTTCCCCTGTTTTCAAAGGGGTTTGCCAAGCGGGTGCGAACCGCTGAGACGGCGGCGCACAGCGATTTCCGTCTCTGAGTGGCCTCTCGTCTCTGGTCGGGCGAACCGCGCCGATTTCGGTTCGGTCGGAATTTTTCTTTCCTTTTCAATAACCTGACCCGAAAAACCGCCAAAACTGCGCGCCCTGTTTCCATCGCTATCGAATGAAACAGAGATCGAACATGCAGGAGGCGCGTTTGGTCGTAGTACAACTAGGTGGCGACGGAAGACGTGGGTCGCCGTCAACAAGGTCTTGGACGAGCCAGACTTCGCCCCGCTCATGATGCTGCCGGAACATCACCGTTCTGGCGGACCGCAGAATGCTCAACATGAGCTTTGATGAGTTCGGACCGCCGCGCTATGCCGGCACACTCTACCATGTGGTGAAGGCCACGATGCCTGGCGCCTTCCACCCCAAGATCGCTCTTCTGGTAGGTGCCGCGAAGGGCCGATTGATGATCGGTTCCGCAAACCTGACTGGATTGGGTCTTGGCGGAAATCGAGAATTGGTCGCCGATCTCGCCTACACCACCGACAACCCTGAAACGGAGAGAGCGGATGCAGCAGAAGCATTGCCTGAACCAGAAGGAACTCGCCCGGCGCTGGACGATCTCGCATCGTACGCTGGAGCGCTGGCGGTGGGCGGGTGAAGGCCCCGCCTACATGAAAATCGGCGGCCGGGTGGTCTACCGGCTCGAGGACATCGTCGCCTTCGAGCGCGACCAGCTTCAGCACGCCATGGACACCCAGCCGCGCGCGGGAGCGGCCTGATGGGACGCCTGTCGCCCATCACCGAGGCCGATGTCGTGCCCCTGCACGGCGCGAACGGGCCGGGGCTCGACGAGATCGGGCTCGCCGCCTGGATCGCGCAGGCCGAGCCAGGCGAGGCTCTGGTCTATCACCGCGGGTTCCTCGCCGTCGATGCCACGTCGGTCATCTCGAAGCTGCCGGCGGACCGGCAACGCACGCTGCAACTGGTGGCGGCTGCTGCCCGGCGCGCGGCGGAGCAGAACCTCGTCCACCTCGTGCAGTCCCGGCTCGGCCCCGACGCCTTCGCCTACATCGCCGTCGCCCGACCGAAGCCCGGTCCGTCCGGCGCGGCGCTCTCGATGCGCCTGCTCGAGGCCGCCTGATCCCCATTCCCCATCCCGGAGACCCCAATGCCCTATCCCGAGAACACCCCCACGCCCGATGATCTGCCGGGCCTCAGCCCGCAGGAGATCGCTGCGCTGCCCGTCGAACTGCTGGCCATCCTCCAGCGCGAGATCGACGAGCGCCTGAAGCGCGACAAGGCCGCGAAGACCCGGCTCGATGCCGCGCTGACCATCCGCTACGCCACCCGCGCCGCCGAGGAGCGGCAGGCGCAGACCAAGGATACCGGCACGGTCCGCTTCGACGACGGCGATTTCACCGTAGTCGCCGATCTGCCGAAACGGGTCGAGTGGGACCAGTCCCAACTGGCCGCCATGGTCGAGCGGATCCGCGCCGCCGGGGACGATCCGGCAGAATATGTCGACATCGCCTTCAAGGTGCCTGAGCGCAAATACGCGGCCTGGCCCGATGCGATCCGCCAGGGCTTCGAGCCGGCGCGGACCGTGAAGACCAGCGCGCTGAAGGTCGAGATCCGACCGCAGGGAGGCGATGCATGAGCCTCCCGATCATCACCGCTGACGAGCGGCTGGCCGAGTGGACGGCTCGTCCTGAACGGCACGACCGAGATCCGGGGGTCGTTCGGCGAGATCAGCGGCGCGCATGTCTCGGAGACGACGGCGCTCTGGCTCCAGACGATGGCTGCGCTCACCGCCGGCGACAGCGTCGAGTTGCAGGGCAACTTCCGCGGCGCCGACGGCTATTTCGCAGCCGACCAGACGTCCTTCTGGGGCATGAAAATCGGGTGAAGTTGGAAATCGCAGATTGGAGAAATTGGTCACCGAATTTCCGCTGCTCTTTATGCGCTTTCAACGCTAGTGATACCGGGAGCAGGGCCGTTGGCATCGTACCGCTATCGCTAAACTGCGCTTGATCGACGCTTGGGGCTCCACAGATCCACCACTCCACAAAAAATCGCGAAGACTTTAGCCGGTGTAACCAACTTCAGCCTCGTATCTCCTCATTGTGAAAGGGCTCTGTAGAGGAGCCGTCGCCGAAGAATTCTTCGACAGCCCGCACAATACTTGTGAACCCCCGACCTGCCGCCCAGCATATCGGTTTGCCAGAAGGACGATTTGCTCTGATAAAATCAGTCGCCGCATGTGTAGCCGACAAAGATGTGATTACGACCAAATCCGAGTTCACAGCCAGAGCTTTCAATTTTGCGGATCCGACCTGCTCCGAAGATATTTGAACTCTCGTACTTGGCTCTAGCCGGGTCAGGACGGATGCGGCCTGACGCGCCGCCGACTCTGTCAAAGAGTAGATTCCAATTCGCAGGTTGGCGAGTTTGGGTGCGAACTCGTCCTGAGCGATCGTCGCGCTGTCAGAGAAAGGAGAGTCCGGCCACCCCAAGAGTTCAGCGAGTGCAGCAAGGCTCGCGCGCTGGACCGGTTCGAGACGAAGCCGAAGCGGTTCTAGGACGGCAAGTGCGGTCAACCAGAATGCCTCCCTCGCGGATGGATCTGGGCAAGGATGACGCAGCAATGCCTCAATGAGTTCAAGGAGAAGGTACAAGTTATTCGTACCCGTGCCTTCTGTGATAAGCGTTGCAAGGGATTGGAGGAGTTTCTGATAGTCAGACGTGGAGTTTCCGATTGACAAGAGAGCTTCGCCGACGATGGCGGCCGAAGCCATGATGCCTCTGTCGCGTGCCTCACCCAGAGCGAACAGGGTTAGCACCGTCTCGTAGACGGGTCGCATCGAAGGCCGGGGAAACGCCACGTCACGCTGTAGCCAAGTGACGATTAGCGGCAAAGCCTGAGCCAGTCTTGCACGCGACACATCGTCGTCGATTGCATCCGCCAGGGCTTCAGCTAGTGCTGCCGCAACGATAGGATCGGCGACTTCTTTCACCGGCCATTCGAGCGCCCCCTTTCGTGCGACTTCAAATGCCATGGTGTATTCTGGTTCTGATATGCGCTTTAACCAGTCGTTCCAACCAAGTGGGACTAGCGTCGGTTTCACCGCGGTTCCATCGGTGAGTAGAGCGCGCAATGGTTCTATTTCTAAGAGACGAATTCGCTGTTCCAATGGAAGTTCGTTCAGGCGTTCACGGGACGCCCGAGGCGCCGGGATATCTTCGCGAACTCGGTGAGCTTGGCGGCTACGTCGCGCCCGATCTCTGGGATACGGCAGCGGCAATCGAGCGCATCCGAAAACGGTTCGGCGTTACCGGCAATCTCGTCGAGGGTTATGACCACCCATATCTGAACCTTGCTGACCAAGCGCTCGATATCGAGGGCGTCGACCCCGTCGAACTGCAAACCGCCATCGCCGACGAACTGGTCGCCCTCGACGGGGTGGCCTACGCGGTGCCGAGCGCACGGCTGCGCGAGGGTTCTGTTCCGGACAACGCATTAACCCGCGCCGTCCTGAACAACTACAATCCCGACCGCTCTGGCGACAACTAAGTTGTCTTCAACCCCGGGTGGTTCATTTCCGACTTTGACGGGCTTTCGGTTACTGTCACCCATGGCTCGCCGTGGCGTTACGATACTTATGTGCCGATCATCTTCGCGGGCCCCGGTCTGACACCGCAGCAGGTGTCCAGGCGGGTTCACACCGTCGACGTGGCGACAACGCTTTCCGCGGTCGTGGGCACGCGTCTGCCCGACGGAGCGGTTGGCGAGGTGCTGCGGGAAGTTGCTGGGCACTAGTCGCGGGTAGTGCAGGTACACCGCTACTGCGGCGTCTATCTCGAATACAGACCCTGAGAAGCTGGGCAATGACTGGTGGCGGCGCGGCGGCCTTGTTCTCGTGATGACCTGGCTCAGCGGTTACGTGGCAGGCGGTTCTGATGGCGGCGGGCTCGGGTCTTGTCCGCCCGTTATGGAGGGCAGTCGGCTGTAACAGGCGCGGGCGACCGAGGAATCTGAGCGGTTGCCGGAGGGGGGGCGGTGATTGCAGAGATGATGGGGAACTGCGCGGTGATGCGAGAGCCGCCGCTGGGATGCGCATCGTTCGAAACCGGCTGGATACTCGGCTGAGTCCTCCTGAACCAAACCTTGGTTTCAGGCTCGAAGGGTGAACGAGAACGCGGCCGAAACCGGATGCCAGCGGCGTTTCCGAAGCACGCAGCCGACCGGTGAAGTAAACCGGCTCAGTTGCAAGGCTGCCAAGCGCACCCTGTTGTCGACAGAACCAGGAATCAGATTTCGACCCTTAGTCGACAGCCCTTCCGGCCCGGTAGGCGTTTGGCGATACCCCCGCTTGCCGTCGAAATGCACGCTTGAAGCTCTTGGGTTCTTCGTATCCCAGCGCTTCGGCGATCGTTGCGATGGCCAAGTCCGTCTCCCGCAGAAGCGTGCGCGCCCGCCTTTCGATGACCCGAAAAGACGTTCCCTCTCGCTGCAGCAGCCGCTGCAGCGTTCGTCGTCCCAGCGACATGCTGGCGGCGACTTCGTCCTCGGACGCGTCGCCTATCGTGATGTTGGTTTGTATCATTTGTTCGACCGTGTCCGTCATGTTTCGGGGCGGGTTCACCCCCATCAACACCGGCAGATCAGACAGGGTCACGATGTCCTGAGGGTTCGGAGGATGGGGGTTCGGTGTGGCCAAAGCTTGTTCCGGAAGAGCAACCATCGGCATCTTGGACGCGCCTCTGACAGGTGCGCCGATCCTGTCTTCGAGATACAGCAGCCGGGCGTCTGTCTTGCCTGTCGCCTCGACCCAGGCTGGTCGCCAATGCGCACCGAGAAAATGTCGGATGACGCGTATGATGATGAAGAGTGCGCCGTCGTCGAGATGATGGTGCCCGATCGTGGTGCCGATCCTTGAGAGTCGGCCAGCGAGGACATGACCGTCTGCCTGCTTGAGGACGATCTCTCCTCCGGGCTGTATCAGGGGAAAGGTCTTACGGCCGCGGGCCAGCGCTGTTCCAAGGTCGCGGGCGGACAGAACATAACGGGCATAGGCTGCATAGGCGCTGTAGTCGAATTTCGGCGCGGCGCGGGCTCCCAGGAACGGATCGCCGATCGCGCGGGCAACGTGTTCGACCACCTGCGCTTCCAGCCGATAGGGAATAAAGCCGCTTGGGGCCGTCAGCAGGCTGCGGGAGATGTTCGAGGCTTCAAGCGCCTTGGTGACGACGGACGGAGACGCGATTTCGTCCAGCATTTCGACGACTTGAGCCAATTCGATGACATTTATCAACGGAATCCGCATGGCGCACTTTGTCGCAAAATGATCCCCGGCGCCAGCCTATACTGGACTCGAATCATCAACCGTCGGAGGAGCAATGAAGAACACGCTGTCGACATTGCTGGTGCTGGGCCTCCTGGGGTCTGGCTCGGGGTTGCATGCGCAATCGGCGGGCGACTGGGAGTTTCGCGTGGCGCCCTATGCCTGGCTCTCGGGCCTGTCCGGTGAGGTGGGTGCGATTCCCGGGCTTCCCTCGGGCAGTGTCGATCTGTCTTTTGGCGACATCCTCGATGATCTGGATTTCGCGGGAATGCTGATGGCCAGCGCCCGCAACGGTCCCTGGGTGATCTATTTCGACACGACCTATGTGCGCACCACATCGACCGAGGCGCTGGGCGGAATTGTTTTCAACAGCGTGAAGATCCGCAGCGAAACATCGACACTTGCGCTCGCCATCGGCCGCAGACTGTCGGAGACCTCGCAAGGGTCGCTTGACGCCTATCTCGGCGCGCGGGCCTGGTGGCTGCAAAACCGCTTCGACCTGACAGCTGTCGGCGGCGCCGTAACCCGCCGGACCGAAAAGGCGGATTGGGTCAATCCTCTGATCGGGTTGACCGGCCGGTATCGGATATCCGACCGCTGGGCGCTGTTCGGCGCACTCGAGGTTGGCGGCTTTGGCGTCGGCGCGGACAGCGAATGGTCGGTGCTGGCCGGCGCGACCTGGCAGATCAACGACAGGTCCGGCCTGAGCTTCGGCTGGCGCCATATGGAGGTCGATTACGAAAAACCCGGGGTTGTGTTCGATGCGGCCCAGTCGGGCCCGGTTTTCGGTGCGACCTTCCGGTTCTGAGGGGGCGGCAACGGCCGTCGCGATAGGGCAGACATATCTGGATCTGGCCCGTCACGCGTATAGCCATGGAGGCAACACAATGCAGATACTGATAAGACCCATCCTGTTGGCCGCGATGATGGCAAGCCTTGCGCTGCCGAATCCGGTCGAAGCCAGTTCCCAGCGCACCAAGAACACTGTCGGTGGCGCCGCGATCGGTGCCGGGGTTGGATATCTGGTCGGTGGCAGCGACGGCGCCAAGGCCGGCGCCGTGGTCGGCGCGATCTCTGGCTACACCAAGAAAACCAGAAAGAAGAAGTGACCGGCGCCGGTTGCTTTGGCTCAGATACAGGACGTTGCCATGTTTCATTCCCTACGCACCCCAACCATCGCCCTTGCGATGTTTGCGCTGTCCGGCACGGCGCAGGCCGACGAAGAGATGCAGCGCATCATCGCGGCTGCCATGCCGCATATGCATTACAGCTGCGAAAGCGTGCTGGAGGCCCACCCGGGTGATGACCAGGCGGTGGCCGATATCGTCCGCCTGATGGCCATGGTGTCGCTTTACAACCGTCAGATCGACATCCTCGCCCTGATCCCGGACGAGGCGGATCGCGCTGGCCTCAAGGATGATTTCGTCAAGGAACTGGGCGATACTTGCGACGACGATCCGGGCCGGCTTCTGGCGGCGGCGGTCGATGATGCGGTCAAAGAGACCATGGACGCCTATGATTGAGCAGCGGGCATCGCTGTTCCAAAGGTGCCAGCGCGCGCCACAACAAGGATCGCGAGCAAGGTGCAGTCGAATTTGCGTTTGGTATTGAGAAAGCACAGGGGACGATTGACATGAAAACCATGATTACCAGCGTTTGCGTTGCGACGATCTGGGCCGGCACTGCCATGGCGCAGGGCTATCTCGGCGACGTGGCAATCGGCCAAGACGATGTGCGGCTGGGGGGGAAACACTACTCGCCCTATCTTGACCAGTCCTATCCGAACCGCGTGTTCTTCGGCGACACCCATTTGCACACCTCCTATTCCACCGATGCGGGCATGATCGGCAATACGCTCGGCCCGGAGGAGGCATTCCGCTTCGCGCGCGGTGAAAAGGTGCGTGCCTCCCTTGGCGACTATGCAAAACTGATCCGCCCGCTGGATTTCCTCGTCGTGGCCGATCACGCGGAAAACCTCGGCCTGGCTCCGATGATCTCCGAGTCCAATCCGAAGTTGCTCTCGATCCCTTGGGGCCGCGAGATCCACGATATGGTCAAGGCCGGCGATCCATTCGGGGCCTACGTCATGTGGGGTGGGGCAATGATGGAGGTGCGTGACCCAATCGACGACGACGATTTGACCCGCACGATCTGGAACCGGATCGTCGACACCGCCGAGCGGTTCAACGAACCGGGCCTCTTTACCGCGCTGCATGGCTTCGAGTGGACGTCGAGCTACGAGGCCAACAACCTGCACCGGATCGTCATGTTCCGAGACGATGCCGACCGGGTCGAGGACCTTGTTCCCTTCTCCAACTACGACAGCAGCGATCCCGAGGATCTGTGGGATTGGCTGGAGGCCTACGAGCGCGACACCGGCGGCCGCGTCATGGCGTTCGCTCACAACGGCAACCTGTCGAACGGGCTGATGTTCGACGACGTGCGCCTGAATGGAGAGCCCATCGACGCGGCCTATGCGGAACGCCGGATGCGGTGGGAGCCGCTCTACGAGGTGACCCAGATCAAGGGCGACGATGAAACCCACCCGATGCTGAGCCCCAACGACGAGTTTGCCGACTACTACACCTGGGACCGGGGCAACTTCGGGTTGGAGTTGAAGACGCCTGAGATGCTGCCGCGGGAATACGCACGCACCGCGCTCGCCCGTGGCCTCGCCTTCGAGGAAGCGATCGGTGTCAACCCGTTCAAGTTTGGCATGATCGGCTCCACCGACAGCCACACGTCCCTCGCCACCACGCGAGAGGACAACTACTTTGGTAAAGCCACTGCCGGAGAGCCGGGTGCGGGGCATGAGCGCTACGACGAGAACATCATCCAGCCCGATTTTCTGGGCGAGGAGATCACCGTCAAGCACTACGAGACGCTAGCCTCGGGTCTTGCCGCTGCCTGGGCGCGGGAGAACACGCGCGAGGCGATCTGGGATGCCTTCAAGCGGAAGGAGGTCTATGCCACCACCGGCTCGCGCATGACCGTGCGTGTTTTCGCCGGCTGGGACTTCGAGGGACACGAGGTGCATCGCCCCGATTTTGCCGCAACCGGCTATGCGCGCGGCGTGCCGATGGGGGCTGACCTTTTCGCGGGGCCTGAGGGGGGCGCGCCCACCTTCATGGTTCGCGCCCTGCGCGACCCTGACGGCGCCAACCTCGACCGTATCCAGATCGTCAAGGGCTGGCTCGGCAATGCCGGAGAGCCGCAGACTAAGGTGTTTGACGTGGCGTGGTCCGGTGACCGCGAACCGGACGCCGAGGGCAAACTGCCGCCGGTGGGCAGCACCGTGAACGGCGCCGATTTCACCAACACGATTGGCGCGGCGGCGCTCGGCGGATACTGGGTGGACCCGGAATTCGACCCCGGACAGCGCGCCTATTACTACGTCCGTGTTCTGGAGATCCCGACGCCATCGTGGCTTGCCCATGACGAGGCGTTCTACGGCCCGCTCGACCTTCCCGAGGATGCTGTGATGGTCCAGCAGGACCGCGCCTATACATCGCCGATCTGGTACACACCATGACAACAAGCGCCAAGCTCGGGTGGCTGGCATTCGTCCTGTCCTGGCTGGCATGTGATGCGCTGGCCTGTGGCGTCTGCATCGAGCGGCCGGAGAAGACCTTTGCCGACCTGATTTTGGAAGCCGACACGGTGGTTCTCGCGCGCGAAGATGCGAAACGTCCGTTTCGGTTCGAGGTAACGGCGGTTCTGGCCGGGTCGGATCCTGCCGACCTTGCCATCCCGTTTCTGGTCGACAGCGCCACGCGGCGCAAGCTGTCGTCGAATGCCTCGGAGGGCGTCTTGATGGTGAGGCAGGGTTCGACATGGACCCGCGTCGGTTATGCAGATGCCGCATTGCAGACGGTCACGGGAGAAATCCTGTCATTCGGCCCCGATTGGCAGGTCGCGCCGGCCGCCCGGTTCGCGTATTTCGAAGCCCGGCTTCACGATGCCGGTCCGATGCTGCGGCATCTGGCCGTCGACGAGTTGAGCCGCGCGCCTTATGACCGTCTGCGCGCGATGAAGCGTCCCGTCGACGGGATGCAGGCAAGGCATGCCTTGGCAGACCGCGCCCAGCTACCATGGAGGCAATTCTATATCCTGATGCTGGGGTTGAGCGACCATATCGAGGATCACCAGCTCGTACGCCATCGGCTAGCGCGAGAGCTGCGGTCTGGAGGCAGCAAAGACCTTCAAGCCTGGGCGACAGCTTTTCTGGAGATCGACGGTCAGGACGCGCTTGCGAAACTTGTCCACGATTGGCTTGAACAGCCTGAGACGGACACCGATGCGGTGCGGGCCGTGATAGCGGCGCTGAGTACGCATGCCCGGTTCGCGAATTTCGAAATGGCGTCGTCAATCGTTCCGGAAATCGCGGCTCTCGCCCGGCGGCGCCCCGATGTCGTTGGGTCGGTTGCATCGGCGCTCGGACAAATCGGCGAATTTTCCTATGGCGATATGGTACAGTCCGCGGTCTCGGACCTGCCCCTGCGGCAGGCGAGGGCCATTGATGCGGCTGAACTGTTCGCTGCCTCTGCCTATGTTCATCGGGCACGGGCGACGCGACCGATTGATCCGTTGGCAATCGTGGAGAGAAAGTGAAAATACACCCCATAACATTCGGCCTTGTGTTCGCGCTCTGCGTGGTTGCGGCCGCCGCCCAGGCCCATACTGACGCGCCCAGGGAAGTGGGCGTTGCGGGCGGCCTTGCCAGCGGCCTTTTGCACCCGCTCTTCGGTTGGGACCATGTCGTGGCCATGGTGGCTGTCGGCCTTTGGGGCGCGGTTCTGGGGGCGCCGTCACTCTGGCTGCTTCCCGTGGTGTTCCCCGTGGTGATGGCCTTGGGCGGCGCCATGGGCGTTGCGGGCATCCCCTTTCCCGCAGTCGAGACCGGCATCGCCCTTTCGGGCGTGATGTTGGGGCTACTCATAGCCTTCGCCATACGCGCGCCCTTGTGGGTCGCAGCGGTCATCGTCGGCCTGTTTGCGGTTTTTCACGGTCACGCCCACGGCACCGAGCTTCCGGTCGCGGCGGATCCGATCGCCTATGCGACAGGCTTTGTCATCGCCACGGGTCTTTTGCACCTTGCCGGGATTGCCATCGGGTCCCTGTGGGGGCGACGCTGGGGCGACTATGTGGTGCGGGGGACTGGCGCGGCCATCGCCCTGGCCGGTGCAGCCTTCCTTGCCGGGATTGCCTGAAAGCGAGCCATGACACGATTTCTGCGCGAACCGCTTCTCCATTTCTTCCTGATCGGTGCGGTGGTGTTTGCGTTGTTTACGGTGTTCGATGATGCACCCCCAGCGGTGCAAAAGCAGACCATCACGGTGACGCCAGAGGATGCCATGCGCCTCATTGCCGAATTTGAAACCACCTGGCGTCGACGGCCAAGCGCGGCGGAACTCGACAGCCTTATGGATTCTCTGGTTCGCGAAGAGGTCTATGTGCGCGAAGCGATCGCACTTGGTCTTGACGATAACGACCCGATCATCCGTCGCCGTTTGCAACAGAAGATGGAGTTTCTGACCGAGTCCGGTGCCGAAGCGGTCGCGCCGGAGGATGCCGTGCTTGAGGCGCATCTGGCCGAGAATGCGGACAGGTTCGCCCGACCGGCGGTCATCGCCTTTCAGCAGATCTTGCTGAGAGACGATATCGATGACACCCGTATCGCGGATATCGCCAGCCGACTCGATGCAGGTAAAGACGTGCCCGAAGCCTGGCAACCCAGCCTTTTGCCAGACCGTTTGCCGGCCAGCCCGCTCCAGGTGGTGGACTCGACCTTTGGCACCGGATTCTTCCAGAACGTTCTTGAATTGCCGCTCGGAACATGGTCCGGCCCCGTGGCTTCGACCTTCGGCAAGCACCTTGTTCTTTTAGAGGAACGCGTCGAGGGTGCTCTGCCGTCTTTGGAAAGCATACGCGAGCGTGTCGAACTCGATTGGCGTGCGAATTTCGCCGCAGAACTGCGTGAGCGTAGGTTTGATGCGTTGCGGTCGCGGTACCGAATATCGCGCCCGGACACCAGGGATATACTCGGCGAATGATCCGTCTGGTCTTATTGCTGTCGATTTGTCTGGGGGTCTTGCTCCCGTCCCGGGTGCCGGCTCATGCCCTGGAGCCGGCGTTTCTCGAACTCACGCCCTTCGGGGCCGGCGAGTGGCGCGTAACCTGGCGCAAACCGCAGGTGCAGGGGCAACCGATGGACATCGACGCTGTTCTGCCCGAGGGATGCAGCCCGCGTCGAGGATCGCAACCGGATTTCGACGGGCGAGCCTTTCTGGAAGGTTGGGTTGCACACTGCGCTGACGGGATTGGCGGCGGAGAGATCCGTATCGAAGGATTGGAGCGCTCTCGGACCGATGTGCTGGTGCGCTATGCCACATCGCCCGAGGCCGCCCCGCAAGCCATGCGCCTGACCGCCGCGACTCCGGCTTTCATCGTGCCGGAAAACTCCGGCATGCTGGGGGTCGCGGCGGGCTATTTCATGCTTGGCGTTGACCATATTCTGAAGGGCGTCGACCACCTTCTCTTTGTTCTCATGTTGCTTTTTCTGATCCGCGACTGGCGGCCGCTGCTCGCGGCAGTGACCTCTTTCACCGTGGCACATTCGATATCTCTAGCTGCAGCCAGTCTTGGCTGGATCGTCGTTCCATCGCCGCCGGTAGAAGCGATCGTGGCTCTCTCCATCGCCTTTCTGGCCGCTGAACAGCTGCACCACCGCCGTGACTTGCCCGGCCTGACGTTGCGCTATCCCTGGACGGTGGCCTTTGCTTTCGGGTTGTTGCACGGGTTGGGCTTTGCTCGCGCGTTGCTCGACGTTGGGCTGCCCGAGCGTGATGTGCCGCTGGCGCTCTTGGCATTCAACCTGGGCGTCGAAGCGGGCCAGGTCCTGTTCATCGCCGTGGCCGTGGCAATGGGCCATGCGATCGCCCGGCTATACCCGGTGTTTGCCACTCATATGACCCGCGCTGGGTCGTTTGGCCTTCGGAGCGTTGCCTATGCTGTAGGAGCTTTGGCGTCATACTGGGTGATTGAGCGCGTGGCGGGGTTCCTCACATGACACAATCGATCCGAAGGTTCCTTGCACCAACGGTGCCTGTTTTCACGGCTGGCTCTTTGAGCCTGTGCCCCACGGTCGTTTTTGCGCATGATGCATTCGGAGAGCTCGGCCCGTTCTATTCAAGCCTTCTGCATCCCTTGATCGATCCGATGCAGGCGGCTTTGTTGATCGGCACCATGGCCTTTCTTGCGGGACGGACGCTGGCGTTCACGCGCATCGCCTTTCCCGCGTTCGTTTTGATGTCCTGTCTTTCGGCGCTTGCCCTGGCAAGCGACACGGCGCCTTTGTTGCCAGCCGTTGCCGGACCATTTGCGGTGTTGTTCGTCGGGCTCGCCGCCACGATGCCCAGGGCGGTGAGGCCTCGTCTTGCAGCATTCGCACTTGTCGCTGCCTGTGGCGCGCTGGCAGGGGTGATCCCGGATGAGCCGGGAGCAGGCAACGGGTTTCAGTGGTATGCAGGTACGGTCTCGGGCATCGCTGGGCTCGGTTTGCTGGCATGGTTCGCGCTGGAAGCGATATCGCGGCACCTTTTCCCGGTTGCTCCGAAAGTGGCTGGATCGTGGGTCGCAGCCGTTGGGGTGCTCGTCACCGCCTTCTCGCTCTGGGGGGGTGCATAGGCCTCGAAAACACCGGAAGGAAACGGATCAGGTCTCCTAACGGAATTCTGTCGGTTGGCATACAAATCTCTTGCCGAAAGGAGCGTAACCAAGTCGGAGAACGCCCGATCCCGGTTGCGTCCGCTCCGCCACCAAACGTCCCTGATACGCGTAGCAGGATGGCCAACCTGATAGCCGGGTGAGCCAGGGAGAACGTCAGACACGTTCAGAGTCCTCACTCTCTCTAGGTCACTGGCGCCCGGCGACGCGTCAATCGGATCGAAGGCGACCAAGACCCGAAACTCGCAATCGGTTTACCGGCTCCAGGCAGCCTTGTCGCCAGCAGGGTCAATCTCGAGAACTTTGATCAGCGGGCGGCTCCGCCACCTAGAGTCGGGAGCAGTTTATCCAAGCTCAGGGTTGGTAGGCGTTTCCCGTTGCTTTCGATGGAATGCCCGAGAGGCTGAGCGCCGGAGATGTTGCGTGAAACCTCGGAAGATGGTCATTCCGGTGCGATATTCATCCAGGATGAAAACCTCGGGAAATCTGTACATGTACGGTAAGTCTTAGAAACAGCGCGCCTCGCAGAGGGCTTGGCTTTGTGCTTCGATGCCCGTGGTTGTTGCGCGAATGGACGTAATTCCAAAGAAGCATCGACGGGGGAGGCTCCCATGGCCGGAGTGTAAGCTTGGCGTCTCAGAAGACTACGCTCTGCTGTGCTTTGTGAGAACCACCCGCACGCGGTTTCCTGTCCTATCTCGAACAGATACGGCGGCAGATTGCTCTGCCGCCGTTCTTGATTTCGCAACCGAACTCAGTTCTGCAGCTCTGCCGGGCTCTTGTCGGCGATATCGGTCCAGTTGGCGTTGGCCTTCACGATGAAACCGGGGACGTCCTCTTCCCACTTTGCCTGGATCTCGTCGGACAGGTTCAGGTAGAGCTTGTCATCGACGATCTTCCAGTTGTCCGGGTCGCCATCGAACTTGAAGCCCATCGCGGCGCCAAAGGCGCAGTAACCGCCATAGGCCGGCAGATAGGCTTCCGGGTTCGCCTCGAACGTCGCCTTGTTCTCGGCGCTGGCAAAGCGATAGGTGGCATCATGATAGACCGAGGTGATCTTCCAGTCGCCTTCGGTGGCTTCGCCCACGGTGAAATAGGCCACCGGGTCATAGCCCTGCAGCGCCAGACCGGTCGAGCTGGCGTTCAGGTCGACACCGGCTGCCATGGCCGAACCGGCCAGCGTCAGCGACAGGGCGACGCCGCCGATGAAAGATTTGATAGTGTTCATTCTATGTGCCTTTCGCGTTGATGGCCCCTTGGCGGTCTATGCGCTGTAAGGGCCCTTTGATCCCGCACGGCGTAATGCGCCGTGGTGACCCCGATCTGGGAGGTCCCCCGATCACGTTCAAAGCAACTCTTTTTGAGTGGGCGTGTTGTGCCGGTGAGCACGCCGGGGACAGCAGGATCTAGCCCCGATTGCTTTCGTGGCTCAGTTGGCTAAGGAAGGTGATGACCTTGTCTAGCGGCATCTCGCAGGGCGCCAGCCGCGGCCCCGCGGTCAGGTCGTAGAAACAAAGGCTGATGTAATCGTTGCCGCCGCGCTCGTGCGCGACCAGCTTGATCGAGCGACCAGCGGCAAAGACGGTCTTGCTGACCAGATAGTGCTTGCCACCAGACTGACCGTAATGCGTTCCCAGCGGCCAGTTCCGCAGGCAGGTCAGCGCCGTCGGGATGGGGCTCAACTGGATTTCTGTCCGATGCGCGGCTCGGTGCCGGCCTTGAGGCGGGCGATATTGGCGCTGTGACGCCAATAGACGAGCAGGGTCAACGCGATGCCCAGGAACAGCGTGGTGCCATGGCCAAGAAAGACCAGCCACAGCGTCGAGCTGGCCGCCGCTGCCAGCGCGCTGAGCGAAGAGATGCGGGTGGCTAGGGCAACGACCAGCCATGTCAGGCAGCAGGCGATGCCGACAGGCCAGGCCAACGCCAGCCAGAGGCCCAGAAAGGTGGCGACTCCCTTGCCCCCCTTGAAGCCCAGCCAGACCGGATAGCAATGGCCCAGGAACGCTGCCAGCGCCGCCAGTTGTGCGGCATCCTCGCCAGCGAACACCCGCGCCAGCAGCACCGCCACCGCCCCTTTACCGCCGTCCAATAGCAGGGTCAGTGCCGCCGCCTTCTTGCTGCCGGTGCGCAGCACGTTGGTTGCACCGATATTGCCCGAACCGATCTGGCGAACGTTGCCCAGACCCATGATGCGTGACAGCAGAAGTCCAAAGGGGATCGAACCCAGACCGTAGCCGATCAAGGCCCAGAGGATCAGCGCATTGGTGGCGGTATCGATTGGGGGCATCAGTCTCTCCGATAGACGGGCAGGCCCGCGACATAGGTTGCCAGCACCCTACCTTGCATCCGCTGGCCGTCAAACGGAGTGTTCTGCGATTTCGATTTCAGCGTGAACCGGTCCAGTACAAAGGGTACATCCGGGTCGAACAGCACCAGATCGGCGGGCGCCCCCGCGCTCATCCGTCCCGACGCCAGCCCCAGCCGCCGGGCGGGGTTCAGCGCCATGGCGCGGAACAGGGTGGGCAGGTCAAGCTGGCCTGCATGATAGAGCCTCAGCGCCGCCGGCAGCAGGGTTTCCAGCGCCACCGCGCCGCTTGCGGCCTCCTCAAAGGGCAGCCGCTTGCTTTCCTCGTCCTGTGGTGTGTGCATGGAACTGATCGTGTCGATCAGGCCCGTGCGCACCGCCTCGATCACCGCCTGCCGGTCGTCCTCGCTGCGCAAGGGCGGCTTGACCTTGAAGAAGGTGCGATAGCCCGACACATCCAGTTCGTTCAGCGTCAGGTGGTGGATCGAGGTACCGGCGGTGATGTCCAGCCCGTTCTTCTTGGCCCGTTCCAGCGCGGGCAGGGCGCGCGCCGTGGTGATCTGGTCGGCATGGTATTTTGCCCCGGTCATCTCCAACAGCGCGATATCGCGATCCAGTCCCATCCGTTCCGCCATGGGCGACACGGCGGGCAGGCCATAGAGTGCCGCGAACTTGCCGCTGGTGGCTGCCGCCCCCTCGCTCAGCCCCGGTTCCTGCGGATGCGCGATCACCAGAGCGCCGCAGGACCTGGCATAGGTCAGCGCGCGGGAAAACACCTTGGTATTGGCGACCACATGGTCGCAATCGGTGAACGCCACCGCGCCCGCATCCAGCAGGAAGCCGATCTCGGTCATCTCGCGGCCTTGCCGCCCCTTGGTCAGTGCCGCCATCGGCAGCACGTTGACCGGCGTGTCCGCCTGCGCCCGGCGGGTGACGAATTCCAGCGCCTCGGGCGTGTCGATGGCCGGGTTGGTGTCGGGCCGGGTGATGATGGTGGTGACACCGCCCGCCGCCGCCGCCTGTCCTGCGGATTTATAGCTCTCCTTGTGGCGCTCGCCCGGCTCGCCCACCTTGACGCCGATATCGACGATACCGGGGGCCAGGCACTTGCCGCCGCAATCGACCACCTCGACATGCTCGGGCACGCCGATCTCGTGGCCCTGCGCCACGATCCGCCCGCCCTCGACCAGCAGCGCACCGCGTTCGTCGGTGCCTGCCTCGGGGTCGATCAGCCGGGCATTGGTGAAAAGGATGTTGCTCATGTCATCGCCCTTTCGATGGCGGCCTTGGTGGCGGCCGGATCCGCCTGATACTTGATCAGGTGCTTGTCACCGCCCTTGGTGATCACCTGCACATAGCTGCCCATGGTCCGCACCATCTCGATCTGGCTGAGCGGCACGCGGGGGCCGGGGCCGCTGAGCGTGCCCTCGGAGATTTCCCACACCACCACCAGTTCCTCGGACGCGAGGTACCAGCCGCGCAGGGCAATCGCGGCCAGACCCGCCGGGGCACCGGTCCAGATATAAGGGTTGCCCAATGCCCAGAGCACGGCCATGGCGCCACCCATGGCGATTGCGGCCATCCAGGTGTGATTGCGCAGATAGGCTTGTCTGTCCGCAACAAAGCGGATCACAGGATCAGCCATGCCAGCCCCGCGATGATCAGAGACATGATGATGACAAACAGGGTGAGACCGGTGTTACTGGCTTTGCGCCGCGCCGCGCGCGGCGACAGGCGGGGCGCGGAATGGGGCAGGGCGCTGGCGGTCTCTATCGGGGTGCCGGTCCAGTCGGTTCCGGCCTCGCGATACGTCCCGATGGGTTTGAGCACCGCCGGCAGCGGCAGGTCCAGCACCCGCCCGCCAAAGGCCCGGCTGCGCAGCATCAGCACCCAGCCGGTGCGCGCCCGCAAGTCTGCCCGGTCGAACTGAGCCTCGGGCACGCCCAGCCCCTCGGCCAGATATCCATCAAGGCCAAGTTCCTCGAGATCAGATACCGGGAAAACCTCGACCTGATCCATGTCGAGCGTCTCGGCCCCCAATAGCTGCGCCACCGCGCCCGGCTCGCGCAGGAAGCGCGCCTCTTCGGGCCGCATGTCGAGGGAATAAAGGCGGATCACGCCATGTTCGTTCGCGGATACATTCAGCCGGGTCATGCGGCCTCGCGCAGGTTGCGGGCCAGCAGTTCCATCGCTGCCATGCGCACGGCGACGCCCATTTCCACCTGTTCCTGGATCACCGAGCGGTTGATGTCGTCGGCCAGCGTGCCGTCGATCTCGACCCCCCGGTTCATCGGGCCGGGATGCATCACGATGGCGTCCGCCTTGGCCAGTCCGAGTTTGTCGCGATCCAGCCCGTAGCGGTGGTAATACTCGCGCTCGGATGGGATGAATCCGCCATCCATCCGCTCGCGCTGAAGGCGCAGCATCATCACCACATCGACGTCTTTCAGACCCTCGCGCATGTCGTCATAAACCTCGGCGCCGAACTCGGCGAACTGAGAGGGAACCAGCGTCGGCGGTCCGATCAGGCGGATGCG
Source organism: Ruegeria sp. SAZD011 (assembly GCF_059612545.1). Lineage (NCBI taxonomy): Bacteria > Pseudomonadati > Pseudomonadota > Alphaproteobacteria > Rhodobacterales > Roseobacteraceae > Ruegeria > Ruegeria sp. SAZD011. The sequence goes on along the minus strand of NZ_JBXWQU010000022.1, from coordinate 573,224 downwards.
GTTTTCCATCTTGCCCAGCAGGATCAGGTTCGAGCGTGCCACGCGGCTGTGCGCGATGTCGCCGCAGATGGCGATGTTCAGCCGGTGCAGCCGCCCCTTGGCCCGGCGGATCGTCAGCGCGTCGAGCAAAGCCTGGGTCGGGTGTTCGTGCCGCCCGTCGCCCGCGTTCAGCACCGCGCAATTGACCTTCTGCGCCAAGAGGTCCACCGCGCCCGAATGCGGATGCCGCACGACAAGCAGGTCGGGATGCATCGCGTTCAATGTCATCGCGGTGTCGATCAGGGTCTCACCCTTCTTGATCGAGCTTGCCTGCATCGACATGTTCATCACATCCGCGCCCAGCCGCTTGCCCGCCAGTTCGAAACTGGCCTGCGTGCGGGTGGAGTTTTCAAAGAACATGTTGATCTGGGTCAGCCCCGACAGCACGTCGGAATGCTTGGCCGATTGCCGGTTCAGATCCACATAGGTTTCGGCCAGGTCCAGAATGGCGGTGATATCGGCGGGAGACAGCTGTTCGATGCCAAGCAGGTGTCGGTGGGCAAATGACATGGGCGGCTCCGGTCAGGCGATTGCGCCGCTTATAGAAAGGGTGCGGTCTGGGGGCAATACGGCCCTTCGCCTCAGTCGGTGGGCGCACAACCCCCCTCGGGCCGGCAGATCTCGCCCGGTCTGCACCATTTGCCTTGGCCGCAATCGACGGCCTTGAGCGGAACACAGCCCCGTTCGGCCGAGCATTTGAAGCCGGGCCTGCATTGCGATCCGGTCTCTTCGCAAAGGGACCAGCCGACGCGACTGCATCCACCTTCGGGGAGGCATTGGGTGCCTGCCGGGCAGACCCGCCCATCCTTGCAGGGCGCGTTTACGGGGAGGTCCAAATCCCGCGAGGTGGCAGGTACGCATCGACCGCTGGCGGTGCAGGTCATGCCGGGGCCGCAGGTCAGGCCCGATTGGCAGCCGCCGTCCCCCTTGGGGGCGCAGCGGGTACCGCCTGCCACGCATTGCTCGAACGGGCCGCACGAGCGTCCACCGCCGCAATAAGTCGCGCCCAGGGGGATGCAATAGCCGTCCCAGGAACAGGTCTGCGCCCCCGAACAGCAACTTGAGGGGCCGCATCGCAAGGTTCCGGGCGGGCAATCGCCGGTAGCGGCGCCCGTCGAAAACGCCGTGCAAATCCAGAGCAGAAATGGCAACAGCCAGATGTGAGACCGGAACATGCCCCCATGCTCGGACCCGACGCGCGCGCTGTCCAGCCCAATCCGCTTTCCCTTGCCGCAGGGACGGTTAGATTGGGGGCATGGAATCGGCACTTGACCCTCATACCGCGCTGGCCCTGCTGCAATGGCAGGTCGAACTGGGCGTGTCCGAGACGATCATGGATGCGCCGCTGGATCGCTATGCGCTGACCGACACCGAACCGCGCCAGTCGGTGCATGCGACGCCCGATCCGCGTCGCCCGGCAATGCCCGCGCCGCCTCCCAAGGCGCCCGAGGTCGATCCGGCCCAAGAAGCTGCGCGTGCCGCGCGTGCGGCAGCTTCGCTCGACGCCTTGCGTGCTGCGCTGGCCGCGTTCGAGTATTGCGAATTGAAGCGCGGGGCCCGCAATCTGGTCTTTGCCGATGGGGCGCCCGGTGCGAGGGTGATGATCATTGGTGAGGCTCCGGGCCGTGACGAGGATCGCGAGGGCCGTCCCTTTGTCGGCCGGGCCGGGCAGTTGCTGGACCGGATGCTGGCGGCGATCGGTCTCAACCGGTCGGAGAGCGTCTATATCACCAACGTCCTGCCATGGCGGCCCCCGCAGAACCGCGACCCGTTGCCGGTGGAAATCGGCATGATGAAGCCGTTTCTGGAACGGCATGTGGCATTGGCCAAGCCCGAGGTGCTGGTGCTGATGGGCAATATCAGCTGCGAAACGGTGCTGGGCCGGCGCGGGATTACCCGGTTGCGCGGGCAATGGACCCAAGCCATGGGCCTGCCGGTGCTACCGATGTTTCATCCGGCCTATCTGCTGCGCCAGCCGCAGATGAAGCGGCAGGCCTGGGTCGATCTGCTGGAACTTCAGGCGAAACTGAGGGAGGCGTGATGCGCATACTGGCTTTTTCCGATCTGCACATGGCGCGCGCCCGGGCCGCCGATCTGGTTGCCGCCAGTCTTGAGGCCGATCTGGTCATCGGGGCGGGCGATTATTGCAACGGGCGGCAGGGCCTGGATCAGGCGATGGCCATGCTGGCCGGGATCATGGTGCCGCTGGTGCTGGTGCCCGGCAATGCCGAAAGCGCCGACGAGCTGCGCGCTGCCGCCCCCGATGGTGCCCATGTGCTGCACGGCTCTGGCGCGCGCATCGACGGGTTGCGCCTGTTCGGTGTGGGATACGGTGTGCCGCCCACCCCCTTTGGCGACTGGTCCTGTGACCTGACCGAGGGCGCGGCGGCCGAATTGCTCGACCGCTGCACAGGTGCCGATATCCTGATCACCCATTCGCCGCCCAAGGGGATCGGAGATGTGACCGGAACCGGGCTTTCGGTCGGGTCGACCGAGATCCGCGACGCCATCGAACGGGTCCAGCCGCGGCTGGCGCTTTGCGGACATATCCATGACAGCTGGGGGGCCGAAGGCGTGATCGGGCGCAGCCGCGTTGTCAACCTTGGCCCCACCGTGAACTGGTTCGAGATACCGGCATGATCGATCCGGTTACCTTGCTTACATTCGTCCCCGCCGCGCTCGCGCTGAACCTGACACCGGGGGCCGACATGATGTTCTGTCTCGGGCAGGGGCTGCGCGCGGGTCCACGCGCGGGCTGGGCCGCCAGCGCCGGGATTTCGGCGGGCGGCATGGTGCATGTTTCGATCGCGGGACTGGGTCTGGGGGCTGCGGTACAGGCGATGCCCTGGCTGTTCGACGTGATCCGCTGGGTCGGGGTCGCCTATCTGCTCTGGCTGGCCTGGGGGGCGTTGCGGCAAGAGTTCAGCGCATCCGAGGTGCCGGTACGCCCGGCGCGCCGCGCCTTTCGCGACGGGATGCTGGTGAACCTCACCAACCCCAAGGTGATCCTGTTCGTGCTTGCCTTTATCCCGCAATTCATCGACCCGGCTGCCGGACCGATCCTGATGCAATTCCTGACCTTTGGCCTGGTAATCGCGATCGGCGGATTCATCGTCAACGGCATGGTGGGTCAGTTCGCTGGCGGATTGGGCAGACGGATGACCGGCGATCCGCGATTGGGCCGTCTGCTCAGCCGCTTTACCGCCGGTATTTTCGCCGCGCTGGCGCTGCGGCTTGCCTTGCTAGAAAGGACCTGACCCCTTGTCCCGCATCGACGAAAGCCTCGATTTCATCCCGGTCCGTATCGCTGTGCTGACCGTGTCGGATACCCGCTCGCTGGAGGAAGACCGCTCGGGCCAGACGCTGGTCGACCGGATCGCACGGGCAGGCCATGTGCTGGCCGACAGGCGTATCATCCGGGACGAACGCGCCCAGATTGCCGACCAGCTGCGCGCCTGGGTTGCAGACCCCGAGATCGACGTGATCATCTCGACCGGCGGCACCGGCCTGACCGGGCGCGACGTGACCGTCGAGGCCCATCGCGACGTCTATGAAAAAGAGATCGAGGCCTTTGCCACCGTCTTTACCCTGATCTCGATGGAAAAGATCGGTACCTCGGCGGTACAGTCACGCGCCACGGGTGGTGTGGCGGGCGGCACGTATCTGTTCGCATTGCCCGGCAGCCCCGGTGCCTGCAAGGATGCCTGGGACGGCATTCTGGAAAAACAGCTGGATTATCGGCACCGGCCCTGCAATTTCGTGGAAATCATGCCCAGACTGGACGAACATCTGCGACGGAAATAGCTTTGCGATCCGTTCAAGCACTTGGGGCTTGGCGTTTTTCCATGCGCTGCTAGTTCTGTTACAGTGCGATCCTGAGCGAGCGGGGTGCGAAAACCGATGCGATTTCTGCGGCAGAGCCTTTTGGGTGTCTTTCTGGCCTCGGTGGCGCTTGCCCTGCTGATCTGGGCCGGACAGCTGGTGATGGAGGCGGTGCAAACCAGAATGGCCGGTGACCACAAGCCGCCAGCTGCGCGCGAACGGGTCTTTGCGGTCAATGTGCAGCGTGCCGAATACGGCACGGTCACCCCGGTTCTCGAAGCCTTCGGTCAGGTCCAAAGCCGCCGCACGCTGGAACTGCGCGCCGCGATGGGCGGGCGGGTAATCGGCCTGTCGGACAGTTTCGTCGAGGGCGGCACGGTCGCGATGGGCGAGGTGCTGGTGCGCATCGACCCGGCCAAGCCGCAGACCGAGCTGGACCGCGCGCGATCCGACCTGATGGATGCCGAGGCCGAGGAACGCGATGCCGCAAGGGCGCTGATCCTGGCCGGTGACGAGTTGCAGGCCGCCGAGGATCAGTCGGCCTTGCGGGCCCAGGCGATGAAGCGGCAACGGGACCTGGTGGAACGCGGCGTCGGCAGCGCCGCCGCCGCCGAGACCGCAGAGCTGGCCGATGCCCAGGCGCGGCAAGCCGTATTGGCGCGGCGCATCGCGGTGGCCCAGGCCGAGGCGCGCGTGGATCAGGCCGCGACCCGTCTGGCCCGCGCCCGGCTGGCGCTGGAACAGGCCGAACGCGATCTGACCGAAACCGAGGTGACAGCCCGGTTCGATGGCACGCTCAGCGGCGTGTCTCTCGTCGAGGGGCGGTTGGTGGCGGTGAACGAAAAGCTGGCCGAACTGATCGACCCCGACGCGCTCGAAGTGGTGTTCCGTGTCTCGACGGCCCAGCATACGCGGCTGCTGGATGCGGCGGGCCGCTTGATTGGCGCAGCCGTCGAGATCGAGTTGGATGTGGCGGGGGCCGATCTGACCGCCACCGGCACTGTCAGCCGCGACAGCGCGGCAGCGGGCGAGGGACAGTCGGGCCGGGTGATCTATGCCCGTCTCGATGCGGCGCCGGGGTTCAAGCCCGGCGATTTCGTCACCGTCCGGGTCGAGGAACCGCCGCTGGCCGACGTGGTCCGCCTGCCGGCCTCGGCGCTGGACGCGGCGGGCACGGTGCTGGTTCTGGACAGTGAGGACCGGCTGGAACAATTGCCTGTCACCTTGATCCGGCGGCAAGGTGATATGGTGCTGATCCGGGGCGAGGGGCTTGCCGGACGCGAGGTGGTGCTGGGCCGCACGCCGCTTTTGGGCCCCGGCATCCGGGTCCGCCCCCTGAGGGACGAGGCGCAGGCGGGCAGCCCCGATCTGTCGATGCTGGAACTGAGCGACGAACATCGTGCCCGGCTGGTGGCGCTGGTCGAAGCCAATGAGCGGATGCCCTCTGAAGTGAAGGCCAAGGTGCTGGGCCAGCTCGCCGAAACCCGCGTTCCCGCCGGGCTGGTGGCCCGGCTGGAAGACCGGGCCGGGGGCTGATCCGCGATGGTGCGCGGCATCCCCAGCGCGGCGGGCGGCTTGCTCAGCTATTTCACCCGGCACCGGACGGCGGCGAACCTGCTTTTGATGGTGCTGCTGGTGCTGGGCGCGGCGGCGGTCCCCAACATGCGGGCGCAGTTCTTTCCCGATGTGATCGTGCAAAGTGTCTCGGTCAACGTGGAATGGGAGGGCGCCGGCCCAGAGGATGTGGACAGCGCCATCGTGCAGGTGCTGGAACCGGCGTTGCTGGCGGTCGACGGGGTGGAAAGCACCACCGCCAGTTCCCGCGAAGGGCGCGCCGATATCGAGCTGGAATTCGAGCCCGGCTGGGACATGTCGCAGGCCGCCGACGATGTGCAGGCCGCCGTCGACGCGGTCACCACCCTGCCCGAGGATGCCGAGGACCCGGCGGTGCGCCGGGGCGCCTGGCGTGACCGGGTGACCGATGTGGTAATCACCGGGCCGGTCGGTCCACAGCAGCTGGCGCTCTTTACAGACGAGCTGATCGTGCGCCTGTTCGAGATCGGCGTCACCCGCACCACCATTCGAGGCATCGCCGCGCCGCGCACGGTGGTCGAAGTGTCCTCGGCCAAGCTGATCGCAAACGATATCTCGATGAACGAGATCGCCACGGCCATCGCCGCCGAGGTCACCGGCGACCCGGCGGGTGATGTGTCGGGGGCCAATGCGCGCATCCGAACCGGGGTGGAAAAGCGCAGGCCCGAGGATATCGCGGGCATTGTCCTGCGCTCGAACCCCGATGGCTCCAAGCTGCGGATCGCGGATGTGGCCCAGATCCGGGTCGAAGGCGTCACCCGCGACCGCTCCTATTGGGTCGGCGACCAGCCGGCCATGTCGATCCGGGTCGACCGCTCCGACCGGGGCGACGCGATCCGGGTACAGAAGCAGGTCGCCGAGGTGGTCGAGCGGATGCAGGCCAGCCTGCCCCAGGGCGTCACCATGCAGCTGATCCGCACCCGGGCCGAGGCGATCAGCGACCGTCTCAATATCCTTGTCGACAACGGATTGATGGGGCTGGCGCTGGTGGTGATGCTGCTGTTCCTGTTCCTGAACGCGCGCACCGCCTTCTGGGTGGCGGCGGGGATCCCGGCCTCGATGTTTGCGGCGATCGCGCTGATGTATGTCGGTGGGCTGACCATCAACATGGTGTCGCTATTTGGCCTGATCATCACGCTGGGCATCGTGGTGGACGACGCCATCGTGGTGGGCGAGCACGCCGATTTTCGTGCCCGGCGCCTGGGCGAACACCCCGTGGTCGCCGCCGAGACCGCCGCGCGCCGCATGGCGATGCCGGTGTTTGCCGCGACGCTGACCACGATCATCGCCTTTTTCGGCCTGACCGCGATTGGTGGCCGGTTCGGCGAGCTGATCCGCGACATCCCCTTTACCGTGATCGCGGTGCTGGCGGCCTCGCTGGTCGAGTGTTTCCTGATCCTGCCCAACCACATGTCCCATGCCATCGCCCATTCGGCCAAGGAACATTGGTATGACTGGCCCAACCGGGTGGTGAACCGCGGATTTCGCTGGCTGCGCGATCACCTGTTCCGGCCCTTTGTCGGCTGGGTGGTGCAGGCCCGCTATGTGGTGCTGGCCGCGACCGTCACCGTGCTGGCCAGCCAGGCGGCACTGTTCATCACCGGTGATGTGCAATGGCGGTTCTTCAACGCGCCCGAGCGCGGATCGGTCACGGGTAATTTCATCATGGCCGAAGGCGCCACCCGCGCCGACACGCTGGAGATGATGCGCGAATTGCAGCGCGCCACCGAGGAACTGGGCCGCATCTACGAAGAGCGCCACGGCCGCAACCCGATCGACTATGTTCTGGCCGAGATAGGCGGCAATGCCGGGCGCGGTCTGGCGGGGGCAGAAACCAAGGATGCCGACTTGCTGGGCGGTATCTCGATCGAGTTGATCGACGCCGATCTGCGCCCCTATTCCAGCTTCGCCTTTGTCGGCGAGTTGCAGGATTTCGTCACCCGCCACCCCAAGGTCGAAACGCTCAGCTTCCGTGGCTGGCGCTCGGGGCCGGGTGGCGATGCGCTGGACGTTCAGTTCTATGGCGCCTCGGCACAGGTGCTCAAGGCGGCGTCGAACGACCTTCAGGCGGCGCTGTTGCGCTATCCCGAGGTGTCGGCGGTCGAGGACGATCTGGCCTATGACAAGGAAGAGGTGGTGCTGGACCTGACCGCGCAGGGGCAGGCGATGGGCTTTACCGTCGACGCGCTGGGCCGGGCCTTGCGGGCGCGGCTCAACGGGATCGAGGCGGCCACCTATCCCGACGGTCCCCGCAGTGCCGAGATCCGGGTGGAACTGCCCGAGGGCGAGCTGACCGCCGATTTTCTGGAGCGCACGCTGATGCGGGCGCCCGCCGGGGTCTATGTGCCGCTGGCCGATATCGTTTCGGTCAGCCAGCGCACCGGGTTTTCGACCGTTCGGCGCGAAAACGGCATCCGCCGTATCTCGGTCACCGGCGATATCTCCGAGGACGACCCGGCCCGGGCCACCGAGATCTCGACTGCGCTGGAAACGCAGATCCTGCCGCGCATCGCCAGTGAACGGCAGGTCGAATGGCGCATGGCGGGGCTGAGCGAGCAGGAGGACACGTTCCTGTCCGAGGCGGCGACCGGACTGACCCTTTGCCTGACCGGCATCTACCTGGTGCTGGCATGGATCTTTGCCAGTTGGACCCGGCCGCTGGTGGTGATGGCGATCATCCCCTTCGGACTCGTCGGGACGATCTGGGGCCACTACATCTGGGAGGTGCCGCTGAGCATGTTCACGGTTGTGGGCCTCTTGGGCATGACCGGCATCATCATCAACGATTCCATCGTGCTGGTGACAACCATCGACGAATATGCCGAGAGCAGGGGGCTTTTGCCCTCGATCATCGACGGGACGGCCGACCGGTTGCGGCCCGTTTTGCTGACCTCGCTGACCACGGTGCTGGGTCTGGCGCCGCTGCTCTATGAAAGCTCGCAACAGGCGCAGTTCCTCAAGCCCACGGTGATCACGCTGGTCTACGGGCTGGGATTTGGTGTGCTGTTGGTGCTGCTGGTGGTTCCCGCGCTGCTGGCGGTGCAGAATGATGTGGCGCGCCCGTTGTCGGCGTTGCGCCGAGCGCTGCGCGGCGGGGCGCCTCTGGCGCGTGGGGCGGTGGCGGTAAGCGGTGTGCTGACCTTGGCTTGGCTGGGTGTCACGGTGGCCTGGGTTGCGGTAACCGGCGCCCTGCCTGTCTGGATGCTGGGGCTGGTACCGCAGGTGCAGAGTTTGGCGCCGATGCCTACCGCGCTGGTGTTGTTCATTGCAGGGGCGCTTGTTGTCTGCTTGCTGGCAATGGCGGTCTCGGCACTGATCCTGATGCGCAACGCAGGACGCAAACCGGCCTGAGCGGGGCTTAGCTGGCGCGCAGCGCGATTTCCATCAGTTCGGTCACCCGGTCGATCACCGGCACCGTACCATCGCGCAAGCGGTCAATCGGGAACCAGCGTGCATCCATTGCATCGTCGCCCGCCTGCAACGTGCCCCCCTGATAGCGGCAGAGCACGCCGACCAGCAGGTAGTGCACCACGGCCTGCCCGTTGTCGTCGTGGTGGATCAGATCGAAATGGGTCAGATAGCGCTGGGCGCGGGCCTCGATCGCGGTTTCCTCGCGCAGTTCGCGCAAAGCGGCCTCGCGCACGGTCTCGCCCCATTCCACGTGGCCGCCGGGAAAGCCCCAAAGCCCGCGCCCGGGATCCTTGCCGCGCTGCGCCAGCAACACCTGGCCCTCGTGGATCACCACGGCCAGTGCGCCGATCTTTGGCTGGGGTGTCACCGATCAGCCCGGCAGGCAGCCGTGGATATCCACCGCCCGCTTGGCCCCCAGTACCGTAATCCGGATGCGTGAACGGTCCAGCGCGAAGGCGGTGCCGCCGGCATTGAGGATTTCCGAACTGGCGATCAGGGTATTGCCCTGGCGCCGGGTCTGCGCCTCGCCCGCCCAGAGAGTCGGGTCGCCCGGTTCGAACACGGCAAGTTCCGAGCCGCCGGTTGAAGGCATCGCGATCCGCGCTTCGATCCGCATACCGTCCTGGCTGGGGCTGATCCGGCAGGTGGCCGAGGTCACGCCCGCCTCGGCCGCCGAATAGGGCCGCCGGGCCAGCGCCGCCACGATGGCCGGGTTGCGCGGTGCGCCAGCGTCAAGCGTATGATCGAAGTCCAGATTGCCGGGCACGCAGATATCCTTGCAGACGCCAAATTCCATCTCGCCGCGCAGCCGTACCGGGCGGTTGGCATCCTTTGGGGTGATCTCGATCGGCAGCACCATCTGGTCGGTATAGCCGATCGACCGCAGGCCGCTTTGCTCGAACACTTCGGGCGCGGGCCATGTGATGCTCACCTCGCCCAGATTGCGCGAGCCGCGCCAGTCGAAACTGGGAGGGATACCCGCTTCGCCCGGAGCGCGCCAATAGGTTTTCCAGCCCTCGGACAGGGTCATGCGGATCGCGCCCAGATAGGTACCGCGTGGGGTCAGCCCGCCGTCGAGGATTTCGATCTGCACCAGATCGTCCAGCCCTGCGGCAGGCGCGGGATTGGCGAGCGGCAGGCTCAGCAGCGCGACAAGCGCCAAGGCAGAAAAGCGGGTCGACATGACCAATAGATGCGCTTTCAAATGCGGTTTGCCAAGTCACGATGCAGTCAACCGCGGGATTTCCGCGCGTCCTGCCCGCTGTCCCTTGCACCCTGGCCTGCGGTTGCCCATTGTAGGGCAAAGGAGAGCCCTAGCCGATGATGGACCTGACCGGAAAACTGCTGATCGCGATGCCGGGGATGGGCGATCCGCGCTTCGAACGCTCGGTGATCTTCCTGTGCAGCCATGGCGAGGACGGTGCCATGGGGCTGATCGTGAACAAGCCCGCCGATCTGAACGTTGCCACGCTGCTGGAGCAGCTTGAGATTCCTGCGACCTCGGCCTCTGCCGCCCGGGCGCCGGTACGGCTGGGCGGACCGGTAGAGATGGCACGCGGCTTTGTGCTGCACTCATCGGATTACGCGGGCAAGTTGCAGTCGCTGAAAGTGTCGGACGCGTTCACCATGACCGCGACGCTGGATATTCTCGAAGACATCGCGCGCGACAACGGCCCTGCCCGCGCGGTGCTGATGCTGGGCTATTCCGGCTGGGGGCCGGGGCAGCTGGAGGCGGAAATCGCCGACAATGGCTGGCTGACCGCCGAGGCGGACCCTGACATCGTGTTCGGCAGTCGTGATGAGGACAAATGGGAAGCTGCGCTGAAATCGCTCGGGATTGACGCGCTTTTGCTGTCGGCCAGCGCCGGACACGCCTGACCCGATTGAGCGCCTGCGGCGCGCTCGATATCTCGTCGTCGTTCCTCCTCCTCGGTGCTTGTGGCGGCGTGACGTGCCGTCTTGCTGTTTGGGTCGTGAGGGGGCTGATGCCTCCGGCGGGAGTATTTGGGGCGAAATGAAGCGGGTTCAGGGCATGCGCGGGGCGGCGGCGCGGCGCAGGCGGTCGTTGATGGCAAGGCCCAGACCGCGCTCGGGGATCGGGGCAATCGCGATGGGGTGGCCCGTTGCGTCGAGGCGGTGCAGCGCGGCAAAGAGATTGGCGGCGGCTTCGGTCAGGTCGCTGGTGGGTGAAAGGTTTTCGTCGCAGTCCACAGGGCCGAAGCCGAGGAAGACCTCGTCCTCAGAGGGGGCTGTGGCATTGAGTCGGACTGTGCTCTGAGGCGCGTAATGCGACAGCAGCTGACCCGGCGCGCTGATGCCATCACCCTGCTGGTGCCGCTCCAAAGACTGGCCAAGCAGCGCTTCGATCTCTTCGGCGGGCAGGCCACCGGGACGCAGCAGGGTGGGCGTGCCGGAAAGGCCGATGATGGTCGATTCCACACCCACGCCGCAGGGACCGGCATCGAGCACCGCCGCAATCCGGCCATCGAGGCCCGCCAGCACGTGATCCGCCGTGGTCGGGCTGATCCGGCCCGAAGGGTTGGCCGAGGGAGCGGCGACCGGCCGGTCGAGGGTGGCAAGCAGCGTGCGCGCGGTCGGGTGGGCGGGCACCCGCACCGCCAGCGTATCGAGCCCGGCGGTAACCAGCTCTGAAATCCCATGATCGGAGCGCAGTGGCAGAACCAGCGTCAGCGGGCCGGGCCAGAAGGCGGTGGCGAGCCGCTCGGCGGTTTCGGACCACTGCACATGGCGCCCGGCGGCCTCGGCGCTGGCGACATGTGCGATCAGCGGGTTGAAGCTGGGCCGGCCCTTGGCGGCATAGATCCCTGCCACTGCCTTCCCGTTGGTGGCATCGCCACCCAGCCCATAGACCGTCTCGGTCGGAAAGGCGACAAGCTGGCCCGCCCGCAGCAGCTCTGCCGCGCGGGCGATGCCGTCGGGATCGGCGGCAAGGCGAAGGGTGTGTTGGACAGGCATGGCGGGGTGACGCGGCGTTTTGGTTGCTTGCCGGATGGCTCTGGATAGGTAATCGGACAAGCCTTGATACATACCGATGCGCTCGCGGCTTGCCAAGCCGCCAAGACCACCACCGAGGGGACCCCATGCCGTACCGTTCGCCCGTGACCGATTATACGTTCCTGCTGAGCCATGTGGTGGGATATGACCGGGTGTCCGGGACCGAGAAATATGCCGAGGCGGGTGCCGATATGGTGAGCGCCATCCTGACCGAGGCAGGGCGGATGTGCGACGAGGTGATGGCGCCCTTGCAACGCGGTGGCGATCTGAACCCTGCGCGGCTGGAAAACGGGGCGCTGCGCAGCTCGCCCGGCTTTGCCGAAGGGTGGAAGGCCATTGCCGAGGGGGGCTGGATTGGCATGAGCGGGTCGCCGGAGCATGGCGGCATGGGCCTGCCGATGGCGGTCACCACCGCCGTGAACGACATGATGAGCGGTGCCTGCCTGTCGCTGCAACTGGCGCCGCTGATGAGCCAGGGCCAGATCGAGGCGCTGGAGCACCATGCCAGCGACGCGATCAAGGAGCTGTACCTGCCCAAGCTGATCTCGGGCGAGTGGTCGGGCACGATGAACCTGACCGAACCGCAGGCCGGGTCGGATGTGGGCGCGCTGAGTTCCAAGGCCGAGCCCAATGGCGACGGCACCTATGCGGTCACCGGGCAGAAGATCTTCATCAGCTGGGGCGACAACGATTTCTGCGACAATGTCTGCCACCTGGTGCTGGCACGGCTGCCCGACGGTGTACCCGGGACCAAGGGCATCTCGCTGTTCCTGGTGCCGCGCAACCTGCCGGATGAAAATGGCAATGCGGGCGTGGCCAATAGCCTCAAGGTGGTGTCGCTGGAGCACAAGATGGGCCTGCATGGCTCTCCCACCTGCGTGATGCAATATGACGGTGCAACCGGCTGGCTGGTGGGCGAGGAACATGGCGGCATGGCGGCCATGTTCACCATGATGAACAACGCGCGCCTTGGCGTGGGCGGGCAGGGCGTCGGCGTGGCCGAGGCCGCCTGGCAGCACGCGATGGCCTATGCGATGGAGCGTAAGCAGGGCAAATCGGCCTCGGGCACCATAGCTGACCACGCCGATGTGCGGCGGATGCTGACCAGCATGAAGGCGGATGTCTTTGCCGCCCGCGCGATCCTGGCGGCCTGTGCGGTGGCGATCGACATGGGCAATGCCACCGGATCGGCCGAGTGGAAGGCGCGGGCCGCTTTCCTGACCCCGATTGCCAAGGCATTTGGAACAGACACGGGTATCGCGGTCTCGGAAGCCGGGGTGCAGGTGCATGGTGGCATGGGCTTTATCGAGGAAACCGGTGCGGCGCAGTTTTATCGCGATGTGCGGGTGACCGCGATCTACGAGGGTACCAACGGAATTCAGGCGATGGACCTGGTGGCCCGCAAGATGATGGATGGGGGCGAGGCTGCGGCCAAGCTGCTGGATGAGATCGAGGATCATGCCGAGCGCGCCCGTGGCCGCCTGCCGGAACTGGCCGGACCCGTCTGGGAGGCGACCGAAACCCTGCGCGAGGCGACCGAATGGATGGTGGCGCAAGGTGAGATGAATGACCGCTTTGCCGGGGCGGTGCCATTCCTGCGCGCCTTTGCGCGGGTGTTGGGCGGCCATTTCCACCTGATCGCGGCGCTGTCCGATCCCGGTGGCGCGCGCGAGAAACTGGCGCGGTTCTATATCAACGCGCTGTTGCCCGAACATGCCGGTTTGCTGGAACAGGCGCGAAATGGTGCAGCCGACCTGTATGCCATCAGTCTTGAAGAGTTGTCGGCGTGATGGATCGGACACCGGGCCTGGCCATGCGCTACCCCTGGGACGAGCCGCCCGCTCATGGTTCAGCGATCGAGGTGGCCGAGGGCGTCTTATGGATGCGCCTGCCGCTGCCGATGAAGCTGGATCACGTCAATGTCTATGCGCTGGACGATGGTGATGGCTGGACCGTGATCGACACCGGGTTTTCGTCGAAAAAAACGCGCGGCATCTGGCAGGCGCTGATCGACGGGCCGCTGGCGGGCAAGCCGGTGCGCCGGGTGGTCGTGACCCATCACCACCCCGACCATATGGGCAATGCAGGCTGGTTCCAGTCTGAACTGGGTGCCGAGTTGGTCACCACGCGCACCGCATGGCTGTTTTCGCGCATGCTGACACTGGATGTGCAGGAGACCTGGCCCGAGGAAACACTGGACTATTACCGCAGCGCGGGCATGGCGCCCGAGGTACTGGCAAAGCGCATGGCCGAACGGCCGTTCAACTTTGCCGATATGGTCTATCCGATGCCGCTGGGGTTCACCCGGATCAAGCAGGGCGACGTGTTCCGCATGGGCGGGCGCGACTGGGACGTGCATATGGGTAACGGCCACGCGCCCGAACATGCGACCTTCTGGAGCCGCGATGACAACCTGGTGATCACCGGCGACCAGATCCTCAGCTCGATCAGCCCCAATATCGGCGTCTATGCGACCGAACCGATGGCCGACCCGCTGGCCGACTGGCTGGAAACCTGTGAACGGCTGGCACCGTTGGCGCGCCCCGACCATCTGGCGCTGGGCGGGCACAAGCTGCCCTTTACCGGGTTGCCGATCCGGATGCGGCAGCTGATCGACAATCACCATGGCGCGCTGAAGCGTCTGCGCGACCATCTCGATACGCCAAAGCCGGCCTCGGACTGTTTCGCGCCGCTGTTCAAGCGCACCATTGGCGAGGGCGAGTACGGGCTGGCGCTGGTTGAAGCGGTTGCCCATGTCAACCATCTCTATCATACCGGAGAGGTGACACGGACCCGGCGCGCGGATGGCGCCTGGCTCTATCAACGGAAAGGATGAGCCATGGAAAACAAGATCGAGACCTCGGCCGAATATGCCGAGGCGGCGGTGTTGCCGCCCCGGTGCCACGAGGTGCATGCCGATCCTGACAGCCCCGCCCGTATGACCGAGGTGCCCGCACCGCTGCAGGAACCGGTCCAGAACAAAAGCCCGGCGCAATGGGCCTATGAACGTCTGATCCTCTATATCCGCAACTTCGAAAAGCAGCTGGACGCCAGCCAAGAGGTGGCGATGGGCTTTGTCGGCGGCGATGCCGGGGTGTTGCGGATCGAGGGGATCGGTTATTTCGACCCGGATATCGTCACCTTTTACGGGGCCGATGGCACCGGCGCGCGGACCCAGCTGGTCCAGCATGTGAGCCAGTTGAACGTGATGTTGCGCGCCATGCCGGTGGCGACCGAGGATCGTCCTGCCCAGCGCATCGGTTTCCGGCTGGCCGCCGATCTGGAAGCGGACTAGGCGCTTTCGGCTTGCCTTGGCAGCGGTAGGGCCGTTCAATGCCTGCATTGTTTGCAGGAGATAGCCGCCCGTGTCGCATTTTACCCATGTCCGCAATGCCTGGTCCGGTTCCTGGGCTCGGCGACGGGTCTTTGTTCCGCTCTATGCCGCGCTGCGCCTGCTGGTTCTGGCGCTGATCGCTCCGGCGCTGGCTGGGCTGATCAATCTGGCCGTCGGCCTGTCGGACCAATCGGCGCTGACCGATCAGGATATCGCGCGTTTTGTCCTGTCTCCGCTGGGCTTTGCCGCGACGCTTGCAGTGCTGAGCATCCTTCTGGTTGCCGAGGTGCTGAGCTTTGCGGTGATGGCCGCGACCCTGCGCAGCGGTGCCAGCAATGTCTGGCACGCGGGCAGTTCCGGCCTGACGCTGGTGCTGCGGCACCTGCGGCCGCTGCTGGCCTTTGCCGCGCTCTTTGTTCTGCGGGTGCTGGTACTGGCGTTGCCCTTCGTCGCGCTTGCCGGGCTGATCGCCTTGTGGGTGCTGGGTGATTACGACATCAACTATTACCTGACCTTCCGCCCGCCCTCGTTCCGGCTGGCGATGGCGGCCATCGCGGTTCTGGTTCTGATCCTGGCCTGGCTCTTGATGCTGCGGCTCTCGGGCTGGGCGCTGGCGCTGCATCTGGTCATCTTCGAAGGGATCCGGCCGGCTCAGGCCTTTGCCGAAAGCACCCGCCGCATGGGCACCCGCCGCACCGCGCTCAAGATCGAACTGGTGCTCTGGCTGCTGACCCGGTTGGCGCTGGCCGCCGTTCTGGGCGCTTTGGCCAGTGTGGCGCTGGCGCTGGTCCCGATCCCGGTCGAGGGTGCGTTGCGTCGGGCGTTGGTGTTGGTGGTGCTGGTGATGGGGCTCTGGTCGCTGGCCGGGCTGGTGCTGGCCGCGACTGCGCTGGGGGCGCTGACCAAGCTGCTGGATCGTTTCTACGACGGAGCCGCGGCGGCGGCCCCCCTGCCGCCCGCGAACCCGCAGGGCCTGCGCGCGCGGCTCATTGGAGCGGCGATACTGGCAGCGCTGGCGCTGGGTGCGGGCATGTGGGTCAGCGACGGGGTCCTGACCCAACTGACGGCTGCGGATGAGGTGACGGTGATCGGCCATCGCGGCGCCGCCGGGGCGCGGCCCGAGAACACCATGGCGGCGATCGTCAAGGCGATGGAGGATGGCGCCGACTGGGTCGAGATCGACGTGCAGGAGACCGCCGATGGCGAAGTGGTCGTCATGCATGACAGCGATTTCATGAAGCTTGCCGGGGTGCCGACCAAGATCTGGGATGCCACCCTGCAAGATCTGGCGGAAATCGATATCGGCAGCTGGTTCTCGCCGGATTACGCGGCAGAGAGGACGCCCACCCTGCGTACGGTGCTGGAGACCGCCAAGGGTAAATCCAACGTTCTGATCGAACTGAAATATTATGGCCATGACGTGGATTTGGAGAACCGGGTGATTGCCCTGGTCGAGGAATTCGGCATGCAGGACCAGATCGCCACCATGTCGCTGAAATACCCGGCGGTGCAAAAGATGCGTGCCTTGCGCCCCGATTGGCGCACCGGTGTTCTGGCGGCGACGGCAGTGGGCAATCTGGCCGGGCTCGAGGGTGATTTCGTTGCCGTCAGCAGTGCCAGCCTGCGCCCGTCGCTGCTGCGCGCGGCCCATGCGGCGGGCAAGGATGTCTATGTCTGGACGGTGAACGAGCCGCTGTTGATGTCCAAGATGATCTCTCTGGGGGTCGACGGCTTGATCACCGACGAACCCGCCATGGCGCGCGAGGTTCTGGCGGTGCGCGCCACGCTGAACCCTGCTGAACGGCTGCTCTTGTGGCTGACCCAGGAAATGGGGTGGGAGCTGAATGCAAAGGCCTATCGCGATGACAGCCCGTAACCTGTTGATCCTGTGCCTTTGCCTGGGCAGTCCGGTCGCGGCGCAGGATCTGAACCGGATGCTCGAACTGCCGGCGCATCGCGCGCTGATGGCGGCGCAACAGGCGGCGCCGCTGGCACCGTTCACCACTGATGGCTGTTCGGGCGGGCTCAGTGCCGGTTGGACCATGGTTGCCGACACGTTTCCCGATTTTGCTGCCGCGCAGGGCAATCTTCCGCCTTGGGAGGCCTGCTGTGTCATTCATGACCGCGCTTATCACGACGCAGGCGGGTCAGAAACTGCCGAGGACAGCTATGCCGCGCGTTATGAGGCCGACCGGGCCTTGCAAAGCTGCGTGCGCGACACCGGCGAAAGCCATCTGGCGGAGCTGGCGACCCGTTATGACACCACGCCCGAAACGGTCCGCGCCGCCTATGGCACGATTGCAGATGCGATGTACCTGGCGGTCCGCTTTGGCGGTGGCCCGTGCTCTGGCCTGCCCTGGCGCTGGGGCTATGGCTATGCGCACTGCACCCCCTTTGACTCAACCGCGCCTGCGCGCGATTGACGTCGTGACAGAGCGGCGAGAATCCGCTATCCAACCGAAAAAACGCGAATAGGATGATTGCTATGGCTGACTTCAAACCCGGTTCGATGGACATCACCACTCAGACCAAGACCTTTGATGGGTTCATCAAGGCGATGATCTGGGTCTGTGTCGTGATCTTCTTCGTCCTGCTGTTCATGGCCGTGTTTACCGCCTGATCCTGCGAGGGGCCTTCCCGTGAAGCTGATTTTTCTTGCCGGCGCGTTGACGCTGAGCCTGATGGCTTGTACCCGCCAGAGCGCGCCACAGGCCGATGATGCGACCGTCGCTGCCGTTCGCTATCGCGATCCGGGGCCGGCAAAGCTGACGCTTTATACGATGGTCAACAACCGGTCGGGCGCGGGGGCGCATACCTCGCTGATGATCAATGCCAGCGAGCGGGTGATCTTTGACCCGGCGGGCTCGTTCTGGGCCGATATCGTGCCGGAACAGAACGATGTTCTGTTCGGCATCACTCCGGCTGTCGAGACTGCCTATCGGGGCTCGCATGCGCGAGAGACTCATCACGTGGTGGTGCAAGAACTGGAAGTATCCCCGGAACAGGCAGAGGCGGCCTATCGGCTGGCGCGTACCATGGGGCCGGTGCCGGGTGCCTATTGTGCCAATTATACTGCGCGCCTGTTGCAGCAGATTCCGGGGTTCGGTGACATCAAGGTCACGTTCCAGCCGACCAAATTGGCCGATCAATTCGGTTCGCGCCCCGGTGCGGTGACGAACAAGTATTACGAGCAGGACGATGCCGACCTGCAAAAGGGTCTGGCCGCCAACAACGCCAAGCTGAACCAGCCGGGCTGAGCCTTGTCTCAGCCCAGCAAGTAGAGCAGGCCGTAAAGCGTGCCTGCGCCTGAAAAGATCGCGACCAGCACGTTTTTCGACCAGTATCCGGCTGCAAGCGCCACTGCCGCCGCGCTCATCCGAGGCACATCGGGCTGACCGCCGGTGGCCTGCGGCCAGATCACCAAAGGTGCGATAAGCGCGGGCAGGATCGCCACGGCAGTATAGCGCAGGTGCCGCAGCAGCCAGTCGGGCAGCGGGCGGTCGCCCACCAGCCCGATAAAGACAAAACGCAGGCCAAAGCTGCCAAAGGCAAGCCCGGCGATGACGATCCACATGGTTGATGGGGCGATCTCGGTCATGTGTTCTTGCTCCTGCGGGCCAGCATCACTTCGGCCTGCGCGCCGGCCATCATGCCGGCGGTGCCTGCAATCAGCAGGCCCAGGTTGAACGGCACACCGGCTGTCAGCAGCGCGGTCACGATTGCCACCAGCGCCGCGATCACATGCGGCAGGGTGCGCAGCATCGGCCCGATCATCGCCAGAAAGGTGATCGGCAGGGCGAAATCCAGCGCCCAGCTGTCGGGGATGCGGGTGCCCAGCACCGCACCCAGATAGGTCGCCAGGTACCAGGCGGGTGCCAGCGGAGTGACGGTGCCAAAGAAATAGGCCATCCGCTGCGGCACGGTCAGGTCCGGCTCGGTCTCGAACCGCACCACGGACAAGGCATAGGACTGATCCACCGTGAAATAGGCGGCCACCGCCCGCTGCCAGAGCGGGGCCGCGCCCAGATAAGGCGTCAGCGCGGCGGAGTACATCGCCACCCGCAGGTTCACCGCCAGCGCCGACAACAGCACGATCAATGTCGGTGTGTCATCGAGCAAAAGTTGCAGCGCGGTGAACTGAGCAGCACCGGCAAAAACGGTGGCGGTAAAGGTCATCACCTGCACCAGGTTCAGCCCGGCCTCGGTCGCAAACACGCCGAACAGGGTGCCAAAAGGGGCCGCCACCATGATGAAGGGGGCGCCGTCGCGAAAACCCTTCCAGTAGACGGATTTGGATGTGGTGAAGGACATGCCTAAATCCTAAGGTAAGCTCAACTGCTCTATCGGGCTATCGAAAGGGGTGCAATTGGCTATTTCGGACGACCAGTCGGATTACATCATCGCCCCGGACCCGGGAGCCACCCGCCTGACCCGCGCGGTCGAGGGGCTGGACCAGACCGGCGCGCCCGCGCGTATCTCGGTGGTCGAGGAACGGCCGCTGACCATCTTCCTCAACAGTCAGGAGATCGTGACCGCCATGACCATCGGGGATTACCCCGAGTATCTGGCGTTGGGGTTCCTGCGCAATCAGGGCATGCTGAGGCCGGATGAAGAGATCACCGGCGTCGATTACGACGAGGACCTGGAAACCGTCGTGGTGCGCACCGCGGTGGAAACCAGCCACGAGGAAAAGCTGAAGAAAAAGACCCGTACCAGCGGTTGCGCCGTGGGCACCGTATTCGGCGACATGATGGAGGGGCTGGAAGAGGTGCGCCTGCCTCAGGTGGCGGTGCGCACATCCTGGCTCTACGATCTGGCGGCGCGGATCAACCGCACACCCTCGCTCTATCTGGAGGCCGGGGCCATCCATGGCACGGTTCTGTGCCGTGAGAACCGGCCGCTGGTCTATATGGAGGATGTGGGCCGCCACAACGCGGTGGACAAGATCGCGGGCTGGATGCTGTCCACGGGCGAGGGGGCGGGTGACAAGATCCTCTATACCACCGGGCGGCTGACCTCCGAGATGGTTATCAAGACCGCGATGATGGGCATCCCGGTACTGGCCTCGCGCTCGGGCTTTACCGCCTGGGGGGTCGAGATCGCGCGGCAGGTGGGGCTGACCCTGATCGGCCGGATGCGTGGGCAACGGTTTGTCTGTCTGTCTGGGGCAGAGCGGCTGGTCTGGGATGCGGATCCGGACAGCGTGCCGGTCGAGGACAGGAAACACCGCCGGAAGAGTGCGGAAGGGTGACCGAATTTCGCACGAAATTCGGACCGGAAAACGCGCGTTTTCCGGCGCGGGAGGAGAGGACATGACAGGACGTAGGCCGTTGGGCGTGATCCTTGCCGGGGGGCTCGCCACCCGGATGGGTGGCGGCGACAAGGGGTTGCTGCCGCTTGGGAGACAGACGTTGCTGGGCCATGTCATCGACCGGCTGGCGCCGCAGGTAGGGGCTCTGGCGCTCAATGCCAATGGTGATCCGGCACGGTTTGACGCGTTCGGTCTGCCGGTTCTGCCCGACACGGTCGAGGGGTTTGCCGGACCGCTGGCGGGTGTGCTCGCGGGGCTCGATTGGGCCGCGGTGCAGGGGGCCGACAGCATCGTCACGGCCGCTGCCGACACGCCGTTCTTTCCGCGCGATCTGGTGGCGCGGCTGGTCGAGGCGTCCGAGGGGCAGACGCATCCGCTGGTGTTGGCCACAACCCCGCGCGATGGCGCGGCGTTGAAATCGGGCGGCAAGGTCAACCGGCACCCGACCTTCGGTCTCTGGCCCGTGGCTCTGCGCGGTGATCTGCGCGCGGCGCTGAACGATGGTCTGCGCAAGGTGGTGCTGTGGACCGACCGGCATGGCGGGCGCGAGGCGCTGTTTGACGCCGAGCCGTTCGATCCCTTCTTCAACGTCAACACGCCCGAGGACCTGGCCCGGGCCGAAACCCTGTTGGAGCGTGCATGAAGGTCTATGGCGTCACTGGCTGGAAGAACGCAGGGAAAACCGGGTTGATGGAACGGCTGGTGGCCGAGATCACCGGGCGCGGGCTGACGGTGTCGACGGTCAAGCACGCGCATCATTCGTTCGACGTCGACCATCCGGGTCGCGACAGTTGGCGGCACCGGCAGGCGGGGGCCTCCGAAGTGATCCTTGCCTCGGGCTATCGCGTGGCGCAGATGACCGAGCTGCGTGGCGCGGCGGAACCGCCCTTGGCCGAGCTGCTGGGCCGCTTGTCGCCGGTCGATCTGGTGCTGATCGAGGGCTACAAGCGCGAGGGTCATCCCAAGGTCGAGGCATTCCGGGCCGAGGCGGGCACAGCACTGATCGCGCCGGGTGATCCGACCATCCGCGCGGTGGCCAGTGACACGCCCCTGACGCTTGACCGGCCGGTGTTCGACCTGAACGACACAAAAGCGATTGCCGATTTCATCCTCTCCGAGGTCGGGCTGTGACACCCTTTGACACCATTGCCATGGTCGATTGGTCGGGCGGCAACGATACCGGCCCACGCCCGCGCAAGGATGCGATCTGGGCCTGTGCCGCGGGGGCGGAACCGGTCTATCTCCGGAACCGGGGGCTGGCCGAAAACTGGCTGTGCGATCTGATCGAAACCGCGCTGGCCGCCGGTCGGCGATTGATGCTGGGGTTCGATTTTCCATTCGGCTATCCGGCTGGCTTTGCCCGTGCGGTGAGCGGAACGGACGACCCGTTGCGCCTATGGGACTGGTTCGAAGCCCGGATCGAGGATACGCCGCAGACCAATAACCGGTTTGATCTGGCCGGAGAGATCAACCGGGGGCTTGGTGGCAAGGGGCCGTTCTGGGCCAATGGGTTGAAACGTGACATCGCCGGGTTGCCACGAACCAAGCGGGAGTACCTCAATCCGTTCCCCGATCGGCGCATGGTAGAGTGCCGCGCTCCGGGGGCGTTTACCTGCTGGCAGATGGCCGGGGCGGGGGCGGTTGGCGGGCAGGTGATGATGGGGCTGCCGGTGTTGGCGCGTCTGCACCGCCGCTTTGCCGGGTGGGTTTCTGCCTGGCCGTTCGAACCGTTGGACAAGCCCGTGACCCTGGTGGAAATCTGGCCCTCGCTGACCTTGGGAAAGGGGCCAATGGACCGGATCAAGGATGCCTGGCAGGTAGAGCGTGTGGCCGGTGATCTGGCCGCGTTGCCACAGGCAAGGCTCGGTTCCCTGCTGGACATAACCGCGCCCGAGGAGGGTTGGATATTGGGAGTGAACCAGACATGACCGGGTTGAAACCGCCACCGCTGCGCAACGATTGCTTTGCCCTGCCCGCCGGGGTCGCGTGGACACCGGTCGATGCGGCGCTGGAAATGCTGCGGGACAGGTTGGGGCCGGTCACCGGTGTCGAGACGCGCCCGCTGGCGCAGGCGCTGGGCGGGATACTGGCGGCGGATGCGGTGGCGCGGCGCTCAAGCCCGCCGCAGGCCAACAGCGCGGTCGATGGCTATGGCTTTGCCGGGGCGGTACCCGAGGGCGCGCATGTGATGCCGCTGGAGAAGGGGCGCGCGGCGGCTGGCGTACCCTATGAGGGGGTTTTGCCCGCAGGCCGCGCCCTGCGGGTGCTGACCGGTGCGGCGCTGCCGCAAGGGGTCGAGACCGTGATCCTGGAAGAGGATGTGACCTTGGGTGCGGGCGAGATCGCTTTTCGTGGACCATTGAAGCGCGGCGCCAATACCCGCAAGGCGGGCGAGGATGTGGCCGAGGGCGCTGTGGTGCTGCCCGCGGGGCGGCGGCTGACGCCCGCCGATCTGGCGCTTTTGGCGTCGGTCGGGCTGGGCGCGGTGCTGCTCCGCCAGCAATTGCGTGTTGCGGTGTTATCCACCGGAGATGAACTGATAGAGCCGGGAGAGGCCGCTGGGCCGGGACAGATTTTCGATGCCAACCGGCCCATGCTGGTGTCGCTGATCCGCCGTCTGGGCTACGCACCGGTCGATCTGGGGAGGGTGCCCGATGACCGCGCCACCCTGCGCGCCATATTTGACAGGGCGGCTGCCGAGGCGGATGTGATCCTGACCAGCGGCGGCGCCTCGGCGGGGGACGAGGACCATGTCTCGGCGCTGTTGCGCGAGGCCGGGGCGATGCAGGAATGGCGCATCGCGCTGAAACCGGGGCGCCCACTGGCGCTGGGTTTGTGGCAAGGGAAGCCGGTCTTTGGCCTGCCGGGCAATCCCGTTGCCGCAATGGTGTGCAGCCTGGTCTTTGCCCGCCCGGCGATGGCGGTGTTGGCGGGCGAAAGCTGGAGCGCGCCACAAGGCTACGACCTGCCGGCATGGTTCGAGAAACGCAAGAAACCGGGACGGCGCGAGTACCTGCGCGCCCGTGTGCGCGAGGGCCGGGTCGAGGTCTTCGCCTCCGAAGGGTCAGGTCGGGTCAGCGGGCTCAGCTGGGCCGAGGGGCTGGTCGAGATCGGCGACGAAGCCTGCCATATCCGGCCCGGCGACCCGGTGCGGTTCATTCCCTATGGGAGTTTCGGGCTCTAGATCTTAGGGCGGTCGGGCGCGGGTTAGTCGAACGTGCCCGCCACCCGGCCCAGGAGCATGAAGGCGCGCGCGGTACGTGTCTCTCCCAGGGCCGAGATCTCGGCATCGCTGGCTTGTGCCTCAAAGGTGGCGAACATCCGGTCGAACAGGCGCAGGAAATGGTGCGCCGCATCACGAAAGATCGGATCCTGCTTCATCCTGCCGGCGGTCAGCGCTAGCGACGAGCGGTCGCGCACCCCGCCCAAAGAGGCCACAGCGCGCCCGCGTGCGCCATGGGCAAACTGGCGCCAGACCTCGGGCCGCGCCATGTCGGGGCGCAGGTCGTCCATATAGATGCCCTCGTGGCTGAGCAGGGTCAGCACATCCTGCGCGGCCTGGATCAGTTGCGCCGCGGACCGGTCCTTGAGTGCGCGGCGCAGCGCTGCAAAGCCTTCGACATCCTCGGCGGTTTCCGGGAAATGCAGGGCGCGGATCAGATCCTCGGTCGAGAGCGGCGGCGACAGCGCCTCGGCTGGGGTGCCAAGCGCGAGCAGGCCCTGATCCTCGGCGCTTTCCGGTACGGCAGCGGGGATGGGCAAGGGGCGCGCCCGCCGCGACGTCGAAAAGGTGGCCAGCGTGGTCTCGGTCTTTTTCGCGGCGGCGGCGATCTCGTCCAGCTTCTTGGCGACCGAGGGTTCGTGCCCGGCGGCCTGTTTCTGTTGCTGGGTGATATAGGCCTGGCGGATCGCGTCGATCGCCGCTTGCAGGCGTTGGCTCTCCTCACGCATGACCCGGCTGGCCTTGGCCGCAGTGGCTGCGACCCAGATCATCGCCACCGGCATGAAGATCGCCAGCATGGTCACCAGAAACCCGATGCCGCCACCGGCGCCAGCATCCGCAAAGACGAACAGATAGACCGACACGGCCAGCCATAGCAGGGTCAGAGCGATGGCGATGATTTCGATGCCGGTCACCGAAGCGCGCCGGGGCCGGTCATAGAGCCCGAGCGGTGCGTTGCGGGCGGGGTCTGGGTCAGGCGACGGGCCGGACATGAGGGATGCTCCGTCAGGAGTACTCGATACTCAGGATTTCATAGGACTTCTGGCCGCCCGGTGTCTTGACCTCGACGCTGTCGCCTTCGTCCTTGCCGATCAGCGCGCGGGCAATCGGCGATTTGATATTCAGCAGGCCCTTTTCGATATTGGCCTCATGCTCGCCGACGATCTGCCAGGTCTTCTCCTCGTCGGTGTCCTCGTCCACCAGCGTCACGCGGGCGCCGAACTTGATGGCGCCGGTCAGCTTCGCAGGGTCGATGACATCAGCCAGAGACAACACGCCTTCCAGTTCCTTGATGCGGCCCTCGATAAAGGACTGCTTTTCGCGCGCTGAATGGTATTCGGCGTTCTCCGAAAGATCGCCATGTTCGCGCGCCTCGGCGATGGCCTTGATGATGGCGGGGCGCTCGACGCTCTTGAGCTGTTTCAGCTCCGCTTCAAGCGCGGCAAAGCCCGAAGGCGTCATGGGGATCTTTTCCATATCGTCTTGTCCACGCAGAAATTGTATCGCCCCGCCGCGCGATGCGCCGGGGCGACTGTTGGGTTGCTTTTTACCTGACCCAAACCGGGCGTGGAATGCAAGAGGGGACAAGCGGTGGTTGGGCAGAACCCCGCCTCAGGCGTAGCTGATCACCTCGAATTCGATGCCATTGTCATCGTCGAAATAGAACCGGCGTCCGGGTTCGTAATCGGCGTGGTTATGAGGGTTAAACCCGGCCGCGCGAACCCGTTCCTCTGTCGCGTCGATGTCATCGACCAGCACGCCCACATGGTTCAAACCGCCGATCACATCGTAACTGCTCTCGGTCGAAGCGACCGGCGCGGGCGGGGCGTAAAGCGCCAAATAGGTATGGTCATCGCCCACATGCACGGTATAGCCCCCGGCCATCGCGGCGCCCTCCCAGCGGGTTTCCCAGCCGAAGACCGTGTTCAGCCAGGCGGCGGTCGCCTTGGGATCGGCGACGGTGAAGTTTGCGTGTTCCAGTGTGGCCTTCATGAAAATCTCCTTTTGCTCTGTTGCCACGGGTGAAGATAATTTCTAAACCTAACTTTAGGTCAAGGTCTGTGTGGGAAAAAAATATGTCGGCTTCCGAAGGTCTCTCTATCGGCGCTTTGGCGCGGCGCACCGGGCTGGCGGTGTCGGCGATCCGCTACTACGAAACCCAAGGGCTGATCGCGCCCTGGCGCAATGCAGGCGGGCAGCGGCGCTATCAGCGCGCCGACCTGCGGCGGCTGAGCTTTGTCATGATCGCACAGCAATTGGGATTGACGTTGCCGGAAATCCGCGAGGTTCTGGCCGGGCTACCCGGCAACCGCACCCCGACCCGCGCCGACTGGACCCGCATCAGCACCGGGCTGCGCGACCGCCTGAACCAGCGAATCGCAACGCTGGAACGGCTGCGCGACAATCTGGACGGCTGCATCGGCTGCGGCTGCCTCAGCCTGCCCAATTGTGCGCTGTACAATCCGGCCGACCGCGCCGGGAGCAAGGGGCCCGGCCCCCGGTTGGTGCTGGACGAGACCGGGGACCTGTGACGCGGGTTTAGCCAACCACCTCGCCGATCAGCATCTGCGGCGCATCGTTGTAGAAATTCGGGATATCCGCCACGACCGGTCCGGCGGCGGCCATCGCCGCGTTCATCTCGGTCTGGTCGGCGAACACGATGGTGGCGATCGCGTGGAACGGGGGCGGTGTGTCGGGGCCGCCTGCCAGACCCTTGGTCACAACCGTGTTCTGGATATGGGCGCCCATGTGTTCAGCGACCAGACCCATATGGGTGCTAAGGTAGTAGTCGTAATCGAAGCTGGTGTCGTCGCGGGCGGGATAGGCGACTTGCAAGGATACGGGCATTCACTCTCTCCAGATAAAGGGGTGTGGACACAGTAGGGCGATTCCCGAGGATGCGGCAAATTATCCTGAAAGGCCCGCAAAAACCCTGATGAGGTGCAGGAAATGCTGCATGTGCGAATATAACCTCGCGTTTCAATTGACGCTTGACCTGCATAGCCTGTAATCAAGCGCGAAACTTTATTGCGTCCGGCCCGCGACCGGAGAGCCAAACCAAAGCCAAGGAGCGTCACGATGGCCGAGATTGAACGCGAAGCGATGGAATATGACGTGGTGATCGTCGGGGCGGGTCCGGCGGGCCTGTCGGCGGCCATTCGTCTCAAACAACTCGATGCCGACCTGAACGTCGTCGTGCTGGAAAAAGGCTCGGAAGTGGGCGCGCATATCCTGTCGGGCGCGGTGCTGGATCCTTGCGGTCTCGATGCGTTGATCCCCGACTGGAAGGAAAAGGGCGCACCGCTGAACGTGCCGGTCAAGGACGACAACTTCTATATGCTGGGTGAGGCCGGGCAGATCCGCATCCCCAATTTCCCGATGCCGCCGCTGATGAACAACCACGGCAATTACATCGTTTCGATGGCCAATGTCTGCCGCTGGATGGCCGAGCAGGCCGAGGAACTGGGTGTCGAGATCTTCCCCGGCATGTCCTGTTCCGAACTGGTCTATGGCGACAATGGCGAGGTCAAGGGCGTGGTCGCCGGTGTCTTTGGCCTCGAGGCCGACGGCTCTTTTGGCCCCAACACCGAGCCGGGGATGGAGCTGCACGGCAAATATGTCTTCCTCTCCGAAGGCGTGCGCGGGTCGCTGGCCAAGGAAGTGATCGCCAAATACGACCTGCAAAAAGGCAAGGAGCCGCAGAAATTCGGCGTCGGCATGAAAGAGATCTGGGAGATCGATCCTGCGAAGCATCGCGAAGGCTCTGTCACTCACACCATGGGCTGGCCGCTGGGCGGCAATGCGGGGGGCGGGTCGTTCATCTACCACCTCGACAACAACCAGGTCTATGTCGGTTTCGTGGTGCACCTGAACTACAAGAACCCGCACCTGTTCCCCTATATGGAGTTCCAGCGCTTCAAGCATCACCCGATGGTGGCGGAACTGCTGAAGGGCGGCAAGCGCGTGGCCTATGGCGCCCGCGCCATCACCGAGGGCGGATACCAGTCGATGCCCAAGATGGTGGCGCCCGGTGTGGCGCTGCTGGGCTGCTCGGTCGGTATGGTCAACGTGCCGCGCATCAAGGGCAACCACAACGCGATGCTGTCGGGCAAGGCCGCGGCCGAGGCCGCCCATGCCGCCATCAAGGCGGGCCGTCAGTCGGACGAGCTGATCGATTACGAGACCGAAGTGCGCAGCGGCCCCATCGGCAAGGACCTGAAGAAAGTCCGCAACGTCAAGCCGATGTGGTCGAAATGGGGCCTGACCGCCAGCCTGGCGCTGGGCGGGCTGGACATGTGGACCAATACGCTGGGCTTTTCGCTGTTCGGCACCCTGGGCCATGGCAAGACCGACGCCGCCGCGACCGAGGATGCCAGCAAACACAAGCCCATCGACTATCCCAAGCCCGATGGCGTGCTGTCCTTTGACCGGTTGACCAACGTGTCCTTTGCCGCCACCAACCACGAGGAAAGCCAGCCCTGCCACCTGCGGCTGACCGACCCCGACCTGCCGGTCAAGGTCAACTTGCCCAAATACGACGAGCCGGCGCAGCGCTATTGCCCGGCCGGCGTCTACGAGGTGGTCGAGGACGAGGCGGGCCCGCGCTTTGTCGTCAACTTCCAGAACTGCGTGCACTGCAAGACCTGCGATATCAAGGACCCCAGCCAGAACATCACCTGGGTCACCCCGCAGGGCGGCGACGGTCCGAACTATCCGAACATGTGATCGGGCGCTGATACCAAGACAGACACCGGGCCGACATGCTGCCCGGTGTTTTCTTTTGTGCAGATGACCGGATCTTTATTGCTGCTTATCGATCCCGGACCCCCCAGCCATTGCACCCGCGCCCGCAACGCCCTAGCTTTGCGGGAAAGCAGCAGGAAAAGGCGGATCCTTGGCGATGTCTCTGGTCAAAAAAGCGGTGGCGGCGGTATTGGTCTCGGCGCTGGCACTGCCGGTGTCGGCGGATGTGGGCGCGGGATCGTATCTGGCAGCGCGCCAGGCGGCATATGACAATGATTTCTCGGCTGCTGCGGATTACTTCGCGCGGGCGCTCACCTTCGATCCCAAGAACCCGGCCCTGATGGAAAACATGGTTCTGTCTCAGCTGGCGCTTGGGCGCCACGAGCAGGCCTATCCGATCGCGCAACTGATGCAGGAGGCAGGGCTGAAAAGCCAGGTCGCCAATATCGCCATCGCGGTTCATCTGCTGGCCGAGGAACGCTATCAGGAGGTTCTGGACCGCGACCCTGAAACCCGGGGTGTGGGCAAGCTGGTCGACGGGTTGGTTGCAGGCTGGGCCGAGATGGGGCTGGGCTCGGTCGCCCGTGCGCTGGCGCAGTTCGACAAGGTGGCGGACGAGGCCGGGCTGCGCGGTTTCGCCAATTACCACAAGGCGATGGCCTTGGCCTCGGTTGGTGATTTCGAAGGTGCCGAGGCGCTGTTCGCCGCCGATGACGGCGCATTGACCACCATCTCGCGGCGAGCGGCCCTGGCCCGCGCCGAGATCCTGTCGCAACTGGATCGGAATGACCAGGCGCTCGAAATGCTGGCCGACGTATTCAACGGCAGTTTCGACCCGGCATTGACCGATATCGCCGATCGTCTGGCAGCGGGGGAAACGCTGCCCTTCTCTCTGGTCCGCTCGGTCCGGGATGGTCTGGCCGAAGTGTTCTTTACCATCGGCGCCGCGTTGAATGGCGAGGCGGCGGATGATTTCACCCTGATCTATATCCGCTCTGCGGTGCATCTGCGCCCCGACCATATCGATGCGTTGCTGATGACGGCGGGCCTGCTGGAATCGCTTGGCCAGTACGATCTGGCCGTGGCCACCTACAAGCAAATCCCCAGCGACAGCCCCGACTATCACGCCGCGGAACTGGGCCGGGCCGAGGCGCTGCGCCGCTCGGCCAAACCGGACGCCGCCATTGAGGTGCTGGAGAAACTGGCCAAGGATTATCCGACGCAACCGCAGGCCTTTGTGGCGCTGGGCGATCTGGAGCGGCAGCAAGAGGCCTATGACCGCGCGGCTGCCGCCTATGACAGAGCGTTGGAGTTCACCGAAGCTGGCGCGCCGAACCTGTGGTTCCTGTATTATGCACGCGGCATCTGTCACGAACGTCTGGGCAACTGGCCCGGTGCCGAGGCCGATTTCCGGTCAGCGCTTGAGTTGAACCCGGATCAGCCGCAGGTGCTGAATTACCTGGGGTATTCGCTGGTCGAAAAGCAGGAGAAGCTGGACGAAGCACTGGACCTGATCGAGCGCGCCGTCGCGGCGCGGCCCGACAGCGGCTATATCGTCGACAGCCTCGGCTGGGTTCTGTTCCGGCTTGGCCGCTATGACGAGGCCGTCGGGCATATGGAGCGCGCGGTCGAGCTGATGCCGGTCGATCCGGTGGTCAATGATCATCTGGGCGATGTGCTCTGGGCGGTGGGCCGCGTGCGCGAGGCCGAATTCCAGTGGAAACGCGCGCTCTCCTTCATCAAACCCGACGATACCGATGGCGAGGCCGACCCGGACCGTATTCGCCGCAAGCTGGAAATCGGCCTCGACCGGGTTCTGGCCGAGGAGGGTGTGCCGCCGCTGAAGGTCGCCAATGGCGATTGAGGTCTTTGCGCCGGCAAAGATCAACCTGACCCTGCATGTGACCGGCCAGCGTGACGACGGCTATCACCTGCTCGATTCGCTGGTTGTCTTCGCGGATGTCGGTGACACGGTGCGGGTGACCTCGGCGGATCGGCTTAGCCTCGATATCGACGGGCCCGAAGCGGGTGGGCTTGACGCCGAGCCCGACAATCTGGTCCTGCGTGCCGCGCGCCTGCTGGCGCCCGACCGTGGCGCTGCGATCACCCTGACGAAACGGCTCCCCATTGCTTCGGGCATCGGCGGCGGCTCGGCGGATGCGGCGGCAAGTCTGCGCGCGCTGGCGCAACTGTGGGATTTGCCCGTGCCATCCACTGAACAGGCGCTTGCGCTTGGCGCCGATCTGCCGGTCTGCCTGTCCTCGACACCGTTGCGCATGCGCGGGATCGGCGAGCGGCTGGACCCGGTGCCGCCGCTGCCCGCGATGGAAATCATGTTGATCAATCCGCGCGCGCAGGTCTCGACCCCTGGCATTTTCAAGGCGCTCGCGCAAAAGGACAATCCGCCGATGGCGCAGACGCTTCCGCGTTGGCGCGATCTGCCTGATTTCGTCGCCTGGCTTGAAACCCAGCGCAACGACCTCGCCACACCCGCCATCGCGCAGCAGCCGGTGATTGCGGACGTGCTCACCGTCTTGCGCGATGGCGGGGCGCTCTTTGCTGGCATGTCCGGATCGGGCGCGACCTGCTTCGGTCTCTTCCCATCAGGGCAACAGGCAGATGTCCGGATGCGTGTCCCCGATTGGTGGTGCGCAAGGGGACGGGTGCTCTGACCTCCTGACCCCTTCATTTCGCCTGAAATACTCCGGGGGTGAGGCCTGTCAGGGCCGAGGGGGCAGCGCCCCCTTGCTTCAGTTCAGCCGCGCCACCACATAATCGGCAAGATCGCTCAGCATGGCGCGGATCTCGTGATTGGGCAGCACCTCCAGTGCGGCGCGTGCCTTCGCGGCCCAGGCGCGGGCATCGGCCCGGGTCGCCTCCAGCGTGCCGTATTTTTCCATCAACGCCAGCGCCTCGCCCAGGTCTCCCTCGGTCTGTTTGCCTTTTTCGATGGTCCGCACCCAGAATGCGCGCTCTTCGTCGGTGGCTTGCGCCACCGCCTTGATCACCGGCAGGGTCAGCTTGCGCTCGCGGAAATCGTCGCCCACGTTCTTGCCCGTCGCCTTGGCGTCGCCCTGATAATCCAGCAGATCGTCGGCGATCTGGAACGCGATACCCAGGGCATCGCCATAGTCGAACAGCGCCTTGACCTGTGGCTCGGGAACGCCCGCGATCACGCCGCCAACCTCGGTCGCAGCCGAGAACAGCGCCGCTGTCTTGCCCCGCACAACTTGCAGATAGATGCTTTCATCCGTGCGCAGGTCGCTGGCCGCGGTCATTTGCAGCACTTCGCCCTCGGCGATGGTTGCGGCGGCATTGGCAAGGATGTCCAGCACCCTGAGCGAGCCGGTTTCCACCATCAGCTGGAAACTGCGGGCAAACAGGTAATCGCCCACCAGCACCGAGGATTTGTTGTCCCAGAGCAGATTGGCCGTAGGACGTCCACGGCGCTGGCCGCTTTCGTCCACCACGTCGTCATGCAGCAGGGTGGCGGTATGGATGAACTCGACCGTGGCGGCCAGCTTGACATGGTCCTCGCCTTGGTAGCCGCACAGCCGCGCCGCCGCCAGTGTCAGCATCGGACGCAGGCGCTTGCCGCCCGCCTCGACCAGATGCGCCGTCACCTCGGGGATGCGGGGCGCGTGTTCAGACGCCATCCGGGTACGGATCAGTGTGTTTACCGCCGCCATCTCATCGGACAGGGTTGCGGCCAGCATCTCATGCGGTTTCGTGCTCACCTTGGCGTCCATCGCTCTCCTGCAACAAGGCTCGACAATGCGCCAGCCTTGCCCTTACATCCATCCTTATGAAGGAACTTTTGCGCAGCACCGACCCGACCGTCATGGCCTTTGCATCCGCCCTTCTCGAGGGCGAGGATATAGACTGCTTTCAGATGGACGTAAATATGAGCATCCTCGAAGGCGGCATCGGAATCTTTCCGCGCCGCATGATGGTGCGGGACGAGGATTATGACGACGCCCTGCGCGTGGTCACCGACAATGGCATTCCGCTGGGAAGATGACCACCTTTGCCGAGAGCGAACTGACCTGCGACACTTTCCTGGGTGGGTATCTGCAACTCCATCAACCGCGGGCCGGATACCGGGCCGGGGTCGATCCGGTGTTTCTGGCCGCCAGCGTCACGGCGGATGCAGGACAATCGGTGCTGGAACTGGGCTGTGGCGCCGGTGCGGCGATCCTGTGCCTGGGTCGTCGGGTGCCGGAACTGGCGCTGACGGGGGTCGAATTGCAGTCGGGCTATGCCGATCTGGCCCGGCGCAATGCGGCGCTGAACGATATCGCGCTCGACGTTGTCGAAGGCGATATCGCGGCCCTGCCACAGACGCTGCGACAGCAGAGCTTTGACCATGTCATCGCAAACCCGCCCTATTATCTGGCTGGTACTCACAGCCCGGCCAGCGATGCGGGGCGGGCCACCGCGTTGGGAGAGCAAACTCCGCTCGCGCTCTGGGTCGATACGGCTGCGCGCCGTCTCCGCCATCGCGGCTATCTGCACATGATCGCCAAGGCCAACCGTCTGCCGGATATGCTGGCCGCCTGCGACGACAGGCTGGGCTCGCTTGAGGTGTTGCCACTGGTTCCGCGTCAGGGTCGCGCCGCCGAACTGGTGATTCTGCGCGCCCGCAAGGGCGGGCGGGCGCCGTTTCGCCTGTATTCCGGCCTGATCCTGCATCAGGGCACCCGGCATCCGGGCGACCGCGACCATTACCTGCCTGAAATCGCAAAGGTTCTGCGCGAACCCGCACCGCTGCCATGGCCCGGCGCGGGATAAGCCGGGTTTGGCCGATATGTCGGTTTTATGACAGAATGCGACCGCTGCCCGCGTGACAGGCCGCTTGGGATGTGCTCAACTCGATTCATTCATAACAGAGAAGGAGGATCGCCATGAGTGTGAGCGCGCATTTGACCGAACTGAAGAAAAAGCACGCAAATCTCAGTCTCGAAGTTGAACAAGCCCAGCGTTCGCCAGGTACTGACGACCTTCAGATCAGCCAGCTGAAGAAACAGAAGCTGAAGCTCAAGGAAGAAATCGAGCGGCTGTCCGTCTAAGCCGCAAAGCTGGCGCGCGCTGCCAGCAGCGCGCCGCCAGTGATCAGAAGCGCAGAGATTGCCAGAACCCAGCTGGGCGCTGCGATGCCGCTGATCACCAGAACAAGTGTTGACAGAAGGGGGGCGGCATAAGAGCTCGTTCCCAACAGTTGGATGTCTCCACGTTTCACCCCGATGTCCCAAACGTAAAAGGCCAGACCCACCGGCCCCAGGCCCAATGCCAGGGTAGAGGCCCAGCCCAGCGTGTCGCGCGGCCAGACCGTTTCTTCGACCATGAAATGCAGCCCCCATGAGGCCGCCGCGGTGGCGAGGCAGAATATGGCGACCGAACTGGTGGGGGCATTCCCAAGGCGCCGGGACAGGACCGAATAGCCCGACCATGTCAGCGCGCAGAGCATCGCAAGCCCATAACCCGGCAGAAACTGTGTCTGGAATCCGGGACCACCACCGCCGGTGATGATCAACGCCGCCCCGGAGAAGGCCAAACCCGCACCCACAAGATGGCCCCGCCGCAGGCGCTCCCCCGGCAGCAGGCCCGAAAACAGAACTATCAACAAAGGCCAGAGATAGGCGATCAGTCCCGCCTCGGCCGCAGGCGCCAGCCTGAGCGCCGAGAAATAGAGCGCGTGATAGCCGAACAGCCCCAGCGTTCCAAAGGCATATACCCTCCAGCCGACGCTGCGCAATTGCGAGAGGTTGCCGGTGGCCATGACCCAGATCAACCCCAGCGCCCCGCCGACGGTAAAGCAGAGCGCGTTCAGCAAAAGCGGTGGCACCGGCGCCGATCCGACCGTCAACAGCGCCAGCAACGCCCAGAGAAGGACGGCAACAAAGCCGATGGCGGTGGCGCGGGCGCGGGTCATGCGGGCGGGATGTCCTTGACGTGAACGATTGTCAAACCGTCCGAGATATGAGCGGTTTTTGCGATCTCGGCAAGGAACCAATCACGGAATGCCGCGATCTTGGGTTGGGTTTCCGAGCCGGCAAGGCAGACGAAGCGAAACCGCGCATCGGTCTCGACCGCAGTCTTGAACGGCATCACGAGTCTCCCCTCGATGACGTCCTTGATGATCATCGGGCGGCGGCCCAGCACAACGCCCACCCCTGCGACCGCCGCGTCGATGGCATGGTCCGCATTGGAAAAATGTGCCCCGCGTTTGGGGGCGAAATCCATGCCCACCGCGCGGAACCATGTGGGCCAGTCGATGGGCGGATCCAGAAAGCTGATAGATTCGTCAAAGATCAGCGGCGCTTCGCGCAGGCTTTCTGGTGTCGGGTACCGGCTCGCCAACTCGGGGGTCATCACCGGGATCATCCATTCCTTGCGGGCAGAGATGGAATAAAGACCCGCGTCCAGCCCCTGGCCAAAGCGGATCGCCACATCGACCCCATCCCGCGCAAGGTCGACCAGCCGCAGGCTGGTCGAGATTCGCAGGTCGATCTCGGGATGCGCCCGCGCAAAATCGTAAAGGCGGGGCGCCAGCCATTTGGCGGTGAGCGCGGGTCCGGCGGTCACCGTCAGAGTGGTGTTGTCCTGAAGCCGACGGGCGGCCCGCCAAGCGGCGGTCAAGACCTCGAACCCTTCCTGTGCGCCCGGGGCCAGGGCTCGCCCTTCCTCGGTCAGTTCTACCGCGCGATTGAGACGCCGGAACAAGGGGCGA
Source organism: Ruegeria sp. SAZD011 (assembly GCF_059612545.1). Taxonomy (NCBI): domain Bacteria; kingdom Pseudomonadati; phylum Pseudomonadota; class Alphaproteobacteria; order Rhodobacterales; family Roseobacteraceae; genus Ruegeria; species Ruegeria sp. SAZD011. The sequence goes on along the minus strand of NZ_JBXWQU010000022.1, from coordinate 538,003 downwards.
CCCAGATGCTCTTCCAGCGATTTGATCTGAAAGGACAGCGCCGCAGGGGTCACGCTCAACTCGGCTGCCGCCTTGGCAAAGGACATGTGTCGGGCCGCGGCATCAAAGGCGCGCAGGGCGGTCAGCGGGGGCAGGCGGTCGCTCATATCGATTCAGTTTTTCTTGCCTGAAGGTCGAAAATGTCTCGTTTGTGATGTTTTTTCATTGGGCGCATATTTACATCAAGTCAAGCAAAACTGAATAATTCACGAAGGAGCCCCGCCATGATCGAGATGACAACCAATCCCGCCGCCCGTCGGGCTATGGACCGTGCGCACATGGAACGCGCACAAGCCTTGCGCACAGTCTGGGGATGGCTTTTCGGTTCCCGCTGACCGCTGCGCGCGCGGACTTACGGGATGAGGGGTCGGCCAGATGCGCCGGCCCCTTCGTCGTATTGCAGGAACGAAAAAGGCCGCCCCGCAATGGGGCGGCCAATCTCCCGGATCGCACCAGGTCAGACGAAGAACTGTGCGCCGTTTGCCGAAATGGTTGAGCCGTTGATGAAGCCCGAGTCCTCAGACGCCAGGAAAGTCACGCAGCGGGCGATTTCCTCGGGCTCACCCAGACGTCCGGCAGGGATGCCAGCGACGATCGAATCGCGCACCTTTTCGGGGATCGCCATCACCATCTCGGTGGCGATATAGCCGGGGCAGATGGCGTTTGCGGTGATGCCGGCGCGGGCGCCTTCCTGGGCCAACGACTTGACGATGCCCAGATCACCCGCCTTGGTCGCGGCATAGTTCACCTGCGCGAACTGGCCCTTCTGGCCGTTGATCGAGCTGATCACGATGACGCGGCCGAACTTGCGCTCGCGCATACCGGGCCAAACCGGATGGACGGTGTTGAACACACCGGTCAGGTTGGTGTCGATCACCTGATGCCACTGTTCCGGGGTCATCTTGTGGAACGGTGCGTCGCGGGTGATGCCCGCATTGGCGACTACGATGTCGATCGGGCCGATTTCGGCCTCGACCTTGGCGATACCGGCGGCCGATTCCTCGTAATCGGCGACGTTCCACTTGTAGGTGGCGATGCCGGTTTCGGCGGTAAACTTGGCTGCGGCTTCATCATTACCGGCATAGGTGGCGGCGACATTGTAGCCTTCGGCCTTGAGCGCCTTGGAAATCGCGGCGCCGATGCCGCGCGAACCGCCGGTGACGAGTGCTGTACGTGCCATTGAAGAATCCTCCAGATCTGAATTGGCTTGATAATGCTGTTACGCTGCGGGGGCAAAATACGCAATATTGTTTCGCGGAGATTTTCCGCGTTGCAGAACGTCAATATTGTCGCAGATGCAGCATGCTCTTGGAATGCCACGAAAAAGGGCGCCTGACGGCGCCCTGTTCCTATGGCGGGTTCGGGCGATCAGTCGCGCTCCACGCAGAGGGCGACGCCCATGCCGCCACCGATGCAGAGGGTTGCGAGACCCTTCTTGGCGTTGCGGCGCTTCATCTCGAACAGCAGGGTGTTCAGGACGCGGCAGCCCGAGGCGCCGATCGGGTGGCCGATGGCGATGGCACCGCCGTTCACGTTGACGATGGCCGGATCCCAGCCCATGTCCTTGTTCACGGCGCAGGCCTGGGCGGCAAAGGCTTCGTTGGCCTCGACCAGGTCCAGGTCCTCGACCTTCCAGCCGGCCTTGGCCAGCGCCTTGCGGCTGGCGTGGATCGGGCCGACGCCCATGATCGACGGGTCGAGCCCGGCGGTGGCGTAAGAGGCGATGCGGGCCAGCGGCTCGATCCCGCGCTTTTCAGCATTCTCGGCGGTCATCAGCAGGGTGGCGGCGGCGCCGTCGTTCAGGCCGCTGGCATTGGCGGCGGTGACGGAACCGTCCTTGGTGAAGGCGGGGCGCAGTTTCTGCATCGCCTCGATGGTGGCGCCGTGACGGATGTACTCGTCCTTGTCCATCACGATGTCGCCCTTGCGGGTTTTGATGATGAAGGGAACGATTTCATCGGCGAACTTGCCGGCCTTCTGGGCGGCTTCGGCCTTGTTCTGGCTCGCGACGGCGAATTCGTCCTGCATCTCGCGGCTGATCTGCCACTGCTCGGCCACGTTCTCGGCGGTCTGGCCCATGTGATAGCCGTTGAACGCGTCCCAGAGCCCGTCGCGGATCATGGTGTCGATGTATTTCATGTCGCCCATCTTGTGACCGGCGCGCAGGGCGGCGGCATGGGGTGACAGGGTCATGTTCTCCTGGCCGCCGGCGGCAACGATCTCGGCATCGCCCAGCAGGATGTGCTGGGCGCCCAGCGCCACGGCGCGCAGGCCCGAGCCGCAGACCTGGTTGATGCCCCAGGCGGCGCTTTCCTTGGGCAGGCCCGCGTTGATATGGGCCTGGCGGGCGGGGTTCTGACCCTGGGCGGCGGTGAGGACCTGACCCAGAATGGTCTCGCTCACCTCGGCCTTGTCGATGCCGGCGCGCTCGACAACGGCTTCGAGCACCGCGGCGCCCAGGTCATGCGCCGGGGTATTCGCGAAAGAGCCGCCAAAGCTGCCGACGCCGGTGCGGGCGGCAGATGCAATTACTACGTTGGTCATGTGATCCGATCCTTTGCCGTCATGATCCTATTGGGGAAATCTGACGGCATGACGGGGCGATGTCGACCCCGGAGCGCCCTTATCCCCGCTCTAGCCCCCTTGACATAGCCGAGTGCTGCACATGCAGCAACTGACAGCTTGTCTCACAAGTAATGCCAGGATGGTGATCAGCCGTTGGCCTTTGCGGTTTCGGGTCGTTCCCAGGCCGGCGTGACGGTCGGCGCGCCGTAGAGGTAACCTTGCAAGCAATCGACCCCGTTTTCAGCGAGAAAGCGAGCGTCCTCTTCGGTTTCGACCGATTCGGCGATAATCAGCATTTCGAACTCGCGGGCCAGCGCGATCAACGCTCTCACGGTGGCGCGATTGGCAGCGTCGGTGCTGACCTGACGGATGAAACGACCGTCGATCTTGACCGCGTCAAAAAAGAAGTCGCGGAAACTGTTGAAGTCGATGGGGCCGTCACCGAAATCATCCAGCGCAAAGGCGATCCCGCGTGGTTGCAGCCTGTCCATGAAGTCGATCACGAGTTCCGGAACGGCCATGGCCGAGGTCTGATTGATCTCGAGGATCAGCCGATCGCCCAAGGTTTCGTCCCGCTTGAGAAAACGTTCCAGCACCTGCATCCACTTGCGGTATCCTATCGAGCGGGCGGACATGTTGATTGACAGGCGCAGCGTCGGATTGCGAACCAGCGCCCGCAGACCGGTTTCCAGCGCGATACAGTCCAGTTCCCGTCCGATTTCGGTATTCTCGACAGCTGGCATGAAATCGCGAGCGGGGATGACCCGGCCGGTTTCGTCCAGCACACGGATGAAGCCTTCATAGAAGGCGGTGCCATGTGGTGGCGTGGTTTGCAGGACCGGCTGATAGGCGAGCAGACAATCGCCATGCCGTACAGCCTCGGTCGCCATGGCGACGGCGGATCGGTCACGGCTCGACACCGCCGCGCTCAGGGGGTTTTCCGCCCCTTCGGGCAAGTCTGCCAGTTTCTTGATCCGGGGGCGCATCGAGGTTCCTTGTCGGACAGGCCTAACGAGAGATGTGCCCAGCCTTGGCCAAAATCGTAAATCGCAGGTTAAGCGCAGGATTTGACTAAAAGACGGATCACCCGGAGCTGTGTCATGTCGCGCTCGGATATCCATCTGATTTCAGTGGAATTTCACGGCAATTACGATGGCGCGGCCCATGATCTTGCGACGAGATTGTTAGAATGTGACCGAGTTTCTAACCTTCGAAACCGGGTGCCCCCTTCTGTTCGGGGTGACGGGCCAGGTAGCGCGCCTTGATCCCCTCCGAGGTTTCTCGGCTGCCATCGTGGCTGTAGCCCGGCGGAGCAAAGGCATAGGCCAGCCGCTGGCGCCAGGTCAGGCCCGGTTGGGTCACATCGCGCCAGATGCCCAGCCATTCGTGAAAGGCCACGCGCAGCGGGTTGAATGTGCCTAAGTTGTGGACGAGGCCGTAATCGACCCTTTCATCGTCCTGCTCGGGAACGAAGGTGCCGAACATCTTGTCCCAGATGATGAAGACACCGGCATAATTGCAGTCCAGATAGCGCGGGTTGCGGCCATGGTGCACGCGGTGATGGCTGGGCGTGTTCATCACCGCCTCGAACCACCGCGGCAGCTTGTCGATCGCCTCGGTATGGATCCAGAACTGGTAAATCAGGTTCAACCCACCGCAGAACAGGACCAGAGCGGGATGAAAGCCCAACAGCACCAGCGGCGCCTTGACCACCATCATGAAGGTAAACGTGCCGGTCCAGGTCTGCCTGAGGGCTGTGGTCAGGTTGTAGTGCTGGCTGGAGTGGTGGTTCACATGGCTGGCCCAGACCCAGCGTATCCTATGGCCGAAACGGTGCACCCAATAATAGCGCAGGTCGTCCAGCACGAAACAGATCAGCAGCGCCCAGATGGATGTGCCCATGTCCAGCGGCGTAATCTGCCAGAGCAGCATGAAGAACCCCCAGGCGATGAAGCCCAGCACAATGCCCTCGGCCACCGATCCTGCCCCCATGATAAGAGAGGTGACGGCATCGCGGGTTTCATAGCGCCCGCCGCGTTTCTTGATGGCGATCCACAGGAATTCGATCAGGATCGCAGCGATGAAGAAAGGCACAGCCAGCTGGGTTGCATCGGGGTAGCTGATCGAATCGGTCATGCGCGGGCCAGTCTTTGTTGCCAGATCGGGGTTTCGTCGGGGTCGAGTTTCAGGGTGACGCGGGGCGCGGTGAAATCGTGGAACGTGATGGTCAACCCGCCCGAAACCTCGTCTATCTCATAGTCCCGAAGGTGTCGGCCCACGGTATCGGCGCCCAGTGCCCAGATCAGGCCAGGACCGCTCTGTGTCTCGACCAGAGCCGCATGACAATCGTGTGCGAGCAGCGTGCCCATCACGTGGTCTTCGGGGAAATGTCGCAACCAAGCGGCTTGCAATGTCTCAGGGCGCAGTATCGCGCGCTCTGACCGGCCGGTCAGATGCAGAACAATGGCGATGGCCGATATGCCGCCGATCACCAGGATCAGCAGGATTTCAAGTGGCATGGGCGTCTCCCTGCGACGCAGAGTGAAACCCGGGCGCGCGCTCTGTCAAAGGTCGCGTGGCGTCAACGCTCTCTCAATTGATGGTGAATGGATCACCGACCTTGCCTTTGCCCTTGGAACGGGTGAAGCGGGTCGTATTGCCATCGATCTCGACCAATTGGCAGTCGGTGCCGATTTCCTTCTTGCCGATGATCCCGTTGCGGCACCAGAACTTGCCGTTCCAGGTCCATGCCCCCTTGTAGGTCTTGCCGCCAAAGCTTCCGGTCTGACTGCCATCGGATTTGATGATGGTCCAGTTGCCGTTGGCGTCGGTCAGCTTGCGGTCAACAAGCTGGGCGCGAAAGTCCTTCTCTTTCTTGATCGGCTTGAACTCGGCCAGCGCAGCGGAACCGGCGAGGCCAAAAGAGAGTGAAAGGATGACGAAGGCGGTACGTTTCATGAAAACCCTCTGATTATAATGATCGCTGTAAAACGCCCCAAAACAGGGCCCTGAAATACTGCAGGATCAAAGAGGTCGAATCAAACGTTCCCTTGTCCGGACAAAAAAGGAGCGCCCAAAGGCGCCCCGCTGAGGGAATGATCCGGGATATGCCTGGTCGCTTTGGCGTAGCGGCACCGCGCTATTGCATCAACGCTGCGATGATCGCGCGGGCGCTGTCCGAGTTCCAGTCGGCATCGCCGATCAGGCGGGCGACTTCCATCCCGTCGGCATCGATCAGCACCGTGATGGGCAGGCCGATCACCGCCATCTCGCGTGCCAGCGCCTGACGCGGGTCCTGGTGCCGGGGCAGGTTGTCGACGCCGATCTCGCCAAAGAACTTCTCGATCCCGGCGGGCGAGTTGCGGCCGGTGGCGATGGTCAGCACCTCGAAACTGTCGCCGCCCAGTTCGGACTGGAGCGCCGAAAGCTGCGGCATCTCCTTGCGGCAGGGGGCACACCAGGTGGCCCAGAAATTCAGCAGAACCACCTTGCCCTTGTAATCGCCCAATGTGGCTTCTCCCGCGCCGTCGGCCAGTTGAAACGGTACCTGCGAGACAGCGCGCGCCTCGGGCAGCACGATCAGTTTCTTCATGTCACCGTCGCGCAGCGCCTCGATCTCGGCGCGGTCGGCGGCCAGGCCGAGCGATGGATTTGCGCCCAGCGCGGCGGCGGTATAGACGAGGGCGAGCAACAGTTTCTTCATATCCCCTCCGAAGGGTTCTCTCAGATGACCGACAAGACCTCGAACCAGATGTGGGGCGGCCGCTTTGCCGCCGGACCGGACGCGATCATGGAGGCGATCAATGCCTCGATCGGGTTCGACAAGCGACTGGCGGCCCAGGACATCGCGGGTTCGCGGGCCCATGCGGCCATGTTGGCGGCCACGGGCGTTATTACGGATAGTGATGCAGAGGCCATTCGGAAAGGGCTGCTCACCGTTTTGTCAGAGATCGAGGCGGGAGAGTTTACCTTTTCCACCGCGCTGGAGGACATTCACATGAATGTCGAGGCGCGGCTGAAGGAGATCATCGGCGAGCCGGCGGGGCGGCTGCACACGGCGCGGTCGCGCAACGACCAGGTGGCGACGGATTTCAAACTTTGGGTGCGCGACCAGTTCGACGCCGCCGAACAGGGGCTGTTGGCGCTGATCCGGGCGCTGCTCGGTCAGGCCGAGGCGGGGGCCGATTGGGTGATGCCGGGGTTCACCCATCTCCAGACCGCGCAGCCGGTGACCTGGGGCCACCACATGATGGCCTATGTCGAGATGTTCGGCCGCGATCTGAGCCGGGTGCGCGATGCCCGCGCGCGGATGAACGAATCGCCCCTAGGCTCGGCGGCGCTGGCGGGCACCTCTTTCCCGATCGACCGACACATGACGGCAGCGGCGCTGGGCTTTGATCGGCCTACTGCCAACTCGCTGGATGCGGTCAGTGATCGCGATTTCGCGCTGGAGTTCCTGTCAGTCGCCTCGATCTGTGCCATGCACCTGTCGCGCTTCGCCGAGGAACTGGTGATCTGGTCCAGCGCCCAGTTCCGGTTCGTGGTCCTGTCTGATCGGTTCTCTACGGGCTCGTCGATCATGCCGCAGAAGAAGAACCCCGACGCGGCCGAGTTGATCCGGGCCAAGGTGGGCCGCATCTTTGGCGCCAATACCGCGCTGATGATGGTGATGAAGGGGCTGCCGCTGGCCTATTCCAAGGACATGCAGGAAGACAAGGAACAGGTCTTTGACGCCGCCGACAACTGGATGTTGGCGCTGGCGGCGATGGAGGGGATGGTGCGCGACATGACCGCCAATCGCGCGTCACTGGCGGCGGCCGCCGGGTCGGGCTTCTCCACCGCGACCGATCTGGCCGACTGGTTGGTGCGCGTGCTGGGCCTGCCTTTCCGCGATGCGCACCACGTGACCGGCGCGCTGGTGGCGCTGGCCGAAGGCAAGGGCTGCGACCTGCCGGATCTGAGCCTGGACGAGATGCAATCGGCCCATGCCGCGATCACCGAGGATGTCTATGGTGTCCTTGGGGTGGAAAATTCGGTAAACTCGCGTCAGAGCTATGGCGGCACCGCGCCCGCGCAGGTGCGCGCGCAGCTCGCCCGCTGGAAGGAGATGCTGGCATGACACCGATCCGCCTGAGCCTCGCCCTTGCACTGGCCGTGCTGGTATCCGGTTGCGGTGCCGATGGCGAACCGGTGCAGCCGACGGTGGCGGCCAATGTCGGCGTCTCGGGCAGCGGTACCCATGTGAGCGGTGGTGTCGGGTTGGGCAAGGGTCCGTTCAACCTCTGGCTCGGGTTCTGAGCGGCCAGTCGTGTCCGGGGGCGCTGCCCCCGCCGCGGCAAGCCGCGACTCCCCCGGAGTATTTTCGGCAAAGTGAATGATCTTGGGGCTGCTGCTTCTTTCTGGTCCAAAATACTCCGGAGCGCGAGGCGGAGCCTCGCAAAAATCTTCTCCGCGTTGCGTGGCGGCAATTGATCCGCCACCGGATTTCAGGCTAAGCGCGCGACATGGATCATTTTCTTTATCGTGACGGTGCGCTCTGCGCCGAGGATGTTCCCCTGGCCGAGATCGCGGCCACGGTGGGCTCGCCATTCTATGTCTATTCCACTGCCACGCTGCTGAGGCATTTTCAGCTGTTTGACGAGGCTTTGGAGGGGACCGAGCATCTGATCTGCTATGCGATGAAGGCAGCCAGCAACCAGGCCATCCTGCGCACCCTTGCGCAGGCAGGGGCGGGGATGGATGTGGTCTCGGTCGGCGAATATCTGCGTGCACGGGCGGCAGGTGTGCCAGGTGAGCGAATTGTCTTTTCCGGCGTCGGCAAGACGGCCGAGGAGATCCGGATCGCGCTCGAAGGTGGCATCCGCCAGTTCAATGTGGAATCCGAACCCGAGATGGAGGTCATCAACGCCATCGCTCTGGAACTGGGCAAGGTGGCGCCGATCACCATCCGGGTGAACCCGGATGTGGATGCCAAGACCCATGCCAAGATCGCGACCGGCAAGTCCGAGAACAAGTTCGGTATTCCGATCGCGCGCGCCAGCGCGGTCTACGCCCAGGCCGCGGCGTTGCCGGGGCTGGAGGTAGTGGGGATCGACGTTCATATCGGCTCGCAACTCACCGATCTGGCGCCGTTCGAAACCGCCTATCGCAAGGTGGCGGAACTGACCGAGCGGCTGCGCGCCGAGGGTCACGATATCCGTCGGCTCGACCTGGGTGGGGGGCTCGGCATTCCCTATACCCGCTCGAACGAGGCGCCGCCGCTGCCGATGGAATACGGCGCTTTGATCAAGCGAACGCTGGGCCATCTGGGTTGTGAGATCGAGATCGAGCCGGGACGGCTGATCGCGGGCAATGCCGGGCTGATGGTCTCGAAAGTCATCTATGTCAAATCGGGCGAGGGGCGCGATTTCCTGATCCTCGATGCGGCGATGAACGACCTGATCCGCCCGGCCATGTATGACGCCCATCACGACATCGTGCCGGTGATCGAACCCGAGCCGGGGGTCGAGCCACAGCCCTATGACATCGTTGGACCTGTTTGCGAAACCGGCGATACCTTTGCCAAGGCGCGAATGATGCCGCCGCTGGCCGCGGGCGATCTGGTGGCGTTTCGCAGCGCCGGCGCCTATGGCGCGGTGATGTCGAGCGAGTACAATACGCGCCCCCTGATCCCCGAGGTTTTGGTGCATGGGGATCAATTCGCGGTTATTCGCCCACGCCCGAGCTTTGACGAAATCATAAACCGCGATACCATTCCCTCATGGCTCTGACGCGGTGACCTCACCGTGCGGGCCGACAGGAGGCCCGATGTGATCCCGAACCGCCAGCCGAACCTGCCGCTGCCTCGCTTTGCGCTGGGCCTGACTCATGCGGGCCTTTGGGCCGAACGGCTGTGGCGGGCGTTCTGGCCGTTCCTTTCGGTCCTGATGCTGACGGCATCACCTCTGCTGCTGGGTATGCACGCGCTTGTGCCGCTGGAATTGGCCTGGGGGCTCGCAGCCCTGCTGGCCCTGATGGCGGGTGCGACGCTGGTTATGGGCTTGCGGCGGTTCCGCAGGCCGTCCCGGGGCGAGGCGCTGTCGCGGCTCGACGCCGCGCTGCCGGGCCGACCGATCCAAACCCTCCTTGATGAACAGGCGGTCGGCGCGCAAGATCCGTCCTCGGCAGCGCTCTGGCGGGCGCATCAGTCCCGAATGGCGGCTCGGGTCGCAAGCGCCGAACCGGTCGCGCCCGATCTGGTGCTGACCAAGCGCGATCCCTATGGTCTGCGCTTCATGGCGGCGCTTTGTTTCGTCGCGGCGCTTCTCTTTGGCTCGGTCTGGCGGGTGGGGAGCGTGGCCGATCTGGCGCCGGGTGCGGCGCAGGCCGCGGCAGGGCCAAGCTGGGAAGGCTGGATCGAACCTCCACGCTATACCGGTCTGCCGACGCTTTATCTGAACGATCAGACGGGCGAGGTTCTGCAATTGCCGCAGGGCAGCCGTATCACGCTGCGGTTCTATGGCGAGCTAGGACAGCTGCGTCTGGCCGAGGATGTCTCGGGCATACCGGTGGAGCGTCCCGAACATTCCGAACAGACGATCAAGGTCACCCGGAGCGGTCCGCTTGAGATCGAAGGGCGCGGTGGCCGTGGCTGGCAGGTGGTGATGCTGTCAGACAATGCCCCGCAAGTCGAGATTGCGGGCAGCGCCGAAACCCGGGCGGGTGGACAGATGGTCCTGCCTTTTGCCGCGATGGACGACTATGGCATCACCGGTGGACGGGTGATCATTGCACTGGACATCGAGGCGGTCGACCGCCGGCATGGGCTTCGGATCGACCCCGAACCGCGCGACCCGGTGGTCGCCGATCTGCCTCTGCCGATCACCGGGGACCGGCGCGAATTCACCGAGAACCTGATCGAGGATTTTTCGCAGCATCCGTGGGCACACCTGCCGGTGACGATTACCTTGATCGCCAGCGATGCGGCGGGGCAGGAGGCCGAGACGTTGCCCTTTGGCACGATGTTGCCGGCGCGGCGGTTCTTTGACCCGTTGGCAGGGGCTGTGATCGAGCAGCGCCGTGACTTACTCTGGTCGCGCGACAACGCTCCGCGTGTGGCCCAGATTTTACGCGCGATTTCGCACCGCCCCGACGATGTGTTCCGCTCGCAAACCGCCTATCTGCGTCTGCGGGTCATTCTGCGCCGGATGGAGGCGTTGCAGCGATTTGGCCTGCAACCCGCACAGCAGGAGGAGATCGCCCGGGCGCTTTGGGATCTGGCGATCATGCTCGAGGACGGCACCCTGTCTGACGCACTGGAGCGGATGCGTCGGGCTCAGGAGCGACTGAGCGAGGCGATGAAGAACGGCGCCTCGGACGAGGAAATCGCAGAACTGATGCAGGAGTTGCGCGAGGCGACACAGGACTATCTGAGGCAGTTGGCGCAGAACCAGCAGAACGAGCAGGATGGCGAGCGGCAGGCGCAAGAGGGCGAGCGCCTGCAAATGACGCAGGACGACCTGCAAAAGATGATGGATCGCATCCAGGAACTGATGGAACAGGGCCGCATGGCCGAGGCGCAGCAGGCGCTGGAAGAGTTCCAGCAGATGATGGAGAACATGCGTGTCACCCAGGGACAGGGCAACAATGGACAGTCCGAGGGTCAACGCGCGATGGAGGGGCTGGCCGAGACGCTGCGGAACCAGCAAGGACTGAGCGATCAGGCCTTTCGCGATCTTCAGGAACAGTTCAACCCGGGCGCGCAGGCGGGTGAGAGCCAGCAGAACGAAGGCCGCAATGGGGGCCAGGGCCGGGGGCAAAGCCACGAGGGCGAGGGCCAGGGCAGCCGCCAGTCGGGCACCGGACAGGATGGTGCGCAACCAGGTGAACCCGGCGAGACCGGCGAGGGTTCGTTGGCCGACCGGCAACAGGCATTGCGCAACGAATTGGGACGGCAGGAACAGAACCTGCCCGGTCAGGGTACCCCCGAGGGCGACGCCGCGCGCGAGGCATTGGATCGCGCCGGGCGCGCGATGGAAGGCGCCGAGGAGGCGCTGCGCGAGAACGACCTGGCCGAGGCGATCGACCGCCAGGCCGAGGCGATGGAAGCCATGCGCGAGGGCATGCGTTCGCTGGGCGAGGCGCTGGCGCAGCAAAGCCAGCCGGGACAGGGCAGCCAAGAGGGTGATCAGCGCGCCCGCAGCCAGGACCCGTTGGGGCGCACTCCCGGTTCTCAGGGGGGTGTCGACACCGACGAGTCGCTGGTACCGGGCGATGATGTTTATCGCCGGGCGCGGGATCTGCTGGACGAGATCCGACGCCGCTCTGGAGAAAGTGATCGGCCCAAGATCGAACGCGACTATCTCAAGCGCCTGCTCGACCGGTTCTGAGGCGGGGTTACGTCGGCCGCATTATTTCGGCATCAGCATGGCGGCCTGCGCATCGAGCCACAGTCGGGCCTGGTCGACCAGCGCCACATAGGCGCTGAGCATCGGGTCGGCCTGTGGCACGGTGCGCGCCACCAGCGGGGCGTTTGCGTAAAGCAGGAACAGGACTGCGCCAAAGATCAGCATCACCAGAAAGCCGCGCATGAAACCACCAGACCGACGACGCCGAGCGGGGCCGGCATGCACGGGCGCGGGCGCCACCGCCGCCCCGTCCGAGTTGCGCAGGGTCGAGTTGATTTCCTCGATATCGGGCAACAGCCCCCGGCGCGAGGTGTTGTCCGCTTCTTGCGCAACCGGTTCCTGCCCGCGCATCCGGGCCATCCGGTCTTGGGCCTCACGGGCGCGGCGCCCGGGCTCGTCGCCGGGATAGGCGTCCAGACCCAGATCGGGTTGACTTTCCAGTGCGTCGGCTTCGCGCGCGCGCAACTCGGCCTCGCGGGCGGCCTCTTCGCGCAGGATGTCCGAGATGTCGGGGTCGATGCCACGGGCCTTGGTGGTCTCGGCCGTGTCATCGGTCGCGTCGACTGCACCTTCGGCCTCGGTGTCGTCCTGCCAGTTGTCATCTCCATCGTCGGCGGTGTCGCCATCAGGCGCTGGCGTCTGTTCGCTGTCGAGATCGTCGAAGTCTTCGGTCGACTCGGCCTCGATCGCCTGACCGGCCGCAGGCTGAAACCAGGTATGGCCGCAGTTCGAGCATTGTACATCTCGGCCCTCGGACGGGATCACCTCGTCCGGAACCTCGTATTGTGCGTCGCAATTCGGACATGTCAGACGCATGCTGTCTCCCGGTTTCTTTTTCTGCCTAAGCTTGGTTTTTTCGCCGATCATAGGCGGTTGCGCCCATTGCGGAAAGAGCGATTTGCCGCAAGTCGTCGCGAGTGTCGCCCATTGGACCCAACGCAGGCGCAGGCGGGCATTGAAACCACGTTCCCCATCGGGCAAGAAGAGCCGTCAATATCAGGGGGCCGATGTGATCGAGCTTGAGAATGTGGGCTACAGCTATGGCGGCGACGAATTGCTGAGCGAGATCTCGGTCGAGTTGTCGCCGGGGTCGTTCCATTTTCTGACTGGCCCCTCAGGCTCGGGCAAGACCACGCTTCTCAAACTCTGCTACGGGGCGCTTCTGGCAACCTCGGGACATGTCCGCGCCTTTGGCGAGGACATGCGGCGGCTGGATCGGGACCAGATGGCGCTGTTTCGCCGCCGTATAGGGGTCGTGCATCAGGATTGCCGCTTCCTCGACCATCTGCCGCTGGCCGAGAACATCGCGTTGCCGCTGACCGTCTCGGGCCATGAATTGTCGCAAGAACAAGAGAACCTGCGCGAACTGATGGCCTGGGTCGGTTTGTCCAAACGCGCCGAGGCCCTGCCGCCTGAACTGTCGGGTGGGGAACGCCAGCGCGCGGCGCTGGCCCGTGCGGTGATCATGTCGCCCGATGTGGTTGTGGCGGATGAACCCACCGGTAACGTCGACTGGGAGATGTCCCAGCGGCTGCTACAATTGCTGGTGGAACTGAACCGGATGGGCAAGACCGTGCTGATCGCTACCCACGATCTGAGCCTGATACGTGCGGCCAAGAGCCAGGTTCAGGCGCGGGTGCTGCGGATCTCGAACAAGCGGCTGCAACTGGCGGGGGCGGATCTGTGAGCAAGGGAACCATCCGCGCATTGTTGATGGCTGATAAACAGGCCGACCGGGTGGTGCCGCCTTCGGGCTTTACCGCGCAACTCACCTTGTTCGTGTCGGGCGCGATGGCCTTTCTGGCTGTGTTCGCGCTGGCTTTGTCCCTGGCTTCGGGGCGGTTGGCGGATCGCTGGGCCTCGGAACTGGCGCGGGCGGCGACACTGCGCATCAATGCGCCTGCCGATCAGGTCGCCGCACAGACGCAGGCGGCGCTCTCGATCCTGAAACAGACACCTGGTGTGGCCGAGGCCCGCGCGCTGAGCCGCGAAGAACAGGCGGCGCTGCTGGCGCCCTGGCTCGGGCCTGATTTACCGTTGGATACCCTGCCGGTGCCGCAACTGATCGAGATCGTTGGCGGCGAACCCGCCTATGACGCACAGGGGTTGCGACTGCGGCTGGTGGCCGAGGTTCCGGGCGCTGTGTTGGATGATCACCGGCGCTGGCGCGAGCCGCTGGTGGATGCCGCCAATTCGCTGCGCCGTCTGGCGCTGGTGTCGATCCTGCTGATTGGTGGCGCCACGGCGGCGATGATCACGCTGGCGGCCAATGCCGCGCTGGCGGCCAATGCGCAGGTTATCGAGGTTTTGCGGCTGGTTGGCGCGCGCGACCGCTATATCGCGGGCGCCTTCGTGCGCCGGTTCACCCTGCGGGCGTTGATCGGGTCCGCCGTGGGGGTGGTGCTGGGCATGGGCGGAGTGTTGTTGCTGCCCGAAGCCTCGGACGAGGGTGGCTTTCTGACCGGGCTCGGTTTTCGTGGTGCCGGTTGGCTGCTGCCTTTGTTGATCCCGGTTCTGGGCGCTGTGGTTGCGTTTGCCGCAACCTGGAACGCGGCCCGACGCAGGTTGAAGGAGCTTGCATGATGATCCAGTGGGTGCGTTCCATCGTCTTTACCATCGTCATTTACATCTGGATGGCCATCCTGGGGCTGCTCTTCACCCCTTATGCGCTGGTCTCGAAGAAGGGCGCGCTCAGGGCCTGCAAGCTATATGCTCGCAGCACGATCTGGATGGCGCGCTGGATGGTCGGCATTCAGGGCGAGATACGCGGGCCGGTGCCGACGGGTGAGGTGCTGATCGCCGCCAAGCATCAGTCTTTCTTTGACATCCTGCTGATCTTTCACGCCGTGCCGCATGGCAAGTTCATCATGAAACGCGAGCTTTTGTGGACGCCCGTGATCGGGGTCTATGCCAAGCGGCTGGGCTGTATCCCGGTGAACCGGGGCAAGCGCGGCGCGGCGGTGGCCAAGATGGTCAAGGACGTGGCCAAGGAATTCGCCGAACCCGGTCAGCTGGTAATCTATCCGCAGGGGACCCGGGTCGCGCCGGGCGTATCCAAACCCTACAAGGTGGGAAGTGCGGTCCTCTATGAGGGGCTGCAATATACATGCGTCCCGGTGGCCACCAATGTCGGGCTGTTCTGGCCGCGCGACGGGCTGCTGCGCAAGCCGGGGCGCGCGATCGTGGAGTTCCTCGAGCCGATTCCACCGGGGGTGCCGCGCGATGCCTTCATGCGACGGCTGGAGACCGAGATCGAGGGCGCCTCGGACCGGTTGATGCGTGAAGCAGGATATGAGAACGCTCAGAGTTGAGGCATGACAGGGGGCGCTGCCCCCGTCGCCTGACGGCGCCTCCCCCGGAGTACTTCGAGCGAAATGAAGCCTTGAGGGCGCGTATGACGGGGCGGCGGTGCTGCCGCCCCGAAGCGTTTTAGGGTTACGAGTGGATCGGGCCGTCGCCGCAGGCCAGCGCCGCCTCGCGCACCGCCTCGGAATAGGTCGGGTGCGCGTGGCATGTCAGCGCCAGATCCTCGGCCGAGGCGCCGAATTCCATCGCGACGCAGATCTCGTGGATCAGTTCACCCGCCGCCGGGCCGATGATGTGGGCGCCAAGGATGCGGTCGGTCTCCTTGTCGGCGAGGATCTTGACGAAACCGTCGCCCGCGAAATTTGCCTTGGCGCGGCCATTGCCCATGAACATGAACTTGCCGACCTTGTAGGCGCGGCCCGCCTCCTTGAGGCTTTGTTCGGTTTCGCCCACATTGGCGACCTCGGGCGTGGTGTAGATCACGCCGGGGATGACGCCGTAGTTGACATGGCCATGCTTGCCAGCGACCTGCTCGGCGGCGGCCATGCCCTCGTCCTCGGCCTTGTGAGCGAGCATCGGGCCTTCGATCACGTCACCGATGGCGTAGATGCCGGGCACGTTGGTCTGCCAGTCCTTGCCGACCTTGATCTGGCCGCGCTGGGTCATCTCGATCCCCAGCTTGTCGAGGCCCAGGCCGGCGGTATAGGGTTTGCGGCCGGTGGCGACCAGCACGGTATCGGCTTCGATCTCGTGCTCGGTGTCCTTCTTCATCAGTTTGTAGGTGACCTTGGCCTTGCCCCTGGCCACTTCGGTCTTTTGCACCGCGGCGCCCATGACGAAGTTCAGGCCCTGCTTTTTCAGGATGCGCTGGAAGGTCTTTTGCACCTCGCCATCCATGCCGGGGGTGATCACGTCGAGGAATTCGACCACCGTCACCTCGGCCCCCAGGCGCGCATAGACCGAGCCCAGTTCCAGCCCGATGACACCGGCGCCGATCACCACCATGGATTTCGGGATCTTGCCCAGTTCCAGCGCGCCGGTGGAGGTCACGACGGTTTTCTCGTCCACCTCGACACCGGGCAGCGAGGCGGGCTCAGACCCCGAGGCGATGATGATGTTTTTTGCCTCGTGGGTGTCGTCGCCCACCTGCACCTTGCCCGCGGCGAGGATGGTGGCCCAACCCTTGATCCAGTCGATCTTGTTCTTCTTGAACAGGAATTCGATGCCCTTGGTGTTGCCCTCGATCACCTCGTCCTTGTAGGCGAGCATCTGTTTCCAGTCGACCGAGGGCGCCTTGCCCTTGAGCCCCATCTTGGCAAAGTTGTGCTGCGCCTCATGCAGGCTGTGCGACGCATGCAGCAGCGCCTTGGAGGGGATACAGCCCACGTTCAGGCAGGTGCCGCCCAGGGTTTCGCGGCCTTCGACCACGGCGGTCTTCAGTCCCAGCTGGGCGCAGCGGATGGCGCAGACATAGCCGCCGGGACCGGCGCCGATTACGATGACGTCATAGTTAGCCATTTTATCTCTCCTTCGTGTGCGCCGGGTGGGGTAGTGCGGCCCGGTGCCTGAAATGTCGTGCCGGTGCCGGATCAGACCGGTGTCAGCAGTTTCACCGTGATATGGGCGATGCCGCCGCGTTCGTGGTGCATGGCCAGTTCTTCGCTGTCGAAGAAGGCCTTGGCAGAGGCAAGGTTGGTGATCTCGAAAAGTGCCACGGCGTGGTCGGCGCGATCAGGGTCGCGCCAGATATGCAGGTCGCGGATACCCGCGGCTTTGCGCATCGCGCGATCCTCGCGGAACACCTTGAGCCAGGCGTCGAAGTCGGCCACATCAGCCTGCCAGAGGGCGTGGGTTGCCATGGTTACTTTACCCAACGCGTAGCGCACATAGAGAAACAACCAGAGTTCTCTTCATGTACATTGGAGTTCGTCTTTTGGTCCATTTCCCTACTCTATTTCCTTGGCTTTCTTGTTCCTTTTGGCCGCCGGAGCCTTCGGGAGGTATACGCGGTTTCAACGCAGCCGCCTTGGTTCACTTCGGCTTTCGTTCTTGAAATGCCTTCTCCAAACTCGACCTCAATCGCTCTCTTTCCTCTGCCACGGCTTCGTTGGCGCGCTGTTTGGAAGAGTGCCAAATCGCAAACCACAAAAGGGCGAGAAGAGAAACCAATCCAAGTAGCAGATAGGGCCAAGCTACAGCAACCATCTCGAAGGCTGCTGCCGCCAGCACAAATGCGCCCAAAGCGGCAAGCCATCCCAGTGGACTAAACGCAAGACCCACGCAAACGAGTGCAAATGCGTAAATGACTTGTTCTAGTTCCACTGGTTCGTCACTCCAATCCGCTACCTGGCTTACAGATCCATCAGCAGGCGGCGGGGATCTTCGAGCGCCTCTTTCACGCGCACCAGGAAGGTCACGGCGCCCTTGCCGTCGACGATGCGGTGATCGTAGCTGAGCGCCAGGTACATCATCGGGCGGATCTTGATCTCGCCGTTGATGACCATGGGGCGGTCCTGGATCTTGTGCATGCCGAGGATGCCCGACTGCGGGGGGTTCAGGATCGGCGAGGACATCAGCGAGCCGTAGACGCCACCGTTGGAGATGGTGAAGGTGCCGCCCTGCATTTCCGCCATGGACAGTTTGCCGTCGCGGGCGCGCTTACCCTTTTCGGCGATGGCCTTTTCGATCTCGGCAAAGGACATCTGGTCGGCGTCGCGGATAACCGGCACCACGAGGCCCTGCGGCGTACCGGCGGCGACGCCCATATGCACGTAGTTCTTGTAGACGATGTCCTGGCCGTCGATCTCGGCGTTGACCTCGGGCACCTCTTTCAGCGCGTGGCAGCAGGCCTTGGTGAAGAACGACATGAAGCCCATGCGCACGCCGTGCTTCTTCTCGAAGGCCTCTTTGTAGGTGTTGCGCAGCGCCATAACCTCGGTCATGTCCACCTCGTTATAGGTGGTCAGGATCGCCGCGGTGTTCTGGGCGTCCTTCAGGCGCTTGGCGATGGTCTGGCGCAGGCGCGTCATGCGAACGCGCTCCTCGCGCGCGGCATCCTCTGCCAGGGCAGGCGCGCGGGGGGCCGCGGCGGGGGCCGAAGCCGCGGCAGGGGCGGCGGCCGGTGCGGCGGCTGCGGCGGCAACGGCTGCCGCGACATCCTCTTTCATGATGCGGCCATCGCGTCCGGTTCCGGTGACCTGTGCCGGGTTGATCCCGGCCTCGGCCATCGCCTTCTCGGCCGAGGGCGCGTTGGCAATGTCCTTGCCGGTGGAAGCTGCGGCAGCGACAGTGGTGGACGGGGCGGCGGGTGCGGGAGAGACGCCCGAGGCGCTGCCCGAGATCACCGCGAGTTTGGCCGATGCGTTCACCGTCGCGCCTTCGGTCGCGATGATTTCGGCCAGCACGCCGGATGCAGGCGCGGGCACCTCGACCGAGACCTTGTCGGTTTCCAGCTCGCACAGCATTTCGTCCTGCGTGACGGTGTCGCCCACCTTCTTGAACCAGGTCGAGACAGTGGCTTCGGTCACCGATTCACCCAAGGTGGGCACCATCACGTCAACCGAACCGCCCGCCTCGGCGGCAGGCTCTGCCGCCGCTTTCGCGGGTTTTTCGCCTGCGGCGGGGGCCGCACCTTCGCCGGCGGCAATGGTTGCCAGCAGCGCGTTCACGCCAACGGTTTCGCCTTCCTTGGCCACAATCTCACCCATCACGCCTGCGGCGGGGGCGGGGACCTCGACGGTTACCTTGTCGGTTTCCAGCTCACAGAGCATCTCGTCCACTGCCACGGTGTCGCCGGGTTTCTTGAACCAGGTGGCCACTGTGGCCTCGGTCACGGATTCGCCAAGCGTGGGGACACGAACTTCGATCGTCATCGGTTATTTTCCTTCGATGCTCAGCGCTTCGTTCACGAGCGCCTCTTGTTGGGCTTTGTGTTGGCTGGCCAGACCGGTGGCAGGCGAGGCCGAGGTGGCGCGGCCCACATAGGTCGGGCGGGTGTGTTTGGCGCCGATGCGGGTCAGCACCCATTCGATATTGGGCTCGATGAAGCTCCACGCGCCCTGGTTCTTGGGTTCTTCCTGGCACCAGACCATCTCGGCCCCCTTGAACCGCTCCAACTCGTTGATGAGCGAATGGGCGGGGAAGGGGTAATACTGCTCGATCCTGAGCAGATAGACATCGTCGATGCCGCGTGCGTCGCGTTCCTCGAGCAGGTCGAAATAGACCTTGCCCGAGCACAGCACGACCCGCTTGATCTTGTCGTCGGCGACCAGCTTGGTCTCCGAGTTGCCATATTGCGCATCATCCCACAGAACCCGGTGGAAGGACGAGCCGGTGGTGAATTCCTCGGCCTTCGACACCGCCAGTTTGTGACGCAGCAGCGATTTCGGAGTGACCAGGATCAGCGGCTTGCGGAAGGTCCGGTGCAGTTGACGGCGCAGGATGTGGAAATAGTTGGCCGGCGTGGTGCAATTGGCCACGATCCAGTTGTCCTGACCGCACATTTGCAGGAACCGTTCCAGGCGGGCAGAGCTGTGTTCGGGACCCTGGCCCTCGAACCCGTGCGGCAGCAGGCAGACAAGGCCCGACATCCGCAGCCACTTGCTTTCGCCCGAGCTGATGAACTGGTCGAACATGATCTGGGCGCCGTTTGCGAAATCGCCGAACTGCGCCTCCCAGAGGGTCAGCGCATTGGGTTCGGCCAGTGAATAACCGTATTCGAAACCCAGCACCGCATATTCGCTGAGCATCGAGTCGATGACCTCGTAATTCGCCTGACCCTTGCGGATGTTGTTGAGCGGATAGTATCGCTCTTCGCTGTCCTGGCTGACCAGGCCGGAATGGCGCTGGCTGAAGGTGCCGCGGGTGGCGTCCTGACCGGCCAACCGGACCGGATAGCCCTCGGTCAACAGCGAGCCAAATGCCAGCGCCTCGCCGGTGGCCCAGTCGATGCCCGTACCGGTATCGAACATCGCCTTCTTGGTTTCAAGCAGGCGCTCGACAGTGCGGTGCAGCGCGAACCCCTCGGGCGCGCGGGTCAGGGCATTGCCGACCTCGGCCAGGGTTTCGGGCGTGATCGCGGTCTCGCCGCGCACATATTCCTCTTTGTTCTTATCCAGATGCGACCAGCGGCCATCCAGCCAGTCGGCCTTGTTGGGCTTGTAATCCTTGCCTGCCTCGAACTCTTCGTTCAGATGCGCCTGGAAGGCGGCCTTCATGTCCTCGATCTCGCCTTCGGGGATCAGCCCGTCCTTGACCAGACGCTCGGTATAGAGGCTGAGCGTGGTCTTGTGGGTCTTGATGCGCTTGTACATGATCGGGTTGGTGAACATGGGCTCGTCGCCCTCGTTATGGCCAAACCGGCGATAGCAGAAGATGTCGATCACCACGTCCTTGCGGAACTTTTGCCGGAACTCGGTGGCCACCTTGGCGGCGTGCACAACCGCCTCTGGGTCGTCGCCGTTGACGTGGAAGATCGGCGCCTCGACCATCAGCGCGATATCGGTCGGATAGGGGCTGGAGCGGCTGAAATGCGGCGCGGTGGTAAAGCCGATCTGGTTGTTCACCACGATATGCATGGTGCCGCCGGTACGGTGGCCGCGAATGCCCGAAAGCTGGAAGCATTCGGCCACCACGCCCTGACCGGCAAAGGCCGCATCGCCATGCAGCAGCACCGGCATGACCGAGGTGCGGTCCTTGTCGCCGAACTGGTCCTGCTTGGCGCGGGCCTTGCCCAGAACCACGGGGTTGACCGCCTCGAGGTGCGAGGGGTTGGCGGTGAGGCTGAGGTGGACGGTGTTCCCGTCGAACTCGCGGTCCGACGAGGCGCCGAGGTGGTATTTCACGTCGCCCGAACCGTCGACATCCTCGGGCTTGAAGCTGCCGCCCTGGAATTCGTTGAAGATGGCGCGATAGGGCTTGCCCATCACGTTGGCCAGGATGTTCAGGCGGCCGCGGTGAGGCATGCCGATGACGATCTCGCGGACCCCCAGCGCGCCACCACGCTTGATGATCTGTTCCATCGCGGGGATCAGCGCCTCACCGCCATCAAGGCCAAAGCGCTTGGTTCCCATGTATTTGACATGCAGGAACTTTTCGAAGCCCTCGGCCTCGACCATCTTGTTCAGGATGGCCTTGCGCCCTTCGCGGGTGAACGAGATCTCCTTGCCGTAGCCTTCGATCCGTTCTTTCAGCCAGGCGGCCTCTTCGGGGTTCGAGATATGCATGTATTGCAGCGCAAAGGTGCCGCAATAGGTGCGTTTGACGATGTCGATGATCTGCCGCATTGAGGCATGGGTCAGCCCCAGCACGTTGTCGATGAAGATCGGCCGGTCCATGTCGGAATCGGCAAAACCATAGGTCTTGGGATCCAGCTCGGGATGCGGGGTGCCCGCGCGCATGCCAAGCGGGTCCAGATCGGCCACCAGATGGCCCCGGATACGATAGGCGCGGATGATCATCAGGGCGCGGATCGAATCCAGCACCGCACGCTTGATCTGGTCATCACTGACCGGAACGCCGGCCTTGGCGGCCTGTTCCTTGATCTTGCCACCAGCGGCCTTGGCGTCGATTTCGGCCCATTGTCCGGTCAGCGCGCCGGTCAGGTCGTCGGCGGGCATCGGCGGCCAGTCGGCGCGCGCCCAGCTGGGGCCGTCGGCCTCTTTCTTCACATCGGTATCCGCATCGCCCATCGCGCGGAAAAACTCGGCCCATGCGGCATCGACCGACGCGGGGTCGTTGGCGTATCGGGCATAGAGCTGTTCGAGGTATTCCGCATTGTGCCCCTGCATGAAGCTTGAGGCATGAAACTGGGAGTTGGGCGATTGTTCGGTCATTGGGTCACCTGACTTTCCTAGCTCTGGATTTCGCGCGTTGCGATGGCCAGAACGGGTTCTTTGAGCGATCTGAAACTGTGGCCTGCATTCGGTATGGCGGTGAATGTGGCGTTCAGGCCGCGTGCCTGGGCCTTGGCCACATAGTCCCGGGCAAGGCCGGGCTGTGTATTGGAATCGTTCTGGCCGGTCACCGCGATGATCCGGGTTTGCCGTGGTATCTGGTCGAGATAGCGGATCGGCGACTGGCTTTTGGGCCAGGGCGTGCCGCGCGCAGCCCGCCAGCGCGGAATGTCGAACGGGCCGGACACCATGATTGCCGTGTCGATCAGGCCGGGTACCGTTCCCAGCAGGGTGGCGGTCTGTGCCGCTCCGCCGGAATGGGCCACCACCACCAGCTTTTGATGCGGATATGCCTGGCCAGCCGCCGAGATACCCTGTGCCAGCAGATTGTTGTTCTGCTTGGTGTAATGGTCACGACTGCCGTTATTTGATCCCTTGCTGCGGCGCCCGGCGACGGAATAGCCGGGCCGCGCCATCTGGATGACGGTTGCCTGCGGGTTTCGCGCGGCCAGTTCCGTGGCAAAGGACGTGATGTAGTCCGGCCCGGAATCTCCATGCAGGACGATGACCAGCACCTTTGGTCCCACACCATGAACCTGGCCTGAAACCGGACCGAACATCTCGGCCAGCAACGGAGTGCCAAGACACAGGAACAGCGCGGCAAGGCCAGCCGCGAGGCGCTGGTGAAAGCGGGCCGGATGCGAGACGTGGGCACTCATGGCGACACCGCCTGGCTGGGATGGGGACCGTATTGATTGGTGCCCGGCTGGCTGGGCCGGGTCAGCCACCACAGAACCAGAAGCGGCGAGACGATCAGGACGGCAACAGTCGGGATCAGCAACAGCAGCGTGGCGCGGGTGAAAAGAAGGTCGAGCGAGCCGCCAGCGGCAAAGCTGGAGGCGATGCCGATGCCGAAGACCAGGATCAATCCGGCGCCGATCATCAGCAAGATGGGAAACAGCGCAAAAAGCCCGTTGCGGCCGGTATCGTGCATTCGGCGAAAGGCCACCGCCAGATGCGGCAGGAACACCGCAAGTGAGAACAGCGCGGCGAGGGGGCCGGTATTCTCGATACTGGCGCTGGCGCCGGTGTCCGAGGTTTCGACCGTGGTGGTCACGGAATCGAACAGCGCCGCGTCGAGCAGGGTTGCCACCACGTTGCCCAGCACCATGAACAGGAAAAAATACCAGTACTCCGGGCGAGAGGCCCGCCCGGAGAAGGTGAAGTATTTCGAGAAACACGTTCCTATGGCCTTGCCGAACGTCATGTGTCCTCCCGATTTGCGCGCCGCCCCGCATTGACGCGGGGCAGGCCGGTTACTTGCCGATGGCCGCCAGAACGGCCTCGCCCAGGGTTGCCGGGCTGTCGGCCACGACGATCCCGGCCGAGCGCATGGCTTCGATCTTGTCCTCGGCGCCGCCCTTGCCGCCGGCGACGATGGCGCCCGCATGGCCCATGCGGCGGCCCGGAGGCGCGGTGCGGCCCGCGATGAAACCGGCGACCGGCTTCTTGCGGCCCTTCTTGGCCTCGTCTTTCAGGAACTGGGCGGCCTCTTCCTCGGCGCTGCCGCCGATCTCGCCGATCATGATGATGCTTTCGGTTTCATCGTCGGCCAGGAACCATTCCAGCACGTCGATATGCTCGGTCCCCTTGATCGGGTCGCCGCCGATGCCCACGGCGGTGGACTGGCCCAGACCGATATCAGAGGTCTGTTTCACCGCCTCATAGGTCAGGGTGCCCGAACGAGACACAACGCCGACGCTGCCGCGCTTGTGGATATGGCCGGGCATGATGCCGATCTTGCAGGCATCGGGCGTGATGACACCGGGGCAGTTGGGGCCGATGAGGCGCGAGGACGAACCTTCGAGCGCGCGCTTGACCTTCATCATGTCGAGTACCGGAATGCCCTCGGTGATGCAGACGATCACCTCCATCTTGGCGTCGATCGCCTCGAGGATCGAGTCGGCGGCAAAGGGGGGCGGCACATAGATCACGGTTGCATTGGCCTCGGTCACGGCCTTGGCCTCGTGCACCGAGTTGAAGACGGGCAGGTTCAGGTGGGTCTGGCCACCCTTGCCGGGGGTGACCCCGCCGACCATCTTGGTACCATACGCGATGGCCTGTTCCGAATGAAAGGTGCCCTGCGAGCCGGTGAAGCCCTGGCAGATGACCTTGGTATTTTCGTCGATGAGGACTGCCATCTTGGCGTTCTCCTTTGAAATCTGTCGTAGGGTGGGCAGACTTGCCCACCATTCATTGAGGGATGGTGGGCGGGCCGCCCACCCTACGTTCAGCCCTTGACCGCTTTCACGATCTTCTCGGCACCATCCGACAGGTTGTCGGCGGCGATGACGTTCAGGCCGGAGGTGTTGATGATCTCCTTGCCTTTCTCGACATTGGTGCCTTCGAGACGGACGACCAGCGGAACCTGAAGGCCCACTTCCTTGACCGCGGCGACCACGCCCTCGGCGATCACGTCACAGCGCATGATGCCGCCGAAGATGTTGACCAGGATGCCTTTGACGTTCGGGTCCGAGGTGATGATCTTGAACGCCTCGGTCACCTTCTCCTTGGTGGCGCCGCCGCCGACGTCGAGGAAGTTGGCGGGTTCGGCACCGTAGAGCTTGATGATGTCCATGGTGGCCATCGCCAGACCGGCGCCGTTGACCATGCAACCGATCTCGCCATCCAGTGCGATGTAGTTCAGGTCGTATTTGGAGGCTTCCAGTTCCTTGGGGTCCTCCTCGGTGGTGTCGCGCAGTTCGGCGATGTCCGAGTGGCGATAGATCGCGTTGCCGTCAAAGCCGACTTTGGCGTCCAGCACCTTGAGGCTGCCGCCCTCGGCCACGATCAGCGGGTTGATCTCCAGCATCTCCATGTCCTTCTCGACGAAGGCCTTGTAGAGGAGACCCATCAGCGAGACGCATTGTTTCACCTGCGGGCCGGAAAGGCCGAGCGAAAACGCGATGCGGCGGCCATGATAGGGCTGGTAACCGGTCACCGGGTCGACGCTGAAGGACAGGATCTTCTCGGGCGTGCTGGCGGCGACCTCTTCGATGTCCATGCCGCCCTCGGTGGAGCAGACAAACGAGATGCGGCTGGTCTGACGGTCGACCAGAAGGGCCAGGTACAGTTCCCGTTCGATGCCCGATCCGGCCTCGATATAGATGCGGTTGACCTGCTTGCCTGCCGGGCCGGTCTGGTGGGTGACCAGGGTACGGCCCAGCATCTTCTTGGCTTCCTCGGCGGCCTCTTCGACCGATTTGGTCAGACGGACACCGCCCTTTTCACCGGCATCGGCCTCTTTGAACTTGCCCTTGCCACGGCCGCCCGCGTGAATCTGCGCCTTGACGACCCATAGCGGGCCATCGAGTTCGCCTGCGGCGGTCTTGGCGTCTTCTGCACGCAGCACCACGCGGCCGTCCGAAACCGGCGCGCCATAGCTGCGCAGAAGGGCCTTTGCCTGATATTCATGGATGTTCATTGCATCTGTCCCGTCTGACTGCGATTGACCCGATATAGGGTGGTCTAGCGGCCATTTTTAAAGGGTTATTTGACGCGGACGGGAAATATCGTGAAGATTTTGCACGTTTGTGATCACACGGTTTCAAGCTGTGATCACATATGCGAAACCTTGCGAACGTTTGTGATTCGCTGTTTGCGACTGCAGGGAAAAACGGCTTTGTAGCGGGGTTTTGCGGCTTTTGCGCTAACGGCTCGGCGGGCTGGTGGTTGATCTGGACCAGGGTGGCCGATAGCGTGGGTCCCGCGCCGTCAGAGAGCGTAGCGAGAGCAGGAATGTATTTTCGAGAGGGTGGAGACGGGCAAGCCAGTTGGGCGGTGGTGACCACCTGCCGCGAACCGGCGGTGCTGGTTCTTGCCTTTGTCGCGCATCACCTTTCGCTCGGCGCAAAATATGTCGAGCTTTACCTCGATGCGCCGGATCCGGCGCTGCAATCGGCATTGGCGGGCATTTCGGGGTGCCGGGTCACACTGTGCGACGACAGCTATTGGCAGGACGAACTTGGCGGCCCGCGCCCGGCGACCAATGAAAAGCGTCAGATCCGCAACGCAAGCCGGTCCTATTTGCGGGCAGAGGCCGATTGGCTGCTGCATCTGGATGCGGACGAGTTTCTGGAAACCGATCTGCCGTTGGTCCGGATCCTGGGCGGGCTGCCCGAAACGGTGGATTTCCTGCACCTGCCCAATCTCGAACGAGTCTTCGATGCAGCAGAACCCCAGGAGAACTTGTTCGACGGCTACATGCGCGCACCGTTGCTCCGGGGCTGGCCGGAGCAGGCCGATATGCTCGATCCGGCGATCCAGCCCTTTCTGCATCGGGGAATTGTCGCGCATTCGCAGGGGAAATCGGCGGTTCGGACCGGTCGCAAGCTGTGGCCGGGCATTCACTCGCCTCGCGCGCCGGCGGGCCACGACAGGTTACTGCTCTGGCCTGCCGTCAATGCGCGAATTCTGCATTTCGATGGGCTGACAGGGTTCCATTGGATCATGAAGCTTTTGCGCGGTTGGACAGACCGTGGCGGAGGGGCGGCCGCTCATGCAGGGCTTGCACCCGCTCGACAGGCGCAGATTGCCTATGTCGACGAGAACAGGGAGGACATGTTTGCCCTGTTGCAGCTTCATCAGCAACTCAAGGCCCTGCCTCTGAGCGATCTGGAGCGGTTGGAGGCGATCGGCTTGTTGCGACGCTCGCGGATCGATCCGGGCGCCGCGCTTCGCGCGCTGGGGCAACCCGCCGACCTATCACGAGCCAGCTTTGACGAGGGACTGGAGTTCGACATCCCGGATTTCGACCGACACCGGATCAGGTGGCGACGGCTCTATCGCCTGCATTTTGCAGAAGCCGATCGGAAACAGGCATGAAAAAGGCCGGCCCCAATGGGGACCGGCCTTGAAGCTTGCATCGCCGGGGATCAGGCCAGAGAGTTATCGATGCCCTTGCAGGCTTCGACCAGGCCTTTGACCGCGTTGACCGAGTTGTCGAACATCTCCTGTTCTTCCTTCGTCAGCGTCACGTCGATGATACGCTCGATCCCGCCGGCGCCGATCACGGTGGGCACACCTACATACATGCCCTTGACGCCCAGTTCGCCGTTGCAATGCGCGGCGCAGGGCAGAACGCGTTTCTGGTCCTTCAGATAGGCTTCGGCCATTTCGATGGCGCTGGTGGCGGGCGCGTAATAGGCCGAACCGGTTTTCAGCAGGCCAACGATTTCGGCGCCGCCGTCACGGGTACGCTGCACGATGGCGTCCAGCTTCTCCTGGCTGGTCCAGCCCATCTTGACCAGGTCCGGCAGCGGAATGCCGGCAACGGTCGAGTAGCGGACCGACGGCACCATGGTGTCGCCATGGCCACCCAGCACGAATGCGGTGACGTCCTTCATCGACACGTTGAATTCTTCGGCCAGGAAGTGGCGGAAACGGGCCGAGTCGAGCACGCCTGCCATGCCGCAGACCTTGTTCGCGGGCAGGCCCGAGAACTGTTGCAGCGCCCAGACCATCGCGTCGAGCGGGTTGGTGATGCAGATGACGAAGGCGTCCGGCGCGTTATCGCGGATGCCTTCGCCGACCGATTTCATGACCTTGAGGTTGATGCCCAGCAGGTCGTCGCGGCTCATGCCCGGCTTGCGCGGCACACCGGCGGTGACGATGCAGACATCGGCGCCCGCGATATCGGCATAGGACTGGGTGCCCTTGAGCTTGGCGTCGAACCCTTCCGAGGGGCCGGATTCCGCGATGTCGAGCGCCTTGCCCTCGGGCGTGCCTTCGGCGATGTCGAACAGGACAACATCGCCCAGTTCCTTCAGCGCGACGAGGTGGGCGAGCGTGCCGCCGATCTGACCTGCGCCGATGAGCGCGATCTTGGGTCTGGCCATTTGGAGTATCTCCGGTCCGGTTGAAAATCGTCGCTGTGCTAGTGCGTAAAGCGGCGTCGCGCAAGTGTTCTGCGACGCGGCATCACGGCGCATTCCCCCTGTCCGAAAGCGGGTGATTGCGCTAAAAGCGTTGTCAGGTCGAGAGTTAGAGGGAAATGGCGCGTGCTGGAACCGGATATCGGCTTTTTCGCGGTGACCATTCCAGCGGTGATCTTTGCGGGTATTTCCAAGGGCGGCTTCGGCTCCGGTGTGGCCTTTGCCTCTGCCTCGATTCTGGCGGTCTATCTCGATCCCGGGCAGGCGCTGGCGCTGATGCTGCCCTTGTTGATGCTGATCGACCTGGCGACGCTGAAGCCCTATTGGCGCAGATGGAGTTGGCCGGATGCCCGGTTGCTGATCCTGGGTGGGTTGCCCGGTGTGGCGCTGGGAGCGCTGCTCTATCGCGCGACCGATGCTGATCTGTTGCGCCTGCTGATCGGGGGAATTTCTCTGGCGTTTGTGGCTTGGCAGATGGCGCGCGGGCGCGGTTGGGTGCGCGAATTCGCCTCGCGCCTGCCTCCGATGGCTGGGTTGCTGGCGGGGACGGTGGCCGGGTTCACCAGCTTTGTCAGCCATGCGGGCGGGCCGCCGGCTGCGGTCTATCTGCTGTCTCAAAGGCTGGGAAAGACCGAGTTTCAGGCCACCACGGTGTTGACCTTCTGGGCGCTCAACATCGCAAAGTTCATTCCCTATGCGTGGCTGGGGATGTTCACCCTGGACACCGCGCGGGCGGGTCTCTTGCTGGCACCCTTTGCCCTGCTCGGGGCGTGGCTGGGCGTCAAGGCACATCACCTGGTGCCGGAACGGGCCTTTTTTGCGCTGGCCCATTTCATGCTTACACTTACCGGGGTCAAACTGATCTGGGACGCGCTCGGCTGAGCCGGGTCAAAGTGGCGCGCCGATCCGATCCGCAAGGGCCCCACGAGGGACGGGGGCACATCGGACCGGCGCGCAACTCGGTTCAGGCGTCGTTGCCGCTGGTCGGCAGTGCCTCGGCCAGCGCCTCATAAGACTGGCCGCTGGCCACCATGCAGGTCATGCCATTGGGCAGGGTCACCGTGATGGTCCAGGTTCCGGTCTCGTCCGAAGCAAAGACCTCCATCACCGAGCCCTGCTGAACCAGTCCGATACCGCGCCGCGCTTCGCCATATTTCTCTGCCAGTTGGTCCAGCACCATCTGGCGCGGCGCGCAGTTGTTGCCTTGTGCCTGAAGCTGGCCCGCCGCCAGTGCCATCAGGCCGAGGCCCATCGTCATCTTGATCATCATCGTCTTCATGGGTCGTCCCCTTGTTCCGGGGCAGCCGCGATGCGCCCAGGCCTGCCAGTATTCCCGGTCAGCCGCACCGCCCGTTGCCGTTGGTCATGGCAGAACATGTCTCGGCCCGTCTTGCCCGGTGGCTTGCCCCAAGGACCCGCATGCCCTGTTCCGATACGAAAACCCTGCCGAAAAGGTGCTGAAAACCGGTTAATCCGGCGCGCGCCAGCCCGTTGCGTAAGGTTGATGCTGCATTGCGGCGTTTTTTGCCTTGAACATTCCGGCAAAAAATGCACCTCTCCGCGCAACAATATTTCTCTTGGGAGATCTGACATGGATCCACGCCAGCGCCCCTATCGTTCCGTCCTCTATATCCCCGGCTCCAAGGAGCGGGCGTTGGACAAGGCGCGCAGCCTGCCGGTGGATGCGATCATCTTTGACCTTGAGGATGCGGTCGCCGCCGATGAAAAGGACAACGCCCGCGAGACGCTAAAGGCGGCACTGGCGCAGGGCGGTTATGGCGCGCGGGTCAAGATCGTGCGGATCAACGGGCTGGACACGCCCTGGGGCCGGGCCGACGCCGAGGCGGTGCGCGAGATGGATGCCGACGTGGTGCTGTTGCCCAAGGTGGGCAGCGCGGCGGATGTGGATGCGCTGGCCGCGATCACCGGCGACCTGCCGATCTGGGCGATGATGGAAACCCCGCGCGGCATGCTGAACGCCGCGCAGATCGCCGCGCATCCACTGCTGACCGGGTTCGTGATGGGTACCAACGACCTGGCCAAGGAGCTGCAGACCCGGTTTCGGGCCGACCGTCTGCCGATGATGGCCTCGCTGGGCCTGTGCCTGCTGGCGGCCAAGGCCGAGGGGCTGATCGCCATCGACGGCGTCTATAACGCGTTCAAGGATGACGAGGGGCTGGCCGCCGAATGCGCGCAGGGCCGCGACATGGGGTTTGACGGCAAGACGCTGATCCATCCGGCGCAGGTGGATATCGCCAACGCGGCCTTTGCCCCGTCCGAAGCCGAGATCGACCTGGCCCGCCGCCAGATCGCCGCCTTTGCCGAGGTCGAGGCCAGCGGACAGGGCGTTGCCGTGGTGGATGGCAAGATCGTGGAAAACCTGCACGTTGCCACCGCCCGTGAAACTCTGGCAAAAGCAGAGGCGATATTGGCTTTGCAAGCGGGATAAACTCTCATGGGCTTCGTTCTTCTGATCCTTGGTGTGGCACTCTGGTGGGCCGCGCATCTGTTCAAGCGGGTTCGGCCTGCGCAGCGCGCCGCAATGGGCGATCGCGGCAAGGGCAAGGTGGCGCTGGTGTTGCTGGGCTCGGTCGTGCTGATGGTGATCGGGTTCAGGATGACGCCCTATGTGCATGTCTGGGCGCCGCCCGCCTATCTGACCCATGCCAACAACCTGCTGATGCTGGTTGCGATCTGGATGATGAGCCCGGCCGGAACCAAGGGCAAGCTGCTCAACAAGATGCGCCATCCGCTATTGGCTGGTTTCCGGGCCTGGGCGGCGGCGCACCTGTTGGTGAACGGTGATCTGGCCTCGATCATCCTGTTCGGTGGCCTGTTCCTGTGGGGCATTGTCGAGGTCGCGGCGATCAATGCCGCGGAACCAGATTGGACCCCGGGCAAGCCCGGCACGCTGGGCAAGGACGCGATGTTCCTTGTCGCCTCGGTCGTGCTGATGGCGGTAATCGGCTATGTCCACGGGCTGGTCGGGCCCTGGCCTTTCCCGGGATAGGGGGCGATCATGGCCAAGCTCTATCGCCTCCTGACCGAAGAGGACACCGCCGCCTTCTGCCACAAGGTTTCCGATGCGCTGGCCAAGGGGTGGGAGCTTTATGGCTCCCCCGCCTATGCCTATGACGCGGCGAACGGCATCATGCGCTGTGCGCAGGCTGTGACCAAGGATGTTCCGGCCGACTATTCCCCTGACATGAAACTGGGACAACAATGATGGCAAAGACCAATCCGGGCCGCTTCTTCGAAGACTACGCTGTCGGCCAGACCCTGCATCACGCGGTTCCGCGCACCGTGACCAATGGCGAGCGCGCGCTCTATCATGCGCTCTATCCCGCGCGGCATGCGCTGTATTCCTCGGACGCGTTTGCGCAATCCTGCGGGCTGTCGGGCAGCCCGATCGACGATCTGGCAGCGTTTCATGTGGTGTTCGGCAAGACGGTTCCGGATGTGTCGCTGAACGCGGTGGCTAATCTCGGCTATGCCGAAGGCCGCTGGCTGAAGCCGGTTTATGCGGGGGATACGCTGCGCTCGGTTTCCGAGGTGATCGGGCTCAAACAGAACTCCAACGGCAAGACCGGGGTGGTCTATGTCCGCACGCGCGGCTTGAACCAGCGTGACGAGACCGTGATGGAATATGTCCGTTGGGTGATGGTGCGCAAACGCGACCTGGATGCGCCTGCGCCCGAAACAGTGGTGCCCGAGCTGAAAAAGGTGCTGGCGCCCGCCGATCTGGTGGTGCCCGACGGGCTGGATTTCTCGACCTACGACTTTGCACTGGCGGGCGAGCCGCAT
The DNA here is from genome assembly GCF_059612545.1 of Ruegeria sp. SAZD011. Taxonomy (NCBI): domain Bacteria; kingdom Pseudomonadati; phylum Pseudomonadota; class Alphaproteobacteria; order Rhodobacterales; family Roseobacteraceae; genus Ruegeria; species Ruegeria sp. SAZD011. The sequence continues at coordinate 506,077 of NZ_JBXWQU010000022.1, read as the reverse complement.
CGTTGGGATGATTATGCCGTTGGCGAAACCATCGACCATGTGGATGGTGTCACTGTGGAAGAGGCCGAGCATATGCTGGCCACCCGCCTGTGGCAGAACACGGCCAAGGTGCATTTTGACCTGACCTTTCGCCCCGACGGGCGGCTGATCTATGGCGGGCATGTGATCTCGATGGCGCGCGCGCTGAGTTTCAACGGACTGGCCAATGCGCAGATGATCGTGGGTCTGAACGGCGGGGCGCATGCCAATCCCTGCTTTGCCGGCGACACGATCAAGGCCTGGACCGAGGTGCTGGACAAGGCCGATACGACAGCGCCCGGCGTCGGAGCGCTGCGTCTGCGGTTGGTGGCTACCAAGGGCGGCAAGCCGTTCGATTTGCGCGGAGCGGATGGGAAGTATCTGCCCGAGGTACTGCTTGACCTGGACTATTGGGTGCTCATGCCGAAATAGACCGGCAGCCGGGGAAAAGGGCGCGTTGTTCTGTCGGACATGACGCGCATGTGATCGCATTTGCAAACAACTGTGTTAGCCTGTGGTCATGTCTTTCTGGCGCGCATTCGTTTCTAGTCTTTTCCTGACCCAGCCTGCTCTCGCTTGCGATCTCGCCTTGGCGCTGGCGGTGGATGTGTCCGGCTCTGTCGATGAAGGCGAATACCGCACCCAGATGGATGGGCTTGCCCATGCGCTGCGCGATCCGGTTGTGTCCGAGGCGCTGGTGCGGGCGCAGGCGAAATTGATGCTGGTGCAATGGACCGGCGCCGCACGCCAGCGGGTAACGATTCCCTGGACCCAGGCCAGCAGTTTCGAGGCGTTGGACAGCTTCGCCGACCGGGTTGCAGCCGATCCGCGCGTCTGGCGGAACTACTCTACCGCGATCGGTGAGGCGCTGGAAATCACCATGGCGGCCTTTGCCCAGGTCCCAGACTGTGCCCGCCACCTGATCGACGTCTCCGGTGACGGGCCCTCGAACGAGGGGATCGAGCCGCTGGCGGTGCATCGCGACCTGCGTGCGCTGGGGATTACGGTGAACGCGATTGCCATCGAGCAGAGTGAACCGGACCTGACCGCCTATTTCTACGAGAACGTCATCGTGGGCGAGGGTGCTTTTGTCGAGACCGCCAACGGCTTTGCCGATTATCCTGCGCGCATCCGCAAAAAGCTCCTGCGCGAGGTCACGCAGCAGACTGCGGCATTGGACTGAGGTATCGGTGAGAGATTCGTGATCACATCCGACCTGCCCTGCTAACGCTCACATGCGGAGAATGTGGAGAATAATGTGATCACACGCTAGATCACCGTGATCACAAAGGGGCAAATCTTGCCAGGCGTGCCAAAAAACCGCGCCCTTTTGCAGTTGCGGCGCGTGACAGGACGCAAAAAAGAGGTAAAACCAAGCGCAGCCAACGGAAAGGAGCCATCATGGCCGATGTCAATCGGGGTAACCGCCCGCTTTCGCCGCATCTTTCGATCTATCGACCGCAGCTGACCTCGATCACCTCGATCCTGACACGGATCACGGGCAATGCGCTGTTGCTTGCGGCGTTGCTGATCGTCTGGTGGTTCCTGGCCGCCGCGACCTCGCCCGAGTATTTCGCTGTCGCCGATGCAGTGGTCACCTCGCTGATCGGGGATCTGGTTATGGCGCTGTCGCTTTGGGGGCTTTGGTATCACACGCTGGCCGGTATCCGGCACCTGATCTGGGACAACGCGCTGGGCCTTGACCTGCCGACAGCCGAGAAACTGGGCTGGGCCGTTGTGATCGGGTCTGTCGTTCTCACCATCCTGACCCTTCTGGTTATCGCGTAACGGAGGCCAAAGATGCGCTATCTTACAGACCGCAAACGCGCCGTTGGCATGGGTTCGGCCAAGACGGGAACCGCCCATTTCTGGGCGATGAAAGTCAGCTCGGTGGCCCTGCTGATCCTGATCCCGCTTTTCGTGTTCACCTTTGGCCCGATGCTGGGTGAGCCGCACCAGGCGGTGCTGGACTATTTCTCGCGCCCCTTCCCGGCCATCGTTGCCGCGTTGACGCTGGTCGTCGGTTTCAAACACTTCGCCGACGGCGCCCAGGTTCTGATCGAGGATTACGTGCACGGCCTGATGCAGAAAATCCTGATCATCCTGGTGATCTGCCTTTCCTATGCCGCTGCTGCGACCGGCCTTTTCGCCATCGCCCGCATCGCCCTTTAAGACCGGAGCTTTTTCAATGGCTGCTTACGAATACGAAACGCATGAATACGATGTGGTCGTGGTCGGCGCCGGCGGTGCCGGTCTGCGGGCCACGCTGGGCATGGCCGAACAGGGGCTGCGTACAGCGTGTGTGACCAAGGTCTTCCCAACCCGCTCGCATACCGTGGCCGCGCAGGGCGGGATCGCCGCGTCGTTGTCGAACATGGGGCCGGACCACTGGCAGTGGCACATGTACGACACCGTCAAGGGGTCGGACTGGCTGGGCGATACCGACGCAATGGAATACCTCGCGCGGGAAGCCCCCAAGGCGGTGTACGAGCTGGAGCACTATGGCGTTCCCTTCTCGCGCACCGAAGAGGGCAAGATTTATCAGCGCCCGTTTGGCGGCCACACCACCGAGTTCGGCGAAGGCCCGCCCGTGCAGCGCACCTGTGCAGCGGCGGACCGGACCGGCCACGCGATCCTGCACACGCTGTATGGCCAGAGCCTCAAGAACAACGCGGAATTCTATATCGAGTATTTCGCCATCGACCTGATCATGTCCGAAGATGGGCAGTGTCAGGGCGTGGTCTGCTGGAAGCTGGATGACGGCACCTTCCACGTCTTCAACGCCAAGATGGTGGTGCTGGCGACCGGCGGTTATGGCCGCGCCTATTTCAGCGCCACTTCGGCCCATACCTGCACCGGCGACGGTGGCGGTATGGTAGCCCGTGCCGGCCTGGCGTTGCAGGACATGGAATTCGTTCAGTTCCACCCCACCGGCATCTACGGCTCGGGCTGCCTGATTACCGAAGGCGCACGCGGCGAGGGCGGTTACCTCACCAACTCCGAAGGCGAGCGGTTCATGGAGCGTTACGCGCCCCAGTACAAGGATCTGGCGCCGCGCGACTATGTGAGCCGCTCGATGACCATGGAAATCCGCGAAGGTCGTGGCGTGGGCAAGGATGGCGATCACATTCACCTGAACCTGAGCCACCTGCCGGCCGAGGCGCTGGCCGAACGCCTGCCAGGCATCTCGGAAAGCGCCAAGATCTTTGCGGGCGTCGACGTGACCAAGGAACCGATCCCGGTTCTGCCCACCGTGCATTACAACATGGGCGGCATCCCGACCAACTATTGGGGTGAGGTGCTGAACCCCACCGCCGACAACCCGACCGCCATCGTACCCGGCCTGATGGCCGTGGGCGAGGCCGGTTGCGCCTCGGTGCATGGGGCCAATCGCCTCGGCTCGAACTCGCTCATCGACCTCGTGGTGTTTGGCCGTGCCTCGGCCATTCGCGCTGGCAAGGTGGTGGACCCCGAGGCGCCAAACCCGGTGCTGAACCTCGCCTCGGTCGAAAAGGCGTTTGACCGTTTCGACGGGCTGCGCAACGCCAAGGGTAATGTCGCCACCGCCGAGTTGCGGCTGGAGATGCAGAAGACCATGCAGGCCGACGCCGCCGTGTTCCGCACCGCCAAGACCATGGCCGAGGGCGTCGAAAAGATGACCGCGATCGCCGCCAAGATGGACGATCTGAGCGTCACCGACCGCAGCCTGGTCTGGAACAGCGACCTGATGGAAACGCTGGAACTGACCAACCTGATGCCCAGCGCGCTGGCCACCATCGTCGGTGCCGAAGCGCGCAAGGAAAGCCGTGGCGCCCATGCGCATGAGGACTTCCCGACCCGCGACGACGAGAACTGGCGGGTGCACACCGTCAGCCGTGTCGAAGGCAACAAGGTCGACCTGAGCTATCGCCCGGTCATCACCGACCCGCTCACCACCGAAGAGCAGGGTGGCATCAGCCTGAAGAAAATCGCGCCCAAGGCGCGGACCTTCTAAGGAGAGGAAACCATGGTACAACTGACCCTCCCGAAGAATTCCCGCATCACCACGGGCAAGACCTGGCCCAAGCCGGAAGGCGCGACCAATCTGCGCAAGTTCCAGATCTATCGCTGGAATCCGGACGATGGACAGAACCCGCGCGTCGATACCTATTTCGTCGATATGGACGATTGCGGGCCGATGGTTCTGGACGCGCTCATCTATATCAAGAACAAGGTCGATGCGACGCTGACCTTCCGCCGGTCCTGCCGCGAAGGGATTTGCGGATCCTGTGCGATGAACATCGACGGGATCAACACGCTGGCCTGTATCTATGGCATGGACGAGATCAAGGGCGACGTGAAAATCTATCCGCTGCCGCATATGCCGGTGGTCAAGGACCTGATCGCGGATCTCACCCATTTCTATGCTCAGCACGCCTCGATCATGCCCTGGCTGGAAACCAAGACCAACCGCCCGGCCAAGGAGTGGAAGCAATCCATCGAGGATCGCAAGAAGCTGGATGGCCTTTATGAATGTGTGATGTGCGCGAGCTGCTCGACCTCGTGCCCCAGCTATTGGTGGAACGGCGACCGCTATCTGGGGCCCGCCGCGCTGCTGCACGCCTATCGCTGGATCATCGACAGCCGGGACGAGGCCACGGGCGAACGCCTGGACAACCTCGAAGACCCGTTCAAGCTGTACCGCTGTCACACGATCATGAACTGCGCCAAGACCTGCCCCAAGGGGCTGAACCCGGCCAAGGCGATTGCCGAGATCAAGAAAATGATGGTCGAACGCACGGTCTGATCGGTTCAATACCCATGGTAACAGCGGGCCCTCCTTTGGCGGGCCCGCATTTTTTGTTGATCTATTAAGTGTTGCCCTTTCTGCATGGCCAGTCTGCACAACTGTCCGATGCATCCGGTGTGCTTTGCGCATAGTTTGATCGGCAGGGAGGGGCCAAATCTGATGCAAAGGATGACGCCCATGAACACCGCGAACAAACCCGCCAGACCCCATATCCCCGCGCAAGAGGCGCTGGACCTGCTTAACCAGGCCTGGGCTTACTACGTGCCCGAACCAGTCATGGTTGCAAAGGAAGAGCAACTCGACCTCTTCCAATATGCCAATGCTGCCTGAGGGCAGATTGCCTAAGCGGTACTGACAAGATAGGACGGGGTCATGCCCGTCCTTCTTCTGTTTTTGGCGTTGGTTGTCTTTGCCTATTTCTTCTGGCGCGCTCGCAGCACCACTCTGACCCGAAACTGCCGCTGGCGGTTTGACCGAAATCGCGAAATCTGGACTTGCGCCTATTGCGGAGGTCAGGTTTCGGGGGCTGTGGATAAGCCACCAACCTGTTGCGTTGAAACAGCAAAACGACCCGGCTAGAAAGAAATATCGGCGCTGCGAAATTTCTGCTTGAAACGACTCATCATTAGACCGATATCGCGATTCAAGACGCCAACGCACGCGCCTCTGTCGTAAGGGACGCACCCTATGGTTACGCAGCGACGGTAACGTCTCCACTTTTGCCGCACGGCTTTGCCGCGTCTGTTGGAGATGACCTTGAACGCAGTTGTAACCGGGCCCCTGGCCTGTGAAAGCGCGACTCTGTCCCGCGCCGAAACCTTTATCCTGTCCAACCGTTTCGATCGCCCGACGCTGGTGATCGACACCCAGGCCGTTGCCCGCCAGTTCGCCGCGCTGGCCCAAGGGCTTGGCCGCGCGCGTATCCATTACGCGGTCAAGGCGAACCCGCTGCCGGAAATCCTGTCGACGCTGGCCCGCCTGGGCAGCAATTTCGACGCCGCCTCGCGCGCCGAGATCGAGCTGTGCTTGGCCGCCGGGGCCTCGGCTGACCGCATTTCCTTTGGCAATACCGTCAAGAAACCGGCCGATATAGTCTGGGCGCATGCGGCGGGGATCACTCTGTTTGCCGCGGATGCGGAAGACGAGTTGAACAAGATCGCAACCCATGCACCGGGCGCGCAGGTCTATGTCCGCATGATCGTCGAGGCCTGTGAGGCCGACTGGCCGCTCAGCCGGAAATTCGGCTGTGCGCCGGACAAGGCCATCGCTGTCCTCGACTACGCGCGCTCTGTCGGCCTCGACCCGGTTGGCCTGTCCTTCCACGTCGGCTCGCAAACCCGGCGGGCCGAGATGTGGGTGCCGGTGCTGGATCAGGTGGCCGCTGTCTGGCATGCCGCCCGCGCCGCAGGGCATGAACTGAGCCTGCTCAATATCGGCGGAGGTTTCCCGGCCTTCTATGGTCAGGAGGTAGATGCGCCCGAACTCTACGCCGCCGAGGTGATCCGACTGATCAGCGAACGGTTCGGCGACGTTCCCCAGATCATGGCCGAGCCGGGCCGCGGCATGGTGGCCGAAGCCGGTGCGATTGCTGCCGAGGTGCTGCTGGTCTCGCGCAAATCCACCAATGACCTGCACCGCTGGGTTTACCTGGATATCGGCAAGTTCTCGGGTCTGGCCGAAACCATGGACGAGGCGATCCGCTATCAGTTCCTGACCGAACGCGAGCATGAGCCGACCGGTCCCTGCATTCTTGCCGGTCCCTCCTGCGACAGTGCAGATGTACTCTATGAAAAGAAGATGGTGCATCTGCCGCTGGGCCTGCGCGATGGCGACCGCATCGTGATCCGCAACTGCGGAGCCTATACCTCGACCTATGCCAGCGTCGGCTTCAACGGCTTTCCGCCGCTTGACGTTGTCGCGATCTGAGACACTGCTGTCGGAGACGGTCTTGCGCCGTCTCCGTTCCGACGGCTTTATGGGGTGGCAAACAGACAGGTGACCGCCCGATGACCGATGCCCCCGCCGATGCCGATGCTCGCCGCGCCGTAAAGCCGGTGATCTGTTATCCCAACGACAGTCTTCCTCACCCCGACCTGGATCTCTATCGCGCCGCGCGCGCGTCTGCCCGCAAGACGGACGAGGTGCTGGTCCCGCCGCGCGAGGGGCGGTGCTTCGAGGTCAAGGCGGGTCAGGTCTTTCGCATCAGCTCCGTCGAGGGGCCGCAGGTGGGGGACTTGAACCTGCACAACCTGCATGACCTGAGCGAGCGGTTCTTCTCGGGCAAGACACGCGCCCTGCATGGCACTCATGTCACCACGGGCGAGCGGTTGTGGTCGAATCTGCCCTACCTGCGACCGATGGCGACGATCATCGAAGATACCCTTGGCTGGTACGGGATCGACCAATATGGCGGTTCCGTCCATGATGTGATAGGCACCCGCTGCGACCCGTACACCGGCAATTTGCTGGCGGGCGACCACTACCATCATTGTTGCCATTCCAACCTGACGCGTGCGCTGTCTGATCACACCGGCCTGCCGCTGCACGAGGCCGAGATGCTGGTGCATGACGTGCTCAACGTCTTCATGTGCACCGGTTTCACCCGCGATACCGGACAATACTTCATGAAGGCCTCGCCGGTGCGTCCGGGCGACTATCTAGAGTTCTTTGCCGAGATTGACCTGTTGGGCAATCTCAGTGCCTGCCCTGGCGGTGATTGCTCGTCCGAGCATTCCTCGGATACCGCCGCTTGTCACCCGCTGTTGGTGGAGATTTTCGAGCCAAATGCCGACGCCTTGGGCTCGTGGTCCGGCCCGCCGGTCAATGGTTATGATCGGAGCCACGGGCGATGAGTGCGTAATAAAAACGCGGCCCCTGAGAGCCGCGTTTTTCTTTTGGGTTCAGGCGTCGGGAAAGGCCGCGTGCAACGCGATCTCGACCATGTCGCCAAAACTGGTCTCGCGCTCTGCGCTGGGCAGGGCGGCGCCGGTCAGCAGGTGGTCCGAAACCGTCAACACCGCCAGCGCCCGGCATTTATGCCGTGCGGCCAGAATGTACAGCTCTGCCGCCTCCATCTCGACCCCCAGCACGCCGTGGCGCACCATCTGTTCGTTCAGATCGGGCCGCTCGTCATAGAACACGTCCGACGAATAGATGCCGCCCACATGGGTCCGCACGCCTTTTGTTTCGGCGGCACGCGCCGCTGCGTGCAGCAGGGACCAATCGGCGCAGGGGGCAAAGTTCAACTCGCGAAAGATGCCGCGTGACGGCGTGCCAAGCGTCGAGGCTGTCATCGCCAGGATCACGTCCCGCACCTCGACACTGTCCTGCATCCCCCCGCAGGAGCCAATCCGGATCAGCGTTTTTGCCCCATAATCGCGGATCAGCTCGTTGGCATAGATCGACAGCGATGGCATGCCCATCCCGGACCCATGAATGGTTACCCGATTTCCGCGCCACATGCCGGTAAACCCCAACATGCCCCGAACCTCATTTATCAGAACCGGATTATCCAGGAACGTTTCGGCCGCCCATTTCGCGCGATAGGGATCGCCGGGTAAAAGAACGGTTTCCGCAATTTCGCCAGCCTTGGCGCCAATATGGATCGTCATTTCCCCAGAATCCGCTCAGATTTCCAGATCGGAGATATCTGCGCCGCTCTGAATGGCATCATGCACCCATTGCGGTTTGCGTCCGCGTCCCGACCAGGTCTGTTCCGGATTGGCGGGATTACGGTATTTGGGCTGGGCCTTGGTCCCCTTGGTCGATTTGCGTGTTTCACCGGACAATTCGGCCAATGAAAAGCCGAACTCGGCTGCCGCCTTTTCCGCCGCTTTCAGGGCTTCCTGACGTTCGCGTTGTTCGGCGGTTTTGATGGCTGCATCAACCTTGTCCCTTAGGTTGATCAGTTCCTTACGCGTCATGCCGCTAAGATCGTGTCCCATCCTGTGTTCCTTTTGAGTTCTATTGAGCGCAAAAAAAAGTGGCGCTAATCGCGCCACGTTAAGCACAGACAAAGACGCGTTTCAGCATCATTTTATTAGAGCGGCGAATTTATTCCGCTGCTATTTCGGTGTCTCTCACCAGCGTCACGATATCACCCATAATTCCGTTCAATTCGAAATCCTTGGGTGTATAGACCTTGGAGACCCCCATTGCGCGCAATTTTTGGGCGTCCTCGTCAGGGATAATGCCGCCAACGATTACCGGGATATGTGCCAGACCGGCGAGGCGCATGCGATCCATCACCTCTTCGACCAGTGGCAGATGGCTGCCCGACAGGATCGACAGGCCGACTACATGGGCCTGTTGCTCGAGCGCCGAGGTGACCAGTTCCTCGGGCGTAAGGCGGATACCGTCATAGCTGATATCCATGCCACAGTCGCGGGCGCGAAAGGCAATCTGCTCGGCGCCGTTGGAATGACCGTCCAGCCCCGGCTTGCCCACAAGGAATTTCAGGCGACGGCCCAACCGGTCGCTGACCGCGTCCACCGCCGCGCGCAGGTCTTCCAAGCCTTCGGTCTTGTTCGAGACCGATCCGGATACACCGGTGGGGCCGCGATAGGTGCCATAGGCCTTGCGCATTTCTTCGGCCCATTCGCCGGTGGTGACCCCGGCGCGCGCCGCCGCGATCGAGGGTTCCATCACGTTCGCTCCGGTCCGGGCCGCGGCGCGCAGCGCCTCCAGTGCCGCAGCAACCGCCGCATCGTCCCGTTCGGCGCGCCAGCTATCCAGCCGCGCGATCTGTTCCTGTTCGACCGCCGGATCGACGACCATGATACCGCCATCCTCGGTCTGCAGGGGCGAGGGTTCGCCTTCGGTCCAGCGGTTGACGCCGACCACTACGGTTTCGTTGCGCTCAATCCGGTTCAGGCGTTCGGCATTGGAATCGACCAGACGCGATTTCATGTATTCGATCGAGGCAACCGCACCGCCCATCGAGTCGAGATTGGCCAATTCGGCGCGCGCGCCCGCTTTCAATTCTTCGACCTTGGCATCCACGACCGGGTTGCCGTCAAAGAGGTCGCCATATTCCAGAAGGTCGGTTTCGTAGGCCAGAATTTGCTGCATCCGCATCGACCATTGCTGGTCCCAGGGGCGGGGCAGGCCCAGTGCCTCGTTCCAGGCGGGCAACTGCACCGCGCGCGCGCGGGCCTTCTTCGACAGGGTCACGGCCAGCATTTCGATCAGGATGCGGTAGACGTTGTTTTCCGGCTGCTGCTCGGTCAGGCCCAGCGAGTTCACCTGCACCCCATAGCGAAAACGGCGGAACTTCGGGTCGTTGACGCCATAGCGGCTTTCCAGAATCTCGTCCCACAGATCGACAAAGGCGCGCATCTTGCACATTTCGGTGACAAAGCGGATGCCTGCATTCACAAAGAATGAGATGCGGCCGCACAACGCCGGGAAGTCTTCGGCGGGGACACGCGGTTTCAACTCGTCGAGTACGGCGATGGCGGTGGCCAGCGCATAGGCCAGTTCCTGTTCCGGTGTCGCGCCCGCCTCTTGCAGGTGATAGGAACACACGTTCATCGGGTTCCATTTCGGCACGTTGGTGTAGCAATATTCGGCCACATCCGCGATCATCTTGAGCGACGGTTTCGGCGGGCACACATAGGTGCCGCGCGAGAGATACTCTTTGATCAGGTCGTTCTGAACCGTGCCTTGCAGTTTCGAGACATCCGCGCCCTGTTCTTCGGCCACCGCGATATAGAGCGCCAGCAGCCAAGGCGCCGTGGCGTTGATCGTCATCGAGGTATTCATCTGTTCCAATGGGATCTGGTCAAACAGCACCCGCATGTCGCCCAGGTGGCAGATCGGCACACCGACCTTGCCCACCTCGCCACGCGCCAACACGTGGTCGCTGTCATAGCCGGTCTGCGTCGGCAGGTCGAAGGCCACCGATAGGCCGGTCTGCCCCTTGGACAGGTTGTTGCGATAGAGCGTGTTCGAGGCCTTGGCGGTCGAATGGCCGGCATAGGTGCGGATCAGCCAGGGACGGTCCGCCTTGCGGTCGGAGTTTGCAGTCTGACGGTCTTTTTGCATCTGCGACATGGACGGCCTCTCGATTCTGCTTCGGTAACAAAGTTTCGCTAGAGGGTTCTAAATCGCAATTTTCGGGACATGTCAATTCGCTGCATTGCGGCGAAGCCATCTCGCATCATTCGATTGTTAGGGGCCGCGATTGGTGGCAGTGTGCCGGAATGACGCAGACCGTGGAACTCCCGCTTTGGCTATTCGTGCTGATCGTGCTGTTTGCCGCGGTCACCTTCGCCTCGCACTTTCTTTTCCCATCAGTCCGCTGGTTTTTCCGCCGCAGGCTGGAACGCGCGGTTGCCCGGTTGAACACGCGGTTGGCCCGACCGATCCAACCCTTCAAGCTGGCCCGCCGTCACGACATGATCCAGCGGCTGATCTACGATCCAGAGGTGGCGCGTGCCGTGCGTGACCAGGCTCGCGACGAAGGTATCCCCGAGGCGGTCGCCTTCGAGCAGGCGCGACGCTATGCGCGCGAGATCGTTCCGGGCTTTTCGGCCTTTACCTATTTCAGTTTTGCAATCCGGTTGGCACGCTTTCTCTCGAACGCGCTTTACCGCGTCCGGCTGGGCCATGTGGACGCCGAGGCGCTGCGCGGCATCGACCCCGAGGCGACTGTTGTTTTTGTGATGAATCATCGCAGCAACATGGATTACGTTCTGGTCACCTATCTTGCCGCCGAGCAATCCGCGCTCAGCTATGCGGTGGGCGAATGGGCGCGGGTCTGGCCGCTCAGCCGGCTGATCCGGGCGATGGGCGCCTATTTCATCCGCCGTAGATCGCGCAGCGACCTCTACCGCAAGGTGCTGGCCGCCTATGTCCGCCATGCGACCGAGGCGGGCGTGACACAGGCAATGTTTCCCGAAGGCGGGCTCAGCCTGTCGGGCGGGTTGGGGCGGCCCAAGCTGGGTCTGCTGAAATACATCGTAGACGGCGCCGACCCGGCTGGGCGCGATGTGGTCTTTGTTCCCGTGTCGATCAACTATGACCGCGTGCTCGAGGACACGATCCTGACAGCGGCCGCCAGCCGCGGAGAGCGCCGTTTTCGCGCGCGGATTGGCGTGATCACGATCTGGTTTCTCAAGCAGTTCTGGTGGCGGATCACCGGACGGTTTCACCGCTTTGGCTATGCGGCTGTCAGTTTCGGCAGGCCCCTGTCTTTGTCCGGGTTTCGAACCAAGGCCAAGGGAGACCCGACAGTACCGCTGGCACGCGAACTGATGGCGCGTATCGGGGCTGTTGTACCGGTGCTTCCGGTGCCGCTGGTGGCCTGGCTGATCCAGCAAAACGGGCCGATGACCCGCAGTGCTTTGGCCGCAGGGTTCGATCATGCCCTTGCTGCGTTGCCGCATGCACATATCCATATGCCGCGCGACGACCGCCACTATGCGATCGAAGTGGGGCTGCGGCAGTTGATCGAGCGGCGCATCCTGGTCGAGAGTGATGGCCGCTTCGGTCCGGGTACCGAGCGGCAGGACCTGTTGGCCTATTACGCGGCCTCGATTGCACATCTGATGGATGGCGGCGCTGCATATGCAGCAGAACTTTCTGCAATTGCGGGGTCATAAAATTTCAAAACATTGGTCAATAGCTATTGCAATGTTGCGCGACCGTTTGTAGGTCATGCTGAGGGCCGCGATTCTGCGTTGCGGCAAAAAGATCGAAAAAGGAGGCCACCATGGCTTTGGACACCGACAGCGGTATCGCGTCCTACGCGGCGCCCGAGAAAGACCTCTATGAGATGGGTGAAATCCCCCCGATGGGATTCGTGCCGAAGAAGATGTACGCATGGGCGATCCGCAAAGAGCGCCACGGTGATCCCGATACCGCGATGCAGGTCGAAGTGGTTGATGTGCCGACGCTCGACAGTCACGAGGTGCTGGTTCTGGTGATGGCCGCCGGCGTCAACTATAATGGAGTCTGGGCCTCCAAAGGTGTTCCGATTTCCCCCTTCGATGGCCATGGACAGCCCTACCACATCGCCGGTTCCGATGCTTCGGGAATCGTCTGGGCCGTCGGGGACAAAGTCAAGCGCTGGAAGGTCGGCGATGAGGTCGTGATCCACTGCAATCAGGATGATGGTGACGACGAGCATTGCAATGGCGGTGACCCGATGTATTCGCCAAGCCAGCGGATTTGGGGTTATGAGACGCCGGATGGCTCCTTTGCCCAGTTCACCAATGTACAAGCGCAGCAGCTTATGCCGCGGCCCAAGCACCTGACTTGGGAAGAAGCGGCATGTTACACGCTGACGCTGGCAACCGCTTACCGTATGCTGTTCGGCCATGAGCCGCATGATCTCAAGCCCGGCCAGAACGTTCTGGTCTGGGGGGCGTCCGGTGGACTGGGGTCCTATGCGATCCAGCTAATCAATACAGCGGGTGCGAACGCGATTGGCGTCATCTCGGATGAAAGCAAGCGCCAGTTTGTCATGGACCTTGGCGCAAAGGGTGTCATCAACCGCAAGGATTTCAACTGCTGGGGTCAACTGCCCACGGTGAACACCCCCGAGTATGCCGAGTGGTTCAAGGAAGCCCGCAAGTTCGGCAAGGCGATCTGGGACATTACCGGCAAGGGCGTGAACGTGGACATGGTCTTCGAGCACCCCGGCGAGAGCACGTTCCCGGTCTCGACCTTCGTGGTAAAGAAGGGCGGTATGGTTGTGATCTGCGCGGGCACCAGTGGCTACAACCTGACCTTTGACGTGCGCTATATGTGGATGCACCAGAAGCGCCTTCAGGGCAGCCACTTTGCCCATCTCAAGCAGGCAATGGCCGCGAACCAGCTGATGGTCGAGCGTCGTCTCGACCCGTGCATGTCCGAGGTGTTCACCTGGGTCGATCTGCCCGAGGCGCATATGAAGATGATGCGCAACGAGCACAAGCCGGGCAACATGTCGGTGCTGGTGCAATCGCCCCGCACCGGTCTGCGCACGCTTGAAGAGGTTCTGGACGCCCGCGGTTAACCCAACCGCCAGACCTGGCTGACATGATGGCCTGCGAATCACCACCATGGTTCGCGGGCCATTTTCATTTGTCGGGCACGCTCTCGGGGTTTCAGGAGGTTAGAAATTTCGACCTCGCTACTTTTGGGGAGTGGAAAGCAGTGAATTTTCGCCCGCAAGTCGCACATGCTATAGTTGTGTTAACCTTTCGTTAACCGTTTCGGAGAGACTCTGATGCCGCAAACTGAGTGGATACTGGACGTCCTGTCGGACCTCAAAACCTTCGCCAGCGCGAACGGGCTGAGTGCTCTGGCCGAGCAGCTCGACGACACCAAGATCGTTGCCGCGGCAGAAATCGCGTCCAAGAGAGAAGAGGCGCTGTCACCGACCCATGGGCAGAAAGGTCAACCTGAACCCGATTTTGGAGGACTTGGACGCCACCAGAGCGCTTGAAGACCTCGAAAGGGTTACCGTCAAACTGCGCGATACGCTCGAAATTGATCACATCGTCTATCACTGGGTTGACAGCGCTGGCGATCAATATGGATGTGCAACCTATCCTCAGGCCTGGCAGGAACGGTATCTGGAAAAGAACTATCACCGGATAGATCCGGTGATTCTGGGGTGTTTTCAAAGGTTTCACCCGGTAGACTGGAAGCGGCTCGACTGGTCAGGCAAGGTCGCCAAAGCGTTCTTGCAGGATGCGCTGGAACACGGGGTCGGAAATCAGGGTTATTCTATTCCGATCCGTGGCCCCAATGGTCAGTTCGCCCTCTTTACCGTGAACCATGTCTGCGATGACGCGGTCTGGTCCGAGTTTACCGAAACCTATGGGCGCGATCTAATTCTGATCGCACATTACTTCAACCGAAAGGCGCTGGAGTTCGAGAGCTCACGCCAACCAGAGCAGCCGCGCAATCTGTCGCCGCGCGAAGTGGATGCGATGACCTTGCTTGCGCTTGGCTATAGCCGCGCACAAGTGGCGCATTCGCTCTCGATCTCGGAGCACACCCTGCGGGTCTATATCGAAAGTGCCCGTTTCAAGCTGGGCGCGCTCAACACAACTCACGCGATAGCGACTGCCATGAGCCGTGGGCTTATCGTGGTTTAAGCAGCGTTCGCCTTGCTGACCAGATGTTAACCATTCGTATGTACCCCTTTTGTTCCATAACGGACGGCAAGGGAACGAGCGAATGCTGCGCTATTTGTATGCGGATGAATTGCACCAGTATCCGAAACTCGCAAAATCCATGTTTGTGGACCGAGCGGACCAGTTCAAGACACGTCTTGGATGGGATGTGCACGTCAACGAGCACGGAGAAGAGCGCGATCAATATGAAGATCTGAACCCGCTTTATGTCATCTGGGAAGAGCCCGATGGCAGCCATGGCGGCTCGATGCGCTTTCTGCCCACGACCGGGCCGGTCATGATCAACGATGTGTTTGGTCACCTGACCGGCGGCAGCCCGATTTGCAGCCCGCTGATCTGGGAGGTGACGCGGTTCTGCCTCTCGCGGCGGGCAAGTTCGCGGGTGGCTGGGGCGATCATGCTCAGCGGCGGCGAAGTTATGGAGGGTTTTGGCCTGACCCATATCGCCGGGGTCTTTGACGAGCGGATGATCCGGATCTATCGGCTCATCGGTT
Organism: Ruegeria sp. SAZD011; assembly: GCF_059612545.1. Classification (NCBI taxonomy): domain Bacteria; kingdom Pseudomonadati; phylum Pseudomonadota; class Alphaproteobacteria; order Rhodobacterales; family Roseobacteraceae; genus Ruegeria; species Ruegeria sp. SAZD011. Next base: position 490,646 of record NZ_JBXWQU010000022.1, on the reverse strand, counting down.
CCTCGCCCGAGGTCTTGGGTAGCGAGGGTAAAGGCCGCGACAAGATCTATGTTGGACTCTGGCCCTTCTCACCCGCCGACTGCACCCGCGTCGCGGAACGGGCGGGTATCCCGCGAGAGCTGTCACGGCTCTGGTTCAACCGCGCCTTTGGCAGGACGGGCCGCCATCGGATCGTGCGTACGGGATAATTTCCGAACCGGTTCGGTCCTCTCTGGCACGGCGCGGCCCCCGACTGTAGGGTCGCGCCATGACCACAAATGCTGTTACCTACTCCGATGATCAGGCCAATGCCTTTGACGCCATAGCCGAGCTGCTGCGCGCGGCTGGGGTCGATCTGGGCGATGATGCGCTGCTGCGCCCGCCCGGCGGGGGCAAGACCGGGGTGATGGCGGTGATCGGCAAGGCGGGTTCGGGCAAGACCTTGTTGCTGGCCGAACTCTGCAAGGCGCTGACCGAAGCCGGGGTACAGGTCGTTTCGGGCGACTACGAGGGACGCAAAAGCAAGGACCGGCGCACGCTCGCGATACTGGCCCCTACCAACAAGGCCGCCAGTGTTCTACGCCTGCGCGGGGTGCCTGCGACCACGATCCATCGTATTCTCTATACTCCGGTTTATGATCCCGACTACGAGCGTATCGCCGAATGGCTGGCTGGCAATGGCGACCGGCCCGAGATCGAGGGGTTGAGCGACGCAGCGCTGGACCGGGCGGCGGCGTTTTACGCACGCAACACATCGATTCCCGGCGCGTTAGCAGCGGCGGGGCTGCGCGGGTCTGATTTCATCACCGGCTGGAAGCGCCGCGAAGAGCCGCTGGATATCGGTTTCATCGACGAGGCGTCGATGCTGGACGACCGCCAGTTCGAGGATCTGAAAGAGATCTTTCCCACCCTGATCCTGTTCGGTGACCCGGCACAGCTGGCACCGGTCAACCAGTCCGGCTCGATGGTGTTCGATGCATTGCCCGAACCGCGCAAGCTGACGCTCAGCCGTATTCACCGGCAAGAGGCCGACAGCCCGATCCTGGATCTGGCCCATGCCCTGGCGGACCCAACGCTCGATTTCGAAGCGTTCGAGCGCATGGTCGAAGACAAGGCCCGTCAGGACGACCGCGTCGTCTGGGGCGGCAGGGTCGAGGTCGACCTGATGGCCCGCAGTCCGGTCCTGGTCTGGCGCAACGCCACCCGGATTCGCCTGATCAACGCCTTTCGCTCGGTCCACGGGGCGCCCGAGACCGAACTTCTGGAGGGTGAACCGCTGATCTGCGACGGGATCGAGTTGCCGCTCAAACACCGCAAGAAACGGCTCGACCTCGAAGCGCGCGGCCTGATCAAGGGCGCGCAGGTGATATACCTCGGACCCGGCCGCAAACCGGGATTCTCGCGCCTGCATGTGATGGGCGCCGAGGATCCGCAAGTCAGCGCCGCCTCGATCGTCAAGATCGAGAAGCCTGATGAAGAGGAGCCGTTCATCCCTTTCGCGGCCCGCATGGGCGCGACGTTCCTGCACGGGGCGGCGGTGACCATTCACAAGGCGCAGGGGTCGCAATGGGAGACGGTGCAGGTCTTTGCCCCTGACATCTATGCTGCCGCCCGCGCCGGACGCGTCGAGGCGGGGCAACCCCTTTGGAAACGACTGGCCTATGTGGCAATCACCCGTGCGCAGGAACGGCTGATCTGGGTGGTGCGCAATCGCCTGTCGAGACCGACCTATCCGCTGCGGGTCGATGATCTGCGGCAGGCCGCCGCGCCAGTGCTGACGCTGGAAGAGGAGGAAGAGGCATGAGAACCATCCTGATCACCGGTGCCAGTTCCGGCATCGGGCGCGCCACCGCCGAGCTGTTCCTTGGCGAAGGGTGGACCGTGGGATTGCTGGCTCGGCGTGGCGAGATGCTGGAGGAAATCGCGGCGGGTAACGACCGCGCGGTTCCACTGGTGGCAGATGTGACCGATCCGCAGTTGGTCGAGCGGGCCTTTGACCGGTTTCAGGGCAGGGTCGGGCGGCTCGACGTGCTGTTCAACAATGCGGGCATTTTTGCGCCGGGCGGCACCATTGACGAAATCGCTCTCGATGACTGGTTCACAACCGTCAATGTGAACCTGAACGGCATGTTCCTTTGCGCCCGAGCCGCTTTTGCCTGGATGCGAGGGCAGGCGCCACAGGGTGGTCGGATCATCAATAACGGGTCGATTGCCGCCCATGCACCCCGGCCGAACTCGATCCACTACACCACGACAAAGCATGCGATCACCGGTCTGACCCGCAGCTTGTCACTGGATGGCCGCGCCTTTGGCATTGCGGCGGGACAGATCGACATCGGCAATGCCCAGACCGATATGGTGCGGGGCCTGAACGAAAGGGCGCTGGCCGAAGGCCGCACGCCTGATCCGTCGATGGCGGTTGAGGACGCGGCCCGATCGGTTCTGCACATGGCGACCCTGCCGCCCGAGGCGAATGTCCTGTTCATGACGGTGATGGCGACCACGATGCCCTATGTCGGGCGCGGCTGAGTTCTAGTTTCCGCGCAGCGCCCGGAATGCGGCAGAGGCGCCCCAACCGGCGGCGATCGCAATGGCCAGCGACATCAGCCCGTACACAACCGGTTGCTGATGCGCCAGATTGAACAGGAACCGTTCCAGCCCCACCTTTCGCACGTCGATCGTGGTTTGGAAGTTCGAGACCACCTTGCCGCCGCGAGTCAGGAAGATACGCGCGACATATTCGCCCTCGGTCAGGTTGGCGGGCATGTCGATCTCGGTCCGGAACAGTGTCTGTTCATCCACGGCAACGGTGTTCTCGCGGATGGAATACAGCCCTTCGTTCTGGCGAATACGAACAACGGCTCGGGTAAACTCTTGCGCGTCGGCGATGTTCATGTCGGCGCCGACCGAGCGGATTGCCCGCTTGATGGACACCTTGTGGCGCAGATCCTCGGTATCGCTCAGGGCCTGGCTGAACGGCGCACTGGTCGCGGCGGCATAGAAACTGGGGGCTGAATCCACCAGAACGCTGTCGGTGTTGACCCAGATGCCCAGCTTCTTTTCCTTGCGGCGAACCAGCACCGGGGTCGAAGGACCCGACACCGCCACGATCACCTGAAGCGGATCGCCCTGCGGGATCGGTGTTTCGCGCTTGACCGCGCCAAAGATCAGGATGTCTGAACCGTCAAAGTCGGCGGTGATCGCAACGCGATCACGGCTCAGGCCAAGTACCACTTGTTCTTCGGTGGCCGTGGCCATCAGCGGCATCACCAGCGCCAGCAGAGTGGCAAGAACGATGCGGCGCATCTCAGTGCCCCCCCGAGGCGCCAAGCGAGAAAAGCTCGCTGGGCATCAGCAACAGGTCAAGGGCCAGTTTCGCACAGACCGCCAGAACCAGCCCAGCCAGCAGGATGCGCAGCTGTTCGGCCTTCATCCGGGCGCCGATCACCGTTCCGATCTGAGCTCCGATCACGCCCCCGATCAGCAGCAGCACCGCCAGCACCACGTCAACCGTGTAGTTGGTGGTGGCATGCAGCATGGTGGTGAATGCGGTGACAAAGATGATCTGGAACAGCGAGGTGCCCACCACCACCTTGGTCGGCATGCCCAGCAGATAGATCATCGCGGGCACCATGATAAAGCCGCCGCCAACCCCCATGATTGCAGACAGCACGCCCACCAGCAGACCGACCACCACAGGCGGGATAACCGAGATATAGAGGCCCGAGGTGCGGAACCGCATCTTGAACGGCATGGCGTGGATCCAGCCGCGCTGGCGCCGTTTCGGCACTGTGCCACCTGACTTGCGGGATTTGCGGATGGCATTCAGGCTTTCGATGAACATCAGCCCGCCGATGATGCCCAGAAAGACGACATAACAGAGCTTCACCAGCAGATCGACTTGGCCCAGACTCTTGAGATAGTTGAACAGGACCACGCCCAGGGCCGCGCCAGTCAGACCGCCGATCAGCAGGATCGTTCCCATCCTGAAATCGACCGTACGCCTTCGGAAATGCGCCAGAACCCCCGAAAAGGACGAGGCGACGATCTGGTTCGCTTCGGTTGCCACCGCCACCGCGGGCGGGATGCCGATGAAGAACAGCAAGGGCGTCATCAAAAAGCCGCCACCAACCCCGAACATGCCCGACAGGATGCCGACCATGCCGCCGAGACCCAGCAGCAGGAACGCGTTGACCGAAACCTCGGCAATGGGAAGGTATATCTGCATGTTTTTTGTTAAACCGGCATGCCCCGTCAAATCAACGGGGAATGCCGCTTTGCAGCGAACAGGACCGAAATTCCCCGGGGAACTGGCCCTATCACCGTTCTTTCACATAGGGCTCACCGCCCGCGCGCGGGGGAATCGCCTTGCCGACGAATCCTGCCAGGATCACCACCGTCAGGATATAGGGCAGGGCGTCCATCACCTGCACCGGAATCACCACGCCGCCCAGGTCGATGTTCTGGAACCTGAGCGCAATGGCTTGCAACAGCCCGAACAGCAGGCAGGCCCACATCGCATGCAGCGGGCGCCATTTGGCAAAGATCAGCGCCGCCAGCGCGATAAAGCCGCGCCCGGCGGTCATGTCCTTGACGAACCCGGCCTGAAGCGCAGTGGCCAGGTAGGCGCCGGCAATGCCGCACAGCACGCCGCAGATCATCACCGCCGCATAGCGCAGCCCCACGACCGAAACACCGGCGGTATCGACTGCGGCCGGGTTCTCGCCCACCGCGCGCAGGCGCAGGCCGAAACGGGTGCGATAAAGCAGCCACCAGGTGCCCGGCACCGCCAGAAAGGCCAGATAGACCAGAACCGAATGGCCCGACAGCAACTCGGCATAGATCGGCCCCAGAATAGGGATGCCGCTCAGCGTCTCGGCCAGTGGCCAGTCGATCGGTTCGAACCGGGCGCCACCGAACAGCGACGGCGTGCGACCGCCCTGCTTGAACCAGTCCTGCGCCACCAGAACGGTCATGCCTGCGGCAAGGAAGTTGATCGCAACCCCGGAAATCAGTTGGTTGCCGCGAAAGGTGATCGAGGCCAGCCCATGCAACCCCGCCAGCACCAGAGACGAGGCGATCCCGGCAAGAAGGCCCAGCCAGACCGAACCGCTGACCGCGGCGACGGCGGCGGAAAAGAAAGCGGCCATCAGCATCTTGCCCTCAAGCCCGATGTCGAAAATGCCCGCCCGCTCGGAATAGAGCCCGGCCAGACAGGCGAGCAACAGCGGCGTCGACAGGCGGATCGTCGAGTCGAGCACCTGGATGATCGTCAGGAAATCCATCACGCTTTGCCTTTCCGCAGGGCCAGGAAGATCTTCTCCAGCGGCATCCGCACCATGTTGTCCAGCGCCCCGGTGAACAGGATCACCAGCGCCTGGATCACCACGATCAACTCGCGCGGGATATTGGTCCACAGAGCCAGTTCAGCGCCGCCCTGATAGAGAAAGCCGAACAGGATCGCGGCAAGGAACACCCCGAACGGATGGCTGCGCCCCATCAGCGCCACGGCGATCCCGATGAAACCGGCGCCCTCGGTCGAGTTCAGGACCAGCCGCTCGGCCTCGCCCATCACGTTGTTGGTGGCCATCAGCCCGGCCAGCGCGCCCGAGATCAGCATGGCGACCATGGTGATCTTGAAGGGCGAGATCCCGGCATAAAGCGCGCCGCTCTCGGAATGGCCATAGGCGCGGATTTCATATCCCAGCCGGGTGCGCCAGATCAGCGCCCAGACCACAACACAGGCCAGCACCGCCACCAGCAGCGACACATTCGCCGGTGCCGCCTTGGAAAAGCTGATGCCGATCGGGGCCAGCAGCTCATGCAGTGTGGGCAGATGCACGGCGGCCGGAAAGCGTTCGCTGGCCGGGTCCATCGACCCATCGGGCCGCATCACGTTGACCAGCATATAGTTCAGCAAGGCCGCGGCGATGAAGTTGAACATGATCGTGGTGATCACGATATGGCTGCCCCGGCGCGCTTGCAGATAGGCCGGGATCGCGGCCCAGACGGCCCCGAACAGCATCGAGGCCGCGCAGGCGGCCAACAGCGCCATGGTCCAATGCGGCCAGGGGATGTAGAGGCAGATCATCGCCACGCCAAGCCCGCCCAGCATCGCCTGCCCTTCGCCGCCGATATTGAACAGGCGCGCATGAAAGGCGACGGCCACGGCCAGGCCGGTGAACATGAAGTTGGTGGCGTAATAGAGCGTGTAGCCCCAGCCATAGGTCGACCCCAGCGCCCCCGATACCATCATGTTGACGGCGGCCACCGGATCTTCGCCGATGCCAAGGATCACCAGCGCCGACAGGATCGCGGCCAGGATCAGGCTGATCAGCGGAATCAGCACCACATCGGCCCATTTGGGCATCTTGTCCATCAGGCGGCCTCCCCGTTGACACCGGCCATGAGCAGGCCGAGTTCCTTTTCATCCGTCTCGTCGGGCAGGCGTTCACCCATGATATGGCCGTCGAACATCACCGCGATGCGATCGGCGAGGCCAAAGATTTCCTCCAGCTCGACCGAGACGAGCAGCACTGCCTTGCCCTGATCGCGCAGGGCGACGATTTGCTTGTGAATGAACTCGATGGCGCCGATATCGACGCCACGCGTCGGTTGGCCGACCAGCAACAGGTCGGGATTGCGCTCGATCTCACGCGCCACGACGATCTTTTGCTGGTTGCCGCCCGAGAAATTCTTGGCCGCCAGCCAGCCGTCGGCGGGGCGGACATCGAATTTCTCGATCTTGCGCTCGGTATCGGCGCGCAGGGCGGCGTTGTTCATGAAGATGCCGGATTGATAGGCCGGATCGTGGTGATAGCCAAAGGCCACGTTTTCCCAGGCATGGAATTCCATGATCAGCCCTTCGCGCTGGCGGTCCTCGGGCACATGGGCCACATGCGCGGCGCGGCGTGCGCGGGCGTCGGATCCCGGGCCGCTCAGCGGCAGCGGGGCGCCGTTCAGCCGGATCGCGCCGCTGCCCGGGCGCATGCCGCCCAGCACCTCGAGCAGTTCGGACTGGCCATTCCCCGCGACGCCGGCGATGCCCAGGATCTCGCCCGCGCGCACGGTCAGGTCGATGCCCTTGACCCGTTCGACGCCCTTTTCGTCGGTTACGCGCAGGTTTTCGATTTCCAGGATCGGCTTGCCGGGTTTGGCGGGCACCTTGTCGACGCGCAGCAGCACCTTGCGGCCCACCATCAACTCGGCCAGATGTTCGGGGCTGGTTTCCGCCGTCTTGACGGTGGCGGTCATCTCGCCCCGCCGCATCACGCTGACGGTATCGGTCGCCTCCATGATCTCGCGCAGCTTGTGGGTGATCAGGATGATCGTCTTGCCCTCATCCTTGAGCCGGTGAAGGATGCGGAACAGCTGATCGGCTTCGGCCGGGGTCAGCACGCCGGTCGGCTCGTCCAGAATCAGGATTTCGGCCTGACGATACAGCGCCTTGAGGATCTCGACCCGCTGCTGCATACCGACGCCGATCTCTTCGATCACCGCATCGGGGTCGACGTTCAGCTCGTATTCAGCGGCCAGCTCGGCCAGGGTGCGGCGGGCCTTGGCCAGCGAGGGTTTCAGCAACCCGCCATCCTCGGCGCCCAGAATGATGTTTTCCAGCACGGTAAAATTCTCGACCAGCTTGAAATGCTGGAACACCATGCCGATCCCGGCGGCAATGGCCGCCTGGCTGTCAGGGATCTCGGTCTTCTTGCCGTTGATCCATATCTCGCCCTTGTCGGCCTTGTAGAAGCCGTAAAGGATGCTCATCAGGGTGGACTTGCCCGCACCGTTTTCGCCGATGATACCGTGAATGGTGCCGGGGGCGACGCTGATCGAGATGTCCTTGTTTGCTTGCACAGGCCCAAAGGATTTGGAAATCCCTTTGAGCTCGATGGCGGGGACGGTCATGTCTTGTCCTCGATGGCCGAAAGGGCGCTCATCCGCCCGGGCGGGCGTTTTCGCAAGGATGGCCCGAAGGGCCGGAGGAGCGCCGTGTGAATGCGGGCCGGAAGGTCCGGCCCGCCATCTGGATCAGAACTTCAGCGCGGGGCAGCTGTCGTTCTCGTAATAGCTCACCACGCTCAGCTTGCCGTCGATGATGTCCTGGCGGGCCTGATCAACTGCGGCCTTCATCTCGTCCGAGATCAGCGCGGCGTTGTTGTCATCCAGCGCATAGCCCACGCCCTCTTCGGCCAGACCCATGTTGAAGACGCCGGTTTCGAGGTTTTCGCCCGCCTTCATCGCGTCATAGACGGCCACGTCGACGCGTTTCAGCATCGAGGTCAGCACCTTGCCGGGATGCAGGTGGTTCTGGTTGCTGTCGACGCCGATCGACAGGATGCCCTCGTCGGCTGCGGTTTGCAGCACGCCGACACCGGTGCCGCCAGCAGCGGCATAGACCACATCAGCGCCCTGGCTGATTTGCGCCTTGGTCAGTTCCGAGCCCTTCACCGGGTCGTTCCATGCGGCCGGGGTAGTGCCGGTCATGTTGGCCACGATCTTGACATCGGGGTTCACCGCCTTGGCGCCCTGGGCATAGCCGCAGCCAAAGTGGCGGATCAGCGGAATGTCCATGCCGCCGACAAAGCCCACGGTGCCGGATTTCGAGGCCATCGCCGCCATCATGCCGACCAGATACGAGCCTTCGTGTTCGGCAAAGCCGATCTGGCGGATGTTCGGCGCGTCAAGCCAGGTCACGTCGACCGCGACGAACTTGGTGTCGGGATAGTCCGCAGCAACGGCGCTCAGCGGGTCGGCCATGGCAAAGCCCATGGTGATGACCGGGTTGGCGCCTGCCTCGGCAAAGCGGCGCAGCGCCTGCTCGCGCTGGGCCTCCGATTGCAGTTCGATCTCGCGGAAGCTGCCGCCGGTTTCCTCGGCCCAGCGTTGGGCGCCGTTGAATGCGGCCTCGTTGAACGACTTGTCGAACTTGCCGCCCAGATCAAAGATCAGGGCCGGTTCGGCCAGGGCGGCGCCCGCGGTCAGCGCCATCGCTGCGGCGGCTCCCATCAGGGATTTCATCAGGGTCATTTTATACTCCCGTTGGTTTTTTGTTCCCGGGGTGGTGGGCGGACCAGTCACCCCGCTCAGAGCGAGCAGAACTGCTGTGATGCTGGTAATTAAGGACGGTTGCAACCCTGCCGGTCAACCGCTTTTTGACCGCTTGGTCCGAGAATGCGGCGCTTGCCGTCAGGGCAAGCGGCGCTCCATCACGATGGCATCGGCTGTCTCTCCACTCGGACGCCGGTAATAGGCCCGGCGCAGACCGCAGGGCGCATAGCCGCAGGCGGTGTAGAGTGCAATGGCCGGGTCGTTATCGGCCGCGACGTCAAGCAGGGCGCGTGTTGCGCCGGCATGCGCCGCCTGTATCTGCCACTCATTCATGCAGGCGCGGGCCAGCCCCTGACGGCGGTAGGCAGGGTCAGTGGCAATGGTCAGCAGCTCGGCCTCACCCGCGATGAGCTGAAACAGGGCGAAGCAGCGGTTATCGCCGACCAGATGGTTGTACGGGTTGCCAAGCAGCGTCGCGAATTCCGCCTCGCTCCAGGGGCGCGACTGGATGAAGGCGCGGCCATGCAGCCGGGCCAGGTCCGCCGGTGTCATGGGTCGAGCAACACCGGAGGCCGGTCGCGCGAGGGCGCCGCATCCGCCGGGCGGACATATAGCGGGGCGGGTGGAGTCGTGGTATCGCGCCAGCGGGTGGCGGTGGTCCGGGCGATGGCCTCTGCCAGCTGCTTGGGAGCGTATTCGGTCTGAAGCAGCCCAAACGCCTCGGCCTCTTGCCGGGGCATGAGTTGTGCCGTGCCACCTTCGGGCATCAAATAGACCTGATCGCGCGGCGCCGGAATCGCGGGCAAGACCCCCGACAGCGTCAGCGGCGCACGGGCTTCGAACCCGTCGACCCCGACTGCGGGAATGCCGAGCCCCAGTGCCAGGCCACGCGCGGCGGAAACGGAAATGCGGATACCGGTGAAGTTGCCCGGCCCGATGCCGACGCCGATGGCGTCAACGTCGCGCCAGCCCAATCCCGCTTCTCCCAGCATCTCTTCGAGCAGGGGCATTAGCCGCTCTGCCTGACCGCGCGTCATCTCTTCGACGGTAGCGGCGACGATCCGATCGCCCACCAGCAAAGCGGCCGCGCAATGCGCGGCCGATGTGTCGAATGCCAGAATGACCGGGTCAAACGGCAACGGGGCGCACCTCGGTCACTTCGGGGATGTAGTGGCGCAGCAGGTTCTCGATCCCCATTTTCAGGGTCAGCGTCGAAGAGGGGCAACCCGCACAGGCGCCCTGCATGTGCAGATAGACCACGCCCCGGTCAAAGCCGTGGAACGTGATATCGCCTCCATCCTGAGCCACCGCCGGGCGCACCCGGCTGTCCAGAAGCGCCTTGATCTGGGTCACCACCTCGGCATCCTCGCCGCTATGCTCGGCATGCCCCGAGGCGGCCTGTGCATCGGCGCCCATCACCGGCTGGCCGGACTGGTAATGCTCCATCACCGCGCCCAGGATCGCGGGTTTGATATGGTCCCACTCGATCCCTTCGGCCTTGGTCACGGTCACGAAATCATTGCCGAAGAAAACACCGGTCACCCCGGAGACAGCAAAGATGCGCGCGGCCAATGGAGATTTCTCGGCGGCGTCGGCCGAGGGAAAATCGGCGGTGCCTGCCTCCAGAACGGTCTGTCCGGGCAGGAATTTCAGCGTTGCCGGGTTCGGGGTCGATTCGGTCTGGATGAACATGGTCGGAATTCCTTATCGCTCCCCTCAGATATGAGGCGGCACCCGCCCCTTGTCAACTTTTGAACCATTCTAAATCTCGGGTTGGCCATGATCTGGCCAACCCGTTGACGGGCACCGGTGATCACATCGTGGTCAGGGTGGCTTGGGCGTGGTCATACCCCGCCTGCGGATCCTTCGTCAGCAGCGAAGGCTGGTATCTGACGATGGTCACATCCGTGATCCCGATCGTCTCGAACCACCACTTCAGATAGGTCGAGTGAAAATCGCTGCCATATTTTGCGTCCGCCCCCTCGGACCAGACGCCGCTGGTGGTCACCACCGTTGCCTTCTTGTTCCGCAGAAGGCCCGAATACCCCGCTTCAGGGTCGAAGCCGAACAGCATTCCGGGCTGGGTAATGATGTCGATATAGTGCTTCAGCCGATAGGGGATGCCGCCGTTCCACATCGGGACACCGATCACGATGTGATCGGCCGCCATGAAGCGGTCCGTGATCCGTGCAACCTCGGACCAGGCTTGTTCCTTGGCGGGGTCCATCTCGCCCACTCCGAAAAAGGTCATCTTGGCAGCGGCTGGATCGCCGTCAAAGGCGGGCAGGTCCTCGTCCCAAAGGTCAAGGCGATCCACCTGGAGAGTGGGGTCCTTGGCGCGTTGTGCGGTGACGAAGGTCTCGGCAAGCGCGTTCGATTTCGATGCACTGCCGCGGGGCGAGGCGACGATATGAAGAAGGGTTGGCATAGGTGGGTTCCTTGGTAACCAATAAAAGTAATATGATCGGTTACATGAGGGTGGAAACTTGTAAAGGGTGTTTTAGCCGGTTACATAATGGGTCACGCCAACGTGACCTGACTCGGGGCATTCGATCCATGCGCACCACGCTTCCACCGCCTTATCTGATTGCCGACAACACAGGGGTCGAGTTGCTGAACTCGATGGGGGCGCCCTATGGCGAGGAGCTGGACTGGTTACGGGATGGGACCGAGATGCTGGCCTGGATGCAGTCCGTCGGATTGCTCACCACCCAAGAGGCTGAGGCGGTACGCAACACACTCGACGCAGGGGAACTTGAAGCCGCCGCTTCTGACCTGCGGGACCTGCGGGCCGCGTTTCGCGACAATGTCCCCGTGGCCTCGGCCGAATTCGTTGAGCGTCTGAATGCCTGTCTTGCCGAAACCAGTCGGCATGACCGTATCGTCGTGACGCAGGAGGGCGTACCGGAATTGCAGCAGGTGCCAAGACTTCGAAATGGCCGCGATCTGGTCGGCCTGTGCGCCGCCGCCATCGCCGAGTTGTTGTGTCAGGGAGAACCCGGCCGGACCCGTCAATGCGACGGGCCCACCTGCACCTACTGGTTCCGCGATACCAGCAAGAACAATCGGCGCCGATGGTGCAGCATGGCCGTCTGCGGAAACCGGGCCAAGGTGGCGTCACATCGCGCCCGCGCAAGATCGGATTGACCTCGGCTGCGCGTGCGAACGGGCTTGAAAGCGAAGCCTAGGACGTGGGGCAATCAGGATTGGGCAGCCAGCGCCAATGCCTGGTCCAGCCGATCATCACCCCAGAACAGCTCCTCCCCCACCACGAAACTGGGGGCGCCGAACAGGTCGAGCGCGGCGGCGCGCTCGCCCTGGGCAAACAGCGCGGCCTTGATCTCGGGCGCCTTGGCCCGCTCCATTGCCTCGGGCGGCAATCCTGCTTCGGCCCAGCACGAGGCCAGCACGTGCGGATCCGAAATCACCAGCCCACGCCCGAATTGCGCGCCATAGACGGCGCGGACAAAGGGCGCGATGTGGCCCATCTCGCGGGCCACCAGTGCCAGTCGTGCCGCGGGAAGCCCGTTTTGAGGGAACGGGTCGGGTCGCGTCAGCGGCAGGCCCTGCCGGGCACAAAGCCGCTCCATGTCGCGCCACATGTACCGCCCCTTGGCCGGATAGAGGTTGAAGGGCGAACTGGTCCAGCCCTGCGCGGCAAAGATCGGCCCCAGCAGGAATGGCTCCCAGTCGACCGAGACCCCCAACGCCTCGGCGGCCCGTTCGATCCGCATCGCCGAAAGATAGGAATAGGTCGAGGCAAATTCGAACCAGAATGAAATGCGCTTGCCCATGCCCGCCTCAGGTGATCGCTTCGAGCTTTTCCTTGCTCAGGTCGCCCGGCACGATGGTTATGGGAATGGGCAGGCTGCCCGACGAACGGCTCATCTGCGACACCAGCGGGCCGGGTCCCTTCTTGTCGGTGCCAGCACCCAGAACAAGAACCCCGATTTCGGGGTCTTCCTGAATCTGTGCGATGATCTCGGGTACGGCCTCGCCCTCGCGGATCACCAGTTCGGGCTCGACCCCCTGCTTGTCACGCATCCATTTGGCAAAGACCTCGAAATGCGCGTGGATACGCTCGCGTGCCTCTTCGCGCATCACTTCGCCGACGCCGATCCAGTGGTTGAATTCGTCCGGCGGTATGATCGACAGGATCGCTACACCGCCACCTGTGTGCGCGGCGCGCATGGCGGCAAACCGCATCGCGTTCAGGCACTCGCGGCTGTCATCCAGTACAACAAGGAACTTGCGCATCTCGGTCCTCCACAATCCCGGTCAATCTGCCTGAGGGGCCTAACGCTGTCCATCGCTTTTCCCTGCCGCCCGCCGCGCCACGTTGGTGGCATAGAGGGTCAGGACGACGGCCAGTACCGACAGGCGGAACAGATGCGCCGCCGCGACAAAGCTGGGATCGGCGCCCAGGGCGGCGCTGAGAATGATCATGGTTTCAAGACCGCCGGGCGAAAAACCCATTAGCACGTCCAGCAGCGGCAGACCGGAAAGGTAAGAGGCCGGGAGCGCCACCAGCGCCGCCAGACCCGTGGTCAGGGCGACAATGGCCAGACCGGCTGTCAGGCTTTGACGCAACTCGCGCCACCCCATGCCGCCAAATCGGGTTCCGATCAGCGTACCCATCAGGACCAATGCCGCCTGCGCGGCCCAGCCCGGCAGGCCACCTGCCGTCCAGCCCGCAAGATGCGTCGTGGCGGCCACCAGGATGCCGGCAATCAGCACATGGGCCGGCAGCCTGGCCGCTTTCAGCAAGGGGGCAAGCAGCAGGGCCGCGACGAGTTGGCCAAGAATCCAGGCCCATGGGGTCACGACCGAGGCCTGCGGCAGGCCCGGACCAATCTCGATCCCCGCCATGGTTGCGGCCAATGGCACCAGCAGTGTCAGCGCCATAAGGCGGATCGAGGCCAGCACAACCGGCCGGGTCAGCGACAGGTGCAGACTGTCGGCCAGAGCGATGACAAGGCTCAGGTGACCGGGGGCTGCGGCGAGAAATGCTTCGTCCCGGTCGATTGGCAAGAGACGTGGAATCAGCCAGCGTCCGGCCCAGGGCGTGACCAGCGTCAGCCCGGCCAGCAGGCCGAAAGCCACCGGCCAGCGCATCATCGCCTCGATGCTTTCAGGGCTCACCATAGAGCCGATGCTGAGGCCGACGATGAGAAAGCCCGCGTCGCGTAAACGTGGCGAGATATGTAGCGACAGCCCCGAAAGTCCCGCCAGCGATACCAGAACGGCGGGCCCGGCCAATAGGGCCATGGGAAAGTGAAGCAGCGCCGCAACCAACGCGCCACATGTGCCAACCGCTAGCGTCAGCAGGTCCCGACGCAGCTCTGCAAAGCGCAGGATCACGCGTTGGTTTTCGCCCAGTCCCAATAGAGAGCGCGCGCGCGACGGGCGATCGGGCCGATCTGGTACTGGGTGTCGTCCAACGCGGTCACCGGGGTCACCTTGCTCATGTTGCCGGACATGAACACCTCGTCGGCTGCGTGGAAATCGGCAAAGCTCAGCACCGTTTCATGCACGGCGATACCATCGGCGCGCAGGTTCTTGATGTGGCGCGCGCGGGTGATACCAGCCAGGAAGGTGCCGTTTGCGATGGGTGTGAACACCTCGCCATCCTTGACCATGAAGATATTGGCGGTGGCGGTTTCGGCCACATTGCCCAGCGCATCGGCCACCAGCGCGTTGGTGAATCCCTTGGATCGCGCCTCGCGCAGCATCCGGGCGTTGTTGGGGTAAAGGCATCCGGCCTTGGCGTTGACCACCGCGTCCTCGAGCACTGGGCGGCGGAACCGGGTGGTGGTCAGCGTCGCCGAGGCCGTGGCGGGCGCCATCGGGATTTCTTCCAGGCAGACGGCGAAGCCGGTGCTGTCGGCCATCGGGATGATCGCGGTCGGATCGCCGTCTATCCCCCAATACATCGGCCGGATATAGACCGCCTGGTCCGGGCGATAGGCCTTGAGCCCCTCGCGCACGATCTCGATCATGTCTTCGGTCGACACCGTGGGGGTCAGCATCAGCGCCTCGGCCGAGCGGTTGACCCGCGCGCAATGCGCCTCAAGATCGGGGGCCATTCCGTCAAAGTAGCGGGCACCGTCAAAGACGCCCGAGCCCAGCCAGGCGCCGTGATCGGCGGCGCGGATGATCGGGGCGTCGCCCTCGTGCCAACTGCCTTGGAAATAGGTGCGGATATTGCTGCCGGTTGCCATGATCGCCTCCCTCGGGTTGGTATCAGGGTAGGCTTGACTGGGTCAGAGGTCCAGACCTTTCTAGCGGCGGATCGCGGGCAGGCTGTCGCGCTGGACCATGGTGCGCAGGGCGAAGTTGGACCGCAAATTTCGAATCCCGGGGATCTGCATCAGCCGGTTTTCCAGAAACGCATCGAAGGCCGCCAGATCGGCCACCAGAACCCGCAGCAGGATATCGCGCGAGCCGGTCATCAGATAGCATTCCATCACCTCGTCACAGGTACGGATTGCCCGTTCGAATGCATCGACTGCGGCGCGCTCCTGTCGCTCCAGCTCGACCGATACAAAGACCGACACGCCCAGCCCCAGCTTTGCCGGATCGACCCGGGCGCTGTAGCCGGTGATCACGCCGTCACGCTGCAACCGCTCCAGCCGCCGGGCGCAGGGGGTGGGCGACAGCCCGACCTTGTCGGCCAGATCCGAGATGGTCATGCGCCCGTCGCGTTGCAGGGCGCGGACAATGCGGTGGTCGATCTGATCCATTGGTGAATATCTCCAATGTTGGCGAGAATCTTGGTGAATAGCTCTAATGATTTTGGGCGCCGCGCGCAATCTTGGTGAAAAACAGCGCCGCAGTTGTGGCAGATAGAGGGCCATTCAGCGGAGGATTCCATGCAGATTACACCCGTCGCAGCGCCCGAACACGAACAGGTGGTCCGAATAGCGGACCCTGAGAGCGGGCTTCTGGGCTTTATCGCCATCCACTCCACCCGGCGCGGTCCCGCTGCGGGCGGCGTGCGGATGCGCCCCTATGTGCAAGAGGCAGACGCGCTCGACGACGCGCTGCGCCTGTCGCGCGGCATGACTTACAAGAACGCCGCCGCGGGCCTTGATCTGGGCGGTGGCAAGGCGGTGATCATGGCCGATCCCGCAACCCAGAAGACGCCGGACCTGCTTGCCGCATTTGGGGCTGCGGTCGAGGCACTTGCGGGCCGTTACTGGACCGCCGAGGATATGGGCATGACCCCCGCCGACATGGCGCGGATCGGCACCCGCACCGCCTGTGTTGCGGGTCTCGCCGATGGCGATTTCGCCAGTGGCGACCCCTCGCCGATCACCGCGCGCGGCATCTTCAACGCGATCCGCACCGCTGCGCGGCACCGCTTCGGCTCGGACGATCTGCGCGGGCGCACCGTCTCGGTGCAGGGGCTGGGCCATGTGGGTCACTACCTGTGTGGCTACTTGCATCAGGCCGGCGCCAAACTGATCGTCACCGATATCGACGCGGGCCAGGTTGCCCGCGTGGCCGAGGAGTTCGGCGCCACCGCCGTCGCGCCCGATGCGATCTACGGGGTCGAGGCCGATATCTTTGCCCCCTGCGCCATCGGTGCCATCCTGAATGCCGAGACCATCCCGCAGTTGAAGGTCGGGGTGGTCGCGGGCGGCGCCAACAACCAGTTGGCCACGCCCGAGGATGCCGCCCGTCTGCACGATCTGGGTATTCTTTATGCGCCCGATTACGTGGCCAATGGCGGCGGCATCATCAATGTGGCAACCGAGATCCTCAAGATCTCGGGGCGCGAGGCCTGGGTTGCCGGCCGCCTTGCGGCGCTTGACGACACCATGGACCGTATCCTGATCCGCGCCCGCACCCTGTCGGTCAGCCCGGCCGAGGTGGCAGATGCGACCGTGGACGAGATCCTGCAGGCCAAGGCTGCCTGAAAGTAGCGTGACCGGGGCCGGAACTTAACCGGCCTCGGCCAGCAGCGCGGGGATATCGAGCGGCGCGTTGACCATGGCCAGATTACCCTCGGCATCGCGCGGCCAGTCCTCGGGCGCGCGGTCGCGATACAGCTCGACCCCGTTGCCGTCAGGATCGCGCAGATAGACCGCCTCGCTGACCCCGTGATCGGCGGCACCGTCGATGGCAATCCCGGCCTCGACCACCTGACGCAGCACTGCCCCCAGCGCCTTGCGGTCGGGGTAGAGGAAGGCCGAATGATACAGCCCGGTTGCCCGAGCGGGCGGTTGCGGACCGCCCCGGCTGTGCCAGGTGTTCAGCCCGATATGGTGGTGATAGCCACCGGCGCCCAGAAAGGCGGCGGCGTCGCCGTATCTCTGTTGCAGTTCGAACCCCAGAACATCGCGATAGAACACGATAGCCCGGTCCAGATCGGACACTTTCAGATGGACATGGCCGACACAGGTGCCGGCGGGGGCGGAATAGGTCATGATGCGTCTCCTTTGCCCGATTATCGGATGGATCCGCGTTCCCGCAAAGGGTCGATCCCGCGCAGATCTCCTGCGCGGACGCACATTATTCTTGATACTTGGGTGTCAGGACACCATGCCGACGATTTCATAGGTCCGTTTCAGGATCGGCGCGGTGATCGCGCGGGCGCGTTCGGCGCCACGTGCCAGGATGCGGTCGATCTCGGCCTGATCGTCCATCAGCCGCGCCATCTCGGCCGAGATTGGCGACAGCTTCGCGACCGCGAGTTCCGCCAGCATCGGCTTGAACTCTCCGAACTGTTTGCCGCCCACCTCGGCCAGCACCTGATCGACGCTCTGATCCGCCAGTGCGGCATAGATATTGATCAGGTTGCGCGCCTCGGGGCGCCCCTCCAGCCCCTCGGCCTCGGATGGCAGGGCGTCGGGATCGGTCTTGGCCTTGCGGATCTTTTGCGCGATGGCATCGGCATCGTCGGTCATGTTGATCCGGCTCATGTCCGAGGGGTCGGATTTCGACATCTTCTTGGACCCGTCGCGCAGGCTCATCACCCGCGTTGCGGCGCCCTCGATCACCGGTTCGGTGACGGGAAAGAAATCGACGCCGTAATCGTGGTTGAACTTGATCGCGATGTCGCGCGTCAGTTCCAGATGCTGTTTCTGGTCCTCGCCCACCGGCACATGGGTGGCGTGATAAATCAGGATGTCGGCGGCCATCAGCGACGGATAGGCAAACAGGCCCAGCGAGGCGTTCTGCTGGTTCTTGCCGGCCTTGTCCTTCCACTGGGTCATCCGCTGCATCCAGCCCATGCGGGCGACGCAGTTGAAGATCCAGGCCAGCTGCGCATGTTCGGGCACCTGGGATTGGTTGATCAGGATCGACTGTTCCGGGTCGATCCCGGCCGCGATAAAGCCTGCACACAGTTCCCGCGTGGAATGCGCGAGTTCCTTGGGGTCCTGCCAGACGGTAATCGCGTGGAGATCGACCATGCAATACACGGTCTCCATCTCGGGTCCCTGCATATCCACAAATCGCTTGAGCGCACCGAGGTAGTTACCAAGATGCAGGTTTCCCGAAGGCTGAATGCCGGAAAACACACGCGGCGTGAACTGGGTTTCGGTCATGATGGGGAACTCCCGTCTGGAAAATTCGGCCCTCGTCGCTTACCCATGGGGCAAAGGGACGTCAACAGCCGCGAAAGGCCCGCCCATGAGCAGTGATAACGATACATCGCCGGTCAATCCGCTGCCGCCCGTCGTGGTGGCGCTGGTTCTCTTCATCATGGGGATCGAGATCGCCTTTTCGCTGGGCGCCCGCGGCATCGTCGGCGGGCCGCAGGCGGTGGGCTGGCGGCTGGCGGCGATGCAGTCCTATGCCTTCTCACCCGACATACTGACCTGGATGTGGGAGACGGGGCGCTGGCCTGTCGAACATGCGATCCGGTTTGTCAGCTATCCGTTTGTGAACGCCTCGTTCACCCAGTCGCTGTTCGTCTGTGTCTTCGTGCTGGCGATGGGCAAGATGGTGGCCGAGAGTTTTGGCAGCCTGGCGATGCTGGTGGTCTTCGTGGTCTCGGGCATCGGGGGGGCGCTGGGATATGCGCTGATGACCGGGTCGCCGGTGGCGCTGATCGGGGGGTTTCCACCCGTCTACGGGTTGATCGGCGCCTTTACCTGGCTCTTGTGGCGCAAGCTGTCGCTGGTGGGGCAGCATCAGGCGCGGGCGTTCAGTCTGATCGCCTTTCTGATGGGGGCGCAGTTGCTGTTCGGCCTGCTGTTTGGCGGCGGGTTGGACTGGGTTGCCGATCTGGCGGGCTTTGCCACCGGATTTGCGCTGTCCTTCTTCCTGTCGCCGGGCGGCTGGGCGCGGATGCGCGGCCGGATCCGCCACGATTAGGGCGGTCCGGCCGGGCGGTCTTATTTCTTCAGCGGGCAGGTGTTCAGGCCCAGGATGGTGTAAAGCGGGCAAGACCCCACCAGCCCGGTCAACAGCGGGATCAGGCCGACCAGGCCCCACATGGTCTTGGGGCCGATCACGGTCAGCGACAACAGGACGAGGCCCAGAATGATACGGGCGGCGCGGTCGAGGGTTCCTGCGTTACGGGTCATTTGCGAATCCTTTCAGGTCAGAGGTCTGAGCCTGTTGTGACCGATCCTGCGCCCGCTGTCGGTGACAGTGTCACCGTTCCTCTGCGGCAATCCGTTCCAGCCCGGACCGGTCGCACAGCGTGACCCGTCCGCGCGCCAGCTCCACCAGACCCTGACGCGCGAATTCGGCCAGCCGGCGGCTGACAAAGGCCCGGCCCGAGGCGGTCTCGGCGGCCAGCGCCTCATGCGTTGCGGATACTGTGTCGCCTTTTGCCAGCCGCAACAGCACCCGTGCCAGCCGCGTGTCGAACCCGGTCAGGGCCACGTCCTCGACCAGATGTTCGAAATCGGCAAACCGGCGTGCCACCGCCTGCATGACCTCGGTGCGGAACGCCTCGTTCTGGGCCAGCGCGGTGCGGAACTCGGCATGGCTCATCAGATGGCCGCGCACCCGGGTTTCGGCCACCCCTTCGGCGCTGTAGCTGCGCCCCTCGGTGAGGCAGGCAAAGGTTTGCAGGCAGACATCGCCCGGCCCGACCCGGTAAAGCACCACCTCGCGCCCGTTGGCGGCGGTCAGGGTGACACGGATCGAGCCTTCGTCCAGGCGCAGGAAACCGGGGCAATCCTGCCCTGCGCGGAACAGGACGGTGCCGGCGGGACAGTCAAGCGCGCTCATGACCGCCTCAACGCGCGGCGGAATTCCGACAGGCGAAAGGCGCCGATCAGATGGCCGACCCCGAAATAGACCACAGCAGCAAAGAGGATCAGCGCCAACAGGCCCAGATAGCGCCAGCTGGGCAGGTCCAGGACCCAGCCCAGCGGGATCAGCACCGCATAAAGCGCCGCCCCCATGATCAGCGAGGCCATCAGGATACGCCAGGCGCGACGGTGAAAGCGAGCGTCGAACCGGGCCACGTCCCCCATGCGTCGAGCGCCCAAGGCCAGTTGCGCCACCATGGTCCAGCCGGCGACGGTGGTGGCGATCGCGGGCGCGATCCAGCCCAACAGGGGATAAAGTGCAAAGGCCAGCACAGCGTTGATCACCATGGCCACAACTGCATAGCGGAACGGGCTTTTGGTGTCTTCGCGGGCAAAGAACAGCGGCTGGAACACCTTTTGCAGCATGAAGGCGGGCAGGCCCAGCCCGTAAACCGCCACGGCCAGAGCGGTAGCGGCGCTGTCCTCGGGCGTAAAGGCGCCGCGCTGGAACAGTACCGCGACCAACGGCAGCGGGATCGCCACCAGCGCCATGGCCGAGGGCAGGGTCAGGATCAACGAGAACTCGCCCGCGCGCGAATAGGCATCGCGCGCTCCGGTATCGTCACCGGCCCGCAGGCGGCGCGACAGATCGGGCAAAAGAACGATCCCCACCGCGATGCCCACCACGCCCAGCGGCAGTTGATAAAGTCGGTCCGCCGCAAAGAGCCAGCTGACCGCGCTTTCGGTGCGCGAGGCGACAAGCTGTCCCACCACCAGGTTGATCTGCGTCACCCCCATCGCAAGCGCGGCGGGAAAGGCCACCCGCACCAGCCGCCGCATGTCTGGGCTGAGCCGGGGAAGGCCGGGGCGCAGTCGGATGCCCGCACGCTCGGCCGCGACCCAGACCAGCGCCAGCTGCGCCACACCCGCGACCGGGATCACCCAGATCAGCCAGTCGATCACTTCGCCACCCAGTGCCGAGCCGGCCAGCATCGCGGCGCAGGCGAACACGTTCAGCAGAACCGGCGCGGCGGCTGCGGCGGCAAACCGCCCGGTGGCGTTCAGCACGCCGGAAAACAATGCCGCCAGCGACATGAACAGGATATAGGGAAAGGCGATCTTGCCATAGCCCACCGCAAGGTCGAACCGCTCGTCCCCGGCAAAGCCGCTGGCGGTGGCCCAGATCAGCGCGGGCATGAAGATCATGGCCAGCGCCACCAGCATCAGCACCGCCGTACCCAACAGATTGAAGGCCTGCTGGGCAAAGCCCTCGGCATCCTCGCCGCCTTCGAGGCGTTTCGAGAACATCGGCACGAAAGCTGCGTTGAACGCGCCCTCGGCAAAGAAGCGGCGGAACAGGTTGGGCAGGCGAAAGGCCGCGACAAAGGCATCCATCACCGGGCCTGGGCCGATATAGGCGGCCAACAGGATCTCGCGCACGAAACCCAGAATGCGGCTGGTCAGTGTCCAGAAACCGACCGTGAAAAAACCGGCCATCATGCGAACGGGCTTCATGATGCGGCAGCCCGTTCTGCACCTTCGGTTATGGCCTTGCGCAGCTTTGTCTCAAGCGTGCGCTGCTTGGCCTCGGAATGGTATTTCAGTCCGAACATGTCCTTGACATAGAAACTGTCGACCACCTGTTCGCCATAGGTCGCGATCACCGCATTGGCGATATAGACATTTGCCGCCGCCATTGCCCGGGCCAGATCATAAAGCAGGCCGGGCCGGTCGCGGGTATCGACCTCGATGATCGTGTAGATGTCCGAACCTTCGTTGTCGAAGGTGATATGGGTCGGCACGTTGAATGCCTTTTCCCGCTTCTTGATCTTGTCGCGGGATTTCAGCGCGTCGCGGGCCACCACCTCGCCCTTGAGGGTTTTCAGGATCATCTGGCTGAGCCGGGGCAGGCGCGCGGCCTCGTAAGGGTGGCCTTCGGCGTCCTGGATCCAGAAGGCATCGGTCACGTAGCCGTCCTTGGTCGTATAGCTGCGGGCATCGACCACGTTGGCCCCGACCAGCGCCAGCGCGCCGGCCATCCGTGAAAAGATACCGGGATGATCGGCCATGGCGAAACAGGCGCGGGTGGCATCGCGGTCCTCGTCCGGGTCGAGCCGGATTTCGATGCCGCCGGGATCACCGCTTTGTTCCAACTGGCGCAGCATCTCGGCAAAGGTGACATGGGTCTCGACATTGAAGCCCTGCCAATAGGGCGGATAGTGGCGGGCGATCTCAGTCTTGATCTCGCCTGCGGGCCAGTCGGACAGGGCCGTGCGCAGCGCCTTCTTGGCCTCGTTTCCGCGCCCTTCGCGGTTCAGTGCCTCCATCCCCATTTCAAGCGCCCGCTTGGTTTCCGCATGCAGGGCGCGCAACAGCGTTGCCTTCCAGTTGTTCCAGGTGTTGGGGCCGACGCCGCGAATATCGCAGACGGTCAGCACCGTCAGCAGGTCCAGCCGCTTGACCGTCTGCACCGCCTTGGCAAAATCGCGCACGGTCCGGGGATCGGAGATATCGCGTTTCTGCGCCATGTCCGACATCAACAGGTGATAGCGCACCAGCCATTCCACCGTTTCGCAATCGGCCTTGGACAGGCCCAGACGTGGCGCCACACGGCGGGCGATACGGGCCCCGAGGATCGAGTGATCCTCGGGCCGGCCCTTGCCGATATCGTGTAGCAGCAGCGCCACATAAAGAACCTTGCGGTTGACCCCGGCCTTGAGGATGGACGAGGCCAGCGGCAGCGACTCGACCAGTTCTTCCTTTTCGATCTGGGCGAGGTTGATAATGGTCTGGATCGTATGTTCGTCCACCGTATAGCTGTGATACATGTTGAACTGCATCATCGCCACGATGGGTTCGAATTCGGGCACGAAGGCCGACAGCACCCCCAACTCGTTCATCCGCCTGAGCGCCCGTTCGGGGTTGCCGTGTTTCAGCAGCAGGTCCAGAAAGATGCGCCGCGCCTCCTTGTTGTTGCGCATGTCGTCATCGATCAGGTCCAGATTGGCGGTCACCAGCCGCATTGCATCCGGATGGATCAGCATGCCGGTGCGCAACCCCTCCTCGAAGATGCGCAGCAGGTTCAGCTTGTCGTCCAGAAAGGTCTCGGGATCGAGCACGTCGATCCGGCCATGTACCACCTTGTACCCCTGCTTGACCCTGCGGCGACGGCGAAAGATGCGCTCCAGCAGCGGCGCGCCCTTCATATGCGACGCTTCGAGCTTGGTCAGGAAAATCCGCGTCAGCTCGCCCACGCGCGTGGCCTCGCGAAAGTATTTCTGCATGAACACTTCGACCGCGCGGCGCCCGGCGCGGTCCTGATAGCCCATGCGCTCGGCCACTTCGACCTGGAGATCAAAGGTCAGCTGTTCAGTGGCCCGCCCGGTCACCAGATGCAAATGCGCGCGCACCGCCCACAGGAACTCTTCGGCCTGTACAAAGGTGCGGTATTCCGATGCGGTGAACAGTCCAAGCGGCACCAGTTCGGCGGTTTCCTTCACCTCGTAGATGTATTTGGCGATCCAGTAGAGCGATTGCAGGTCGCGCAGCCCGCCCTTGCCCTCCTTCACATTCGGTTCGACCATGTACCGCTCGCCCTGTTTGCGGTGGCGGGCGTCGCGCTCCTCCAGCTTGGCCTCGATGAATTCGCGCTGGGTATCCTTGTAAAGCTCGCTTTTCAGGCGCTGATCCAGCGACCGCGCCAGGGGCGCATGCCCGGCCAGAAACCGGTGTTCAAGCATCGCCGTGCGGATGGTGAAGTCCTCGCGCCCAAGCCGCACGCAATCCTTTACCGTGCGCGAGGAATGCCCGACCTTCAGTCGCAGATCCCAAAGGATGTAGAGCATCGATTCGATGACGCTCTCGGCCCAGGCGGTGATCTTGTAGGGGGTCAGAAACAGCAGATCGACATCGGAGAACGGCGCCATCTCTCCGCGCCCGAATCCGCCCACCGCCAATACCGCGATCCGCTCGCCCTGGGTGGGCGTGGCCAGCGGGTGCAGGATTTCCGAGGCGACATACATTGCCGTCTTGACCAACCCGTCGGTCAGATAGGTATAGGCGCGCGTCAATGGTCGTGCGGCAAAAGGGTCGCCCGCAAAACCGGCGGCGATCGCGGCCCGGCCCGATTTCTGAACATCGCGCAAAATGGCAACGACCGCCCCGCGCAGCGCGGCGTTGTCGGCGGCCTCGTTTGCCGCCTCGTTGATCCGCGCGAACACGGCCGGGGTGTCGAACACCTCGGCCGGGTCGCAGATCAGATCGCCGGTCAGCCAGGGCTGGATCGGCAGGGACGTATCGGTCGGATCAGAATCCGGCGCCGGAGAAGCTTTGTGGGGCAGGGTCAATCACAACCACCTGTTTGTTCTGGATCGTGGCCACGGCCAGCCCCCGTTCATTAGTCCCGTCGGGGCGCAGACGGAAGATGCCACCGACACCCTGGAACCCCGCACTTTGGGTCAGGGCGGCGCCAGTCAACGCATCCGACTTGCCCGCGCCCACCAGCGCGCCGATGGCGGCAATGCCGTCATAGGCCAGCCCGCCGATCGGGTGCGGTGCGCCGCCATAGGTGCTTTGGTAGCGGGCGCGGAACGCCTGTGCCTTGGACGGGTCGGGCAGCGCGAACCAGCCGCCCTGCACGCCGGGCAGTTCCAGCGTCTGCGCCGGAATGTCCCAGCGGGTCAGGCCGATATACTGGGTCTCGGCCGGCGATACGCCCGCCTCGGGCAAAAGTTGGGTGTAGAGCGGCAATGCCCCGGCCGTGGTCGAGGTGAAAAAGAGCGAATCCGCGCCGGTCCCGTCTACCGTTGCCTTGACCTGCGGGATCGAGTTGATCACGCCCTGCTGCGACCGTTCATAGGCGACCGTTCCGGCCAGCTTGGCGCCGCTGCCAGAAATCGCGTTGGTGATCGCTGCCCGTCCCTGCTGTCCGGCCTCGTCGGTGCTGTGCACCACGACGATATTGCCCTTGCCTTGACGTGCGGCAAAACTCACCAGCCGCTCGGCGCTGTTGTTGAAGGTCGGCCCCAGGACAAAGACATTGCCCCCGGCGATATTGACGTTGTTGGAGAAGGACAGGACGTTGATGTTCTGGTTCAGAACCGCCAGTCCGGCAGCATTGGCGGCCTGCGCATAGACCGGACCAAGGATGATCTTGGCACCTTCGCCGACGGCCTGTTGGGCAACGGCGGCGGCAGTCCCGGCATCGCCTGCGGTGTCATAGACACGCAGGTCGATCTGAACGTTCTGCAGGTCTGCAATTGCCAACCGGGCTGCGTTCTCAAGGCTCTGGGCCAGGACCGCATCACCCGATTGGGCCGAGCCGCGCGGAACCAGCAGCGCGACGGGAACCGGTTTGGATGTATTGATGCTGGGACCGCCACCACCGATGGCAACCGGTTCACAGGCCGATAACAGCGCAGCCGCCGCCAAGGCCATCGCGGAAAGGGCAATCTTGCGGGCGGGGTTGAAAACGGCAAACATCTAATCAATAGCTCCTTGATCCGGCGGCGGCCCGCCGCAGTGGTCGAGCCGCGATAATAAACGTCACGAAACACGGGTCCAGCGTTGAATTACCAAAAGCTCAGATTGCCTGCGGGCCTGTATTTCGTCGGCACCCCGATCGGGTCGGCGCGTGACATCACGCTCAGGGCGCTGGATGTGCTCGCCTCGGCCGAGGTGATCGCCGCCGAGGATACACGCTCGCTGCGGCATCTGCTCGACATTCACGGGGTGCCGCTCGACGGACGGCGGGTCCTTGCCTATCACGATCATTCCGGTGCCGGGGCGCAGGCACGGTTGCTGCAAGCATTGGCCGAGGGCAAGTCGGTGGCTTACGCCTCGGAGGCGGGCATGCCGCTGATCGCCGACCCGGGCTTTGAGCTGAGCCGTGCCGCCGCCGAGGCAGGGCATATGGTGACCTGCGCACCAGGGCCGTCGGCGGTGCTGACAGCATTGACGCTCGCGGGTCTGCCGACGGATGCGTTTTTCTTTGCGGGGTTTCTGCCGAATGCTGCAGCGGCGCGCAAAACCCGGCTCGAAACCCTGCGGGGAGTGCCCGGCACGCTGGTCTTCTACGAATCGCCCAAGCGGCTGGTGGCCAGCCTGCGGGACATGGCAGCGGTGCTTGGCGGTGACAGGCCGGCGGCGATGTGTCGGGAACTGACCAAGAAATTCGAGGAAGTCCGGCGTGATACGCTCTCCGATCTTGCCGAAGCATTGGCCGAGGCACCGGTCAAGGGCGAGGTTGTGCTGCTGGTGGATCGCGCCCGTTCAGGTCCGGTTAAGGAATCAGAGCTAGAACAGGATCTGCTGGCGGCACTCGAGACACATTCGGTGCGGGACGCGGCCGATCTGGTGGCGCGCATGCATGATGTACCCCGGCGACCAGTTTACCAGTTGGCGCTGAAGCTTGGAAAGGGTTGACATGAGAGCACGAAGACTTCGCGGTTCGCGCAATCACCTGGCGGGTGTGGCTGCCGAACATTCGGTCGCTAGCGACTATGAGCGTCGTGGATACCGGCTGGCCCGCCGCCGCTGGCGCGGCACCGGTGGTGAGATCGACCTGATTGCCCGCTCGGGCGACGAGGTAATCTTTGTCGAGGTCAAACATAGCCGCGATTTTGCCCGCGCCGCCGAAAGTCTCTGCGGACGCCAGATGGCACGTCTGCATGCGGCGGCTGCCGAGTTTCTGGCGGATGAACCCGCCGGGCAGTTGACGCCCATGCGCTTTGACGTGGCTCTGGTCGATGGTACCGGTCGGTGCGAAATTATCGAGAATGCGTTTGGTCATGGCTGAACGCCATTGAACCCTCTGCCCCTCTGCGCCATGTATCTGGACAATCGACAGAGGGACTTGCCATGAAGATCGCCTTTCAGATGGACCCGATCGGGGCCGTGAACATCAATGCCGACAGCTCTTTCCGGCTGGCAGAAGAGGCGCAGGCGCGCGGGCATGAGCTGTTCTTCTACGGCCCCGACCATCTTGCCTATCAGGAGGGCCGGATCACCGCGCGCGGTCATGATATGACCGTTCAGCGAGTGGTGGGAAACCCGGCTGTTCTGGGACCAATGCGCGAGGTCGATCTGGCGGACTTCGATGTGGTTTGGCTGCGTCAGGATCCCCCCTTCGACATGCATTACATCACTTCGACCCATCTGCTGGACCGGCTGAAGGGGCAGACTCTTGTGGTCAACGACCCGTTCTGGGTGCGCAACTATCCCGAGAAGCTTCTGGTTTTGAATTTTCCCGAGTTGACCCCGCCCACCGCCATTGCGCGCGATCTGGAGACCATCCGCGCATTCAAGGCGCGGCACGGCGACATCATCCTGAAGCCGCTCTACGGCAATGGCGGCGCCGGGGTGTTCCGCTTGGACGAGAACGATCGCAACCTGTCCTCGCTGCATGAGCTGTTCGTGGGTTTTTCGCGCGAGCCGCTGATCGTGCAGAAATACCTGCCCGATGTACGCAACGGCGACAAGCGCGTCATTCTGGTCGATGGCGAGGCGGTGGGTGCCATCAACCGGATCCCAGCCGAGGGAGAGGTGCGTTCGAACATGCATGTAGGCGGGCGGCCCGAAAAGATCGGGCTGACCGAGCGTGACCGCGAGATTTGCGCCACAATCGGCCCGCTCTTGCGAGAGAAAGGACAGGTTTTTGTCGGAATCGACGTCATCGGTGACTATCTGACCGAGATCAACGTGACCTCGCCGACCGGTATTCAGGAACTGGAACGGTTTGACGGGGTGAATATCGCCGGTCGGATCTGGGAGGCCATCGAGGCCAAGCTCTGAGCGTGTGGCAGGCGGCCGTTTTCCGTTGCGGAAAACGGCCCGGAAAACGTTTCGTTTTCCGGTACCCTCAATTCAGAGCTTTCGCCGAAACCCGAAAGCTGAGCGCTTCGGCGATATGCGGGCGACGCACATCGCGGTCTCCGTCAAGATCCGCGATCGTGCGCGCCACCCGAAGGATGCGGTGATAAGCGCGTGCGGAGAGGCCGAACCTGTCGGCGGCGGTGAGCAATAGATCGCGTCCCTCGGCGTCGGGCGTGGCGATCTCTTCCAGCGCTTTACCCTCCGCATCGGCATTCTGCCGTAAGCTCGGGTGGCTTCCGAATCTCAATGTCTGGACCGCCCGCGCTGCCGCAACGCGCGCCGCCACCTCGGCTGAACCTTCGGCGCTGGGCGGCAGGTCGAGATCGGTAAAGGCCACTGGCGGCACCTCGATTCTGAGATCGAACCGATCCATCAAGGGCCCTGAAATGCGGCCCAGGTAATCTTCGCCACAGGCGGGCACCCGGGCACAGGCGCGTGCCGGATCGCTGAGATAGCCGCAACGGCAAGGATTGGCCGCCGCCACCAGCATGAACCGGCAGGGATACTTTACATGGGCGTTGGCGCGGGCGACCATCACCTCGCCGGTCTCGATCGGCTGGCGCAGGGTTTCCAGCACAGTGCGCGGAAATTCTGGGAATTCGTCCATGAACAGGACCCCGTTATGGGCCAGGCTGATCTCTCCCGGTTTGGCTCCTTTGCCTCCTCCCACGATCGCCGCCATCGACGCCGTGTGATGCGGTTCGCGAAACGGCCGGGTGCGGCTGATCCCGCCCTGGTCCAGCAGGCCGCACAGCGAATGGATCATCGAGGTTTCCAACGCCTCGACCGGGGTCAGCGGTGGCAGGATGCCGGGGATGCGCGCGGCCAGCATGGATTTTCCCGACCCGGGCGTGCCGATCATGATCATGTGATGACGTCCCGCCGCCGCGATCTCCAGCGCCCGTTTGGCTCGTTCCTGTCCCTTGACCTCGCGCAGGTC
This sequence comes from Ruegeria sp. SAZD011, assembly GCF_059612545.1. Taxonomy (NCBI): domain Bacteria; kingdom Pseudomonadati; phylum Pseudomonadota; class Alphaproteobacteria; order Rhodobacterales; family Roseobacteraceae; genus Ruegeria; species Ruegeria sp. SAZD011. The sequence continues at coordinate 461,588 of NZ_JBXWQU010000022.1, read as the reverse complement.
GCGCTCGAACGCGGTGGCGCTGACCTCGCCTGGCCGGGCCGCATCGATCGGAGCCTGTCCGGTAAAGTGGCGTACCACCGCCGCCAGGGATGGAGCGCCGATCACCTTGGCCGCGTCGACCCAGGCGGCCTCGGCGCTCGACGCTTCGGGGCAGAGTAGCAGCCAGTCCTCTGATGCCGCGGTCATCGCGGCGGGCAGCGCGCCGACCACCGGCACCAGCGACCCGTCAAGCGACAGTTCCCCCAGTGCCAGCGTCGCTTCGGCCGCATCGGCGGGCACGATCTCCAGCGCGGCCAGCAGCGCCAGCGCGATAGGCAGATCGAAGTGGCTGCCTTCCTTGGGCAGGTCGGCGGGGGACAGGTTGATGGTGATCCGTTTCGAAGGCAGCGCGATGGCCATGCCGCTCAGCGCGCTGCGCACCCGATCACGCGCCTCGGACACCGCCTTGTCCGGCAGGCCAACGATGGAGAAGGCGGGCAGGCCCGGTGTGACGGCGCATTGCACCTCGACCGGGCGGGCCTCGACCCCCTGAAATGCAACGGTATGGGCGCGGGCGACCATGTGGAACCTGCCTCGTGGTTAACACTTTGTTGCTATCCCGAGGCAGGTTTAAGAATGGTTAACCCTTGGCCACCATCGTGGTGAATTTCGGCCAGGCGCCGGGGTCGGCCACGGTCTTGTCCCGGCAAAAGGCGTTGCAGAATCCCCAGACGCGCCCATCGAGTTCCAGGAAATCGGTCACCGGATTCCCGGAATAGGGGCAGGAGGCGTTCACCGATGGGCCGGCTTCGACCGCGCGCGCGGCGCTGGGCGTGCCTACAGGCCAGTCAAGCGTCGGCAGGTCCAGCGCATAGGGCATCGGATCGTAGTGCACCGTCAGCCCCATCGCCCGCCATTGCCGGACGGCGGTATCCCCGAGAAGGAACAGGCAATAGTCGCGCGCCGCCGCGCTGACCGGCAGGCCATAGCCGATGATGCGCGCGGCGACCGGCACATAGAACACATCCGCCAGCGAATAGGTACCAAAGAGCGGCCCCGTCGCAACGCCCGACACCGCCCTGGCATGCGACCAGAGCGTTTCGATCCGCGCCAGATCGGCCAGCGTCCCTTCACTGGGTTGGAATCCGTCAAAACAATAGAGAAGCTGCATCGGGCATTCGCCGCGCAGGGCGGAGAAGCTCGACACCATTTCGGCGCACAGCCAGCGGGCGGCGGCGCGGGCGGCAGGATCGGCGGGCCACAGCCCAACCTCGGGGTGCCGCTCGGCCAGGGTCTCGGCCATGGCGAGACTCTGACCCACCACGATACCTTCGGGTGTCCGCAGCGCCGGCACCTGCCGTGCCGGGGCCAGGGGCGCCAGATCCGCGGCCATGGTGCCGGAATAAAGCCCCACCAGATGCGAGCGATACGGGATGCCGAATTTCTCGAGCATCAGCCAACCGCGCAGCGACCAGCTGGAGAAACTGCGGTCGCCGATAAAAAGATCATATGTCATGCGCAGACGTTACGCGTCAGGCAAAGCGCCGGTAAATCGACGTTTCGTGCGGCGGCGCATCACACCAGATGATTGATCCGCCCGACCTCCCACCCCTGCGGCAGGCGGGTGATCTCGGTCACGGACAGGTTGTCGATCCGATGGGCAAAGGCCTGATCGGCGTCCAGCCGAAGGGCGCGCTGTACCTGGGTCAGGATCATGCCGAAATGGCCGACCACGATCAGGTCACCGCCGGGATGCGCGGCGATCAGTGCATCGATCTCGGCATCGACACGGGCGCAGACCTCGTTCCAGCTCTCGCCGCCGGGTGGACGCACATCGCCGGGGGTCTCCCAATAGGCGCGGATATGCTCAGGGTCCTCGGCTTCGATCTCGGCAAAGCGGCGCAGCTCCCAGGCGCCGAAATTGATCTCGCGCAGCCCGGCCCGATGCGGCAGGCGGGTGCGGGCGCCCTGGATGGCGCTGGCGGTATCGGCGGCGCGGCGCAGGTCGGACGAGACGACCAGCGCCTGTTGCGGCAGGTGCGCGGCAAGGCGGGTCAGGAAACCGGTATCGCTCAGATCGGCGGGCAGGTCGGACCAGCCGACCATGGATTTGGCATGAGTGGGACCATGACGGACCAGATGCAGGCGGGTCATGGCAATTGCCCCTTCAGGACGAGTGGCAGCCCGGCCACCACCATAACGACCAGATCGGCCTCGGCCGCCAGCGCGATGTTGAGCCGCCCCTGCGCCTCGCGGAACTGGCGCGCCAGGGCGTTGTCCGGCACGATCCCGTGCCCCACCTCGTTCGAGACCATGACCAGCGGCGCCGGACAATGGCGGATGGCCGCCATCAGCCGTTCCTGCGCGGCGTCCAGATCGTTCTCGGCCAGCAGGTGATTGCTCAGCCACATGGTGGCGCAGTCAAACAGGCAGATATCGCCGGCGCTCAGCGCAGCGAGGGCCGGTCCGGGCTCCAGCGGTTCCTCGATCGTGGTCCAATCCGGCCCGCGCTGGGCCAGATGGCGGTCGATCTTGGTCTGCATCTCGGCATCAAAAACTTGTGAACTGGCGAAATAAACACGGGATTTTCCAGTGGAAACAACCATCTGTTCGGCAAAAGCCGATTTGCCCGATGCCGCACCGCCCAGAACCAAGGTGAATTTGGGATACAGCATTCCTACCTTTCTGGTGATCCATCCGTGCAATCCGTGCGTAATGGGTAGGACGGCTCAGGGAAAGTCAAGCTGAGCGCCGGACATTTGGGGAGAGATGTATGGCACTGGACGACCCGCAGGACAAACGCATGTCCCGACAGGCGATGAAGGCCGAACTGCTCGATGCCGAGACAGAGCTGGCATTGGCCTATGCCTGGCGCGACCACCGCGACGAGGCGGCGCTGCACCGCCTGATCACCGCTTACATGCGGCTGGCAATCTCGATGGCGGCCAAGTTCAAACGCTATGGCGCCCCTATGAACGACTTGATCCAAGAGGCCGGTCTGGGCCTCATGAAAGCCGCCGACAAGTTCGACCCCGATCGTGGCGTGCGGTTTTCGACCTATGCGGTCTGGTGGATCAAGGCCAGCATTCAGGACTATGTGATGCGCAACTGGTCGATGGTGCGCACCGGGTCAACCTCGAGCCAGAAATCGCTGTTCTTCAACATGCGCCGCGTGCAGGCCCGGCTGGAGCGTGAGGCCGCCACCGATGGGCTGGCGCTGGACCGGCATCAGTTGCACCAGATGATCGCCTCGGAAATCGGGGTGCCGCTGCGCGATGTCGAGATGATGGAGGGCCGGCTCTCGGGTTCCGATTTCTCGTTGAATGCGACCCAGGCCTCGGACGAGGAGGGGCGCGAATGGATCGAAGCGCTGGAGGATGAGAGCGAGCAGGCCGCCGAACTGGTGGCGCACCGTCATGATACCGAACAGCTGCGCGACTGGCTGATCGAGGCGATGCAGGCGCTGAACGAGCGCGAACGCTTTATCGTGCGCGAACGCAAGCTGCGCGAGGATCCCCGCACGCTGGAAAGTCTGGGCGATGAGTTGGGGCTGAGCAAGGAGCGGGTGCGGCAGTTGGAAGCGGCGGCCTTTGCCAAGATGCGCAAGAGCCTTGAAGCGCGCTCGCGCGAGGTGCAACACTTCCTGGTATGAAACTTTTCTTTGCCGCGGGCCTGGCGCTGGCCCTGTGTCTGGTCGCCCCGCTTCGGGCGGCGTCTGCCGGTGAGCTGATCCCGGAGGACATCCTTGCCGCCATGCGGCAGGCCGATGTGGTGATCCTGGGTGAGACTCACGACAACCCTCGACATCACCTGGTTCAAGCCGAGGCGGTCGCCGCCATCGGCCCCGGCGCGGTGGTCTGGGAGATGCTGACGGAGGAGGGCGCCCAGCGCCTGACCCGCAAGGCCGTGAACGATCCCGCCGAACTGGAGCGCATCCTGCAATGGGCGGAACTGGGCTGGCCCCCGCTGGCGATGTACCTGCCGGTGTTCGCGGCGGCGGATGCGCCCGTTTATGGCGCGCTGGTGACGCGGACCGCAGCGCGCGCCGCGATGGAGACGGGGGCCGCCGCGGCGATGGGCGCGGATGCCGCACGCTTTGGGCTGACGGTACCGTTGACCGAGGCCGAGCAGGCCGCGCGCGAGGCCGATCAGCAGGCCGCCCATTGCAACGCCATGCCGCCCGAGATGCTGCCGAAACTGGTGGCGATCCAGCGCCTGCGCGACGCGGTGCTGGCGCGTGCCATTCTGCGCGCGCAGGACGAAACCGGCGGTCCTGTTGCGGTGATCACCGGAAATGGCCATGCGCGGGCCGACCGGGGCGTCCCGGTCTATCTCTCCCGGATTTCGCCGGGCCTGCGCGTCTATGTGCTGGGCCAGTCCGAGGATGGCATGATCGAGGGCCGTTTCGATGCGGTGCTCGACAGCCCCGCCGCCCCGCGCGAAGACCCTTGCGCCGCTTTCGACAAGAGCTGAGGCCGGGGTTTTGTGCTGGCACTTGGCCGGCGGCGGGCCTAAGTTCAGGGCCGACCCGGGTTTTCGGAGACGCGCGCCATGCTGGCATCCAGACGCATTCTGCTGATCATCGGCGGCGGCATCGCCGCCTACAAGTCGTTGGACTTGATCCGGCGCCTGCGCGAACGCGGCGCGGCGGTGACGCCGGTCCTGACCCGGGCCGCCGAGGAATTTGTGACGCCGCTCTCGGTCTCGGCCCTTGCGGGCGAGAAGGTTTATCGCGAGCTTTTTGATCTGACCGACGAGGCCGAGATGGGCCATATCCAGCTGTCGCGCTCGGCCGATCTGGTGGTGGTTGCCCCGGCTACCGCCGATCTGATGGGCAAGATGGCGGCCGGTTTGGCCAATGACCTCGCCTCGACCCTGTTGATGGCGACAGATACCCCGGTGCTGATCGCGCCGGCGATGAATGTGCGGATGTGGCAGCATCCGGCGACTCGGCGCAACCGGGCACAGCTGGCGGCGGATGGCACCCGTTTCGTGGGGCCGAACGAAGGCGACATGGCCTGCGGCGAATTTGGGCCGGGGCGGATGTCGGAACCGCTGGAAATCGTGGCCGCCATCGAGGCGGCGCTGGGCGACGGGCCGCTCAAGGGCAAGCGGGTATTGGTGACCTCGGGTCCGACGCATGAACCGATCGACCCGGTGCGCTATATCGCCAACCGGTCCTCGGGCGCGCAGGGCGCGGCGGTGGCGCGTGCCCTGGCGGCGCTGGGTGCCGAGGTCGTGTTTGTCACCGGTCCGGCCGACGTGCCCCCGCCCGAAGGGGTCGAGGTGGTGCGGGTGCAGAGTGCGCGAGAGATGGACGCCGCCGTTGATGCGGCTCTGCCTGTCGATGCCGGGGTGTTCGCGGCGGCGGTGGCCGATTGGCGCGTGGCCAGCGCCTCGGACCGCAAGCTGAAGAAATCCAGGGACGGTCTGCCGGTGCTGGAATTCGCCGAGAACCCGGACATTCTGAAACGGGTAAGCCAGATGGAACAGGGCCGCCCGGCGCTGGTCGTGGGATTTGCCGCCGAGACCAATGACGTTCTCGAGAATGCCACCGCCAAGCGGCTGCGCAAGGGCTGTGACTGGATCGTCGCCAATGATGTCAGCCCGGCCACCGGCATCATGGGCGGGCGCGAGAATGCGGTGACCCTGATCACCGGCGAAGGTGCCGAGGAATGGCCGCGCATGGGCAAGGAGGCGGTCGCCGACCGTCTGGCCCTGCGCATCGCCGAGGCCTTGGCGGGGTAGAGATTTTTCGTCGAAAAATCTCGCGTGCCGCGCGGGAGGCGCAGAGAAACGGGAGAGGTTGGAAATGATTGCCATTCGGGTGATCCGGGATGCAGGGGCGGATCCGGACGTGCCGCTGCCATCCTATGAGACGGCGGGCGCAGCGGGGGCCGATATCCGGGCCAATCTGCCTGATCGCGGGTCGCTGACACTGGCCCCGGGCGGACGGGCATTGATCCCGACCGGGCTGCGCGTCGAGATCCCCGCAGGCTTCGAGATTCAGATCCGCCCACGCTCGGGTCTGGCGCTGAAACACGGGATCACCCTTCCCAATACCCCCGGCACCATTGACAGCGACTATCGCGGGCCGCTTGGGGTAATCCTGCTGAATGCGGGCGCCGAACCGTTCGAGGTGGTCCATGGCGAACGGATTGCCCAGCTGGTGGTGGCGCCGGTGGTGCAGGCCCGGTTCGGCCTTGTCGACAGCTTGGACGAGACTGCGCGCGGGGCGGGCGGTTTCGGCTCGACGGGGCGCGGCTGATGCTGCTGGTGTTGGCACTTGCGGCGGGTCTCTGGGCCATGGGGCATATGATGGGCGTGTCACGGCGGGCCCGGCTGGTGATGCTGACCGCTCTCTTTGCCGTTGTTCTGCTACTGCAAGTCGCCTTGCCTGCGTCCCATCCCCTGCGCATGGCGACCGGCGGGTCGCCTGCGCTCTGGTTGCTCATCGGCGGCTTTGGCATTCTGGCCTTTGGCTATGGCAGCGGGGTTGCCTGGCTCAAGGCGCGCGCGCAGGGGCAGCCTGCCGAGGCTACGGCAAAACCCGGCAGTTTCACCGAGACCGAGTTGGACCGTTACGCCCGCCATATCGTCCTGCGCGAGTTGGGCGGACCGGGGCAGAAGCGGCTGAAACAGGCGCGGGTGCTGGTGATCGGCGCAGGGGGGCTGGGCGCGCCCGCGTTGCAATATCTTGCGGCGGCGGGGGTCGGCACCATCGGTGTTATCGACGATGACGTGGTCGAGAACGCCAATCTGCAACGGCAGGTGATCCATCGCGATGCCGATATTGGCAAGCCCAAGGTGTTTTCTGCCGAGGCCGCCATGGTGGCGCAGAACCCCGCCGTGACCGTGCGCCCCTATCACCGGCGCCTGACCGAGGAGATCGCGGCCGATCTGTTTGCCGATTACGATCTGATCCTGGACGGAACCGATAATTTCACCACCCGCTATCTGGCCAATCAAGTGGCGGTGGCGCAGGGCAAGCCGCTGATCTCGGGGGCGTTGTCGCAGTGGGAGGGGCAGCTTAGTGTCTTTCACCCGGCAGGCGATACGCCTTGTTACCAGTGCATCTTTCCCGAGGCGCCCGCGCCGGGGCTGGCGCCATCCTGTGCCGAGGCCGGGGTGATCGGCCCCCTGCCCGGTGTGGTGGGCGCGATGATGGCGGTTGAGGCGATCAAGCTGATCACTGGCGCCGGGGCTCCGCTCAAGGGTGAAATGCTGATCTATGACGCGCTCTATGGTGAAAGCCGCAAGATCCGGCTGAGCCGACGGGCCGATTGCCCGGTTTGCGGTTCGGGGTGACCCAACCCCGAGAGGGTCAGCAGGAGATGAGCACAGACCTGTTTCACGCCGAACTGGCCAACTATCTCGGGGTAGGAGACCTGCGCAGCGACGATCCCGATGGCAGCTGGTTGTGGAACCGCCACAGTTTGACAATGGGCCGCTACCGGGTGGAGTTGACGCAGGACCGCCAGATCGTCGCGCAGCGCCCGCGTGGTGGCGGGCTGATCCCGTCCACCCAACTTGTCATTACCGGTGTGCGCAGCTTTGCCGAGGGAGAGCGGGTGACCGACGATCTCTGCCGCCTGTTGTCATTGGCCGCACAGTCGCAGGTGGTGCCGCTCAGCTATCGGTTCGGCGGCCGCGGACGCCAGCCTCTGCATCCAATGGGGCAGGCACTCTATTTTCGCCCTCTCCTGCCCATTCGTGACGGTGCCGCGATGCGGACCTATCTGGAAACGGTCTGGCCGCGCTATCGGTTGCTCAAGCGGCGGCGCAAGCTGGCCGAAGTGATCGACATGCTGCTGATCGCCGAATTGCCGGTGCAGCCGCTCGAGGTGAAGCTGGCCCAACTTTTCATCGTCATGGAAAACCTCAAATCGACCCATGCCAAGGCGTGCGGCTATCCGTTCCGGCGTGGGCGCTATCGTGACCCGGCTCAGCCCTCGCGTGTCCTGGGGTTCGAAGCGCTGCTGCGCGACATGTTTGCCGAGATGGGGATGCGCCCCGGTCTGCGCCGCCTTGTCACCCTGCGCAACGAGATCGTGCATTTCGGCCTGTCCCGGCGCCCATACGAGTCGCTCCGCGACCACCACGATCGCGGCAAGGATATCCTGCACGAATACCTGCTGCGCCTGCTGGGATTTCGCGGCCGGATGCTGCTGTACCGCCATGCAGCGCGGGTGGGCAAGGATATCGGTTGAACGCGCGACCGCGCCGGGGACCCATCGGGCGCCCGGCGCCGGGCCCAACGCCGCCAGCGGGCATCCTTGATGCCTGCGCGGGGGCGGGAGCCTCCCCGGCCTGGATCAGACTTGGATCAGACCGGCTCGGATTTCGCCGATTTGGTCGCCTTGCGGGCGATATCGCGCGCCTCTCCCAGCGTTTCCTCGACCGCTTCGGCCTCGGTCTTGGTCACGTAATCGGCGCAGCGCGAGACCGTGTCGAACCATTCGCGCGCATCCTCGACCATGCGTTCGACCGAATGGCGCTGCCAGTCCATCACCGTTTCCATAGCCTCGGCCGGATTGGACGGATCAGCGGCGGTGGCGCTGCGGGCGGCGTCCAGCGCGGTGCGGATCGCTTCGTGCCGACGCTCGAACCAGTGCCGGGTGAAGCGTTCGGATTCGGCCAGCAGCTTTTCCTGCGCGTCCCAGAATTGTTCCAGCTGCGGCTGAACCAGCGATGTCATCGACACCGGCCCCTGCATGGATTTCAACACCTCGGTGAACGAGGCGGGTGTGATCTTCGTCGTGTCTGTCTTGGCCATGTTTTTTCTCCCGGTCACGGTTGCCCAACCGAGTCTGGCAGACCCGTTGTGGGTCTGCCTTAACCCAGATCAATTTGGCCGGTTTTCGCCTTTGACCGGGGACTTGGGTCTAGGCCAGCGCCCGATCCAGATCGGCGATCAGGTCCTCGGGGTCCTCGAGCCCGACCGACAGACGGAAAATCCCGTCGCCCGCATAGGCGCGATAGGCCTCCTGCTGGGCGCCCTCCAGCCGGAACGAGGTCTCCATCAGCCCCTCGGTCCCCATCCAGAAGATCAGGCTGCGGTGATGGCCCAGCGACACGGCATAATGGATCACCTCTAGCCGCTCGATCATCTGCCGGGCCAGACGTTCACCCGTGGCGGCATCGCCCACCTGGAACGAGATCATCGCCGACATGTTCGACATCTGCCGCGCGGCCAGCTCTGCCTGCGGATGCGAAGCGAGACCCGGATAGATCACCCGACCGACGCGCGGATCGGCCTCCAGCCATTCGGCCACCGCCTGGGCGCCCGCCGCATGCGCCTTCATCCGCAAGGGCAGCGTGGCGGCCCCGCGTGCGATCAGCCAGGCGTTGAAGGGCGACAACACCCCGCCGTGATGGATCGCCGCCTCGACCCGCATTTGCGAGACCAGATCGGCCCGGCCACAGACCGCACCTGCCACCGCGTCACCATGGCCGCAGATATACTTGGTCACCGAATGCATGGTCAGATCGACACCCAGCGCGACCGTGTCCATTCCCAGTGGCGAGGCAAAGGTGGCGTCACAGCTCAGCAGCGCGCCTGCCTGCCGTGCCAGGGCCGAGATCGCAGCCAGATCGGTCAGCCGCCCGATCGGGTTCACCGGGGTCTCGGTATGGATAAGCCTGGTCTCGGGCCGGATCGCCGCCGACACTGCGGCAAGGTCGGACATGTCCACGGTGCTGACCGCGATTCCCATCCGGGGCAGCGTGTCGCGCGCCAGTTCGGCCACGCCCGCGTAAGAGACATCCGACACGATCACATGATCGCCCGCCGACAGGAAGGTGAAGAAGATCGCCGCCGCCGCCGCCATGCCGGATGCGGTACACAGGCAGGCCTCTGTCCCCTGCATCGCGGCGATCTTGGCCTCGAGCATCGCGACGGTGGGATTGGCCCAGCGTGAATAGGCATAGGGGCTTTCCGGTGTCAGGTCATGGGCGGAAAAGCCCAACACATCCTCGGACACATAGGTTGAGGACATGTGGATCGGCGGCGCCGAGGCCAGCGTTGCCGGGTCCGGGGACTCTCCGGCGTGAATGGCGGTGGTCATCGGGCCTGCGGGGCGGTTGGTCTTTTTCATCGTGTCTCCTCCTTGCGCCCGACCCTGAGGGGGAGGGCGCGCAGATGCAACCCGGTTTCGGTCCGGCACCTCTGGACCATTCCCGCCCGCCCTCCTAGCTTGTCGGTCAAAGGAGAGCCGCATGACCAACCCCATCCTTGCCGATTGGCAGACCCCGTTCGACATCGCCCCGTTCGACCGGATCGCGGACAGCGATTTCGCCCCGGCGCTGGAGGCGGCGCTTGCCGAACACAGGGCCGAGATCGCTGCCATCGCCGACAGCCCCGAGGCGCCGACCTTTGCGAATGTGATCGAGGCGCTCGAAGCGGCGGGCGGTGCGCTGGACCGGGTGTTGGGCGTGTTCTTTACCGTGGCGGGGGCGGACAGCAACCCGGCGCGCGAAGAATTGCAGCGCGCATTCTCACCCCAGTTGGCGGCGCATTTCTCCGAGATTTCGGCCAACAAGGCGCTGTTCGCCCGCGTCGCCGCCGTGTGGGAGGCGCGCGAGGATCTGGAACTGACCGACGAACAGCAGCGGGTACTGATGCTGACCCATCGTGGCTTTGTTCGTTCGGGCGCGGCGCTGAGCGGTGAGGCCGAGGCGCGGATGAAGGAGATCAAGGCGCGGTTGGCAGTGCTGGGTACCGAATTCACCCAGAACCTGCTGGCTGACGAGCGCGACTGGTTCATGGACCTGTCCGAGCAGGATCTGGAGGGGCTGCCCGGTTTCGTCACCGCCGCAGCCCGCGCGGCGGGGCAAGAGAAACAGGCCGCAGGCCCGGTGATGACCCTGTCGCGCTCGCTGATCGTGCCCTTCCTGCAATTCTCGCCGCGCCGCGATCTGCGCGAGCGGGCCTATCGCGCCTGGGTGGCGCGTGGGGCCAATGGGGGCAAGACCGACAACCGCGCCATCGCGACCGAGATCCTGGCGCTGCGCGAGGAGCGCGCCGCGCTCCTGGGTTATGACAGTTTTGCCGCCTACAAGTTGGAGACCGAGATGGCCCGCAGCCCCGACAGGGTGCGCGACCTGCTGATGCAGGTCTGGGCGCCCGCCCGCGCGCGGGCCGAGGCGGATGCCGAGGTGCTGACGGCGATGATGCAGCAAGACGGGATCAACGGGCCGCTGGAGCCCTGGGACTGGCACTATTACGCGGCGCTGCGGCGCAAGGCCGAGCATGACCTGGACGAGGCGGCGCTGAAACCCTACCTGCAACTGGACCGCATGATCGAGGCGACCTTTGCCTGCGCCAACCGGCTGTTCGGGCTGGAGTTCCGCCCGCTCGAGATCGCGCTCTATCACCCCGATTGCCGGGCCTGGGAGGTGACGCGGGATGGTCGGCATGTGGCCGTCTTTATCGGTGACTATTTCGCGCGCGGTTCGAAACGCTCGGGCGCCTGGTGTTCGGCGATGCGGGCGCAGGCGAAGTTCCCGCGACCCCAGGCGCCGGTGGTGATCAATGTCTGCAACTTCGCAAAGGGCGATCCGGCGCTGCTGAGCTATGATGATGCGCGCACGCTGTTTCATGAATTCGGTCACGCCCTGCACCAGATGCTGTCGGATGTGACCTATGAAAGCGTGTCGGGTACATCGGTCGCGCGCGATTTCGTGGAACTGCCCAGCCAGCTTTACGAGCACTGGCTGGAGGTGCCCGAGGTGCTGGCCGAGTTTGCCACCCATGCTGAGACCGGTGCACCGATGCCTGCCGAGATGCTGGAAAAGGTGTTGGGCGCGGCTAATTTCGATCAGGGGTTCCAGACAGTGGAATATGTGGCCTCGGCCCTGGTGGACCTGGCATTTCACGATGGGGCGGCGCCGTCTGATCCGATGGCGAAACAGGCCGAGGTGCTGGAGGAACTCGGCATGCCCCATGCCATCGGCATGCGGCACGCTACCCCGCATTTCGCCCATGTCTTTGCCGGCGACGGCTATAGCTCGGGCTATTACAGCTACATGTGGTCCGAAGTGATGGATGCCGACGCCTTTGCCGCGTTCGAGGAGGCGGGCGGGGCGTTTGATCCTGAGCGGGCCGAGGCGCTGGAGCGGCATATCCTGTCTACCGGCGGGTCACGCGAGGCCGAGGACCTTTATCTGGCCTTCCGGGGCCGTCTGCCGGGGGTCGAGGCCCTGCTCAAAGGCCGCGGATTGATCGCGGCCTGAGATTTTTCGACGAAAAATCTCGCCTCCGGCGGGAGTATTTTCGGCGAAATGAAGGGGCGCAGTGTCAGTAGCCGAGAGTGCGGTCGACCAGGTGCAGGAACGGTTCGCCACATTCGCCCCGGCGGATGTTCTCGCAGATCACCTGCGCCGCCGTTTCGGGGCGGGTTTCCGAGGCGATATGTGGGGTGACGGTGACGTTGGGATTTGCCCAATAGGGATGATCCCGGGGCAGTGGTTCGATGCGGAATACATCGAGCGTTGCATGGCCCACCTGCCCGCTGTCAAGCGCGGCAAGCAGAGCGTCGTCGTCGATCAGCGGCCCGCGCCCGGGATTGATGATGCGGGCGCCCCGGGGCAGGCGGGACAGCGTTTGGGCATTGAGCGTGTTTTCGGTTGCGGCGGTGCTGGGCAGCAGCAGCACCAGGATTTCGGCGCCCGACAGCGCTTGGTCCAGCCCCTCCGGCCCATGCAGGCAGGTGATGCCGGGCAGGTCCTTGGGCGATCTGCTCCACCCCGTGACTTGGAAGCCCAGCGCAGTCAGAGCGCGGGCGGCGGCCTCTCCCAGCGCGCCGAGGCCTAGGATGGTCACCTGCCGCTGGCTGGCCAGTGGCGGCACGTCCTGACGCCAGTCGCCGTTCAGCCCGTGGATATGGGCATCCATCCCGAGGTGATAGCGCAGCACGTGTCCCACCACCCATTCGGTCATGCCCTGGGTCAGTCCGTGATCGACCATCCGGGCCAAGGGTGCCGTCAGTGTCGGATTGTCGGCGATGCTCTCTACTCCGGCCCAGAGGCTCAGCAGTGCCTTGAGCCGGGTGAACGGGGTGAAATCGTGCAGACCGCCATTGGGCGCGTAGACGACATAGTCTACCTCCTCCGGCGCGAATGCGTTGCGCAGGTCAAAGGTGACTCCCATGTCTGAGAGGTATCCTTCGATCAACGGTCGATAGATCGGCCAAAGCTCGGGGCGCGCGGAAAAGAGCACATTGACGGGCATGGTGGATCCTTTCAGGGGGTCAGCGGGGGCGGTGGATATGGGCGCTGTGCACAAGGCCAAAGGCCACCATCAGCACCAGCATGGCCGAGCCACCATAGCTGACCATCGGCAGCGGCACGCCAACAACCGGGGCCAAGCCCATGACCATCGACATGTTGACAGCAAAAAACAGAAAGAAGTTCACCGCGATCCCCATCGTGACCAGTGACGAGAACCGGTCGCGGGTGGCGAGCGCGGTGACCACGCAAAACGCGATGATCAGCGCATAGAGCGACAACAGAGAGATGCCGCCGATAAAGCCGAATTCCTCGGCCAGCGTGGTAAAGATGAAGTCGGTGTGCTTTTCGGGCAGGAAGTTCAGCCGCGACTGGGTGCCCTGCATGAAACCGCGTCCCGACCAGCCGCCCGAACCCAGCGCGATCTTGGACTGGGTGATGTGATAACCGGCGCCCAGCGGATCCGAGGACGGGTCCAGAAAGGTGTCGATGCGGCGGAACTGATAATCCTTGAGCAACTGCCAATCGGTTCCACGGCTTTTGAACACCGCTGTGATCAGTCCCACGCCCGCCGCGATGACGGCGGCGAAATAGGCCCAATGCACCCCGGCCAGGAACATCAGCGCCCCGCCCGCCGAGAGCAGCAGGATGGCGGTGCCCAGGTCGGGCTGTTTCAACACCAGCGCGGTGGGAACCAGGATGATCAGCACCGGCACCAGCACCCAGAGCGGGCGCGAGGTCTTCTTGCCCGGCAGCCAGTCGTAATAGGCCGCCAGCACCATCACCAGGGTGATCTTGGTCAGTTCCGAGGGTTGCAGCCGCATGAAACCCAGGTCGATCCAGCGCTGGGCGCCCATGCCGACGGCGCCGAACAGCTCGACCATGATCAGCAACACCAGCGATCCGCCATAGGCAACGGCGGCCATGTTGCGCCAGAACCAGATCGGTACCATGGCCACCGCTGTCATCACCAGAAGCCCGGCCAGGAACCGCTTGATCTGGGGTTCGGCCCAGGGGCTGAACGAGCCGCCGGCGACGGAATAGAGCATCAGGAACCCGGCCGAGGCCACCGAGATCAACAGCAGCGTTAGGGGCCAGTTCATGTAGAGGATCTTGCGCAGGCCGCTGGGCGTCGATTTGACTGTATACTCAAGATAGCTCATGCGCGGTCCTTGTCCTCGGGCCGCGTCACCGGGCGCAACTCGCGGCGCAACCGCTCTTGCTGTGCCTCGATCCGGCTGCGGTCCTTTGCCGGATAGGCCTCGAGCGGTGGAAAACCGTCATAAAGTGCCTGAAGCAGGATGTCGCGCGCGATCGGCGCCGCGGCGGTGGACCCACCGCCACCGTGCTCGACCACCACCGACACCGCGAAACGCGGGTTGTCGAACGGGGCGAAACAGACAAACAGCGCATGGTCGCGCCGTTCCCAGGGCAGGTCTTCGTTGCGGATCACTCCGGCAGCACGCTCGGCGGCGGTGATGTTGCGCACCTGGCTGGTGCCGGTCTTGCCCGCCATCCGGTTGGCATCGGCCAGGATGCGGCTGCGATAGGCGGTGCCACGGCGGTTGTTGCTGACGGCGTACATGCCCTTGCGCAGGCGGCGCAGATTGGCCTGGTTCACCGTCATCGGCTCTCCCGCGCCCGAAGGCTGCTCGATCCCGTCGATGGATTTCACCAGCCGGGGCTCTACCTTGCGTCCGGTTGCGATACGGGCGGTCATCACCGCCAGTTGCAAAGGTGAGGCCAGCATGAAACCCTGACCGATCGAGGCGTTGGCGGTATCGCCGACCAGCCAGTCCTGCCCATGCACCCGTGCCTTCCAGTCGCGATTGGGGGCCAGCCCGCGCGCCACTGCAGACATCGGAATGTCATGCCTTACGCCTATGCCGAATTCCTCGGCCATGGCCGAGATCTTGTCGATGCCGACCTTGAGTGCCACGTCGTAATAATAGACGTCGCAGCTTTGCTCCAGCGACTCTTCCAGGTTCATATGACCGTGGCCACCGCGTTTCCAGCAATGGAAGCGGCGGTTGCTGACCTCAAGGAAGCCGGGGCAATAGACCGTCTCCTCTGGGCTGGTGATCCCTGCCTCAAGCGCCGCCATGGCGGTGATCATCTTGAAGGTCGAGCCGGGCGGATAAGCCCCCTGAACCGACTTGTTCGCCAGCGGGCGATAGGGGTCTTCGGTCAGGCCGCGGTAGTCGGCCACCGAGATACCGCGCACGAACAGGTTGGGATCGAAACTAGGGGCCGAGGCGATGGCGCGCAGATCGCCGGTTTCGCAGTCGATGACCACTGCTGCCGCGCTTTCCTGTCCCAGCCGGGCCTGCACATAAGATTGCAGCGCCGAGTCGACGGTCAGCTGCAGGTCGGCGCCGGGTTTGCCCTCGCGCCGGTCCAACTCGCGCATGACGCGCCCGTTGGCGTTGACCTCGACCCGTTTGGCGCCGGCCTTGCCACGCAGGAGGTCTTCCTGTTTGGCCTCCAGCCCGACCTTGCCGATCTGGAAACGCGGAATGCGCAGCACCGGTTCGGGATCCCGGATCTGGCTCAGGTCGTAATCGCTGACCGGGCCGACATAGCCCACCACATGGGCAAAATCACCGGCCTGCGGATAGACACGGGTCAGGCCGACCTCAGGCGTGATGCCGGGCAGGGCCGGGGCGTTCACCGCCACTTTCGAGATATGCTCCCAGCTGATCTGATCGGCCAGCGTGACCGGCAGGAACGGCGGCGAGCGGCGCATCTCGGCCAGGGCGCGGTCCAGTTCCTCGGGGTCCAGCGGGATCACCCGCTTCAGGTTTTCGATCACCTCATCCACATCGCCCGCATCCTCGCGCACCATGACGATCCGGTACGAGGGGGTGTTCTGGGCGATGATGGCGCCGTTGCGGTCGAACAGTTCACCCCGTGTTGGCGGGATCAGGCGGATGTTGATCCGGTTCTCCTCGGCCAGCAGGCGGAACTGGTCGGCCTGATCGACCTGCATGTAACGCATGCGCATCGCCAGCCCGCCGACAAAGGCCGCCTGCGCTCCGCCAAGCAGCAGGGCGCGGCGGGTCAGGACCCGCTGTACCTTGTCCATGTCGCGCGCCGATCGTCTCAATTCAACGGGCTCCCAGTGCTTCGGCATCGGCGGGCGTCAGGCGGCGCACACCGAACACCGCCTGGCTGGACCCGGCCACCAGCGGATAGATCAGGATTGTCAGCAACAGTTGCGAGGCCATCAGGAACAGCGGCGCCTGATCGACCGAAGTGATCGCCAGAACGATCCGGTAGAGCAGGGCGATTGTGATCAACACCACCGCCACCGCCAGCCATTCCGCGACAAACCCGGTTTCACCATGCCCGCCGAAGCGGCTGTGCAGAAAGGCAGCACCCGCCACCGTCAACGCCGCCAGCAGACCGGGAGGGCGTTGAAGCAGCAAATCGGCAAGCAGGATGACGATCGCAATCAGCACCGGTGGTACGAAATCGGGCCGACGCAGCGCCCAGGCCAGCGTCAACGCCAGCAGCAGGTCGGGCGCCGCCCAGCCCCTTGGCAGGGTATCGAGCGGCAGCAGGTGAAAGAACAGGATCACCATCGCCAAACCGGCATAGCACAGGCGCATCACCCAGATGCGCGAGGGCGCGAGGCTATCCATCGGCGGCCTCAGCAGGTTGCGCCAGCGCCGAGGTGTCGGGCGCGGCTGGTGCCGTCGGCCCGACCACGCCGCCATGATCGTCGATCTGCTCGGTGCCGTGATGGCGCAGTACACGCAGGAACTCGAGCCGCTCATAGTCGGCCGAAAGGCGCACGCGCAGGCGCCCGGTCCGGTCTTCGGCCACCTGGCCGATCAAGAGACCTGCGGGAAATACACCGCCATCGCCCGAGGTGACGACCCGGTCGCCGGGTCGGACCAATTCGCGGTTTTCCAGGAAATCCACCACCGGGGCCGCCGTGTTGTCGCCGGTGATCAGCGCCGTCTGGCCCGAGGGCTGTATGGTGGCGGGGATCGAACTTGCCGCGTCGGTAAGCAGGATGACCCGAGCCGAGGATTGGCCCACGCCCGAGATCCTGCCAACCAGTCCGATCCCGTCCATCGCGGCCCAGCCGTCGACGATCCCGTCGCGGGCGCCAACGTTCAACAGAACAGACTGCCGGAAGGGTGAGCCGCTGTCTGCCATCACAACGCCGGTGATATAGGTCAGGCGCGGATCCAGCCGGACGTTGTTGAGATCGAGCAGCCGGGCATTCTCCTGCTCCAGTTGCAACGCCGCTTCTTTCCACGCCCGCATCTGGCGCAGTTCGCTGCGCAACTCTCGGTTCTGTTCGCTCAACCGCTGATAGCTCTGGAAGTCGCGGATCAGGTTGATGGTGCCGGTAACCGGGACCATAGCCCAGTCCATAGAGGGAATGACGGTATCGACGACCTGGGCGCGGAAGCGCTCGACGCGCGGACTGTCGATGCGCCAGACCAGGAAGATACCCAGCAGGCACAACAGCACGACCCCAAGCAACAGGCGGCGCAGGGGGCCGGCATAGTCCTCGCGCTGTGAGCGGTCGCGTGCCAAAAAGGTCCTTTCCGCCAAAAGTCGGGGCTGCCGGATGGCAGCCGCCTAAACCGCCAAATACCCCCGGATCCTGCGCGGCTTAGCTGTCGTAGTCAATCGCGTGGCGCAGTTGCTTTTCATACTCCAGCGCCTTGCCGGTGCCGAGTGCGACGCAATTCAGGCTTTCATCAGCAATCGAAACTGCCAGCCCGGTCTGTTCGCGCAGGGCCAGATCCAGGTCGCCCAGCAGAGCGCCGCCACCGGTCAGCATGACGCCCCGGTCGACGATATCGGCGGCCAGATCGGGCGGCGTGGTTTCCAGCGCGGTCATCACTGCCTCGCAAATCTGCTGCACCGGTTCGGCCAGCGCCTCGGCCACCTGGGCCTGGCTGATCTCGATTTCCTTGGGCACGCCATTGAGCAGGTCGCGGCCCCGGATCAGCATCGACTGGCCGCGTCCGTCATCGGGCATGCGCGCGGTGCCGATCGAGGTCTTGATGCGTTCGGCGGTGCTTTCGCCCACCAGCAGGTTCTGCTGACGGCGCAGGTAGCTGATGATCGCCTCGTCCATCCGGTCGCCACCGACACGAACCGAGCGGGCATAGACGATGTCACCCAGCGACAGCACCGCGACCTCGGTGGTGCCGCCGCCGATGTCCACGACCATGTTGCCGGTCGGGTCGGTGATCGGCATGCCGGCGCCGATGGCAGCGGCGATGGGTTCGGCGATCAGCCCGGCCCGGCGGGCACCGGCGCTCAGCACCGATTGACGGATGGCGCGCTTCTCCACCGGGGTGGCGCCATGGGGGACGCAGACGATGATCTTGGGTTTCGAAAAGGTCGAGCGTTTGTGCACCTTGCGGATGAAATGCTTGATCATCTCTTCGGCAGTGTCGAAATCAGCGATCACACCTTCGCGCATCGGGCGGATTGCCTCGATGCTGCCCGGGGTGCGACCCAGCATCAGCTTGGCGTCCTCACCAACGGCCAGGACCTTCTTGACCCCGTCCTTGACGTGATAGGCCACCACCGAGGGTTCGGACAGAATGACACCGCGACCCTTGACATAGACCAGCGTGTTAGCCGTGCCCAGGTCGATCGCCATGTCCGCTGCGAACAGGCTGCCCAGACTATCGAAGATCCCCATGTGAGTGGTCCTGCCTACCAGAATTCTTGCTGTGCCCACGACTCGACGGGCCCGCGACGAATGACTTATAGGGCGCGGAAGCACTGTGGAAAAGGGCCGATTCCGCGCGGATCAGCACCAATCCGCCGCGCAAGGGTGGGTGACGCTGGGACAGGACGGACAAATGCTATCTTATCAGCACATTTATCACGCCGGAAACCTGGCCGATGTTCAGAAACACGCGATTCTGGCGGTGGCGATCGACTATCTGACCCGCAAGGACAAGCCGCTGAGCTACCTTGAAACGCATGCGGGGCGCGGGCTCTACCATCTGGATTCGGTCGAAGCGGTGCGCACGGGCGAGGCCAAGGCGGGCATCGGCCGGGTCGAGGGAGCGGATTGGTTCGAGGCGACGCATCCGTTGATGCGGGTGCTTGCGGCGCTGCGGGCGGATCACGGCGGCGCGGCCTATCCCGGCTCGCCGCTGGTGGCGGCGTATCTGCTCAGGCCCGGCGACATGATGCATCTGGCGGAACTGCACCCGCAGGAACATGCGGCGCTGGAACAGGCAGTGGCGGGATTCTCGGCGCGGGTTTATCAGCGGGACGGGTTCGAGATGGCGCAGTCGCTGCTGCCGCCCGAGCCGCGTCGGGGCATGATGCTGATCGATCCCAGTTACGAGGTGAAATCCGACTACGACCGGATACCGGCGGTGATCGCGCAGTTGCATCGCAAGTGGAATGTGGGCGTGATCGCGCTTTGGTACCCGATCCTGGCGGACGCGCGGCACAAGCCGATGCTGGCGGCGCTGGAGCGGCAAGGCCTGCCCAAGGTCCTGCGGCATGAGGTCCGCTTTGCGCCCGCCCGCGAGGGCCACCGGATGGTTGGGTCGGGTATGTTCGTGATCAATGCGCCCTTCGGTCTTGCCGACGAGGCGGCGCGCCTGTCGGACCTGTTCGCTCAGCTCTGACCGGGGAGCCGTTTTCCGAGCCGGAAAACGGCCCGGAAAACTAAGTTTTCCGTTTCGGAATTCTTGCAGAATTCCGATCTACCAAGGCGTCAGGTCAGGTCCTTGTAGCTGATCTCGCGGGTATCGGCTCCGGGTCCTGCCTTCTCGCGCCGCACGATCAGGCGGTTGAGCGCGTTGACATAGGCCTTGGCGCTGGCCACCACCGTGTCGGTATTGGCGGACTCGCCGGTGGCAATCATCCCGTCCTCTTCCAGCCGAACGCTGACCGTGGCCTGGGCATCGGTGCCCTCGGTCACCGCATGCACCTGGTAGAGTTGCAGATGCGCCTTGTTCGGATGCAGCTCGCGGATTGCCTTGAAGCTGGCATCCACCGGCCCGTCGCCATGCGCGGTGGCGCTGACATCCTTGCCGTCGATCTCCATCTCGACCGTGGCCTCGGCCGGGCCGCCGGTGCCGCAGATCACTTTCATCGACACCAGCTGCAAATGGTCCTGTTCGGCATTCTCGCCCGAGCGCATCAGCGCGATCACGTCGTCGTCGAACACTTCTTTCTTGCGGTCGGCCAGTTCCTTGAACCGCACGAAGATGTCCTTGAGCTGGTTGTCGCCCACCTCATAGCCGAGGTGTTCGAGCTTGTCGCGCAGCGCCGCGCGCCCCGAATGCTTGCCCAGCGGCAGCGAGGTGCCCGAGAGGCCGATATCCTCAGGCCGCATGATCTCGAAATTCTCGCGGTTCTTCAGCATCCCGTCCTGGTGGATGCCGCTTTCATGGGCGAATGCGTTCTTGCCCACGATGGCCTTGTTGAACTGCACGTTGAACCCGGACACGGTCGCCACCCGGCGCGAGATCGCCATGATCTTGGTGGTGTCGATCCCGGTGTGCCAGGGCATGATGTCGTGGCGGGTCTTCATTGCCATCACCACCTCTTCCAGGGCGGTGTTGCCGGCGCGTTCGCCCAACCCGTTGATGGTGCATTCGATCTGGCGCGCGCCACCTGCCACGGCGGCAAGGCTGTTGGCCGTCGCCATGCCGAGGTCGTTGTGGCAATGGGTGGCAAAGATCACATCGTCGGCACCCGGCACCGTTTCGATCAGCCGCCGGATCAGATCGGCGCTTTCGGCGGGGGCGGTATAGCCCACGGTATCGGGGATATTGATGGTGGTGGCACCGGCCTTGATCGCGATTTCAATCACACGGCACAGGTAGTCCCATTCGGTCCGGGTCGCATCCATCGGCGACCATTGCACGTTTTCGCACAGGTTGCGGGCGTGGCTGACCGTTTCATGGATCTTCTCGGCCATTTCGTCCTGGGTCAGGTTGGGAATGGCGCGGTGCAGCGGTGACGTCCCGATAAACGTGTGAATGCGGTTCTGTTCGGCGTGTTTCACCGCCTCCCAGCAGCGGTCGATATCGGCGAAATTCGCGCGTGCCAGCCCGCAGATGCGGCTGTTTTTCGAACGCTTGGCGATTTCGCTCACCGCCTTGAAATCGCCTTCCGAGGCGATGGGGAAGCCAGCCTCGATGATGTCCACCCCCATCTCGTCGAGCATCTCGGCGATCTCGAGCTTTTCGGTATGGGTCATGGTGGCGCCGGGGCTCTGCTCGCCGTCGCGCAGGGTGGTGTCGAAGATCAAGACGCGGTCTTGGTCGGTCGCATGGGTCATGTCGGTAACTTTCGTATCTGTCCTAAGCCAAATGGCGCGCAAGCCTCCTCCTCTGAGCGGGCGCGCCGAAAGGGCACGCTCAGAGGCGGATTAGGATCAGTAGGCCACGCAGAACGGCGCCAGAAATGGCGGTGCCGGTCGATGCTATGTCTGCGCGGTTGATCATGCGGCAAGGTTATACCGGCCCGCGCGGGAATGGAAAGGGAGAAAATGCTGTCTCGGACGTGGCGCTGATATTGAAGTCGTTGCCAGTCCAGCTAGCTGCGGAAGCATGAAAAAGGCTCTTGTCATTGGTGCTTCGGGGGGGATCGGTGCGGCCATTGCGGCGCAGCTTGAAGCGCGCGGCATGTCCGTGACCGGCCTGTCGCGCTCTGCCGATGGGCTGGACCTGACCGATGATCAGAGGAGTGCGCGGATCTTACAAGGGCTCGATACCCCGTATGATCTGGTTTTGGTGGCGACCGGCGCGCTGGAAATCAACGGTGCCGGGCCAGAGAAATCGTTGCGCGCCCTGTCGGCGCAGGCCATGGCCGACCAATTCGCCCTGAATGCCATCGGCCCGGCCCTTGTCCTGCGCGAGGCGGGCCGACTTTTGCCGAGAGAATCCCGTAGCGTATGCGCGGTGCTTTCCGCGCGGGTCGGGTCGATCGGTGACAACCGGTTGGGCGGATGGGTCAGCTATCGCGCCTCCAAGGCGGCGTTGAACCAGATCGTCCGAACCGCAGCCATCGAGCTTGCGCGCAGCCACAAGCAGGCCGTCTGTGTCGCCTTGCATCCCGGTACAGTCGCCACCGCCTTTACCGAGAAATATCTTGGCCGCCATCCGGCGGTCTTGCCGAACGAAGCGGCGTCGAACCTGTTGCGCGTGATCGAGGGGCTTACACCCGAGCAGAGTGGTGGGTTCTATGATTGGGCCGGGAAAGAGGTTCCCTGGTGACCCGTCTCATCCTTGTTCTGGGTGATCAATTGAGCGCCGGCCTCTCCGCGCTGGCCGAGGCGGACCCAAACACCGATTGCGTTGTCATGGCCGAGGTCGCCGCCGAGGCCGAATATGTTCCGCATCACCCCAAAAAAATAGCGCTGGTGCTGGCGGCGATGCGCAAGTTTGCCGAACAGCTGCGCCGGGCAGGGTGGCGGGTCGCGTATTCTCGGCTCGACGATCCGGATACGAGCGGTTCCGTTGGCGACGAATTGCTGCGCCGGGCCGGTGAAACCGGCGCGACCGAGGTTCTGGTCACCACGCCCGGCGAGTGGCGGTTGATCGGGCAGCTTCGAGAGCTGCCGCTCAAGGTGACGCTACTTCCCGATAGGCGGTTCATCGCGTCCCGGCGCAATTTCGAGGACTGGGCAAAGGGGCGCAGCCAGTTGCGCATGGAATGGTTCTATCGCGACATGCGCCGCAAGACCGGGTTGTTGATGGAGGGTAATCAGCCTGCTGGCGGCAGTTGGAACTATGATGCCGAAAACCGCAAGCGCCCCCCGAGCGGCCACCAGTTTCCGGCCCCGATGCAATTCGCAACTGATAGCGTCACTGCCGAGGTTCTGGATCTTGTCGCTTCCCGTTTTGATGCCAGTTTCGGTACTCTGCGCCCGTTCTGGTTCGCCACCGACCGGGTACAGGCGTTGCAGGCGCTTGACCATTTCATCACCGAGGCGCTGCCTCTTTTTGGTGACTACCAGGATGCGATGCTGACGGGGGAACGGTTTCTGTATCATTCCGTCCTGTCGGTCTATCTCAATCTCGGTCTGTTGGAGCCGCTGGAGGTCTGCCGTGCTGCCGAACAGGCCTGGCGCCATGGCCATGCGCCCTTGAACGCCGTCGAAGGTTTCATTCGGCAGATCATCGGTTGGCGCGAATTCGTAAGGGGCATCTATTTCCTCGAGGGGGCGGGATACACGGCATCCAATGCGCTGGGACACCAGCGTGATCTGCCGGCCTTCTACTGGGGCGGCGAGACGCGGATGACCTGTATTCGCGAGGCGGTGTCGCAGACGCGGGACGAGGCCTATGCCCATCATATCCAGCGCTTGATGATCACCGGTAACTTCGCCCTTCTGGCGGGTGTTGATCCGCAACAGGTCCACGAATGGTATCTGGCCGTTTACGCCGATGCTTTCGAGTGGGTCGAGGCCCCGAACACCATTGGCATGAGCCAGTTCGCCGATGGCGGGATCGTGGCGTCCAAGCCCTATGTGTCGAGCGGCGCCTACATCAATCGGATGTCGGACCACTGCAAGACATGCGCCTATGACGTCAAGGCCAAGACCGGAGACCGGGCATGCCCCTTCAACCTGCTATACTGGAGCTTTCTGGACCGCCATCGCGACCGGTTTGCGAGCAATCCTCGCATGGGTAACATGTACCGGACGTGGGAGCGGATGGACCCGGATCAGCGCCGGACCATCCTGTCGGATGCCGACACCCTGCTGGCCCGGCTTGACGGCGGAGATATCGTCTAGCCGTCAGAAGCGGCGGGGGCCGGATCACCTTTGGTCAGCGCACCATTGTCCCAGTTGCCCTTTTCTTCCTGGCCGCTGGCATATTTCATGGTGCCTTCGCCCTGACGCTTGCCATTACGGAAATGGCCTTCGTAGACATCGCCATTGGCATAGGTGGCGACACCGATGCCGCTGATCTTGCCCGCCTGCCACTGGCCTTTGTAGCGGAACCCGTCGGCCATCACGATCTCGCCGTCGCCCTCGCGCTGGCCGTTGACATATTGCCCGGTATAGACCGATCCGTCGGGATAGGTGGCCTTGCCCTGTCCGTGGCGGACCCCGTCCTGCCATTCGCCCTCGTAGCGATAGCCGTCGGCATAGGTCATGATGCCCTGGCCGTGGTTCTTGGCATTCTTGAAGGTGCCCTTGTAGACGATGCCATTGGCATAGATCGCGGTACCGGTGCCCTCGATCACGCCGGCGACCCAATCGCCCTCATAGCTTGACCCGTCGGGATAGGTGATCTTGCCCTGGCCATCGGCCAGATCGGCGCGGAAATTGCCCTCGTAGACAGAGCCATCGGGATAGGTGACGCGGCCCTGGCCCTCGATCTGACCCGCGACCCAGGACCCGGCATAGCTGTAGCCGTCGGTGCCGGTGAAGATGCCCTGACCCTCGCGCCGGTCATCTGTGAAATCACCCTGATAGACATCGCCGTTTGCATAGGTGACCTTGCCCTTGCCCTCGCGACGGCCAGCGATCAGGTCGCCTTCGTAGACATCGCCATTGGCCTGGGTCAGCGTGCCCTTGCCGTTGATCTGCCCATCGGCCCAGAAGCCCACATAGACCAGCCCGTCGGGCAGGGTCAGCGTGCCCTCGCCATGACGCTGCCCCGCGACGATGCCGCCCTCGTAGACGGCGCCGTCGGGATAGGTGATCTTGCCCAACCCCTCTTTCTGACCGTCGACCCAGTCGCCATCATAGACATATCCACCGGGGCTTTGCATCACACCCTTGCCATGATGTTTGGCATCACGGAACCCGCCTTCGTACCGGACACCGTTGGCATAGATCGCGACACCCTGGCCGTTGATCACACCGTCCGACCATTCTCCCTCGTAGGTGCCCCCATCGGAAAAGGTGATCTTGCCCATGCCTTCGGGCTTGCCCTGGGCAAAGCTGCCCTCGTAGACCGACCCGTTGGGAAAGCGCGCGACGCCGCGGCCGCGGATCTCGCCATCGACCCATTCGCCGCTGTATTCATAGCCGTTGGGCAGCCGATAGGTGCCGGTGCCATGTTGCAGGCCGCCCCGGAACGTGCCCTCGTAGACGCCGCCGATCTCGTCCTGCGTGGTCAGGACCTGGTCCTGCTGGGCATAGGCCGCAGGGGCCATGGCCAGGATGGCGGCAAATGCGATGCGTCTGCGGTTTCTGGTCATTGGTGCCTCTGTCTGCCCTGTCGACCGTCTGAATGCGGCACCGCGAAATTAAGGCAGGTCCGGGCAAGGGGCAACGCCTTTTGCCGCATTTGGCTTTTCCTCGCGCGTCGATCTGATAAATCGGCAGATCAGGAGCAAGGGCAAGGGGGCATCATGGCCGACCGTTTCCGTATCACTCTGGCGCAGCTCAACCCCACCGTGGGTGACCTGGCTGGCAATGCCGCCAAGGCCCGCATGGCCTGGGAGCGGGGACGCGCGGCGGGGGCCGACCTGGTGGCGCTGCCCGAGATGTTCGTGACCGGGTACAACACGCAAGATCTGGTGATGAAGCCGGTGTTTCATGATGCCGCCATAGCCATGGTCGAGGCGTTGGCCGAGGAGTGCGCCGATGGCCCGGCGCTGGCCATAGGTGGCCCCTGGGTCGAGGGCGGCAAGCTCTATAACGCCTACCTGATCCTGCGGGGCGGCAAGATCGTCAGTCGCTCGCTCAAGACCCACCTGCCCAACGAGACCGTGTTCGACGAGGTGCGCATTTTCGATGCCGGGCCGCTGGGGGGGCCGTATTCGGTGGGCAATACCCGCATCGGCAGCCCGATCTGCGAGGATGCCTGGCACGAGGACGTGGCCGAGACACTGGCCGAAACCGGGGCCGAGTTCTTGCTGGTGCCCAATGGCTCGCCCTATTACCGCGACAAGTACGATACTCGGATCAACCAGATGGTGGCGCGGGTGGTCGAAACCGGCCTGCCGCTGATCTATCTCAACATGGTGGGTGGGCAGGACGATCAGGTGTTCGATGGCGGCACATTCGGCCTGAATCCAGGCGGCGCGCTGGTCTTTCGCATGCCGGTCTTTGACGAGGCAATCACGCATGTCGATCTGGAGCGCGGACCCGAGGGCTGGCGGATCGCCAAGGGAGAAGTGGCGCTGCTGCCCGACGCCTGGGAGCAGGATTACCGCGTGATGGTCGAAAGCCTGCGCGATTACATGCGCAAGGCCGGCTTTGCCAAGGCGCTGCTGGGCCTCTCTGGTGGTGTGGATTCGGCGCTGGTGGCGGCAATCGCGGCCGACGCCTTGGGCCCCGAGAACGTGCGCTGCGTCATGCTGCCTTCGGAATATACCAGTACCGAGTCGCTGGAGGATGCCGAGGCGGTGGCGCAGGCGCTGGGCGTTCGATACGACTATGTCCCGATCTCTGAAAGCCGGGCGGCGGTGACCAATACGCTGGCACCGCTCTTTGCCGGGACCGAACCGGGCCTGACCGAAGAGAACATCCAGTCCCGCCTGCGCGGCCTGTTACTGATGGCGCTTTCCAACAAGTTTGGCGAAATGCTGCTGACCACCGGCAACAAGTCCGAGGTGGCGGTGGGTTATGCCACCATCTATGGCGACATGGCGGGCGGCTATAACCCGATCAAGGATCTCTACAAGACGCGGGTGTTCGAAACCTGTCGCTGGCGCAACGCCAACCACCGGCCCTGGATGATGGGACCGGCGGGCGAGGTGATCCGGCCTTCGGTCATCGACAAGCCTCCCAGCGCCGAGTTGCGCGCGGATCAAAAGGACAGCGATAGCCTGCCGGATTATCCCGAACTGGACGCTATCCTGGAAATTCTGGTCGATCAGGACGGCTCCATCGCCGATTGCGTGGCCGCCGGGTTCGACCGCGATGTCGCCCGCCGGGTCGAGCATCTGATCTATATCAGCGAGTACAAGCGATATCAGGCCGCCCCCGGTGCCCGGCTGACCCCGCGCGCCTTCTGGCTGGACCGGCGATATCCCATCGTGAATCGCTGGCGCGACCCGAGTTGATGCGGCATCGGCAACAATCGTTGATGGCTGTAGAGACTGTCTCGGGGTCAAATCCGATTTGAGGCGAATTTGACCTAAATATGACATTTTGAGGGCGCGGACCCGGTGAAGATGGCAAAATCGCCATTGTCACCGCCTTTGCCCTCTGACCGGGCGCAAAACGGGGCGATGGATATTCGTATCTGGGATGTGTGCCATGTTGAATCCTCTGAACGCCCCCCCGCAAGGGGTGGAAATGCTGAAATCGCCACCGCGTGAGATCGACGAAGCCGTCATCGACAAGGTCGTCGAGGCGGTGATGCGCGAAGAGGCGGCTGCGCCAAGGCCCAAGCCGCGCAAGACCCTGCCCGAGATCGCACCTGCCGTGCCGACGAACCCTCCAGAGGTCGAAGGCAAAACGCGCTATCAGCCGAAATGGCGCCATTCGGCCGCCATCCTGGCGCTTGCGATCTTGATCGGCTGGCCGGGATTGCTTCCGCTGTTGCTGGGCCTCGCCATTGTCTTGCCGATCATTGCCTATCTGACTGTGGGCCACGACCGCATGTCTGAAATGGTCGCGGCGACGTTTGACCGGTTCCGGCGGTTTGATCCGGTCCGGGCCGAGATCCTGCGCGATTGGGCGATGCGGCGCGTCGCCGGGATCGAACGGTTGTTGTCCTGGCTGCCCGAGCGCTGGACCTCCGGGCTGTACCTGCCCGACTTCCGGGATGCACCTGTGGTGCATGACAAGATGCGGTTGGATCCGTTCTCGCGGTTCCAGGCCGACCAGCCGGAAAAACCTGACGCAAGGTAATGGCAGTTCTGCCACAGACTGCAAGGATGTGATCCGGCGCGTCGATTTAGCCCCTTTCGTCCGGGCAGGGCGGGCTACATCACTGACACTGATTGTGTCCTGTGAATGAGCCCGAATGCCCGGACCCCGCCCGACCGATTTCTATTCCGACCTTGCCCTGCCAAAGCAGGTCGAGGTCGTTGTGGTTGGTGGTGGCATCATCGGGGTCTCGGCGGCGCTGGAATTGGCGGAACGAGGCGTCTCGGTCCTGTTGTGCGAAAAGGGTCAGATCGGCGCTGAGCAGAGTTCACGCAACTGGGGTTGGGTGCGGCTGGGCATGCGCGACCCGCGCGAGATCCCGCTCATGCAGGCTGCGCTGGAGATCTGGGACGGGTTGGATGCGCGTCTGGGACGCAACACCGGCTTCGTGCGCTCGGGCATCCTGTTTGCCGCTTCGGGGCGGCGCAGCACCGGGAATCTGGAGCGCTGGGCGCGCCATGTGGATGGGCTGGACACGCGGGCCCGGATGATCGAAGGCGCCGAACTTGCCGCCCATCTGCCCGGTCATCGCAAGCCGCCGGGCGCGGCGCTGTTCATGCCGCAGGACGGCCGGGCCGAGCCGCAATGGGCCGCCCCCGCGATTGCCGAGGGCGCCCGTGACCGGGGTGCACAAATCCTGACGGCCTGTGCGGTGCGTTCGGTCGATGTCGAGGCGGGCCGGGTGACAGGGGTCTATACAGAACGGGGCCGGGTGGGCTGTTCCAGAGTGATTTTGGCGGGAGGGGCATGGTCGCGCCTCTTTGCTGGCAATGCAGGCGTCTCACTGCCGCAACTCAAGGTGCTCAACACCGTGTTGCGCAGTTCGCCGATGCCCGATGGTCCGAATGCCGCCTACTGGTCAGACGCGTTTGCCATGCGCCGTCGCGCCGATGGAGGGTTCACCATAGCTGCCGGCACCCAGAACACGGTCGAGCTGGTACCTGACAGCTTGCGCTTGGCCTATAGCTTCCTGCCCGCCTACCGGCAGGAATGGCGTTCGCTGCGCTTTCGGCTGTCGCGCCGCTGGCTGGAAGAGGCGCAGATGGCGCGCCAGTGGCAGCCAGGCGATGTGACCCCGTTCGAGCTGACCCGGATACTCGACCCGGAGCCGTCGCAGAAACACCTGCGCCGCGCGTGGTCTGCCGCCCGCCGCGCCTTTCCGATGCTCGACGGGGCCGAGATCATGCAAAGCTGGGCCGGGATGATCGACGTGACCCCGGATGCGATCCCGGTAATCTCGGGTGTCCCGGATCTGCCGGGCCTGTTCATTGCGACCGGCTTTTCCGGTCACGGGTTCGGGATTGGACCGGGCGCCGGGCGGCTGATCGCCGATCTGGCGACAAGCGAACCCCCGGTGGTGGACCCGTGGGAGTTTCGCCTGTCGCGGTTCAGCGATGGCAGCCGGGTGGCGCCCGATCCGGGGTACTGAGCCCGGAGCCTTAGCCCATCAACTGATAGCTGACGGGCACGAAGCGGAAACCGTCACCGCGCGCTTCCACGTAACCTGCTGCGGGGAACGGCATGTGATAGCCGATCATCGGCACCCGGTCCGCGGCCAGCATGCCCAGGATCTGACGGCGCGAGGCGGTTGCCTTGGCCTTGTCCATGTCGAACCGTACCTCCCATTCAGGATGCGCGAAGGACCAGACATAATGGTTCGCCAGATCGGCGGTCAGCATCAACTGTTGCCCGTCGCTCTCCAGCATGTAACCCATATGGCCCGGCGTGTGCCCCGAGGCATCGACCGCCGTTACCCCGGCGGCGACCGAGGCGCCCGGCTCGACAAAGGTCATTTTCTCCGCCAGCGGCGTTACATGCGACTTTACCAGGTCACCGACACGGTTGCCGGCCTCGGCCTTGGACCAGAAATCGTATTCGGCGGCGCCGGTGACATAACGGGCATTGGCAAAGGTGGGGGCGCCATCGGTCATCATGCCGCCGATATGGTCGGGATGCATATGGGTGACTACCACCACATCGATGGCTTCGGGCGCAGCGCCAGCTGCTTCTAGCGCGCGGGTGATGCCGCCCTGGCCCAGACCGGTGTCGAACAGCACCAGTTCGGCCCCGGTATCGACCAGCGTAGGGGTAAAGAAGAATTGTGCCGTGTCGGCAGGGATGAAGTTCTCGGCCGAGACACGCGCGAAATCTTCGTCCGATGCGCCACCGCCAAAGATGTCCTTGGCCCCGTCACGCGGCAGGCTGCCGTCAAGAAGGGTGGTCACCCCCAGGCTGCCCAGCTTGAACGAGCGGGCGATGGGGGCCGCCGCCTTGCCGCCATGGGCACCGGCCAGGACGGGCGCCGCGGCGGCGGCAAGCGGCAGGGATGCGGCACCGGTCAAGGCGGCGCGGCGCGAAAGCTTCAGGGTCATGTCAGACCTCCCCAGTTATGTGTGAAACACCCAAAAGGATAGGGCAGCGCGCGCCCCCGGCAACCTCGGCATTCGTGCATAAATCTGTGCGGATTTGAGGTGGTGCCGGATGATCGGCCGGATCGGCGACAAGCGAAACAGTGATGTTGTCTGTGTGATGCGGGTAACAGGGGCCGAACTGGACAATTGTCGGCCCTTGTGACAAGGGGATCGGCAACAGGAGATGTCCATGACCACCACCCGTTTCGCCCCTTCGCCCACCGGTTACATTCATGTGGGCAACCTGCGCACCGCGCTGATGAACTATCTGATCGCCCGCAAGGCGGGCGGTACCTTCATCCTGAGGATCGACGACACCGACCCCGAGCGGTCGAAAGAGGAATATGTCGACGCAATCAAGCAGGATCTCGACTGGCTGGGCCTGCATTGGGACCGGGTGGAGCGTCAGTCCGAGCGGCTGGACCGCTATGCCGAGGCCGCCGACAAGCTGCGCGACATGGGCCGGTTCTACGAGGCGTTCGAGACCCCGACCGAACTGGATCTGAAGCGCAAGAAGCAGCTCAACATGGGCAAGCCACCGGTCTATGACCGGGCGGCGCTGTCGCTGTCTGAGGGTGAGAAAGACGCCCTGCGTGCCGAGCGCGGTAACGGGGTGTGGCGTTTCAAGCTGGATCAGGAGCGGATCGAGTGGACTGACGGCATCCTCGGGGATATCTCGATCGACGCGGCCAGTGTCAGCGACCCGGTCCTGATCCGGGGCGACGGTCAGGTTCTCTATACGCTGGCGTCGGTGGTGGATGATACCGATATGGGCGTCACCGATGTGGTGCGCGGCTCGGACCATGTGACCAACACCGCGACCCAGATCCAGATCATGGCGGCGCTCGGGTTCGAACACCCCCGCTTTGCGCATCATTCGCTGCTGACCGGCCCGCAGGGCGAGGCGTTGTCGAAGCGCCTGGGCACGCTGGCCCTGCGCGACCTGCGCGAACAGGGAGTGCAGCCGATGGCGCTGCTCAGCCTGATGGCGCGGCTCGGCTCGTCCGATCCGGTCGAGTTGCGCAGCGACATGGCCGAGCTGATCGAGGGGTTCGACGTGACCCGGTTTGGCGCGGCACCGACCAAGTTCGATGTGCAGGATCTGTTTCCGCTGACGGGGCGCTACCTGCAGGCGCTGCCGCTGGAGGCAGTCGCGGCAGACGTGGCAGCGGCGGGTGTGCCCGAGGATATGGCCGCGCCTTTCTGGTTGATGGCGCGCGAGAACATCACCACGCTGAACGATCTGGCAGGGTGGTGGGCGCTGTGCAGGGACGGAGCCGAGCCGCTGATCGCCGACGAAGATCGCGCCTTTGTGGCCGAGGCCATGGCGCTCTTGCCCGAAGGGCCGCTTGACGGTGACAGCTGGGGTGCCTGGACCCAGGCAGTGAAAGAGGCCACCGGCCGCAAGGGCAAGGGGCTGTTCATGCCGCTGCGCAAGGCGGTAACCGGTATGGAGCGCGGCCCGGAAATGGCTACCCTGCTGCCGTTGATGCAGGTGATCCGCGCGCGCGGCTGAGCGGGAGCGCAAGATTTTTCGACGAAAAATCTTGTCGCCTCCGGCGGGAGTATTTGCGGCGAAATGAAGGGCTGCGCGTTCAGCTCACCGCGACGATGCGCGCGCCGATTTCGATGAGGGACCGGTCCACCAGATCGGTCTCTTCTGCCTTGAGTTGCTGGTGGCGCGGGTAGCGCGGCCGGGAGCGGTCGTCGAGAATGGGTGCTTCCCAGCCGCTGGTGGTGTTAAAGAAATCACGCACGCCCTCGCGGCCGAAGGCATGCAGATAGCCCTGCACCACCACGTCGATATAGCTGAGCAGGATGGGGTGCCGGGTGCTCGGCACGCTCTGTTTTTCCGGTGCCACCGCATAGACCGCGATCTCGGCGCGCTGCTTCAGGTCGTGGCGCACGTGGTCGGTGACCGCGACGCGGTCATAGGCCCATTCGCGCGCATCGAGTGCTTGCCAGTCGTCATTGGGCACATGGGCGATCATGCCGTCGATGCTGCAATCCGCATCCGGAAGTGCCGTCAGAAAGGCCACTTGTCTGAGGTCTGTATGACGCCAGATGCGCCGCCAGCCATGCAGGCGGGCCGGGCGCGGATCGGGGAAGTCGTGGGTTGCCAGGTTCACCAGGCTGCCGTAGCCGAAGAAATAGGGGTCTGCCATAGGTGCCTCGCCGCCGATCCGGTGCAATTGATGTATGTCAAACAGGTTTTTCCCGGGTTGTGCAATAAGGCTTGCAGATGAAATCCCACGGGGGAGGACCCGATCATGCGCATTACCAAGCGCACCAATATTGCGGTTCGGCTGCTGATGTACTGCGCCGCGCATCCGGACCGGCTGGTGACCAAGTCCGAGATTGCCGAAGTCTGCAACATTTCCGAGAACCATCTGGCCCAGGTAATCAACCAGCTCAGCCAGTTGGGGTTCCTGACCACGCAGCGCGGCCGCAATGGCGGCATGTGTCTGGGCATGGCCGCGGATGCGATCCGCATCGGGGAGGTGTTCAGACATGTCGAGGGCAACCTGCCGATGGTCGAGTGTTTCGCCGATGCCGACAACAGTTGTCCGCTGACCGATGCCTGCCGCCTTCGGCTGGCGCTGAGGGATGCGGCGCAGGCGTTCTATGCTTCGCTGGACGAGATCACGCTGGATGCGCTGGTCTGTGACAACACCGACCTGCTCAAGATCCTCAATCCGGTGGTCTGCGCGCGGCAGAGCGTGTCCCAGGCGGGCTGATTCATTCTCGGGCACGCAGGACGCGCGCCGGGCGGGTGGCGAGCGGGGACAGAGAGAACACAAGGCTTGCACCAAGTACCGCTGATACGCCCCCCAGAACGATGGTCAGTGCCGAAGGCCAGATCACCGAGAATGATGTCTCGAAGACAAAGCGGCTGACCGCCCAGCCGCCCAGGATGCCTGCGGCCAGCGCGATGGTTCCGGCAGCGGCGCCCAAAAGGGCGCTGCGCAGTGTAAGGCTCAGCAGGATACGGCGGCGCGACGCGCCCAGGGTGCGCAGTACCGCCGCCTCGTAGATGCGTGCGCCCTGACCTGCGGCGGCGGCGCCGATCAGGACCAGAAACCCGGTCAGCAAAGAGACGCCTGCGCCATAGGATGTGGCGCTGGCCAACCCGGCCAGCAGGCCCGAGGCGCGGTCGATGGCGTCGCGCACCCGGATTGCGGTGATATTGGGATAGCTGCTGGCCAGATCGCGCAGAATGGCGGCCTCGGCGGCTTCGTCGGCATAGACCGTGGCGATATGGCTATGGGGGGCGCCGGACAGGGCAGCAGGGTTCATCGCCATGATGAACCCCATGCCCGCGGTCGAGAAATCGACCTCGCGAAATGACGAGATACGGGCGGTGATATCGCGGCCCAGGATATTGACGGTCAGGGTATCGCCCAGTTGCAGGCCCATCTCGGCCGCCTCTTCGGCGGCAAAGCTGATCAGGGGCGGGCCTGCGTAATCTTCGGGCCACCATGCGCCCTCGGTCAGCCGGGTGGTGTCGGGCAGTTCGGCGGAATAGGTCACCCCCCGATCGCCGCGCAGGACCCAATGGTTTCCGGCGACCTCGCGCGCGGGCAGATCGTTGATACGCGTGATGATGCCGCGCAGCATCGGCGCGCTTTCGATACGGCTGACGCCGGGGTCGTTTCGCAGCCGGGCGGTAAAGCCGGGCATCTGGTCACGCTGGATATCGACAAAGAAATACGAGGGCGCCACATCGGGCAGGTTGCCGGAAATCGCGTTGCGCAGCGTGCCGTCGATCTGGCCCACGGCGGCCAGCACCGACAGGCCAAGGCCCAGCGACAGCATCACTGGCGCCGCCCCCTGCCGTGGCGAGGATATCGAGGCCAGCGCCCAGCGAAGTGCCGGGCGGCCACGCGCCAGCGGGGTGGCGGCACGACTGAGCGCCCGCACCGCACCGGCGGCGAAGGCGAGCAAGAGGAGCGCCCCGGCGATGCCGCCCAGGGTCCAGAGTGTCAGGGTGACGGCCCCGCTGAACCATGCGGCCAGCCCGCACAGCAGGACCAGCCCGGCGCCCGTGGCCAGCACATAGCGAAATCGCGGCAGCAGCGGGGCGCGGGACAGCGCATCGCGCAGCAGGGTCGCGGCGCGCACCTCCTCGGTCCGGGCCAGAGGCCAGAGGGTAAAGACCAGCGCCGTCAGCAGGCCATAGATCGCGGCTTCGGCCAGCGGCTCTGGGTAGATCGCAAAGACAGCAGGCACCGGCAGTTGCGCCTCGATCAGCGGCGCCAGCAGCAGGGGCGCGAACCCGCCAAGCGCGAGCCCCAGCAGGATGCCAAGGCCCGACAACGCGCCGATTTGCAGGAAATAGGTCTGGAACACGGTGCGCCGGTCGGCGCCCAGCGTGCGCAGCGTGGCAATGGTGGCGGTCTTGTCAGCCAGATAGGCGCGAACCGCCGCCGAGACTCCGATGCCGCCCACAGCCAGGCCAGAGAGTCCGACAAGGATCAGGAACGCGCCCAATCGCCGGGTGAAATCGGCGATGCCAGGGGCGCCATTGCGCGCATCGGTCCAGCGCAGGCCACTGTCGGCGAAGCGCGCGCGGGCCTCTTGCGAGATGCTGGCCAGATCGCTCTCGGGGGGCAGGTCGAGCCGGTATTTGGTGTCAAAGAGGGTGCCCGGCGCCAACAGGCCGGATTGCGTCAGGTCCTCGGTTCGCACAAGCGTGCGTGGCCCGAGGGCAAAGCCGTCTGCGACACCGTCCGGCACCTGCATCAGCCGTGCCATCAGGACAAAATCCTGCGTGCCGAGCCGAAAGCGATCACCGGGTTGCAGCCCCAGCCGGCCGGACAGAACCGGTTCCATCACTCCACCGGGCAGGCCATTGGTGCCCGCCAGCGCCTGATCAAGCGGCAGGTCCGGGTCCAGCGTGACACTGCCAAGCAGGGGATAGGCATCGTCCACCGCCTTGACCTGGGTCAGGGCGCGCTCGTCGCCCACGACGGCCATCGAGCGGAAATCCACCAGTTCCGAAACCCGGTTGGCGCGGGTCTGCATCCACACCCGCTCCTCGGGGGTGGCAAAGCGATAGGTGAAACTCATCTGCGCATCACCGCCGAGAAGGGCAGCACCCTCGCGGGTCAGCCCGGCCTCGATTGCGCTGCGGACCGAGCCGACGGCGGCAATGGCGGCGACGCCCAGCGCCAGACAGGCCAGAAAGATGCGGAACCCCCGCAGCCCGCCGCGCAACTCGCGCCTGGCGAGGCGGGCGGCCAGTCGCAGGCTCATTGCGCGGCCTCGCGGCTTTCGTTGTCCTCGATACGGCCATCGCGCAGGCGGACTACCCGGTCGCAGCGGCTGGCCAAGCGGGCGCTGTGGGTGACCAATACCAGCGTTGCGCCATACTGGTCGCGCAGGCCGAACAAAAGGTCCATGATCGCGGCGCCATTGGCCTCGTCCAGATTGCCGGTCGGCTCGTCGGCCAGCAGGATTGCAGGGCGCGGGGCCGCGGCACGGGCCAGTGCGACGCGCTGTTGCTCGCCGCCCGAGAGTTGCGCCGGATAATGCCCGGCGCGGTGGGACAGACCCACCGCCGCAAGCTCGGCCGCCGCGCGGTCGAATGCGTCTCGGTGGCCAGCCAGTTCCAGCGGCGTCGCCACGTTTTCCAGCGCGGTCATGGTGGGGATCAGGTGAAAGCTTTGGAACACCACGCCCATCCGGTCGCGTCTGAAGCGGGCCAATGCGTCTTCGTCCATCGCGCCCAGATTGTGGCCCAGCACCTGCACCCGGCCACCGGTGGCGCGTTCGAGCCCGCCCATCAACATCAACAGCGAGGATTTGCCCGATCCCGATGGCCCGACCAGCCCCAGCGTCTGCCCCGCCGATACACTCAGCGAGATACCGCGCAGGATATCGACCCGCCCGGCATTGCCTTCGAGCGACAAACGGGCATCTTCTAGGAGAATGGCAGGGTCGGTCATGATGGGCCTTTGCTTGGGTATTCTAGGGCATATGGAGCGTCGAGGGATATGCGCAAGGCTTTGATCGGGCTTCTGTTGACGGGGTGGGGCGCGGCTGCAACGGCCGAACCGGTGGTGATCGCCGCGCTGGGCGACAGCCTGACCCAGGGCTATGGCCTCGTGCAGGATCAGGGCTTCGTACCCCAGTTGCAACGCTGGCTGGTGGCCGAGGGGGCCGAGGTCACGCTGATCAATGCAGGCGTCTCGGGCGATACCACGGCGGGCGGCGCGGCGCGTGTGGCCTGGACCCTGACGCCCGAGGTGGATGCGATGATCGTGGCGCTGGGGGGCAATGACCTGCTGCGTGGCATCGCGCCCGAGGTGGCGCGCAGCAATCTGGCAACGATCCTGACCGAGGCGCAACAGGCCGGGGTCGAGGTGCTGCTGATCGGCATGCAGGCACCAGGCAATTACGGCGCCGAGTACAAGGCGGCGTTCGATGCCATATATCCCGAGCTGGCTGCCGAATACGGTGCGCTGTTTGCGCCGAGCTTCTTTGCCGGGCTCGCGGCTGAGGGCGACCCCTCGGCGGTGTCAGGCTTTATGCAGGGCGACGGTATCCACCCCAATGCCGAAGGTGTGGCGCGAATCGTCGCGGCGCTGGGTCCGCATGTGCTGGACCTTATCCGGTCGGCGGAGGAATGAGATGCCGGGACGCTTCTTTCTGACCCGGCAGCTGGCGTAACGCGCCGAATCCTCACCGGATGGGAGTGCTATTGACACTTGCGGATGTGCCGATCTGGCTGATTGGCGATGAAACGCAGGTTCAAGCGCTGATGCGGCTCTGGCCCAAGGGCCGGTTGCGGATCAAGAAGGCGACGGATGTGGATTGGTCCGCCCTTAGAAAGGGCCGGGTCCGGCAAGGCGGACCCGACGCGCAAAAGCTCAGAGCAGCTTCAGGTCGACCGCGGATTCGCGGCCGTCGCGTCCGGGCTTCAACTCGTAGCTGACTTTCTGGTTGTCGGCGAGGCCGGTCAGCCCCGAACGTTCAACGGCGGAAATGTGCACGAACACATCCTTGCCGCCTTCTTCGGGGGCGATAAAGCCGAAGCCTTTGGTGGTGTTGAACCATTTGACGGTGCCGGTGGCCATCGTCATATCTCCTGTCTGTTCTTTCAATTCCCTGCCCGCGATATGCGGCAGATCGGCTCGGTCAATGCGAAATCGAGGACTGAGCCGGAAAAGGAGCAGTATGGTCGATAGCGTAACGTTGCGCCCCCAGAAATGGGTCGCGCTTACGCGTTTGGCAAGAAGAATCTCGCATTACCGCCGGTCTGGCGCTGAAATCCGAGCGTCAGAGCACCGTCACGAGCGTGCCGAGAGGCACCCGGTTGTACAGGTCGATCACGTGCTCGTTGAGCATGCGGATACAGCCGTTCGATGCAGCCTGTCCAATGGTTTCGGGCTGAGTGGTGCCATGAATGCGGAAATAGGTGTCGACACCGTTCTGGAACAGGTAGAGCGCCCTTGCCCCCAGCGGGTTCCCCGGGCCGCCGGGCTGAACATAGGAGTTGTCCACGAATTTGGCATAGGTTCGCGGGTCGCGCTCGATCATCTCTTGCGTCGGGCGCCACGTGGGCCATTCCTTTTTGACGTCGATGGTGGCGTTGCCGGTAAACTCCAGCCCGGCCTTGCCGACGCCACATCCGTAACGGATCGCCTGACGTTCCTCGGTCACGTAGTAGAGGTAGAAAGAACGCGGGAGGATCAGCAAATGTCCGGGTTCGAACGCTTTCTTGATCCGCACGAATTGTGGTGTTGGGTCGAACTCTGCACTGGCGTTGGCCTGCACCGCCCATGGCAGCGTACCGGCCGCAACCGAAGCGGCGATGAATGTCCGGCGCGTGATCATGTCTGGCCTCGCATCTTGAAACGGTAATATCAGGTATTTTCCGGTGCCTGTTCCGCTTGGTCAATGCGTTTGGCGGCTATAGCGGAAAAGTGATGCCAGAGTTGCGGCGGCAAAGGCACAAGTGGCGATCCAACCGAAATACCAAGCCTGGCCGGCAAGTGCATCTTCGGCAAAGGAGGCGGCAAAGCGGGACTTTCCCAAATGAGCGGTCAGAAAGGCCGCGAGAGTCAGCAGGGCGAATCCGCCCTGCCTTGGCAGGCGCGGGATCCCGAGCGCCCCGGCAAGGATCGCCAGACCGATACCCAGCGGCAGACCGATCCAGATCACCTTTTGCGCCCACCATGGATGTGCCCCCAGTCTGAGCGTCACCCCGGTGATCTGCGCAATCAGCGCGAATACAAGCAAGACCGCGCCCGGCAAGAGGGCTGTGTTGAGACGTCGCATAGAGCCAACATTCCCATTTATGTGATGGCATGAAAGGCGGTGCACCGGAACGTGATGATGATTGCGGAGTCGCCCGCGAATTGCTTTACGCTGTCTCCAGCCGCAGTGCAGCAAAGAGGATATCGCGCCATGACCGACCCGCAACCCAATGGTGAACTCACCCTGCGCACACTTGCGATGCCGCGCGATGTGAACGTGAACGGCGACATCTTTGGTGGCTGGGTGCTGAGCCAGATGGACATCGCCGCTGGCCTGACCGCTGGCGCCCGCGCAGGGGGGCGGGTGACCACGGTTGCGGTGGATGCGATGAAGTTCATCCGGCCCGTGGGCGTCGGTGACGTGTTGTGCATTTACTGCCAGGTGGTGCGTGTCGGACGCAGTTCGATGGCGATCGAGATCGAGGCCTGGGCGTTGCGCGACCGGCAGGGACTGCGCGAGAAGGTGACCGAAGCGGTGTTCACTTTCGTTGCGATCGACGAGCAGGGCAGACCCCGCCCGGTGGACGGCACCGCCGCAGGCTGATTGCCGCCGAACGGCGGAACAGGGCGGACGAAGCCCTCTTTTCAGTTTGCCAAAGCTGCATATCATATCGCTTCGGGCGCCCGACTCAGAGTGACGGGCCAGCGTGGACCCGACGGGCATCCGGCGCCCGGATCGTGGAGATCATCATGCAGATTCTGGTGGGTATTGCCGGGCTTTCGCTGGCAGTGCTGATCTATGCCTGGGCTTATGGTCGGGCGCATGACCCGGCCGCACCGGCCTGGGCACGGGGACAGTTGTTCGCCTCGGCAGCGTCGTTATTCGCGACGTCATTGGCGCCGATAGGCGCCGGCTATCTGACGGCTGGCATCTTGTGGCCCGATGGTTTGAGCCTTGTCTGGGGGCTGCCGGTCGCGATCGGTGCGGTACCGTTGGTCTGGATCGTGGCCCGCCGCCTGCTGCGCCGCGGGCGCGACAAGGCGCATTCCCCGCTGACTTTTACACGTGGCATGGCATGAGGGCGACCCTTGCAGGGTGATCTGCTGAAACCTATGTCACTTTCCGAATGTGATGCTTTCGGAGAGCCGAGATGGGTGACAAGACACTGACATGTCTGGCTTGTGGCCAGCTCAACCGCGTACCCGAGGCCCGGCTGACCGCTGGCGCCAAATGCGGGAAATGCGGCGAGGGGCTGGTCACGGGGCAGGCGCGGGATGTTGATCCCGCGATACTCGAAAAGGCGAAGAAGAACGACGACCTGCCGCTGGTGGTCGATTTCTGGGCGCCATGGTGTGGCCCTTGCCGAATGATGGGCCCGGAATACGCCAAGGCGGCCGGGGCACTGGCGGGGCAGGCGCGGCTGGTCAAGCTCGACACTCAGAAACACCAGTCCACCGGAGGCCGATACGGCATTCGCGGCATTCCGACCATGGTCGCCTTTGAACGTGGCAAGGAAAAGAAACGCCAGTCAGGCGCGATGCAGTCCGGGCAGATCGTCGGTTGGGTGCGCGGCTAGAAACATTCTTATACTTGAATGTGATTTCTGGCGAGGTTATATGTACCTCAAGGCCGGGCGCGTCGCCCGGCGATTGACAGGAGTTGGATGAATGACCCTCGATCGTGCCGTGATGATGTTTGCTGGCTTCATGGTGTTGCTCAGCGTCTTGCTGACCGCGCTGGTCTCGCCCTTGTGGATGTGGTTCACCGTGTTCATCGGCGTGAACCTGATCCAGTCCTCGGTCACCGGTTTCTGTCCGGCGGCCATGGTTCTGAAGAAGCTGGGGTTCAAGGCCGGGACCGCGTTCTGAGCAAGGCCTCGTCTAACCGTTGACGGTTCTGCCGCTGGCCATCGGTTCTGCGGCAGGACTCTGCGCTTCGCGCAACAAGAAGAACACGACTACGGAAACCGCGATGGCGGATCCGGTTACCGGATAGAGTAGCAGGGCGGCCCAGAGTGGCAGGTTCCAAAACAGAACGCCCAGGATACTGCATGCAAGACCGGCAAAGGTCCCCAGGAATACTCCGATCCAAGCCATTCGTTTTCTCTCCCACACATCCTTAGGCAGCGCATTTCACGCGCCTTGATGCTGAGACAGTCTAGGGAAGAATGTGTTCAAAATATGTTAATCCCGGGGTGACTGCGTCGCGGCATGTCGCTCGATCTCTGGCCCGGAATGCCCGGCGCCAGGAAGCCCGGTTTGTAGCGCACTCGACCACGGCAAGCCGGGCGTCAGCGGGTCATGCCCACAAGCTTCGAGGCGCGGGTCGGCCGACACGGCTTCAGCGCAGTTTTCTGTCTTTGAAATGATGGTGGCGGCCTAATTTCCATGCAACTTAGGACAGGAACATGGGGCGTTTCAACAGCCGGGATGTATAGCGGCGCAACGTATCGGATCGTAGCGACGCCCTTGTGTTTCTAGCTCTTTCAACCCGTTGCGAGTGCGCCCGCCAGACGGGCGCAGGCTCGCGCTGGGTTGATAAATGCGGCGTATCTACCGCACGAACTTCTTGTGCTTCAACCGTTTGGGTTCCAGCGCATCCGGGCCCAGGCGGCGCTTCTTGTCCTCTTCGTAATCCTCGAAGTTGCCTTCGAACCACTCGACATGTGCGTCGCCCTCGAAGGCGAGGATATGGGTGCAGATGCGGTCGAGGAAGAAGCGGTCGTGGCTGATGACAACGGCGCAGCCGGCGAAATCGACCAGCGCGTCTTCGAGCGCGCGCAGGGTTTCGACATCGAGGTCGTTGGTCGGTTCGTCGAGCAGGATGACGTTGCCGCCCTCTTTCAGCAGACGCGCCATGTGGACCCGGTTGCGCTCGCCGCCCGAGAGCAGCGAGACCTTCTTCTGCTGGTCGCCGCCCTTGAAGTTGAAGGACGAGCAGTAGGCGCGGCTGTTCACCTGGGCATCGCCCAGCTGGATGATCTCGGCGCCGCCGGTGATTGCCTCCCAGACGGTATCACCGTCCTTGAGGTCATCGCGCGACTGGTCGACATAGGAGAGCTTGACCGTATCGCCGATCTCGATGGTGCCGGCGTCGGGTTTTTCCTGCCCGGTGATCATCTTGAACAGCGTCGATTTACCGGCACCGTTGGGGCCGATGACGCCGACGATGCCGCCGGGGGGCAGCGAGAAGTCGAGCCCTTCGATCAGTTGCTTGTCACCCATGTGCTTCGACAGGCCGTTGACCTCGATCACCTTCGATCCCAGGCGCGGGCCGTTGGGGATGACGATCTGGGCGCGGCCGACCTTTTCCCGCTCGGATTGGCTGGCCATCTCGTTATAGGCCTGGATACGGGCCTTGGATTTGGCCTGACGCGCCTTTTGCCCCTGCCGCATCCATTCCAGTTCGCGTTCCAGCGTCTTTTGCTTGGCCTTGTCCTCGCGCGCTTCCTGTTCCAGGCGCTTGGCCTTCTGCTCCAGCCAGGCGGAATAGTTGCCCTCGTAGGGGATGCCCCGGCCGCGGTCGAGTTCCAAGATCCAGCCGGTGATGTCATCCAGGAAGTAGCGGTCGTGGGTGACGATCAGGATGGTGCCCTTGTAGTCGATCAGGTGCTGTTGCAGCCAGGCGATGGTTTCGGCGTCCAGGTGGTTGGTCGGTTCGTCCAGCAGCAGCATGTCGGGCGCTTCGAGCAGGAGCTTGCAGAGCGCGACGCGGCGTTTTTCGCCGCCCGAGAGGTTGGCGATATCGGCGTCGTCGGGGGGGCAGCGCAGTGCCTCCATCGAGACGTCGATCTGGCTGTCGAGATCCCAGAGGTTCTCGGCGTCGATCTGGTCTTGCAATTGCGCCATCTCGTCGGCCGTCTCGTCCGAGTAGTTCATCGCCAACTCGTTGTAGCGGTCGAGGATGTCCTTCTTGGCCTTGACGCCCAGCATGACGTTCTCGCGCACGGTCAGGTTCGGGTCGAGCTGCGGCTCCTGCGGAAGATAGCCGACCTTGGCGCCCTCGGCGGCCCAGGCCTCGCCGGTGAAATCCTTGTCGAGGCCGGCCATGATCTTCATCAGGGTCGATTTACCGGCACCGTTGACACCGACGACGCCGATCTTGACCCCGGGGAGGAAGCTCAGGTGGATGTTCTCGAAGCATTTCTTGCCACCGGGGTAGGTCTTGGAAACACCCTGCATGTGGTAGACATATTGATAGGCGGCCATGTCGTGTCCTCTGGGTCGGGGAAAGTCGGGTTGGCCGGTGTGATAGCGAATGGCGAGGATGGGGGCAATCGCTGGCGTGACCGAAGATGACGCAGCTGTGCATTGTATCCGGCCTGGCCCCCGTGCAGCATGAAGCGCGCGGTTTCGGGGATAGCGATGAGCGGTTTGACAGAGCTTATAGGCGGCTGGGCGCAGCCGGGGCGGGTCGGCTGGATCGGGCTGCGGCCCGAGCGGCGCGCGGCGCTGGTCGCGGTTGACGAGGTTCCTGTCGGACTTGGCGGTCTGACGGGCGATCACGGCCGGCCCGGCAAGCGGGCGGTGACGCTGGTGCAGGGCGAGCATCTGAGCGCCATCGGGTCGTATCTGGGGCGCGGGGCGGTCTCTCCGTTCGATCTGCGGCGCAATATCGTGGTCGAGGGGATCAACCTGGCGGCGCTCAAGGATCGGCCTTTGCGGCTGGGCGGGGCGGTTCTGCGCTTGACGGTGATCTGCGCGCCCTGTTCCCGGATGGAAGAGACATTTGGCTCCGGCGGCTATTC
The DNA here is from genome assembly GCF_059612545.1 of Ruegeria sp. SAZD011. Lineage (NCBI taxonomy): Bacteria > Pseudomonadati > Pseudomonadota > Alphaproteobacteria > Rhodobacterales > Roseobacteraceae > Ruegeria > Ruegeria sp. SAZD011. The sequence continues at coordinate 418,228 of NZ_JBXWQU010000022.1, read as the reverse complement.
GGCGGTGCGCGGGCATGGCGGCTGGTGCGCCGAGGTACTGGAGCCGGGCCTGATCAGGCTGGGCGATGCGGTGCGGCCTGCCGATTGACAAGGCGGGACGCAAGCGCCAAGCAAGCAGTTCATGAGACAGGGTTTTCCATATGCGCGGCCCGGGCAGGTGATCGGGCTGTTTGGCGGGTCGTTTGATCCGCCGCATGCGGGGCATGTGCATGTGACGCGCGAAGCGCTGAAGATGTTCGGGCTGGACCGGATCTGGTGGTTGGTGACGCCCGGCAACCCGCTCAAGACACGAGGTCCGGCGCCGCTGGATCGGCGTATGGAAGCGGCCCGCGCGATGATGCGGCATCCCCGCGTGGATGTCACCGATATCGAGACCCATCTGGGCACGCGGGCAACGGCAGATACGATTGCGGCGCTCAGGCGGATTTATCCGCGGGTGCGGTTTGTCTGGTTGATGGGCGCCGATAACCTGGCGCAGCTACACCGTTGGCAGGACTGGCGTCAGATCATGGAAACGGTGCCGGTCGGTGTGCTGGCGCGGCCGGGGGATCGGATCTCGGCCCGGATGTCACCGGCGGCGCGGGCCTATGCACCCTATCGGATCGACGGTCACGCGCGGCACCTGTTGGGGCGCTCTGACGCTCCGGCCTGGTGTTTCGTCAATGTGCCGATGGTCGATGTCAGCTCGACCCGGATCCGGGCGGCGGGCGGCTGGTCAGCGGCGCAGCAGGGCCGAGGCGAGACCGGCGCCCAGGACCAGTGACAATCCCGCCCATGTCCACAGATCGGGCAGATCGCCGAACACTGCCCAGCCCAACCCGGTTGCGGCGAGAAGTTGGAAATAGACCAGCGGCGCAAGCCGGGTTGCCGGGGCATGGGCATAGGCCACCAGCAAGAGCAGGTTGCCCAGCATCGAGCCCAGTGCGCTGGCCAGTGTTAACCCCGCCACCTGCGGTGTTAAGGGGGGCAGGGCGGCGAGGCCAAAGGGCATCAGCACCAGTCCGGCAATGGCCAGCTGCGTGAGGCTGAGCGCCAGTGGTGAGCCCAGCGGGCTGAGCCAGCGCGACGCGGTCAGGAACCCGCCATAGAAACAGCCCGCCAGCAGGGCCAGCATCAGACCGGGTGAACCGCCGAACCCCGGGCGGACCACCAGCAATACGCCACAGAAGCCGAGTAGCATCAGGAGCGTTCGCAGCGCAGTCACGGGCTCTCGTAGCAGAAGCGCCGAGAGGGCATAGCTGAGGATCGGTCCGACAAAGAAGGCAGCAAAGACATTGGCCAGAGGCTCGGTCCTCAGGGCGGATTGTATCGACAGGATGCCACCGGCAAGCAGCAGCGCCCGAAACCAGATCCGCCAATTGGCGAGCAGACGCCATGCGGAGGTCGGCACGAAAGGCACCAGCAGCAACAACCCCAGCGTAAAGCGGGACCAGGCCACATAGATGGGCGCCGCCCCATAAGTCCCGGTCAGCAACTTGCCAGCCAGGTCCCCCGCGGGGATCAGCGACATGGCGATGAACATGATTCCGATGGCGCGGCCCATGCCCGCGCCGTAACATGATGAAAGCGGGGGCGAAATGCGAAACCACCGCTTGTGCGGCGCGGGTCACTGGGTTTTTATTGCGGCATGGTTGAAGTGATTTCCAGACGTGTTTTCCTGGCGGGGCTTGGCGCGGCGCTGAGCCATTCCGCGGCCTATGCCGAAGCCCCCGCATTGTCGCTGCGCCCACCGCTCAGACCCAAGGACGCGCAGGCGCTTGCCGGTCCCGAAGCGGTGCTGTCGGGATCGGGCCTGTCGGGACGGGTTGCCTTTGCCGTCGCCGATGCCGAGACCGGGCTGGAGCTGGAAACGGTCGAGCCGGGGCTGGCCCTGCCGCCGGCAAGTGTCGCCAAGGCGCTGACCGCGCTCTATGCCCTGGAGACACTCGGACCCTCGCATCGGTTCCGGACGCGGGTTCTGGCTGATGGGTCGGTCGAGAACGGGGTGCTCAAGGGGGATCTGATCCTGGCGGGTGGTGGTGACCCGACCCTTGATACCGATGCGCTGGCCGCCTTGGCGCGGGCACTGAAGGAGAGTGGATTGCGCGAGGTGCGCGGTGCTTTCAAGGTTTATGACGGTGCCTTGCCTGAGGTTTACAGCATTGACCCCGAACAGCCCGAGCATGTGGGTTATAGCCCCTCGGTGTCAGGCATCGCGCTGAATTTCAACCGCGTGCATTTCGAGTGGAAGCGGGCTGGCAAGGGCTGGAACGTCAGCATGGACGCCCGCAGCAGCAAGATCAGACCTGTGGTTGCGATAGCCGAGATGAAGGTGGTGAACCGGGCGCTGCCGATCTATACCTATGAGCAGCGCCAGCGGATCGACAGCTGGACGGTGGCGAGCCAGGCGCTGGGCCAGGACGGCGCGCGGTGGCTGCCGGTGCGCAAGCCGGCGCTCTATGCCGGGGACGTGTTCCAGACGCTGGCGCGGTCGAACGGTATGGTCCTGGGGCGGGTCGAGGTCGTCAGGTCATTGCCCGCGAGCGCACAAATGCTGGTTCATCACGACAGTGCGCCGCTGGAAGACATTCTGCGAGACATGCTGAAATACTCTACCAATCTCACCGCCGAGATGGTTGGGTTGGCGGCAACCGTTGCACGGCGCAAGCGCCCGGCCACGTTGCGTGCCTCGGCTGAAGAGATGACGGTCTGGGCGGCGGAGCGATATGGCCTGAGCGGCTCGCGGTTGGTCGATCACTCGGGGCTGGGCGATGCGTCGCGGATGACGGCGCGGGATCTGGTGGCGGTTCTGGTGCAGGCGGGCAAGACCGGGCGGTTGCCGCACCTGCTGAAGGATATCCCGATGCGCGATCCAAAGGGTCGCGTGTTGAAGGGGCATCCGATCAAGGTGGCGGCTAAAACCGGGACGCTGAACTTTGTCTCGGGGCTGGGTGGCTTCATGACCGGAGCGGATGGTACGGTGCTGGCCTTTGCGATCCTGACCGCGGATACCGACCGGCGCGCGGCGATCCCGCCCGAAGACCGCGAGCGCCCGGAAGGCGCGCGCGGCTGGAATGCGCGGTCGAAGAAGCTTCAGCAAGCGCTGATCGAGCGATGGGGCGCGATATACGGCAGTTGAGGCACGGGCCGCGCGTCAAGCGCCCGGTGCTAACCTTGCAAAGTGCTTTCAGACCACGTGACGGGCACGGGCGCCACGCTCGATGGCTGCGGCATGTAGCCGGTCGATATTGAGCTCGTAGCGGATTTCCTCGAGCAGCCGAAGTTCGGTTTCAGCGAGGGTGCCGTCGGCGGCAGCGACGTCGCAGGCCAGGGCATAGGCGGTTTCGAACAGGCGTTCGGGCAGGTTGTCACGGACCAGGCCAAAAAGAGCGTCCAGCCCGTCCTCTTGTTCGAACAGGTCGAACACCACCTGGCTGACCTGTTTCATTCGGTCAATGTCGTAGTCGGCAAAAACCGGCAGCATGTTCACCGCCGACTGGATTTTGACCAGTTCGGCGGTGCGGATGTTTTCGTCCGAGGCGGAGATCGCCATCATGATCGCGACCAGGCAATCCTGCGGGGTCATCGGGTGGGTCGGTTGCTCGGTCATGATCGGTCCTGCCAATGGGGTTGCGTCGCAGGGCAGGATAGGGTTGGCGCGCGGGGGGTTCAACTCCTTGCGCGCCAGACGGTTTGCGGCAATCAGGCGCTGGCGGTAAAGCGATACTCGATCGCCTCGAAGCTGGCCGAGGCAAAGCCATAGGCAAAGCGCAGACCTTCGGGGCCGGCAACGGTGCCATGTTCCGCATCGCCGGGAATATAGAGCGCGACGCCCGGGCGGATCTCGTGCGGCACGCCGTCGATGGTGACGGTGCCCGAGCCTTCGAGGCCAAGGTAAAACTCTGGTGGCGTGTGGCGATGCGGGCGCAACTGGTGGCCCGGGCCGAATTCGGCAATGCCCAGCACCATGTCGCGCGGTGCGGTGGGCGTGCCATTGATCAGGGTCCGCCAGCGCACTTCGCCAAAGGTGGGGTCGGTCCCGCCCGACAGCGGGACATGATCGGCATGAATGGCATGCGGCGGATGCGGCAGGTTGCCGGGCTGGTGCAGCGGAGTGGCTGCGGTCAGATCGGCGGCGAAACTGTCGAGCATGTCGGTCATGATGGGCTCCTTCCCTTTGCGCCCTGATAGTCGTGCTTGCCGGTCACGCGCAATCGCGTAAAACTGCATCATATTATACGCTGAGGTTATGATATGGATCGCTTGCCAAGCTTCTCGGGACTGACGGCTTTTTACGCGGCTGCACGACGCGGAACACTAACCGCCGCGGCGGCGGAATTGAACGTCTCACAGCCCGCCGTTTCGCGCCGGATTGCCATGTTGGAGGCCGACCTGGGCTGTCCGCTGTTTGATCGCAGCCACAAACCGGTTCGAATGACCCAGTCGGGCAGGGATTTGTTGCGGGCGCTGCAAGGCGGGTTTGGCCAGATCGAGGCCGCGGTGGCACAAATCAGACAGTCGGCACAGGGCAAGGTGGTGACGGTAACCGCGCCGTCAGGCTTTGTCGCGTTCTGGTTGATCCCGCAACTGGGAGATCTGGAGGCCGCCTTTGAGGATGTGACGATCAGGATTATAAGCCAGGAGTATGGCGAGGCCACCCGGCCAGGCGACATCGCAATCCGGTTCGGGCTGGCCGAAGGCGGCGGAGAGACGCGGCTGCTGGGCGAGGGTGTGTTTCCGGCCGCCAGTCCACTCTATCTGGATCGGCGCGAGATGAATGGCGACAGCTACGATTTCGCCCGCATGACCCTGTTGACGATGGAAACGGCGCGCAGTCAGTGGCATGACTGGCCAAGCTGGTTTCGCGCGGTCGGTGTGCCGATGCCGCACAAGGCCCGGGTTCTGGACTTCAGCTCTTATGCGATGTTGGTCAATGCGGCGTTGGCGGGGCAGGGGGTTTGCCTGTGCTGGGACGGGGTGCTGGATCGGTTTCTGGAGGCCGGCGCGCTGGTCCGGCTGGAGGGTCCCGAGGCGGTATCCACGCGCGGCTATTTCATCGCTGCGAGAGAGGGCTTGGCCGCTCCGCCGCATGTGCTCGGTATCCTCGACTGGATCGTCGAAAAAAGTCACAAATAGCGCGGTTTGGCGCCAGCATTTATTGACTCATGCTGCACTGGCACAATAGGACAGCCGGGCCGGGCGCATGGGGCGCCCTTCCTTCCCCGATGGAGATTGACATGTCCGACTCGCGTGAACTCGCACTTGCGTCCAAGGCCTGGCCCTTTGAAGAAGCGCGTCGGGTGCTCAAACGCTATGAGAAGGCGCCGCCGGAGAAGGGATATGTTCTGTTCGAGACCGGCTATGGCCCCTCGGGCCTGCCGCATATCGGCACGTTCGGAGAGGTGGCGCGCACCACGATGATCCGCCGTGCCTTTCAGGAGATCAGCGATATTCCGACCCGGCTGATCTGTTTCTCGGACGATCTGGACGGGATGCGCAAGGTGCCGGGCAACGTGCCCAACCAGGACATGCTGCGCGAGCATCTGCAAAAGCCGCTGACCTCGGTCCCCGATCCGTTTGGCGAATACGAAAGCTTTGGCCATCACAACAACGCCATGCTGCGGCGGTTCCTCGATACCTTCGGGTTCGAGTACGAGTTCTATTCGGCGACCGAGTTCTACAAGTCGGGTCAGTTCGACGAGATCCTGCTGCGCGCCGCGGAACGCTATGACGACATCATGAAGATCATGCTGAAGTCGCTGCGCGAGGAACGGCAGCAGACCTATTCGATTTTCCTGCCGATCCACCCCGAGACGGGGCGGGTTCTGTATGTGCCGATGAAAGAGGTGAACGCCAAGGATGGCACCATCACCTTTGACGACGAGGACGGGCGCGAATGGACGCTGCCGGTGACAGGCGGCAACGTGAAGCTGCAATGGAAGCCCGATTTTGGCGCGCGCTGGGCGGCGCTGGGCGTCGATTTCGAGATGTACGGCAAGGATCACTCGACCAACACGCCGATCTATGATGGCATCTGCCGGGTGCTGGGCGTGCCCGCGCCTGAGCATTTCACCTATGAGCTGTTCCTGGACGAGAACGGGCAGAAGATTTCCAAGTCGAGTGGCAACGGGGTGAGCATCGACGAATGGCTGACCTATGCCAGCTCGGAAAGCCTAGCCTATTTCATGTACCAGAAGCCGAAGACCGCCAAGCGGATGTATTTCGACGTGATCCCCAAGGCGGTGGACGAGTATCACCAGCAGTTGCGCGCCTATCCGACCCAGGATCTGGCGGCGCAGCTGAACAACCCGGTCTGGCACATCCACGGCGGCGATGTGCCTGCCTCGACCCTGATTGTGCCATTTGGAATGCTGCTGAACCTGGCCAGCGTGTCGGGGGCCGAGGACAAGGAGGCGCTGTGGGGCTTCATCCGCCGCTATGCGCCCGAGGCCAGCGCCGAGAGCCATCCGGATCTGGATCAGGCGGCCGGGTTTGCGGTGCGCTACTTCAACGATTTCGTCAAGCCGACGCGGGTCTACCGGGCGCCGACCGAGGCCGAGCGCGAGGCGCTGGTTGAGTTGCGCGCGCAATTGGCCGCCTATGACGGGCCGGTCGAGGACGAGGCGCTGCAATCCATCGTCTATGCGGTGGGCCGTGACCGGTTCGACCCGCTGCGCGCCTGGTTCGGGGCGCTCTATGAGGTGTTGTTGGGCGCGTCGCAGGGCCCGCGTTTTGGCGGGTTCATCGCGCTTTACGGCATCCCCGAGACCATCGCGCTGATCGACAAGGCGCTGGCGGGCGAGCTGGCCTAAAGATCGCTCCTCGCAGAGTTCTTGCCGGGTTGGCGGCGCCGCCTGCTGGCGGGCGCTGCCAACTATGGTAATCTGTGCAGGCCAGAGGCATGGAGGATGGTATGGCGATACCGGATGAAGACCAGTTTCAGGGTCGGATGCATGGAGAGCGGCCCGAGCCGAAAGAGCCGGACAGCCTGTGGTGGCGATTGCTGCACATGATCCTGATTGCGATCATGATCAACCTGGCGCAGACCATTCTGGCGGTTGTGACGGTGGTGCAATTCATCATCATGGCCGTCAGCAAAAGCCAGCCTAACGAGCGGTTGGCGGATTTTGGTACCGATCTGGGCATTTGGATCGCCAAGGCGGCGCGGTTCCAGACTGCGGCGAGCAACGTGAAACCCTGGCCCTGGACCGATCTGGACTGATCCGGGGGGCTTTGCGCTGCGTATAACTCCTCAGGGAACGAGGAGACACATCATGCGTCAATTTCTGTTCGTGCTTGCCTGTTGTGCCGGTCTGGCGGGACCGGTTCAGGCCCAGAGCAACGAGATCGAGACCGTGATCGGCAACCAGTTCGAGGCCTTTCTGGCGGACGATCTTGTCACTGCATTTACCTATGCCAGCCCGACGATTCGCGACATCTTCAGAACGCCCGAGAATTTCGGTGCTATGGTCCGCAACGGCTATCCAATGGTCTGGCGACCGGCCAAAATTCGTTATCTGGAGTTGCAGCAACGTGAAGGCGCGCTTTGGAAACTGGTGCAGGTGACCGATGCACAGGGGCGGGCGCACTTGCTTGCCTACCAGATGGTTAATCTGGAAAGTGGCTGGAAGATCAACGCGGTGCAGCTTCTGGAGATGCCGCGCCCGTCGGTCTGAGGCAACATCACCGTCACGATGCCATGAGCCGGAATTAATCCCTTTGACCTACCCATTTGGCGCGTTCGGGTGCGGCCCGGACCCGTCACATGAAAGCGCCTGAGCAGCTTGCCTGCGGCGCGATTGGGAAAGGGATTTGGATGAACAAGGCAATCACCGACGGCATCAACTTTATGCCGCGCGCCTTTCAACAGGGATTGAACGTGTGGTCGAGTGGCGACGGCACACCGGGATCGGATACCTACGACGGTGCGCCGAATGCCGCCTTTGTTCCGGCGGATGCCGATTTCGGCGGCTGCCTGGAACTGCAAAAGACAGCTTCGGTCCAGAAACTGCGATATATGGGGCAAACACCGTTGCAGCCCGGTTGCTACCTTCAGATCAAGGTGCGGATCAAGGCGATCAGCGGCAATCTGCCCAGCGTCCGGGTGGCCGGATGGGCCGGCGGCGCGGGCGGCGCTCATATCGGCGGGGTGACGGAGCAGGGGCCGTCGACGACGCTGACGACCTATGGCGACGTGGTCGAGGTGACGGGGATCGTCGGCTCGGGCAATCGTGGCGGCGTTGACATGGTCTGGGGCGCCTCGGCGCTGTATGGCCATTTCGGCCTTGACCTTGAAGGGTCGAATGGCGGCATTGTCCGGATCGACGATATCGAGATCACGGACATCACCGGCGCATTTCTGCGCGATATGCTGAGCCAGGTCGACGTGCGCGACTATGGTGCGGTGGGCGATGGCGTCACAGACGATTCGGCGGCGTTCGAGGCCGCCGATTCTGCGGCAGGAGGGCGCCGGGTGTTCGTGCCCGCTGGTACGTATTTCCTTGGCCAGACGGTCAGCCTGGCGTCGGAGATCGAATTCGAGGGCACGGTCACCATGCCTGTCGACAAGATGCTGCTGCTGACCAAGAGTTTCGACCTTCCCACCTATATCGAGGCCTTTGGGGACGAGGAAACCGCGTTTCGAAAGGCGTTTCAGGCGCTGCTGAACGGATCGGATCACGAATCGCTGGACATGGGCGGGCGCAACGTGTCGGTCACCGCGCCGATCGACATGCAGGCGGCGGTTCCGAACCGGACCAGTTTTTCCACCCGCCGGGTCATCCGCAATGGTCAGCTGGTCGCTGTCTCTGGTCCCGCGTGGGATACGGATACCTATACGTCGCAGGCAACCTATGATCCCAATGATGCGCGCAAGCTGAGCAATGTCACGAATATCGCAAACATCCCGGTGGGGTCTCTGGTAACCGGCGCGGGTGTCGGGCGCGAAATCTATGTGCGCTCGAAGAACGTGGGCGCGGGCGAGATCACGTTGAACGCCCCTCTCTACGATGCGGCGGGCACCCAGGTGTTCACCTTTCACAGCTTCAAGTATATGCTGGATTTCAGCGGCTTCAGCTCGCTGTCGAAGTTCAACATGCAGAACATCGAGTTCCAGTGCAACACGCATTGCAGCGCTATTCGGTTGGCGCCGTTTGGCTCGACCTTTGCGCTGTATGATTGCTTTGTCAGCCGACCCAAGGATCGCGGCATCACCTCAATCGGCGGCGGCTGCCAGGGCATGCTGATCGACGGGTGCCAGTTCCTGTCGGCGGAGGAGGCGCTCAATGTGCCAGACCGCAGCAGCATCGGGTTCAACACCAATGCCAACGACGTCAAGCTGCGCCATTGCCGGGCAACTCGGTTCCGGCACTTTGCCGTCATGGCGGGACAGAACCACATGATCCTGGGCAATCACTTCTTTCAGGGCGATGCCGTTGCCAACGGTCCGCGCGCGGCGGGGATCGTGCTGATCGGGACCTATTCCAGCGCCACCTTTGCCGAGAACTATGTCGACAATTGCAGCCTGGAATGGACCAACGAACAGGATCCAAACCCGGATTTCACCGGCGGGTTCTCGTTCAGTGCGATGAGCATCACCGACAACATCTTTCTGTCGGGCGAGGTGGCGCCCTGGTTCAGCTATATCGTGATCAAGCCGCACGGGGTGGGGCATTTCATCAACGGTATGACGGTGACCGGAAACAAGTTCCGGTCGATCAACGGCTATATCGATCGGGCGGAGCGGGTCGATACCAGCTTCTCGGGGCTCAATTTCGACCGCACGCGGGACCTGATCTATCAGGGGAACACCTATCACGGTGTCAGCACGCGCAGCGCCAACCCGTTGCGGCTCGAGGTGGATCAGACCAGCGCATCGGACAACTGGCTGATCAACACCGATGCGACTTTGCCTTTCGGCGCCGAAACGCGCGGTGTCGATGCGGTGGTACCGCAGGGGCCGCTGCGGGACTCGGGCGGGGCGGTGGCCTATCTGGCCCCTTATGCCCAGGTGCAGCAGGGAACCAATCAGGATCAGCTTCGCCTGCGCTGGAGCGAGCCTGTCACGGGAACCGTTTTCGTCACGGTCCGTGCCGACAAATAGTCCGGTCGGGTGGGGAGCGTTGGGGCCGCGGTTGCGGCCCCTTTTCCAGTCAGAACTCGCGCCAGAGGCTGAACTTGATGTTGAAGCTTCCGGGCAGGTCGGATTTGCGTTCAAGGCCCAGGACCCACGTCTTTCCCTTGCCGCCCTCGATCAAGAGCGAGGGCGTCACGGTCCAGAACAGCGGATGGCCCGGCACATAGGCGGTTTCAACCTGCAACATCGGGTCAATACGCCTCGCAGTAGACAGGCCTGCGGTCAGGTCGAGCTTGTAGATGTCGGTTTCGGTGCCGTTCCGTCTCTCCCATGCGGTGTCGACTGCCAGCCAGCCATTGCCCCAGCGTGTCTCGAGCCCCTTGCCATAGGAAAGCGTGAGCTTGCTCATCGGCGCCCAGTCGCCCAGCCAGTGATGCGCCCCAAGGCCCAGTTCGGCAGCGAGCCGGCCCCTGGTGCCCATGTCCCGGATCGGATAGCGCGCAAAGATCAGGGCATGTCCGGTCACGCCCGGCAGTTCATTGATGTCGATGCCCATGGTGAGGCGCCTGGCCAAGCCCCATTCGGCATAGACCGCGGTCTTGTAGTCGGTGAGGCCCTGAAACCGGAACAGCGTTGCCGAGACCGACGTGAATCCGTGTCCCTTTTCGCGCAGCCATGCGCCCGCCGCCGCCGGGCTGGCGACAGTCATGCAAATCCACAAGACAATCAGCAGGCGGCCCATTCCGCACCCTCCAACGCCAGCCTTGCCGGGATTGGTTAACGATTGGTTAGTGCGGTTGTGCCGCAGGAGCGTCAGGCTTTTGCCGTTGTGTACACAGGGTGCGATGTTATGCTGCGATGCAGCATAAGGAGTCGCCGCATGGGACATGTCATCACGGTCGCACAGCAAAAAGGTGGGTCTGGCAAGACCACGCTGGCGGTGAACCTGGCCGTTGCATTTGCCCGTGCGGGCAAGAGGGTGGCGCTGATGGATACCGATCCGCAGGGTTCCGCCGGACGGTGGTTCATGGCGCGGCTTGAGGCTGGCGGCGATCCGGGGTTGGAGTTTTCAACCGCTTCGGCCTGGGGGGTCAGCTATGAGGTGCGCAAGCTGGCCAAGGACAATGACATCGTCATCATCGACACCCCGCCCAAGGCCGACAGCGACCTTCGCCCTGCGTTGCGCGAGGCCGATCTGGTGCTGATCCCGGTCGCGACCTCTCATCTGGACCTGTGGGCGGTGGAAATGGTGCTCTACCTGGCCGAGCGCGAGGACAAGCCGGCGCTGATGGTGATGACCCGCAATCGCCCCGGAACGCGACTGGCGCAGGATGTGGCGACCAAGGCGCAAGAGCTGAAGGCCGAACTGGCGAAATCGGCACTGGCAAACCGTGTTACCTATGCCGAAACACTGGGGCATGGTCGCGCCGCGCTGGAGGCGCCCAAGGGTCCGGCTCATGGCGAAGTAACTGGTTTGATGCGGGAAATCGAGGCTGCTCTGGGGTTATGAGAACCCAAGACCTGTGCTAGGCTGGCCCTGCATTCGCAGGAGAAACCCCATGCCCAAGATCGCCAAAGCTGCCCCGGTTCAGACTGTCATCACGACCTTTGAAATGACGCCCGGCACCTGTCAGGACCTGCTAGAGGCGCTGACCGAGGCCTATGCCGATTTCATCTCGAAACAGCCCGGTTTCGTCGCGGCCGGCCTGCATGTGAACGATGCCCAGACCCGTATCGCCAACTATTCGCAATGGCAGCGGCGCGAGGATTTTCTGGCCATGCTGCGCACGCCCGAAATGCGCGAGCGTAATCGTCGCATCAACGAGATGTGCAAAAGCTTCGAGCCGGTTATGTACGAGGTGGCCGAGACCTTCGACAGCGACTGAAAGCTGTCCTGATCTGGATCAAGGTTCGTTCGGGCTAGCCGGGGCATTCTGTCGCTATTCCCAAACGGAGGCGCGACACATGTATCACAACATCCTTGTACCGATCTCGTTCGATGCCGAACGCGACGTATCCGGTCCGCTGAAACTGGCCAAACTTCTGGCTACCCCTGAAGCGCGGGTCACCCTGCTGCATGTGGTCGAACATATTCCGGCCTATGCGATCTCGTACATGCCGACCGATTACCTGGCCGAGGCGCGCAAGGCGCTGAAAAAGGAACTCGATGCGCTGGCCGCCCAGCTTCCCAACGCCACCGGCGTTCTGGTCGAGGGGCATTCGGGGCGCTCGATCCTGGATTGGGCCGAGGCGAACAATCCCGATCTGATCATCATCTCTTCGCACCGCCCCGGCATGCAGGATCTGCTGTTGGGGTCCACCGCGACCCAGGTTGTGCGCCACGCGCAATGCGCGGTACATGTGGTGCGTTGATCAGGCGGTCGACGCGTCGAATTTCTCTTGTTATGCGAGAGTGACTGGGTGATACATTCACCCAATGATTGTCTCTCTCGCAGTTCTCGCCGGTTCGCTGCTTTTGCTGGGCTGGTCCTTGCTGACCTTTGGTCCGATCCTGACGCCGCTCATGTTGGCGGCGGCGCTGGGCGTTGTCGTCGGCGTGGTTCTGGTGCTGCGTCAGAGACTGCGCAGAGCGCCGGTCTGGATCGTGATCGACGGCTCCAACGTGCTCTATTGGCGGGATGAGACACCCAACCTGCAGACGGTGCGCCAATGTGTCGAAGGGTTGGTACGCAATGGCTGGACCCCGCTATTGTGGTTCGATGCAAATGTGGGGTACCTCGTGGGATCAAAATATATGGGGCCGCACGAATTGTCGCGGGCGCTGCGCTATCCGGTGTCCCATATCAATGTGGCACCCAAGGGGACGCCTGCGGACCCGCTGCTGATCGAACAGGCCGAAGAACTGGGTGCACGGATCGTGACCAATGACCGCTTCCGCGATTGGGTCGAAACCTATCCGCAGGTCGCCGCCCCTGACCTGTTCCTGCGTGGCAGCGCCTCGGGAGAGGGTGTGTCGCTGCGTTTCGCCGAGGAGCCTGCGCGCAAGCGGGCCTAGGCCGCGAGATCTTTGGCGCTCAGCCGCACCGCTCTGCCGAAACCCGCGTTCAGCAGGCCATCGGTGACGATGAAACGGACAAAGCGGAAATCACCGAAATCGGCATAAAGCCCCGCTTTGGGTCTCAGGGCCAGATAGCGGGCCCGCAAGGTATCGTGCTCGGATGTGCCGCGTAAGACCTGTCGCGCGGTGCAATGCAGGGTCAGGCGTGGATGGGCCAGCGGGTCGCCCTTGCCGCCCGGCTCTCCGATCAGCAGGGCACAGGCCGGGGTTGTCTCCAAAGCGGTGGTATGGGCGGAAAGGGATGAGATCAGCGAGACAGGCATGCCCTGCGCATCGGTGGCCAGCGCAATGCGGCTGACCGACGGGGTCAGGCCACCCGGTTGCAGCACCGCCAGCGCCCCATACCGCGCGGTGTTGATCAGTGCGCGGGCCTGGGCACGGGTTTCGGCATCTGCTGTCTGATAGGGGTCGGTCATGACCGGGGGCTATCGCAGATAGGCAAAGCGATAGGCCAGCGCCACGCCGCCCGCCCCGCCGAGGATATTGCCCAGTGTGACCCAGAGCAGGTTCGACAGCGCCGCGCCGAATGTCACCTCAGCCCCGGCCAGCATGCCCTGCGGGATCAGGTACATATTGGCCACCGAGTGTTCCAGCCCCAGCAGCACGAACCCCGAGATCGGCCAGAGGATGGCCAGGATCTTGCCTGCCGCCGTGCGCGCGGCAAAGGTCAGCCAGACCGCGAGGCAGACCAGCGCATTGCACAGCACCCCGCGCATGAAGGCCGCGCCGGGTTCCAGTGCCGCCTTGCCGCGCGCGATGGTCTGGGCGGTCTCGCCCATCGGCCCGTCCAGCAGGCCGGAAAGGCCAAAGGCCAGCGCCAGCCCGACCGCGCCCAGCAGATTACCCAGATAGACCAGCCCCCAGTTGCGCAACAGCGCGGCCAGCGTGATCCGCCGGTCCACCGCCGCCATTACCATCAGCGCGTTGCCGGTGAACAGCTCGGCGCCGCCGACGATGACAAGGATCAGCCCCAGCGAGAACACCACCCCGCCCAGAAAACGCGCCGGGCCAAAGCCCGCATCCGCTCCGGTCATCACCATCGTATAGGCGGCGCCGCCAAAGCCGATGAAGGCCCCCGCCAGCACAGCCAGCGTCAGGGTCTGCGCGGCGCTGAGCCCGGCCTTGGCCACGCCTGCGGTTTCCACCAGGTGGGCAATTTCGGCGGGTTTATAGGCATCTAGCCCGGTGGGGTTTGTATCGCTCATATACGTAGCCTAGCCATGGTCCCGCTGTCTGTACCTTGATGCCGATCAAGGCGCGGTTCAGTCAGCGCCCAAGGTCAATGTCACCCGGTCGCCGGCAAACCAGGTGCGACCGTATTCCACAGGCTGCCCGTCGGGATCGACATTGATCCCTGTCGAGAACATCAGCGGCGCCCCCTCGTTCAAACGCAGGTGCAGCGCCTGGGTGGCGTTGGCGGGCCTGGCGGTCAGGCGGGTCGAGATCCGGGTGAAATCCGCGACCCCCAGCCGTTGCAGAGCGGCGGTGACGGATCGGGTCTCGGCCAGCACCTCGGGAAGCCCGGGGAAACGTGCGGCAGGAAACACGCTCTGGAACACGGCGATGGGCTGGCCATCGGCCAGTGACAGCCCGTCATAGACATGTACGCGCGCGCCGTCGGGCAGGTTCAGCGCCTCGGCCTCGGCCGCATCGGCGGCACGGGTCAGCAGGGTCAGGATGCGTTTGCCCGGAATGCGGCCCCCGGCGGCGATGTTCTTGTGAAACCGCACCCGCTTGCCGATGGCGTAGTCGGTGGGCCGGGCGGCGACAAAGACACCCGCGCCGCGGCGCGCATGCACCAGCCCCTGATCGGCCAGATCCGCCAGCGCCCGGCGCACCGTGTGCCGGTTGACGCCGTGCGTCGCGGCCAGCTGCGCCTCGGTCGGCAGTTGGTCGCCTTCGCCATAACGCCCCTCGGCGATGTCTTCGGTCAGGCTCAGCGCGATGGTCTTCCAGACGGGGCTGCGGCTCATGTCATCAAAACTTCATCGTTGGGTGGATTGCGGGATGGGGGGCAACCCGCTAATATTTGTCTAGTTGTATAGCTAATGTAGACAACCGGGCCAAGGGGTTTTCATGGCGGATCAAGAAAAGGACACAGCGGCGCGGCAGGGCTGGATGGGCCTTCTGGCTCGCGCGCCCGAGGCAGCGCTGATGGCGCTGTGGGACCGGATCGAGGAGCGCCCCGCCTATGACTGGTTGCGCGCGCCCGAGACCGGCGGCGTGATGGTGCGGGGTCGCACCGGTGGTACCGGCGCCCCCTTCAACCTGGGCGAGATGACGGTGACTCGCTGCGCGCTGGTGCTGGGCGATGGCACCGTGGGTCATGCCTATGTACAGGGTCGCTCGCGGGTCAAGGCCGAGGCAGCGGCAATGATTGACGCCTTGATGCAGACCGAGGCCGCCGACCGGATCCGCGCACGCGTGCTGAACCCATTGGCCGCGCAGATGGCCGAGCGCGCCGAAACCCGCGCCGCCCGGGCCGCCGCCACCAAGGTTGAATTCTTCACGCTGGTCAGGGGGGAGGATTGATGGACGGATCGAGCCTTTATGCCGGTGGCTTTCGCGACGCGCCTGTCGATGCGGCGCATGCCTTTCGCGCCGCGATGACCGTCATGGCGCGGCCGGGGGACATCCGCAGGATCGCAGGCGCCGCGCCGCCCGCGCCCCTTTCGGTTGCGGCGGGCACATTGTTGCTGACGCTCTGCGACCCGGAAACGCGGGTGCATCTGGCCGGGGCGGCGGACACCGACGCTGTGCGCCAATGGCTGAGCTTTCACACAGGTGCGCCATTGGTCGATGCGGCAGAGGCCGATTTCGCGCTGGGCAGATGGACCGACCTGATGCCGTTGTCGCGCTACCGGATCGGCACACCGGAATATCCCGACCGCTCGGCCACGCTGATCGTCGAATGCGACGCATTGGAAAACGCAGGCGCGGTGCTGACCGGTCCGGGCATCCGCGACACCGCGCGCCTGTCGCTGCCGGACGCGGGCGCGTTGCAGGGCAACGCGATCCTTTACCCGCTGGGCTGCGATTTCTTCTTTACCTGCGGCGACCGGGTTGCGGCCCTGCCGCGCAGTACCACCATTCGCGTGGAGGGCTAGGCCATGTATGTTGCCGTCAAAGGGGGCGAGCGCGCCATCGAGAACGCCCATGCCTGGCTGGCCGAGGAGCGGCGGGGCGATACGTCGGTCGACGAACTCTCCCTTGCCCAGATCCGCGAACAATTGAGCCTGGCGGTCAACCGGGTGATGGCCGAGGGCTCGCTTTACGATCCCGACCTGGCCGCGCTGGCGATCAAGCAGGCGCGCGGCGACCTGATCGAGGCGATCTTTCTGATCCGCGCTTATCGCACTACCCTGCCGCGCTTTGGCGCAAGCCGCGCGGTCGATACCGGCGCAATGGCCTGCGACCGCCGTATCTCGGCCACGTTCAAGGATGCGCCGGGCGGGCAGGTGCTGGGGCCGACCTTCGACTACACCCATCGCCTCTTGGATTTCAAACTGGCCGCCGAGGGCGCGGTGCCGCCCGCACCAAGCGCGCCGCCGCGTCGCGAGCCAACGCCGCATATCACCGAGTTTCTGGGGCAAGAGGGGCTGATCCAGTCCGAACCCGAGAGCGAGGCCGCGCCGCGCGATCTGACCCGCGAACCGCTGGAGTTTCCCGCTGATCGCGCCCTGCGCCTGCAATCTCTGGCGCGCGGGGATGAGGGGTTTGTGCTCGGCATGGCCTATTCCACCCAGCGCGGCTATGCCCGCAACCATGCCTTTGTTGGCGAGCTGCGCATCGGGCGGGTCATGGTCGAGATGGAGGTTCCCGAACTGGGTTTCGCCATCGAGATCGGCGAGGTCGAGCTGACCGAATGCGAAACGGTGAACCAGTTCAAGGGGTCAAAGACCGAGCCGCCGCAGTTCACGCGCGGCTATGGGCTGGTGTTCGGTCAGTCCGAGCGCAAGGCGATTTCCATGGCGCTGGTAGACCGCGCCCTGCGCTGGCAGGAACTGGGCGAGGACAATCTTGGCGCCCCGGCGCAGGACGAGGAATTTGTGCTGAGCCATTGCGACAACATCCAGGCCACCGGGTTTCTGGAGCATATCAAGCTGCCCCATTACGTCGATTTCCAATCGGAACTGGAACTGGTCCGCAAGCTGCGCCGCGAGGCCGAAGAGCGCATTGCGCCAAGGGAGGCCGCGGAATGACTGATCAAGCTTACAACTTCGCCTATCTCGACGAGCAGACCAAGCGGATGATCCGTCGGGCCATACTCAAGGGGCTGGCGGTACCAGGATACCAGGTGCCCTTTGCCAGCCGCGAGATGCCGATGCCCTATGGCTGGGGCACCGGCGGGGTGCAGGTCTCGGCCGCGACGCTGACGCCTGAGGACCGGCTGAAGGTGATTGACCAGGGCGCCGACGACACCACCAACGCGGTGTCGATCCGTAAGTTCTTTGAACGCACGGCCGGGGTGGCCACGACCGAGGCGACGCGGGAGGCAACGGTGATCCAGACCCGGCACCGCATCCCCGAGGCGGAGCTGACCGAGGATCAGATCCTGGTCTATCAGGTGCCGATCCCCGAACCGCTGCGCTTTCTGGAGCCGCGCGAGACCGAGACCCGCAAGATGCACAGCCTTCAGGAATACGGGCTGATGCATGTGAAGCTTTACGAGGATATCAGCCAGCATGGCGCGATCTCGACCGCCTATGCCTATCCGGTGCGGGTGGCCGAGCGTTATGTGATGGACCCAAGCCCGATCCCCAAGTTCGACAACCCCAAGATGGAGATGGCGGCGATCCAGCTCTTTGGCGCCGGGCGCGAACAGCGCATCTATGCGGTGCCGCCTTATACTCGCGTCGTCAGCCTCGATTTCGAGGATTACCCGTTCGAGGCGACAAAGGCCGAGCACGCTTGCGACTTGTGCGGTGCCCAAGACAGCTATCTGGATGAGGTGATCATGGACGATGCGGGCGGGCGGATATTCGTGTGTTCGGACACCGATTACTGCCGCACACGCCGCGAGGCGGCGGCATGAGCGGTGCGGTCGGAGCGGGGGCAAAAATTTCGACGAAATTTTTTGAACAGGATTTCGGAGAAATCCTGGGCGCGGGAGGTGAGGGATGAGTCCTTTGTTGCGGGTCGCGGGAATCGAGAAGCGCTATGGCGCGCGGATCGGCTGCACGGATGTAAGTTTCGATCTCTATCCCGGCGAGGTGATGGGGATCGTGGGCGAAAGCGGATCCGGCAAGTCGACATTGCTTAACTGTTTGGCGGGCCACCTGGTGCCCGATGCGGGGCAGGTGATCTTTGACACCCGGCACATGGGGCCGGTGGATACGGTCACCATGTCCGAGCCCGAACGGCGGATGCTGAGCCGTACCGACTGGGCCTTTGTTCACCAGCATGCCCGCGACGGGCTGCGCATGTCGGTGTCCGCGGGCGGCAATATCGGTGAACGGCTGATGGCCGTCGGGGATCGGCATTATGCCCGCATCCGCGCGGCCGCGCTCGATTGGCTGGACCGGGTCGAGATCGACGGCGCCCGGATCGACGACCGGCCTTCGGCGTTCTCCGGCGGCATGCAGCAGCGCTTGCAGATCGCGCGCAACCTGGTGACAGGTCCCCGGCTGGTGTTCATGGACGAGCCAACGGGTGGGCTCGACGTGAGCGTGCAGGCGCGTCTTCTCGACCTTTTGCGCGGGCTGGTGCAGCGGATGGGTTTGAGCGCCATCATCGTCACCCATGATCTGGCGGTGGTGCGGCTGTTGGCCGACCGGCTGATGGTGATGAAGGACGGGCGCGTGGTCGAGAGCGGTCTGACCGATCAGGTACTGGACGATCCGCAGCATGGCTATACCCAGCTGCTGGTGTCGAGCGTGTTGCAGGTGTGAGGGGGCGCTGCCCCCGCGCCTTTGGCGCTCCCCCGGAGTATTTGGGGCGAAATGAAAGGGATTTGGGATGATCGACATCCGTGAGGTGAGCAAGAGTTTCACCCTGCACAATCAGGGAAGCGCGGTGATCCGGGTGATGGAGGGGGCCTCGTTGCATGTGGAGCCTCGCGAATGCGTGGCGCTGACCGGTGCGTCGGGGGCGGGCAAGTCCACGCTGATGCGGGTGATCTATGGCAACTATCTGGCTGCCTCCGGCTCTGTCCTTGTGGGCGGACTGGATGTGGTTCGGGCCGAGCCGCGCGAGATCCTGCGGCTGAGGCGTGAGGTGTTGGGCTATGTCAGCCAGTTTCTGCGGGTGGTGCCACGGGTGCCGACGGTCGAGGTGGTGGCCGAGCCGCTCTTGGCGCTGGGGATCGATCCCGACACCGCGCGGGCGCGGGCCGAGGCCTTGCTGGACCGCCTCAACATTCCCGAGCGGCTCTGGTCGCTGAGCCCCACCACCTTTTCGGGGGGCGAGCAGCAGCGAGTGAACATTGCGCGCGGCTTTGCCCATGCCTATCCGGCATTGTTGCTGGACGAGCCGACAGCGAGTCTGGACGCGGAAAACCGGGCGGTGGTTCTGGAGCTGATCGAGGAGGCCAAGGCGCGCGGCGCGGCCATCGTCGGTATCTTTCACGATATCGAAGCGCGGGCGTGGGTGTGCGACCGGGTGGTCGATGTCTCGGGTTTTACGCCAGAGGCAGTGGCATGAGGCAGGTGCCGGTCATCGCTGTGGTGGGCCCTTCGGGTGTAGGCAAGGACAGCGTCATGGCGGCGCTTTCTGCGCGCGATCCGGGGTTTCGTCTGATCCGGCGGGTGATCACCCGGCCGGACCAGGCGGGCGGTGAGGTGTTCACCGGCGTTTCGCAGCAAGATTTCGACGCGAAGCGTGCGGGTGGTGTCTTTGCCCTCAGTTGGCAGGCACATGGGTTGAGTTATGGTGTCCCGATGCCCTCGGATGAAGAGCGTGCGGGCGCAAGGGCGCTGCTGGTTAACCTGTCGCGCGCAGTGCTTCTGCAAGCGCAGGACGTGTTCCACCCCTTTGCCGTGTTGTCCCTGACGGCCCGGCCCGAGGTGCTGGCGGCGCGGCTGGCGGCGCGCGGGCGCGAGGATGCGACAGATCAGGCGAAGCGGCTGGGGCGCGCCGACATGACCCTGCCCGAAGGGTTGCGCCGGGTGATCACGATCGACAATTCAGGCCCGCTCGAGCGCACGGTCGAGGCGGTTCTGACCCATCTTCAGCGGGAAAGCGCGTAGCGATGGATCAGGTGAAACCGGCCATCCCCAGCCTCGCCCACCAGCGCCAGATCGGCGAGCGTGAACGGCACCGGCAGCAAGGGGGCGAGCCGGTTCTGCAACAGGGCTTGCGCCTGCAACCGTGTGTCCTCGTTCAGCCGGCCGGTCAGGGTGATGTGAAAACGGAACTGGTCGAGCACGTAAGGATAACCCCAGCGGGTCAGATGCGCGTCGTGCGCCGGGGTCAGCCGGGCGGCGCGGCGGCGCTCCAGCTCCTTAAGCGTGGCGGGGGCGCGAAACGGGTCCAGTTCGGTGACGCAGGCCGCCGCCAGCGCGTTCAATTCGGTCAGGTCCCCCACTGGGCGCAGGGCAAGGAACCGGCCCAACCGGGCGATTTCCAGCCCCGCCAGCGTAACCGCCGGGCGACAGGCGGCCAGCGCCGCGCAGGCCCGGTGCAGCGCATCGGCATCCTGCCCCGCGGCCAGGCGAAACGGCGGTTTCATCGTCGCATGCAACCCATATTTGCGCGGCGTCGCGGTCAGGGCGGCCACATCCAGACCGGTACCCTCGGGATGTGCCAGTTCCTGCCCGGTCTCGACGTCCCAACCCAGCCAGGCGGCACCGAACCCTGTCCAGGCCTCGGACGCAGGTGGCAGGAAATAGATCGCGTATCGCAGGAATGTCACATTGGCCTCCTATGTCGTGGCCTTCACCCATGCCCCAACCAGATGAAGTTCAGATGACAGATGAAATGATCCTTGCCAATGCCACGCTGGTTCTGCCCGGCGAGACCGTGACCGGCAGTCTGCGGGTGGTGGATGGAACCATCGCCGAGATCGACCAGGGCGCGCGCGTGCCCGCCGGGGCCGTCGATTGCAGCGGCGATATGCTGGCGCCCGGGCTGGTGGAGCTGCATACCGACAATCTGGAGCGCCATATCCAGCCACGCCCCAAGGTCGACTGGCCACATGCCGCCGCCATCTTGGCGCATGACGCGGAACTTGCAGGTACCGGCATCACCACGGTGTTTGACGCGATGCGGGTGGGCTCGATCCCTTCGGGTGCCGGGCGTTACCTGAAATACGCCCGCAGCCTGTCGCGTGAGCTGTGGCAACTGCGCGAGGCCGACGCGCTGAAGATCAGCCATTTCCTGCATCTGCGGGCCGAGGTCTGTTCGGAAACGCTGGTCGAGGAGCTGGACGAGTTCACGCCCGAAGACCGGGTCGGTCTGGTCTCGCTGATGGATCACACGCCGGGGCAGCGGCAGTTCCGCGACATGGCCAAGCTCGAAGCCTATATGAAGGGTAAGAACGCGATGGACGATGACACGTTCCTGCAACATGTCAGCCATCTGAAGATGCTGCGCGACCGCAACGGCGATCGGCACGAGGCCGAGACGGTCAAGGCCGCCGCGCGGCTGGGGTCGGTGCTGGCCAGCCATGACGACACCACGCCCGAACAGGTGGCGGTATCAGCTGGTCACGGCATCCGGCTGGCCGAGTTTCCCACCACGATCGAGGCGGCCGAGGCCTGCCATGCACATGGGATAAAGGTGATCATGGGGGCGCCTAACCTGATCCGGGGCGGGTCGCATTCTGGCAATGTGGCGGCGTCGGAATTGGCCGAACGCGGCCTGCTCGACATTCTCAGCTCGGATTACGTGCCATCGGCCCTGTTGTTGTCTGCGCTGCGTCTGGGAGAGTGCTGGGGCGACATGGCGCGTGGCCTGGCCACGGTGACACGGGCACCGGCGCGTGCGGTCGGCTTGGATGATAGGGGCGAGATCGCGCCGGGGCTACGCGCCGATCTGATCCGGTTCCGCATGCGCGAAGGGGTGCCAGCGTTGCAATCGGTCTGGTCGCAGGGGCGACGGGTGGCCTGAGCGCTCAGGGCCGGACAAATTTCGCCTGTCCGGGCGCGTGCTGCACAGGGACCTGAGCCTCCATGCTGGCCGAGGCCAGCTTGGTGCCGCAGGCGACACCGTCCAGATCCGCGTCGTTACGCAGGTGATAGCCAGGTTCGCCGCGCCGCGCCTCTGGCAGGCCCGCGAGAGCCGCGACTTCGCACCCGGCCAGCGCAGCGATATGGCGCAAGGCCAGTTCGGGCGGATAGGGGCTGGTGCGAATGTAGACACCAAAGGCCGTCGATCCCGCGATCACCGGCAGGCTGGCCAACAACAACAGGATGCGCAGGGGCGACAACGCCTTTGCACGGGTCCGCTCTGCCCGGCGCTGGCGCCGGGTCTGCTTTTTCGAGACCTCGGGATAGAGCGCCTCTCGGATGGCTTGCAACTCGGTCATGGGTGGATCGTGACACCTGAATATGGCGGCGGCATGGCGCGCAAAGGTCGGGATCGGAAATTATTTTAAGTACTTGAAATAGTTATAACAATAAACAATGGCTCCGTACTTGTGCCCTGCCTTGCGTCACCACATCTATCACCTGGTTTCAACCCATGCTCAAAGGAGCACCCCCATGCGCAGCCTTATCCTTGCTGCAACCCTGCTATCCGCCGCGATCCCTGTTCTGGCTGACGAGGTGACCGGTACTATCCTCGCCTTCGACCGGGTCGATAGCCTGATCGTTCTTGAGGACAAGACCATCTGGTCGCTGGAATTCGTTGACGAGATTCCAGAGGATCTGGCGGCCGGGGACGAAGTCCATATCGTTTTCGAAAGCGCGGGCGAGGACGGAATCACCAAGATCAACGCCATTCACCGCAAGTGAGAAACCTGTCCCGAAGCGGTCTTGCTCGCTTCGGGATACACATCCGCGCCAAGGAATGATGGCGATCCCACGAGGACTCGAACCCCGAACCTGCTGATTAGAAGTCAGCTGCTCTATCCAGTTGAGCTATGGGACCACTTGGCGCCTGTTATGCCACGCAAACATGGGGGGTCAAGCGGCCCCGCGCAGATCGAGGGTCATGAAGGTGGACCAGGGATCCTCGGCATACCCTTCGAAGGGGCCGCATTCGGCGAAACCATAGGTTTCATAAAGCCGCCGGGCCGGCAGGAAATCATCGGTCGATCCGGTTTCCAGATAGACGCCGGAGGCGCCTTGCTTGCGGGCATGGTCGAGCAGGAATTCGAGCATTGCGCGTCCCGCGCCCGTGCCGCGCGCCTCGACCAGGGTATGCATGGATTTCAGCTCCAGCGCGCCGCCCGACAGGGTTTTGAGCGCGCCCATTCCAATTGCGGGGCCCGCCTGACGCAGCAGGAAAAACGCCACGTCGGGGCTGTCCAGTCCACTGCCATCCAGCACATGACAGCTTTCCTCGGGTGATTGAGACGCCATCAACGCGACGTGCCGCGCGATCAGCGCCGCCGCCTCGGGTGCGGATGGGCTGGCCCGCTCTATGGTGAATTCGGACAAAGCGCCCTCAGTGGGTCCAGGGGCCGCGCCGGTCGGTAGCGAAATTCTCGCCATAGCCGCGTGCGCGCAGGTTGGGCTTGCGCTTGTGCGGCTCGGTAACAGTAACCTCGATCCCGTGCGACTTTGCGTAATCCAGCGCCTCTTCCTTGGTGTCGAACCGAAGCCGGACCTGGGACTGCGTGTCGCTGGACGAGGTCCAACCCATCAGCGGATCGACCTCACGTGCCGAACCGGGGGCGTATTCCAGAACCCATTTGCGGGTCTTGGCCATGCCCGAGGTCATGGCATTCCGGGCGGGCTGGTAGATCCGTGCGCGCATCATGTACTCCGTCGTCTTCGGCTGGTTCCTATATGCGCGCATCGACGGGCTCGGGCAAGGCCGATTTCCGCGACCGCTCGTCGCCTGATGCGAGGCGCCAACGCCTTGCGCCGCGCCGAGAATGGCAGGTCGGACCCGACCCTCCTTCGGATAGATTTGCGCGAACCGTTTTTGCACAGCCAGCTAGACCGGCCCGATGATCTGCCTTACCAATCAAGCATGGACAATGAACGGGTATCCCGACGCCTTTCTGCCATTCTGGCCGCTGATATCGTCGGATATTCGCGGCTGATGGCCGAGGACGAATCCGCTACCCTGAACGCGCTGAACCGGCACCGGCGCGAGGTGTTCGACCCCTGCGTGTCCCGCCACAACGGCCGCATCGTCAAGTTGATGGGCGACGGTGCGCTTGTTGAATTCCTGAGCGTGTCCAATGCCGTGCAATGCGCCACCGAGATCCAGCGAACCATGGCCGACATGGACGGCGCCGGGGGAATCTCCCTCAGGATCGGCGTCAACCTGGGCGACGTCATCCTTCAGGATGACGATATTTTTGGCGATGGCGTCAACGTCGCCAGTCGGCTGGAGCAGTTGGCGCAGCCGGGCGGCGTTTGCGTCTCTTCGGTGGTGCAGGAAAGCGTTGGCGGTCGTCTCGGGATCACCTTTCAGGACGGCGGGCAGGTATCGGTCAAGAACATCGACCGCGCCTTGCGCGTCTATCACTGGCATCCGCAGGATGCCCCGCCGCCGCCAAGGGGAAATGCAAAACCTGAAAAACCGCGCGATCCCGGCTATGCCATCGCGGTTCTACCGCTGGACAACATGTCGGGCGATCCCGAGCAGGAGTATTTTTCGGACGGGATCAGCGAGGATATAATCACTGACCTGTCCAAGGTTTCGGGCCTGACCGTCATCGCCCGCAACTCCAGCTTTGCCTACAAGGGCAGGTCCATCGACCTGCGGGTGGTCGGGCGCGAGCTGGGTGTCACCCATGTTCTCGAAGGCAGCGTCCGGCGTGCGGGCCAGCGCGTGCGCATCACCGCCCAGCTGATCGACACCAAAGACGGCAGCCATGTCTGGGCCGACCGCTACGACCGGGACCTGACCGACATCTTCGCGGTGCAAGACGAGGTGACGCTGGAAATAGTGAAGGCGCTCAAGGTCTCGCTGTCGTCCCGCGAACGGGCGAATATCGCCGACGTCGGTACGTCGAACATCGACGCGCATGAAGATTACATGCGCATGCGCGGCTTCCTGTTCTTTCCCGGCATGGATGCCGAGGGTTGGCGCAAGGCCGTGGCATATGGAGAGCGCGCCATCGCGCGTGACCCCGGCTATGCGGACGCTTATGGCATGCTGGCCCTCATGCATCTGCTGGACTATCACAACCGCTGGTCCGGTGCGCCTTCGGAAGAGGCCATGCAAAAGGCGGATACCCTGGTCCGGCGCAGCCTGGAACTTGGCCCGGAAAACATCTGGTCCAACAACGCCTATGCGGCCATTGCCCGGTGGCAGGGCAAACTGGACGAAGCGGTGCAGGCGCTTGACAGGGCGATGAGCAAAAGCTCGGACTATGCGATGGGCTGGTTCACACGGGGCGAGATCGAGATCGCCCAGGGCAAGCTCGACGATGCGATCGAACATCTCGAACGCGCAATCCGGCTGGATCCGTCGTTCCGGCACCAGTTCATGCAATTCCTCGCCATGGCCCATTTCCTCAAGGGCAGCTTCGAGACCGCGGCACTGTTTCTGAAGGAACGGGTCTTCCTGGTGAAGGACACCGATATCGGGCGCGCCTGGCTGGCCTCGGCGCTGGGACATCTGGGCGAGGTGGAGGAGGCGCGTCAGGTCTGGCAGGAGATGCTGGAGATCAATCCGGCATTCGACATCCGGACGCGGCTGGCCCGGCTGACCCTGACCGACCCCGCCCACGAGCGGTTGATTTTGCAGGGACTGGAAAAGGCCGGTCTGCTTGCGGACAGCTGAAGGCGCCGGGATCGGCCCGGCAAAGAAAAAGCCCCCGCTTGGGGGCTTCCTCATAAACTCGCGAAAACCACCGGCGCATGTGTCCGGTGGTTCAACCGGCTCAGGCCAGTTGCAGGTTGGTCGCGCTCTCGCGACCATCACGGCCCGATTCCAGGTCGAAGGTCACTTTCTGACCGTCGTCCAGCGAACGGATGCCGGCGCGTTCCAGTGCGGTGATGTGCACGAACACGTCCTTGGAACCGCCCTCGGGCGCGATGAAGCCGAAGCCTTTAGTTGCGTTGAACCATTTCACAGTGCCATTGGCCATTGTGATGTCTCCATTATGTTTCGTTGCCCGCAGAATGCGGCAACCCGGCCTGTCAGTTCGAAATCGAGGACTGTGGCCATATTGGAGAACAGTAGGTCGAGATAGAAATACGTAGCATGCTCGACATGGTCCCTTGTGGCGCACAAATCAAGGGAATTCGCGTGAAAGAGCAAAAGAATCTCGGTGCGTCGCTGGTGGCCGGCGTTTTGCGTGGTGGTAATCGGTTTCAGAACTCCAGCCCGTCCAGTTGCCCTTGTGGGCTTCGGACCGCGCTCGCCAGCGCCTCGGCCAGATGTTGGTGTGACGCCGGTAGGACGGGGCAGCGCGAGCAGATATTGGGCTGTGGCGCAAGCCCCGCCGCGCGCTGGAAAACGCTTTGGGCGGCCTCGGTCTTGCCGTCGGCCTGCAAGGCGAGCCCGCGCAAGACATACATCGCCCGTTCCTTGGGTCGGGTATCCGCCGCAAGACGTGCATCCTCGGCGGCCAGATCATAGCGGCCGCCACAATAATAGGCCGCCGCGCGCAAGAAGCGTCGATACGGGATCATCGGATTGTGAACCTGCCGTTGCAGCAACAGTCCAAACTTCTCGGCGGCCTGATCGAACTCTTCCTCTACCATCAGGATATGCGCTTCGAGTTCGTGACTTTCGGCATAGGCCGGGTTCAGGTCGCGACTTCGGATCAGATCGGCACGCGCGCCCGCCACATCCGACAGGCAGTTGATCCGATATAGACCGCGTGTCCAGAACACATAGTCGCTGCCGGGGTTCTGTTCGATCGCGGTATCAAGGTCGTCTGCCAGTTCCGTCAGCAGGTCCTGGGACAGGCGCCTGTAGCGCGCGGAATGCGTCATGATCTCGGCCTCGGTGCGCATCGCCAGCGACACGCCGTCGCGCGGGTTCATCCGGATCGCGCGTTTCATCAGTCGCAGACCGTCGATCCAGTCTTCGTAGGTCAGCCGGTAATAGGCATTGGCCGCCCGCGCCCTCAGTTCCGAGACGCTCAATTCCTCTTCCGGGATATGGGCCAGGCGGTCGCCGTCAAAGGCGTTGGTCTGGATGCGCAGATCGGCCTCGGCGCGTTCCAGCACCACGTCGCAGAAATCGAAAATGTCGGCCGTTTCGCGGTCATAACTTTCGGACCAGACCGGCCGGCCTTCGGAACGCAGGACCAGTGACAGGCTCAACCGCCCGCGCCCGCCGGCGACGCGCAGCCTGCTGCGCAGGTCATAGGTGGCGTTCTCGACAGGTCGGTTCGCGGCGTCCAGCACGACGACACCCTGCCGCCGGGACAGGCGGATCACCAGCTGATCGTGCAGGTCGCCCGCCAGTGCGGCGGTTTCGGCATCCAGCGGGGCGTATTCGATGGCGGCTATCGCGATCGAAGTGATCTGGTCCGGGTCGATCTTGCGCTTGTGCTTGGGCCGCCACTGATACAGCCGCACCGGCTGGGCGATGTTTTTCAGCCGGAACGTACCGGCATCCTTGAGGTCACTTGCCAGCGGGCCGGACAACTGCCGGAACAGGTCTTCGGATACCATCAGCCCGCCAGGGGGGGCCTCGGCCTCGATCCGCTGCGCGATATTCAGTCCCGAGCCATAGAAATCCTCGCCATCCGAGACGATCTCTCCGATATGGGCGCCGATTCGCAGTTTCAGCGGGGTCCCGGCCTGGAGCTTTCTCTGTATATTCATCGCGCAGTCGACGCAGGCGGCGACGCTGCTGAAAGAGATAATCCAGCCGTCGCCAAGGCGTTTCAGAACGCGGCCCGAATGGGCTGCGACAACAGGCTCCAGCATGTCCACTCGCAGGCCTCGGACCGCGTCGATCGTCTGCTGCTGATCGGCCTCCATCATAGCGGAATAGCCGACGATATCAGCGAACATCAGGACGGCAAGCTGGCTGTGCATCGGCTCTCCCTGTCGTGTCGTGCAAGTCTATGGGATCGTGGCCTCCTGTAAAGTGTTCGGCTCAGCGGACCGCGCCAGCTCTCCCAGATGCGAGGATCGTGCCCGCAGGAACGCCAGCAGCCGCGCTGGATAACCCTCGGGCGGGGCGTTGCGGACCGAGGGGCGTGCCGCCACCGCCGCGCGCCAGCGCGCCATGCCCTCGTCCTTGGGCATCAGGTCGAACGTGCCCAGCGTCTCGAACGTGTCGAGATAGCGGAACACCGTGCCCCAGACGCCGTCGATCATATGAAACCGCTCGCCCGCGAAAAACGGACCTTGCACTTCGGGCGCCACCCGCGCCAGCCGGTCGCGCAGGGCCTGCCTGCGGCTCTCGAAGGTCGCGGCATCGGGGGCGTTATAGAACCCCGCGATCTCGGCCAGCGTGGCCGAGGCATATTCGATCCACGCCCGGTGCCGCGCCTTTTCCAGCGGGTCGTCAGGGTGCAGCGAGCCGGGGGTGATCTCGTCCAAGTATTCCGCGATCACCTGGCTTTCGAACAGCACCGCGCCGCCGGTTTCCAGCACCGGCACCCGGCCCAGCGGTGACAGGGCGCGGAACCAGTCGGGCTTGTCCGAAAGGTCGATATAGCTGCGTTTGTGGGCAATGTCCTTTTCGCTCAGCACGATCACCGCGCGCTGCACATAGGGGCACAGGTGATGGCTGATCAGATGCGGGTCGGTCATGGGAACCTCATGTGGATGCAGTTGCATGTAGATGATCTGGATATTCTTGATTGAAAGTCAATGCACATGCATTTACTTTCTCCACATGAGCAAACCCACCCCCGATCCCTTTGCCGTCTGGCTGCCTTTGGCCCGTGCGCACAAGGCCATACTGACCCATGTCGAGGCGGCTCTGAAATCGGCGGGCCTGCCGGGGCTCGACCGTTACGACATCCTGTGGGAGCTGGAACAGGCAGGGTCCGATGGCCTGCGCCCCTTCGAATTGCAGGGCCGGCTGCTGCTGCCGCAATACGGCGTGTCGCGGCTGGTCGACCGGCTGGCCCGCGCCGGGCACCTGGCCCGCAGCGCTTGCGACGAGGACGGGCGCGGGCAGGTTCTGGTGCTGACGCCCGAGGGCGCGCGGGTGCGCGCCGCCATGTGGGCGGTTTACTCAGAGGCCATGCAACAGGCCATCGGCGATCACCTCGCCAAAGGCGAGGCGCGCCGCCTGGCGGATCTGCTGAGCAAGCTCACCCGTCCCGGCGACGCGTCCACCGCGCACCAAGACACTGGACAGGCAGGCCCTTCCACGTCCTAATCCGAGTTGGTGCAAGGGTGCGCCGGATCGGGGACCCGTCCACATGGCAAGACAGATCGCGGCCATACTCTCGCTTGACGTGGTGGGGTTCACTGCCCGTATGGCCGCGAACCCCGACACCACGATGGCCGAACTCAACCAGATCTTCGAGCAGGTCATTCGCCCCTGCGTGAAGATCGGCAACGGCCGCATCTTCAAGCTGATGGGTGATGGCGCGCTGGTGCGCTTCAGCACCGCGACCGAGGCGATTGCCACCGCGCACGCAATTCAGAAGGCGATGCTGGGCAAGCCGGTGCAACTGCGCGCCGGGGTGCATGTGGGCGACGTCACCATCAATGGCGAGGATGTGTTCGGCGACGCGGTCAACATCGCCGCGCGGCTTCAGGCCGCCGCCCCGCCCGGTGGCTGCCTCATCAGCCGCGTGACCCGACAGATCGCGGGCGGCACCGTCGGCATTCCCCTGAAATCCGAAGGCACAATGACCCTGAAAGGGCTCTCTGCCCCGCTCGAGGTCCTGTCGCTCGACCTGTCGGGCGCGGATGACCAAGCTGAACGCGCGCGGCAATCCGCGCGGCAGGTGATCCGCTTTGCCACCTCGCAGGACGGCACCCGCATCGCCTGGACCGAAACCGGCAAGGGCCGGACATTGGTCAAGGCGCCCAACTGGGTGCAGCATCTGGAATACGACTGGACGCAGAACCCGATGGATGGGTGGCTGCCTCATCTGAGC
Organism: Ruegeria sp. SAZD011; assembly: GCF_059612545.1. Lineage (NCBI taxonomy): Bacteria > Pseudomonadati > Pseudomonadota > Alphaproteobacteria > Rhodobacterales > Roseobacteraceae > Ruegeria > Ruegeria sp. SAZD011. The sequence goes on along the minus strand of NZ_JBXWQU010000022.1, from coordinate 388,003 downwards.
AACCACTATCGGTTGATCCGCTGCGACGGGCGCAACAACGGCTTGTCGGACCGGGGCGTTCAGGATGTGTCGTTCGACCGCTTTGTCGACGATCTGAAAGCGATGTTCGACGCAGCGGGCCTGGAACGGGCACCTGTGTTCGGCGTATCGCTGGGGGCGGCGGTCGCCGCGGCCTTTGCGGCACGCCACCCCGACCGGGTATCCAGCTTGATCCTGATGAGCGGTTTCGTCAAGGGATTGGGCAAACGAAACCGGCCGCAGGACCTGGCGCTGGGGCACGCGATGATGGATCTGTCGCGGGACAGCTGGGACGACGGGTATCCCTCGGGCCGGCACCTGTTTGCCCAGGCCTTCTTCCCCGAATCCAGCCCGCAGGATCAGGACAGATACGCCCGCTTCATCAAGATGGCGATGACCCATGCGGATTACCTGCGCGTTGGTGATTCCGTCGACGTGGTCGATATCGAACCGCTGCTGCCCGACATTTGCTGCCCCGCGCTGGTGCTGCATTCCGACCGCGAGCGGCTGCATTTCCGGGACCAGGGTCAGCGCCTGGCCGCCGGTATCCGCAACGCGCGCTTCGTCAGCCTCGACACCGCCAACAACACCATGCCCGATTACGACCCCGAATGGCCCAGGGCGCTGCGCGAGATCGAGGATTTTCTCTCCACCATTCCCAACGAGACCGCGCCCGGCTGATGCCAGTTTCCGGCATCAGCGCGCCACACCCCCTTGAACCGGAACAAAAACGGACCAAGATCGGGGGCGAAAGGAATCCCCCCGATGCCCTATGCCCATTCCGACAAGTCCGAGGCGCTGATGCATGCCCCCGCGCCGGACGTGAAGGCGCGCCCCAAGCTCGAAGGCGGCCGCCGATTCGTCATGCAGACCGAGTTCCAGCCGGCGGGCGACCAGCCCACCGCCATCGCGGAACTCTCGCAGGGTGTCAACGAGGGCGAGCGCAACCAGGTCCTCTTGGGCGCGACCGGTACGGGCAAGACCTTTACCATGGCCAAGGTGATCGAAGAGACCCAGCGCCCTGCCATCATCCTGGCCCCCAACAAGACGCTGGCGGCGCAATTGTATGGCGAATTCAAAGGCTTCTTCCCCGATAACGCGGTCGAATACTTCGTCAGCTATTACGATTATTACCAGCCCGAAGCCTATGTGGCGCGTTCTGACACCTACATAGAAAAGGAATCCCAGATCAACGAACAGATCGACCGCATGCGCCACTCGGCCACGCGGGCTCTGCTCGAACGCGACGATGTGATCATCATCGCCTCGGTCTCCTGCATCTACGGTATCGGCTCGGTCGAGACCTATGGCGCCATGACCCAGGACCTCAAGGTCGGCGGCGATTACGACCAACGCCAGATCATCGCCGATCTGGTAAGCCAGCAATACCGCCGCAACGATCAGGCGTTCCAGCGCGGCAGCTTCCGGGTGCGCGGCGACAGTCTGGAGATCTGGCCCGCCCACCTCGAGGATCGCGCCTGGAAACTCTCCTTTTTCGGCGAGGAACTGGAGGCGATCACCGAGTTCGACCCCCTCACCGGCCAGAAAACCGACACGTTCGACCAGATCCGCGTCTATGCCAACTCGCACTACGTGACACCCAAGCCGACGATGCAGCAGGCCATCATCGGCATCAAGAAAGAGCTGCGCCAGCGGCTCGACCAGCTGGTGGGCGAGGGCAAGCTCTTGGAGGCGCAACGCCTCGAACAGCGCACCAGTTTCGATCTGGAAATGCTCGAGGCGACCGGCGTCTGCAACGGGATCGAGAACTATTCCCGCTATCTGACGGGGCGCGCGCCGGGCGAACCGCCGCCGACGCTGTTCGAGTTTATCCCCGATCATGCCATCGTCTTCGCCGACGAATCCCATGTCTCGGTGCCGCAGATCGGCGGCATGTACCGGGGCGACTATCGGCGCAAGTTCACGCTGGCCGAACACGGCTTCCGCCTGCCCAGTTGCATGGACAACCGCCCCCTCAAGTTCGAGGAATGGGACGCCATGCGCCCGCAATCGGTCTTTGTCTCGGCCACGCCCGCGTCCTGGGAGATGGAGCAATCGGGCGGCGTCTTTACCGAACAGGTGATCCGCCCCACCGGCCTCTTGGATCCGCAGGTCGAAATCCGCCCCGTCAGCATGCAGGTCGACGACCTGCTGGACGAGGTGCGCAAGGTGGCCGCCCAGGGCTATCGCACCCTTGTCACCACGCTGACCAAACGCATGGCCGAGGATCTGACCGAATACCTGCACGAACAGGGCATCCGCGTCCGCTACATGCATTCCGACATCGACACGATCGAACGGATCGAGATTCTGCGCGACCTGCGCCTGGGCGCCTTTGACGTGCTGGTGGGCATCAACCTGCTGCGCGAGGGGCTGGATATCCCCGAATGCGGGCTGGTGGCGATCCTCGATGCGGACAAGGAAGGCTTCCTGCGCTCGGAAACCTCGCTGATCCAGACCATCGGCCGCGCCGCCCGCAACGCCGATGGCCGCGTCATCATGTATGCCGACCGCATCACCGGCAGCATGGAGCGCGCGCTGGCCGAAACCGACCGCCGCCGCGCCAAGCAGATCGCCTATAACGAGGAACACGGGATCACCCCCGCGACGGTGAAAAAGAATGTCGAGGACGTGCTGGCCGGCCTCTACAAGGGCGACACCGACATGTCCCGCGTGACGGCCAAGATCGACAAACCGCTGCATGGCGGGAACCTAGAGGCCGTGCTGGACGGGCTGCGCGCCGACATGCGCAAGGCCGCCGAGAACCTCGAATTCGAAGAAGCCGCGCGCCTGCGCGACGAGATCAAGCGTCTCGAAGCGGTGGACCTCGCCATCGCCGACGACCCCATGGCCCGGCAATGGGCGGTCGAGAAAGCCTCGGAAGAGGCGGTCCGGTCAAAGGGGCGGTCTACGGCGGGCAGGCCCGGGCAGCGGGGCGGGAATGTGAAGCGGCGGGGGCGGTAGAAAACAATGAGTGAGGAAGAGCTCTTTCGAAGTCGTTTATCTTTCTTGACCCAATTCGTTTCTGATGTCGAACGTCAGCTTGGTGTGCTTGAAGCATTCGAGAAAGTTGCAGATGAAACATGCGATGAAGCTTTGAAGGCCATTCTTCTTACTGTAACTCCTGCTATCAAAGATCGGCTGATTTTGTGTGCTGCTCAGTTGCTTGACGAGAAATCGGGCACGAATCTTCGTAAGCTCCTCTCGCATTACAGGGCGCATAAAGAGAGCATTCGTCACTTGGGTGACCCGATCGCCGATGCGCGGTTAGATCATCTAATCGGCGCTGATTCACTGGCACATCAAAAGATTCGCGTTTTGCGGGACAAGGCTCTCGCCCATCTGGACCGAAAGTTCACTGAAGATCCTGAGGCATTTCTCCTTTCGGTCGGGCTTTCTTTTGAAAGCGAAATTTTTGATGTCGTGAACCACGCGCAAGCGGTGTTGGCCGAGCTATCATTGGCTGTGGATAAAACTGCGAGGGTCTCGGTCGGGAAACTGTTTTGGGCTTCGACCGTTGAACAATTCAGGCGGGCCGGCAAACTCCGTTAGCCAGCAGAACAAGCGTCGGGAGGGTAGCCCTGCCTACCATCCCTTTGCCCACTTCGAACCAAATCTCCGCGCAGGTGGGTAAACTGCCCACCCTACGTTACTCGCCGAACCCGCCTTGGGTCGGGGGCCAACCCATTGCGCATTGGCATAATCGGGTTTTGTTGTGCTCGGTGCGAGCGGGCCGGGGCAGGGCGGTCTGTCCTGCCCCGGACAATCATTTATCGCCGGATCAGCTCCGCGATGGGTAGAGGCCGACCACGGCGATGCAGTATTTCAGGCCCAGCGACGGCTGGTGGTTTTCCTGCGGCAGGCCCTGACCGGTGCTCAGAACCGTTGTGGTGACGCCGGTGGTCGCGGCTCCGTTTGCCATCACTTCGTCGGGCTGCGTCGTGGTATAGTTCGGGGTGGACGTCGTGCCCAGGAACGCGTTGCCGGGATCCTGTATGGTGGCATCGTCACTGCTCACATGGATCGAGGTCGATGCATTGCTGGTGGCCATGTGGGTGTGCGGGGCCATCGTCGCGATGGTCTGGGTGGTGGTGGGTTGGCCAAGTCTTTCACCCTGTGTGATGGGCTGCAAGCCGGGTCCGGTACCGGCACCGATGGCGACGCGCCCGCGCAGATCGGGCAGCGCGAATGTGGTGCGTCCGTCACCGCCATACATGGTGCCCAGCAACGAGAACAGCGCAGTGTTGGACGAGATGGGCAGCAGCGCCCCGTTTGCCTCGGCCCAGCCGCGCGGGCAGAAATTGAAACCGGCAAGCATCAGCTCGCCGAGAAACGGATCGGCCCCGGCGCGCGCCTGCGATGCGGGAGCGATCAGGCCCAAAGAAAGGGCCGCAGCGGCCGCGAAGGTGGTAAAAGCAGTCTTCGACATCTCAATCCTCCAGAAATTTTGGCGCGCTCATAGGGGCACGCACCACCACTTTGGCGGAAAATTTGTCAACATGATGCAACCTAGATCACATAGAACGCATTTATTTTCTCAAAATGTACGAAGCTGGGCATCAAGATGACATTAAGTGCAGACAAAAAGGATTGCCGGTTCACGACATGCAGGGCCCGATGTCGTGAGAAACCGGCGATCGGGGTGACCGCGCAGCGCCCGCCACCCCGGTGCGGCTTTGTCCTGTTCGGCTATGGACAACGGGGATCGTCCTTGCTAAGTGCCACCAATCTTGCGCCCTGGGATTCGTCCCGGGGCTCGTGATTTTTGCAGCCGGGGACCTTAGGGGCCCTATACCACGGGCACCTACGGGGGCCTCAATACATAGGCGGGGCAACCCGCCGTTGCTAAACGGAAGACAGAAAGCATGGCACTCAAGTCGTATAAGCCGACGACGCCGGGCCAGCGCGGGCTGGTGCTGATCGACCGTTCGGAGCTTTGGAAAGGACGTCCTGTCAAATCCCTCACCGAGGGTTTGACCAAGTCGGGCGGCCGGAACAACACCGGACGGATCACCTCGCGTCGCCGCGGTGGTGGGGCAAAACGCCTCTACCGGATCGTTGACTTCAAACGGAACAAATTCGATGTGGCGGCCACCGTCGAGCGGATCGAGTACGACCCGAACCGGACCGCGTTCATCGCGCTGATCAAATACGAAGACGGCGAGCAGGCCTATATCCTGGCCCCGCAGCGTCTGGCGGTCGGTGACAAGGTCGTGGCATCCGCCAAGGCCGACATCAAGCCGGGTAACGCGATGCCCTTCTCGGGCATGCCGATCGGTACCATCGTGCACAACATCGAGATGAAGCCCGGCAAGGGCGGTCAGATCGCACGTGCCGCCGGCACCTACGCCCAGTTCGTGGGTCGTGATGGCGGCTACGCTCAGATCCGTCTGAGCTCGGGCGAACTGCGCATGGTGCGTCAGGAATGCATGGCCACCGTCGGTGCCGTGTCGAACCCCGACAACAGCAACCAGAACTACGGCAAGGCCGGCCGCATGCGCCACAAGGGCATTCGTCCGTCGGTCCGCGGTGTTGCAATGAACCCGATCGACCACCCCCATGGTGGTGGTGAGGGCCGCACCTCGGGTGGCCGTACGCCGGTGACCCCGTGGGGCAAGGACACCAAGGGTACCCGTACCCGCAACAAGAACAAAGCGTCGCAAAAGCTGATCATTCGCTCGCGTCACGCCAAGAAGAAAGGGCGTTAAGCAATGTCTCGCTCTGTTTGGAAAGGTCCTTTCGTCGATGCTTATGTCCTGAAAAAGGCAGCAGCAGCGCGCGAGTCGGGCCGCAACGAAGTCATCAAGATCTGGTCGCGCCGGTCCACCATCCTGCCCCAGTTCGTGGGTCTGACCTTTGGCGTGTACAACGGCCAGAAACACATCCCCGTCAACGTCTCCGAAGACATGATCGGTCAGAAGTTCGGTGAATACTCGCCGACCCGGACCTATTACGGTCACGCGGCTGACAAAAAAGCGAAGCGGAAGTAAGTCATGGGCAAGGAAAAGAACCCCCGCCGCGTGGCAGACAACGAAGCAATGGCAAAACTGCGCATGCTCCGTACTTCCCCGCAGAAACTGAACCTGGTTGCAGCGATGATCCGCGGCAAGAAAGTCGGACAGGCCCTGACCGATCTGACTTTCTCGAACAAGCGGATCGCGCAGGACGTGAAGAAATGCCTTCAGTCCGCCATCGCCAATGCCGAAAACAACCACAACCTGGACGTGGACGAGCTGATCGTTGCCGAAGCATGGGTTGGCAAGAACCTGGTCATGAAACGCGGCCGTCCGCGGGCCCGTGGCCGGTTCGGCAAGATCATGAAGCCGTTCTCGGAGCTCACCATCACGGTGCGTCAAGTTGAGGAGCAAGCCTAATGGGACATAAAGTCAATCCGATCGGCATGCGTCTTCAGGTCAACCGCACCTGGGACAGCCGCTGGTACGCAGATACCAAGGAATATGGCAATCTGCTGCTCGAAGACCTCGCGATCCGCGAGTTCATCAAGGAAGAGTGCAAGCAGGCTGGTGTCGCCCGTGTGATCATCGAGCGTCCGCACAAGAAGTGCCGCGTGACGATCCACACCGCGCGTCCTGGCGTGATCATCGGCAAGAAAGGCGCCGATATCGAGACCCTGCGCAAGAAGCTGGCGAACATGACCGACAGCGAGCTGCACCTGAACATCGTCGAAGTGCGCAAGCCCGAGATGGATGCTCAGCTGGTCGCCGAGTCGATCGCCCAGCAGCTGGAACGCCGCGTGTCCTTCCGCCGTGCGATGAAGCGCGCGGTACAAAACTCGATGCGGATGGGTGCCCTGGGTATCCGTGTGAACGTCGCCGGCCGTCTGGGCGGTGCCGAGATCGCACGGACCGAGTGGTATCGCGAGGGCCGCGTGCCCCTGCACACACTGCGCGCCGACATCGATTATGCTCTGGCCGAGGCCTCGACCCCTTACGGGATCATCGGGATCAAGGTCTGGATCTTCAAAGGCGAGATCCTCGAGCATGATCCGCAGGCGCGTGACCGCAAGGCACAGGAACTCCAGGATGGTCCGGCCCCGCGTGGCGCCGGTGGCCGCCGCTAAGGAGGATTAGAGATGCTGCAACCAAAGCGCACTAAATTCCGCAAGATGTTCAAGGGCCGTATCCACGGTCTGGCAAAAGGCGGAAGCGACCTGAACTTCGGCACCTATGGTCTGAAGGCTCTGGAGCCCGAGCGGGTTACCGCCCGCCAGATCGAAGCCGCACGTCGTGCCATGACGCGTCACATGAAACGTCAGGGCCGCGTCTGGATCCGGATCTTCCCGGATACGCCGGTGACGTCGAAGCCGACCGAAGTCCGTATGGGTAAAGGTAAGGGTTCGGTGGATTACTGGGCCTGCAAGGTCAAGCCCGGTCGCGTGATGTTCGAGATCGATGGCGTCAATGACGAAATCGCCCGCGAGGCCCTGCGCCTGGCCGCGATGAAGCTGCCGATCAAGACCCGCGTCGTGGTCCGCGAAGACTGGTAATTTCAGTTCTTTGCTAGAACGAGAACCCCCGCCGGGCGACCGGCGGGGGTTTTCTGTTCTACGCTGCGCGCCTTACCAGTTGCCGGACTGGCGAAGCCGCGTCTGCTCAGTCTGGTCAATTCCGCTGGTATCTCGTGCAATCGACATGACATCGTCGCGTGTCAGCCCGATGTCGCGCAATCCGCGGTCCGATAGCAGGGACAAAGTGGCCATCGCATGCCAGCGGAGCAATAGCCCTTGGGCGATCAAACGGAACCGATTTATGGAAAGGGCATTATGAAGGCGGGTCTGCTCGGTTGCGGCATGTGCGAGGGAGATCATCTGTCGTAGTCCTTGTTCGGGGCTCATCTGACGACAGTGTGCCACCTCGATCATGGCGCGGGGCAGTGTAGGAAGTGAACCAGAACCGGTACAGCTTCTGTACTGGAGCGATACCCCGGGCCCGGATAGACTGTCACATACCCGACAGACCAGAAGATGGAGGTACGAGATGACGACCAAACCGTTTGGTCTCTTTTGCCCGACTTCCAAGGCTTGCGAAGTCCTCAATCCCCGTTGGACCATTCAGATCCTCGGAGAGCTCTCCACCGGTTCGACCCGTTTCAATGATATCAAGCGCGGCCTACCGGGAATCTCGCCGACTCTGCTGGCCAAACGCCTGAAAGAGATGCAGTTGAATGGCCTTGTCGAACGGATCGATGACCCAGCCAGCGGGGTCATAGACTATATCCGTACCGAGAAGGCCGTCGAACTGGACCCGATCCTCGAAGGTCTCGCGCGGTGGGCGCAGCGCAATGTAACTGTCGATGTGGCGCTCGAAGACCGTGATGCGGATGTCCTGATGTGGACCCTTCGAAACCGGATCGTGGTCGATGCCCTGCCGCCGGGCCGGACAGTTGTCCGTTTCAACTTTTCGGACGCGACCTCGCCTGCGTCGACCTATTGGCTGGTCGTTCGTCCGGGTGTTCCGGTGGAACTGTGTGCTGCGGATCCCGGCTTTGACGTGGATTTGTTCATCGAGACGGGTGTGTCCGTGATGACCGGCATCTATCTTGGCCGGATGTCTTACGGTCGCGAGATCGACAGCGGGAGGTTTTTCATGTCAGGAGACAAACGACTGGAAAAGACGATCGGGCGATGGCTCAGACTAAGCATGTACGCCGGGGTCGAGGGTCTGGCTCGGGCCGTTTGACATCGAATATTGCTGTCGCGACGACTGGCTCTCGCGCGTGTTCCCGGGTTGGTCTATGACTCCGCCATGTCCCAGATCGAATCCCTCTTTGTCACCCGCCTCTACCGTGCCCGCCTGTCCGAACATGGCCCCGCCATCGACTCGGGAGAGATGGAGGCGTCCTGCTATTCCATCGCCGAAGATGACGAGGCCGGGCAGGAATGGTGCGAGGAAAACGGCTATCCCGGCTATACCTCCTATGCCTCCCTCACCGATCTGCCCTGGCGCTTTCCGATCTTTGCCGATCTGGTCACGTCGCTCGACGCCCATGTCGCGGCTTTCGCAGCCGATCTGGAGTTCGATCTGGACGGGCGCAAACTGGTGCTCGAGGATCTCTGGATCAACATCCTGCCGCAGGGCGGCATGCATTCCAGCCACCTGCATCCGCATTCGGTGATTTCCGGCACCACCTATGTCGCCATGCCCGACGGTGCCAGCGCGCTGAAACTGGAAGACCCACGTTCGGGCCGGATGATGGCGGCGCCGATGCGCACCAAGACCGCCCGGCGCGAATTGCAGCCCTTTATCTATATGAAACCCGATGTGGGCGATGTGCTGCTCTGGGAAAGCTGGCTGCGCCACGAGGTTCCGATGAACATGGCTGAAGAGGAACGCATCTCGGTCAGCTTCAACTATCGGTGGGAGTGATCCCGGCGCCGGCAGCACCGGATTTGACCGAAGTCATGGGGATCATTAGAGCGTTGCTCTAAATTGGGCGCGCTGCTCCGGCGTGACGCGCCAGCGGCAGCGCTTGTCCTTGGTCGCGAATGTGCCATGCCGCGTATCTCTCTGCCCCTTTTGACTGCCCTTCTTGCCCTGTTTCTGGCTGCGCCCGCGCTGACCCAATCGGCTGATCCGCATCGTCTGTACGAAGAACGCTGCGCCGGGTGCCATCTGCCGCATGCAGGCGATTTCGTCTGGCAGGATCTGGCGCTGACGCAAGAGGGGTTGATGGGGCAACGGTCGGGACGCTCCGTCGCCGCGATGCTGGAGGCGGGCCATGGCCGCCTGACCCCGCAGGAGGCTGCGATCCTGCTTGCCCATTTCGACATGATCCGTGCCTCGGGGCAGCTGTTCCGGCAGAAATGCCGGGCCTGTCATGTCTCGGCCCGCGATCTGGCGCGCCACAGTCTGATTATACGCGAGGATGATCTGACCGGCCGCTATACGGATCGGGATATCGAGGCGTTCCTGGTGGGGCATGGCCGGCTGACCCCGGAACAGGTCGCCCAGATGCTTGAGGTGTTGAAACGCGCGACCGCCAACCGTTAGGCCCCCGCGCCGTGCTTGAATGCAACCGAGGGGACCGCTATCGCTGAAAGGAGGCCGGAGAAACACCGGCGGGACTAGCGGACATCGCGCGCATGGATCTGGGGTTCATCATCGAAGGCTGGGCGGGGCATTTGTCCTATCTGCTGCTCGTGCTGTCGATGCTGATGCGCCACATGCTGTGGCTGCGGCTGTTCGTGATCGCCTCGGCGTTGGCGGGCATCGCGTTCGATCATTTCTGGCTGCAAAACCCGGTGGGCGTGTTCTGGCAGAGCCTGTTGGTTGTGGTGAACGTTGCCGAGCTTGCCCTGCTGTGGCGCAACGACCGGCGCGCGCGGTTCACCCCAGAGGAGGACCGGTTTCGCGAAACCCTGCTGAGCGGCCTCTCGCCGGGGCGTACCCGCCGGTTGCTGGATATGGGGCGCTGGGAAACGCTGCCATCCGAGACGGTGCTGACACATGAAGGGCAGCGACCCGAGTTCCTGACCTATGTGGCGTCCGGCGTGGTTCGGATCGAACGACAAGGTCGGCTGCTGCGGCTGGTGGGCGAGGGCCATTTCATCGGCGAGATGTCCCTGATGGGGGATGGACTGGCGGTGGCCACGGCGGTGATGCAGAACGAAGGATGGGTCTGGCGGATCGAGCGGCCCAAGCTCGACCGCCTGCGCGAGAGCAACCCGGCGGCCATGGCGGCCGTCGAGGCGGGTGTTGCCCGCGACATGCGCGCCAAGCTGGCCTATCAGAACGCCGGTGCCGAAACCGCCGTTCGACCGGTTGGCGGGACGGCCGACTGACAGCAGGTCGCCGGTCATGTGTACGGGTGAACTTTCCCTTGCCCTCCCATGGCAACTCTCCTATAGAGCGGCATCTTGCGTTCCCCCGCGCCAGCGGGGGATTCGCTTGTTTGTCATTCATCCACCAGGTCAAGGGTGACCCGGCCACGGGGCCCTCTGGTGTTTTGAGCAAAGGAAAAGGCGATGAACGCCCAGGAACTGCGTAACAAGACCCCGGATCAGCTCCGGGAAGATCTGGTCAACCTGAAGAAGGAGGCGTTCAACCTGCGCTTCCAGCAGGCCACCGGTCAGCTCGAAAGCACGGCCCGCATCCGCACCGTCCGCCGCGACGTTGCCCGTGTGCAGACCGTGTTGAACGAAAAAGCCGCTGAAGCTGCGAACTGAGGAGCCTGAGAGATGCCCAAACGTATTCTGCAAGGCACCGTGACCAGCGACGCCAACGCACAGACCGTGACCGTCCTGGTGGAGCGCCGCTTCACCCATCCGGTTCTGAAGAAAACCATCCGTAAGTCCAAGAAATACCGGGCTCACGATGAAAAGAACGCTTTCAAGGTCGGCGATACCGTCCGCATCATCGAATGCGCGCCGAAATCGAAAACGAAACGCTGGGAAGTTCTGGAAGCCTAAGAGCCTGATCCTTCAGGCTCCTGGCGACTAGGCCTCTTGGCACAGTCGAAACCCTGGGGATACCGCCACGCATCGGCGCCCCAAAGGTCGGGAGAAACCACATGATCCAGATGCAAACCAATCTGGATGTTGCTGACAACTCCGGCGCTCGCCGGGTTCAGTGCATCAAGGTTCTGGGTGGTTCCAAGCGTAAATACGCCTCCGTCGGCGACATCATTGTCGTCTCGGTGAAGGAAGCCATCCCGCGCGGCCGCGTGAAGAAAGGTGACGTCCGCAAGGCCGTCGTCGTGCGCACCGCCAAAGAAGTCCGTCGCGAAGACGGCACCGCGATCCGTTTCGATCGCAACGCCGCCGTCATCCTGAACAACAACAACGAGCCGGTCGGTACCCGTATCTTTGGCCCGGTTGTTCGTGAACTGCGCGCGAAGAACTTCATGAAAATCATCTCGCTGGCTCCGGAGGTGCTGTAATCATGGCCGCAAAACTCCGCAAAGGCGACAAGGTCGTCGTGCTGGCCGGCAAGGACAAGGGCAAAGAGGGGACCATCTCCTCGGTTGACCCGAAAGCCGGCAAAGCTGTTGTCGATGGCGTTAACATCGCCATCCGTCACACCCGCCAGACCCAGACCTCGCAAGGTGGCCGCCTGCCCAAGGCACTGCCGATCGACCTCAGCAACCTGGCGCTGCTGGACAAGAACGGCAAGCCAACCCGCGTCGGCTTCCGCATGGAAGGTGACAAGAAGGTCCGTTTTGCCAAGACCACGGGGGACGTGATCGATGCTTGATGCTGCAAACTATACCCCGCGTCTGAAAGCACAGTACGCAGAAACCATCCGGGCCGCTCTGAAAGAAGAGTTCGGCTACAAGAACGACATGATGATCCCCAAGCTGGACAAGATCGTTCTGAACATCGGCTGCGGCGCCGAGGCGGTGAAAGACAGCAAGAAGGCCAAATCGGCTCAGGAAGATCTGAGCAAGATTGCCGGCCAGAAAGCCATCACCACCACGGCCAAGAAGTCGATCGCCGGTTTCCGCGTTCGCGAAGACATGCCGATGGGTGCCAAGGTTACGCTGCGCGGCGAGCGCATGTATGAATTCCTTGATCGTCTGATCACCATCGCGATGCCCCGCATCCGCGACTTCCGTGGTGTGAAGCCGTCGTTCGATGGCCGTGGCAACTTTGCCATGGGGATCAAGGAGCACATCGTGTTCCCGGAAATCGACTTCGACAAGGTCGACGAAGTCTGGGGCATGGACATCATCATCGCCACCACTGCGAAAACCGACGCCGAAGCCAAGAGCCTGTTGAAGCATTTCAACATGCCCTTCAACGCCTAAGCGCGCGAGGATTAGACATGGCTAAGAAAAGCATGATCGAACGCGAGAAGAAGCGCGAGCGCCTGGTGGCACAATATGCCGCAAAGCGCGCCGAGCTGAAAGAAATCGCAAACGACGAGAGCCGCCCGATGGAAGAGCGCTTCAAGGCGCGTCTGCAACTGGCGAAACTGCCGCGCAACAGCTCGGCAACCCGTCTTCACAACCGCTGCCAGCTTACCGGCCGTCCGCACGCTTACTATCGTAAGCTCAAGGTCAGCCGGATCATGCTGCGCGAGCTGGGGTCTGCTGGTCAGATCCCCGGCATGGTGAAATCGAGCTGGTAAGGAGAGAGTGATATGAACGATCCTATCGGCGATATGCTCACCCGTATCCGCAACGCTCAGCTGCGCGGCAAGACCACGGTCAGCACCCCCGGCTCGAAACTGCGCGCCTGGGTTCTGGATGTACTGGCGGACGAAGGCTATATCCGCGGCTATGAGAAGTCGACGGATGCCAATGGCCACCCGACGCTGAACATCGAGCTGAAATACTACGAAGGCGAACCCGTCATTCGCGAACTGAAGCGGGTGTCGAAACCCGGTCGTCGCGTTTACATGGGCGTCAAGGACATCCCCTCGGTCCGTCAGGGTCTGGGCGTGTCGATTGTCAGCACTCCGAAAGGTGTGATGTCGGACGCAAACGCTCGCTCCAACAATGTTGGCGGCGAAGTGCTCTGCACCGTCTTCTAAGGAGGTCTGCAAATGTCTCGTATTGGTAAGAAACCGGTCGAGCTGCCCAGTGGCGTTTCCGCCTCTGTGTCGGGCCAGACCATCGAAGTGAAGGGCCCCAAGGGCGCCCGCAGCTTCACCGCCACCGACGACGTGACCATCACCGTCGACGGCAATGTGGTGAGCGTCACCCCCCGTGGCATGTCCAAGCGGGCACGCCAGCAGTGGGGCATGTCGCGCACCATGGTGGCCAACCTCGTCGCCGGCGTGACCGAAGGCTTCAAGAAAGAGCTGGAGATCACCGGTGTGGGTTACCGCGCCAACGCCCAGGGCAACACGCTCAAGCTGAACCTCGGCTACAGCCACGATGTCGACTTCGCCGTTCCGGCGGGCGTCACCGTGAGCACCCCGAAGCAGACCGAGATCGTTGTCGAAGGCATCGACCAGCAACAGGTTGGTGAAGTGGCTGCGAAAATCCGCGAGTGGCGTTCGCCCGAGCCGTACAAAGGCAAGGGTATCCGCTACAAGGGCGAGTTCATCTTCCGCAAAGACGGCAAGAAGAAGTAAGGACGCGAACAATGGCAAACAGCAAACGTACCCTGTTTCTGAAACGCCGCCTGCGCGTTCGGAACAAGCTTCGCAAGGTCAACGCCGGGCGCCTGCGCCTCAGCGTGCACCGCTCGAACAAGAACATCAGCGCCCAGCTGATCGACGACGTTCGCGGCGTGACCCTGGCGGCAGCCTCGACCATGGAAAAAGACCTTGGCGTTGTTGGCAAGAACAACGTCGAAGCGGCCAAGAAGGTGGGTGCGGCAATCGCCGAGCGTGCCAAGAAGGCTGGCATCGAAGAGGCCTATTTCGATCGTGGCGGCTTCCTGTTCCACGGCAAGGTGAAGGCTCTGGCCGACGCCGCGCGTGAAGGCGGTCTGAAGATCTAAGACCTGAGGGGGGCGCCTGCCGCCCCCCCGATGATCCGGGGTCGCGTCCGCGTGGCCACCAGGGATCGGAGACAACGGCGCCCAGGCGCCAACAGAGAAAGAGGAATGCCGCATGGCAGAACGTGAAAACCGCCGGGGCAACCGTCGCGACCGCGAGGAAGCAGCCCCCGAATTCGCCGACCGTCTGGTCGCGATCAACCGCGTGTCGAAAACCGTCAAGGGCGGTAAGCGCTTCGGCTTCGCCGCTCTGGTGGTCGTGGGCGATCAGAAAGGCCGCGTCGGCTTTGGCAAGGGCAAGGCGAAAGAAGTGCCCGAGGCCATCCGCAAGGCAACCGAGCAGGCCAAGCGCCAGATGATCCGCGTGCAGCTGCGCGAAGGCCGCACCCTGCATCACGACATCGAAGGCCGTCACGGCGCCGGTAAGGTCGTCATGCGCGCCGCGCCCGAAGGTACCGGTATCATCGCCGGTGGTCCGATGCGTGCCGTGTTCGAAATGCTGGGCGTCAAGGACGTCGTGTCCAAGTCGCTGGGCAGCGCGAACCCCTACAACATGATCCGCGCCACCATCGACGGCCTGAAAAAAGAGCAGAGCCCGCGTTCGGTCGCACAGCGCCGCGGCAAGAAGGTCGCCGACATCCTGCCCAAGCGGGACGAAGCACCGGCTGCTGAAGCCGCTGAAGCCGCTGAAGCCTAAGGAGACGCACCCATGGCAAAAACCATCGTCGTCAAGCAGATCGGCTCGCCGATCCGCCGCCCCGCCGACCAGCGCGCAACCCTGGTTGGTCTGGGCCTGAACAAGATGCACAAGACCCGCGAGCTGGAGGATACCCCCTCGGTCCGCGGCATGATTCGCAAGATCCCGCATCTGGTCGAGATCGTCGAAGAGCGCGGCTAAGCCCCTCTCGATGGAAGTTTAAACGCCCCCGGTTCGCCGGGGGCGTTTTCGTTTGCGCCGCGCGGATCAATTTCGCGTGTGCGGACATGGCGCGGGATGCGCCGCCGCTCTTTGCCGCATACCCTGCACCTCATGGTACGCATCGACTATTTCTACTCCGCCCATTCCGCCTATGCCTATCTCGGCGCGCAGGAGCTGTATCGCATCTGCGCCGCTCATCCCGGTACAGAGCTGGTGCATCGCCCCATCCTGCTCAGCCCGGTGGTCGAGGCGGCGGGCGGCCTGTCCTTCGCCGCGCGCAGCCAGGCGCATGTCGACTATTTCTTTGGCCGTGAAATCGAACGCTGGGCCGAATGGCGTGGGCTGCCGGTGATCGACCACCGCCCGACCTATCATGACAACCCGCTCGATCTGCCCAACGGTTTGATCATCGCCGCGCAGCGGGACGGATTGGATGTGAACGCACTGTCCTTTGCGATACTCCAGGCGCATTGGCGCGATGATGCGGATATCGCCGATCCACGATTGTTGAGCGACCTGCTGGCGCGGCTGGGACTGCCGGTCGAGTCGCTGTTGGCGGCCGCCCGATCCGCCCCGGCAATCGACGAACAGGCCGTCAATACGCAAGAGGCGATCGACCGCGCGCTGTTCGGATCACCCACCTATGTGGTCGAGGGAGATCCGTTCTATGGCCAGGACCGGCTGGAACTGGTGGCCCGCGCCCTGACGCGGCCGTTTCGGCCCGGCAATTGGCACAATCCGCCGGTTGGCTGAGCCAAGCCATGCCGCCGCTGCATGGCGGCTAGACCAAAGCACCTCTTGCTGATGCTGCGGCGCAGCACTATCTGCCAGCCATGTTCGGAATGCCCGAAAAACAGGCAGTGGGGAAGGGCCCTGCTGCATCCGTATGAGGTAAGAGAAAATGGCATATGCAACCGTGACCGCCGACCGCGCCCCCTCTGTGGTGACCCGCGTCCTGTCCGCCCTGAAATCGACCCGCGCCACCTGGGCCCGGAACGCCGCCTACAAGCGTACGTTCAACGAGCTGGACCGCCTGTCGAACCGGGAATTGGCAGATATCGGCATCCGCCGTTGCGATATCGAGGATATCGCCCGCTTTCACGTCTATGGTGCCTGATCGGCCCATCTGACGGACTGCTGCACCGCCCTCGGAAATCCGGGGGCGTTTTGCATTTCGGGGCGCTTGCATGACAGGCTTTCAGCGTCTATACGCCCCCGGTGGCCGCAAGGCCGCGAGAATCAACAAGCAAGAAATGCCGAGGTTGGCCCGTCACGCTTCGTGGGTCACATCCGGCGAAGGAGAAGCGATATGAAACTGCATGAACTCAGCGACAATCCGGGCGCAGCCAAGAAACGGATGCGCATCGGCCGTGGCCCCGGCTCGGGCAAAGGCAAGATGGGTGGCCGTGGTATCAAGGGTCAGAAATCCCGTTCGGGTGTGGCCATCAATGGCTATGAAGGCGGCCAGATGCCGCTCTATCAGCGTCTGCCCAAGCGTGGCTTCAACAAGCCCAACCGCAAGGCGTTCGCCGTGGTCAACCTGGGCCTGATCCAGAAATTCGTCGAAGCCGGCAAGCTGGACGGCGCCGCCGCCATCACCGAGGACGCGCTGGTCGCATCCGGCCTGGTGCGCCGCAAGCTGGACGGCATTCGCGTGCTGGCCAAGGGCGATTTCAACGCCAAGCTGAACATCGAAGTCACCGGCGCGTCGCAATCGGCTGTCGAGGCTGTCGAAAAGGCGGGCGGCTCGCTGAAGGTCACAAACGCTGCTGCGGCAGAGTAACGGCTTGTGAGCGGGCGCCGACCCGCTTACATAGACACCCAAGTTTTCCAAAACGCCGCCCGAGCCGGAAAACGGTTCCGGGCGGCGTTTGCATCAGAGAGACCGATACAACATGGTATCAGCAGCAGAACAAATGGCGGCCAACACCAGCTGGTCCGCCCTGGGCAAGGCCACGGACCTGCGCAATCGGATCCTGTTCACGCTGGGGCTTCTCATCGTCTATCGTCTGGGCACGTTCATTCCCGTGCCGGGCATCGACGGTGTGGCGCTGCGCGAGTTCATGGAACAGGCGGGGCAGGGCATCGGCGGCATGGTGTCGATGTTCACCGGTGGCGCGCTTGGGCGGATGGGCATCTTTGCCCTGGGCATCATGCCCTATATCTCGGCCTCGATCATCGTTCAGCTGCTGACGGCCATGGTCCCCTCGCTTGAGCAACTCAAGAAGGAGGGCGAACAGGGCCGCAAGAAGATCAACCAGTATACCCGTCTCGGCACCGTGGCCCTGGCCACCGTGCAGGCCTATGGCCTTGCGGTCTCGCTGGAATCGGGCGACCTGGCCACCGAACCGGGCATGTATTTCCGCTTTGCCACCATGATCACCCTTGTGGGTGGCACCATGTTCCTGATGTGGCTGGGCGAACAGATCACCGCGCGCGGCATCGGCAACGGCGTCTCGCTGATCATCTTTGTCGGCATCATTGCCGAGGTTCCCGCCGCGCTGGCACAGTTCTTTGCCAGCGGCCGTTCGGGCGCGATCAGCCCCGCCGTGATCATCGCCATCATCCTGATGGTGATCGCGGTCATCACATTCGTCGTGTTCATGGAACGCGCCCTGCGCAAGATCCACATCCAGTATCCCCGCCGTCAGGTGGGCATGAAGGTCTATGACGGCGGCTCCAGCCACCTGCCGGTCAAGGTCAACCCCGCAGGCGTGATCCCGGCGATCTTCGCAAGCTCACTGCTGCTTTTGCCGGTGACCATCTCGACCTTCTCCTCGGGCGCGGCCAACGGGCCGGTGATGTCCTGGCTCTTGGCGAATTTCGGCCCCGGACAGCCGCTCTATCTGCTGTTCTTCGTGTCGATGATCGTGTTCTTTGCCTATTTCTACACCTTCAACGTCTCGTTCAAACCCGATGACGTGGCGCAGAACCTCAAGAACCAGAACGGCTTTGTTCCCGGTATCCGTCCGGGCAAGAAGACCGCCGAATATCTGGAATACGTGGTCAACCGCGTGCTGGTGCTGGGCTCGGCCTATCTGGCCGCCGTCTGCCTGCTGCCCGAGATCATGCGCGGCCAGTTCAACGTGCCGTTCTATTTCGGCGGCACCTCGGTGCTGATCATTGTTTCGGTGACCATGGACACGATTCAACAGGTCCAGAGCCATCTGCTGGCACACCAGTACGAAGGTCTGATCGAAAAATCGCAGCTTCGCGGCAAGAATCGCAAGCGTACGAACAGGAAGGGACCGGCGCGTCGATGAACATCATTCTGTTGGGACCCCCGGGTGCGGGCAAAGGCACCCAGGCACGGCATCTGGTCGAAACACGTGGCATGATCCAGCTGTCGACCGGTGACATGCTGCGCGAGGCGCGCACGTCTGGCACCGAAATGGGCCAGAAGGTCGCTGCCATCATGGATGCGGGCAAGCTGGTCACCGACGAGATCGTCATCGGCCTGATCGAGGAACAGCTGACCACCAAGAAAGGGGCCGGTTTCATCTTCGACGGGTTCCCCCGCACCCTGGCCCAGGCCGACGCGCTGGCCGCGTTGCTGGCCAAGCACGGCC
Organism: Ruegeria sp. SAZD011; assembly: GCF_059612545.1. Lineage (NCBI taxonomy): Bacteria > Pseudomonadati > Pseudomonadota > Alphaproteobacteria > Rhodobacterales > Roseobacteraceae > Ruegeria > Ruegeria sp. SAZD011. The sequence goes on along the minus strand of NZ_JBXWQU010000022.1, from coordinate 369,090 downwards.
AGTCGCTGCATACCGTGATCGAGATGCGCGTCGATGACGAGGCGCTGGTCAGCCGCATCACCGCCCGCTCGACCTGCGGCGGCTGTGGCGAGGTCTATAACGACATCACCAAACCGATCCCGGCCGATGGCAAGTGCAGCAATTGCGGCAGCACCGAGTTCAACCGCCGCGCCGACGACAACGAGGACAGCCTGCGTACCCGGCTGATGGAATATTACAAGAAAACGTCACCTTTGATCGGCTATTACTATGCCACGGGCGACCTGCGCCCGGTCAACGGGCTCGCCGATATCAAGGAAGTCACCGCCTCGATCGAAGCCATTCTGGGCTGACATTGGGTAGGGGCTTGACGGCCCCTTCAAAAGCCCATATCGACCACCATCCCCTCGGGGAATCAACCGCGCGGACGGGATTCGTTCCATTTGCGCAAGACCACCTCAAATAATGCTGGATCTACTGGCGACACTGCCATGGTCAAGCGTTGTGAAAAAAGGTTCTGGCGCTACGGAACCGCAACGAAAAGGAAAGTGACACGTGGCACGTATTGCCGGCGTAAACATCCCGACTGCCAAACGGGTACCCATCGCCCTCACCTATATCACCGGTATCGGCAACACCACGGCGAAAGCCATCTGCGAAGCCGTGGGCATCGACGCGACCCGTCGCGTGAACGAGCTGAGCGATGCCGAGGTTCTGGCCATCCGCGAGCATATCGACGCCAACTACAGCGTCGAAGGCGACCTGCGCCGTGAAGTTCAGATGAACATCAAGCGCCTGATGGACCTGGGCTGCTATCGCGGTCTGCGTCACCGCCGCAACCTGCCGGTTCGCGGTCAGCGGACCCATACCAACGCTCGTACCCGCAAAGGCCCCGCAAAGGCCATTGCCGGCAAGAAGAAATAAGGGGGCGTTGAGATATGGCACGCGATAAGACCCGCACCACGAAGAAAAAAGAACGCAAGAATATCGCATCGGGCGTGGCCCATGTGAACTCGACGTTCAACAACACCAAGATCCTGATCTCGGATGTGCAAGGCAACGCCATCTCGTGGTCGTCGGCTGGCACGATGGGCTTCAAGGGATCGCGGAAATCGACCCCCTACGCCGCTCAGCTGGCTGCCGAAGATGCCGGCCGCAAGGCGCAGGATCATGGCGTCAAGACGCTGGAAGTCGAAGTTCAGGGCCCCGGTTCGGGCCGTGAATCGGCTCTGCGCGCTCTGGCTGCCGTGGGCTTCAACATCACGTCGATCCGCGACGTGACCCCGATCGCCCACAACGGCTGCCGCCCGCCGAAGCGCCGCCGCGTCTAAGCGACCCAGGAATTACGCTGGGGCCGTGTCTGGTACACGGCCCCAGCACGCCGTTTGAAACCTCGGGCGTTTGCATCTTGCTGGACATGGGGTGCGAACAGGAATGGAGGGATTACATGATCCACAAGAACTGGGCAGAACTGATCAAGCCGACCCAGCTTGAGGTCAAGCCGGGCAATGATCCGGCACGCCAGGCGACCGTGATCGCCGAACCGCTGGAGCGCGGTTTTGGTCTGACGCTGGGCAACGCGCTGCGCCGCATCCTGATGAGCTCGCTGCAAGGCGCGGCCATCACCAGCGTGCAGATCGACAACGTCCTGCACGAGTTTTCGAGCGTCGCCGGTGTGCGCGAAGACGTCACCGACATCATCCTCAACCTCAAGCAGGTCTCGCTGCGCATGGATGTCGAAGGGCCCAAGCGCCTGTCGATCAATGCCAAGGGCCCGGCTGTCGTCACCGCCGGTGACATCAGCGAAAGCGCCGGTATCGAGATCCTGAACCGCGACCACGTGATCTGTCACCTGGACGATGGTGCCGACCTGTTCATGGAACTGACCGTGAATACCGGCAAGGGCTATGTCTCGGCCGACAAGAACCGCCCCGAAGACGCGCCCATCGGCCTGATTCCGATCGACGCGATCTATTCGCCGGTCAAGAAGGTCGCCTATGACGTGCAGCCCACCCGCGAGGGCCAGGTGCTGGATTATGACAAGCTGACCATGAAGATCGAAACCGACGGTTCGATCTCGCCGGACGATGCCGTGGCCTATGCCGCGCGTATCCTTCAGGACCAGCTGTCGATCTTCGTCAACTTCGACGAGCCGGAATCGGCTGGCCGCCAGGACGACGATGACGGTCTGGAGTTCAACCCGCTTCTGCTCAAGAAAGTGGATGAGCTGGAACTGTCGGTGCGTTCGGCCAACTGCCTCAAGAACGACAACATCGTCTATATCGGCGACCTGATCCAGAAGACCGAAGCCGAGATGCTGCGCACCCCGAACTTCGGTCGCAAGTCGCTGAACGAGATCAAGGAAGTGCTGTCGGGCATGGGCCTGCACCTGGGCATGGATGTCGAGGACTGGCCGCCGGACAACATCGAGGATCTGGCCAAGAAGTTCGAAGACGCGTTCTGAGAACAAGGGGCGGGCGAACAGCCCGCCCTGCCAATGCCCGGAGCTGCCGGGGAATATCAGGGCCAATGCCCCAAGGAGAGCCGGTGACACGCATCGCCGGTCGGACAAAGCAAAACGCAAGTTAGGAGATAGAAAATGCGTCACGCACGTGGTTACCGCCGCCTCAACCGCACCCACGAACACCGCAAGGCCCTGTTTGCCAACATGGCGGGCTCGCTGATCGAGCACGAACAGATCAAGACCACCCTGCCCAAGGCCAAGGAACTGCGCCCGATCGTCGAAAAGCTGATCACGCTGGGCAAGCGCGGTGACCTGCACGCGCGCCGTCAGGCCGCAGCACAGCTGAAAGAGGACAAGGACGTCGCCAAGCTGTTCGACGTTCTGGCAGAGCGTTACAAGGATCGTCAGGGCGGTTATGTCCGCATCCTGAAGGCCGGCTTCCGTTATGGCGACATGGCGCCGATGGCGATCATCGAATTCGTCAATCGCGACGTCGATGCCAAAGGTGCCGCAGACAAGGCCCGTCTGGCCGAAGAAGAGGCAGTCGCCGAAGAATAAGCATTCCGGGACATGTCCCGATTGCGCCCCGCCCGGACAACCGGGCGGGGTTTTTCGTTTCCGGCGTGTGTTGCCCCGGCTTGACTGCGCTTCTACCGTGAAAGCATGACCAACTCTGTTGCTGCGGGTTATTCGGGTCGACCGCTGGTGGCCAAACTGGGGTTCAAGCCCGGCTGGATCGTCCGCGCCGTCAACGCGCCACCCCACTACGCCGACCTGATGGCCGAGGCGGTGGATATCGTCTTTGACCCCGGCGCCCGCGATGCCGATGCGGCGCATCTTTTCCTGCACGGTCCGGAACCGGTGGCCGAGGCCGTCGCGACCGAGATCGCCCATTTGCGGCTAGGCGGCATTTTGTGGCTGTCCTGGGCCAAGACGTCCTCGCCCCGACATGCGGGCATCACCGAGGATCTGTTGCGTGCCGAGGTGCTGCCGCTGGGTTGGGTCGATGTGAAGGTCTGCGCCATTGATGCGGACTGGTCCGGGCTGAAATTCCTGCGCCGCCGGGGCTGAGCGCGCGGCTTGCATTTGCCGCCCATGCCCCGCATATCGCAGGGGACTGCAAATGGAGGTCCCATGATCCGCGCCATCCTGCTTTGTCTGCCGCTTGTCCTGGCCGCGCCGGTTCAGGCGGAAACCCGGGTGCCGACCTCGCAGGCCGAGATCGGGTTGGGCTTTGCCCCGGTGGTCAAGAAAGCAGCCCCCGCCGTGGTCAACATCTATGCCCGCATCATCACCGCCGGGCGGCAAAGCCCGATCTTTGACGATCCCTTCTTTCGCGATTTCTTTCGCGGCTTCGGGACGCCGCAGCCGCGGGTTCAGAACTCGCTCGGCTCGGGCGTGATCCTGTCGGATGACGGCTATGTCGTGTCCAATTACCACGTGGTCGGCATGGCCTCGGAGATCCGGGTGGTCACCACCGACCGGCGCGAGTTCACCGCGCAGGTGGTGCTGGGCGACGAGGAGAGCGATATCGCCATCCTGCGCCTGGACGAGGCGCGCGATCTGCCGTCCCTGGCGCTGCGCGACAGCGATCATGTCGAGGTGGGCGAACTGGCGCTGGCCATTGGCAACCCGTTTGGCGTGGGCCAGACCGTCAGCAGCGGCATCGTCTCCGGCCTTGCACGGTCGGGCGCGGCCACCGGCAACGGGCGCGGCTATTTCATCCAGACCGATGCGCCGATCAATCCGGGCAATTCGGGCGGGGCGCTGATCGACGTGAATGGCGATCTGATCGGCATCAATACCTCGATCCTCAGCCGGTCGGGCGGCTCGAACGGGATCGGCTTTGCCATCCCCGCCAATCTGGTGGCCGAATTCCTGCGTCAGGCCCGGCAGGGCAACAGCAGTTTTGCCCAGCCCTGGGCCGGGATCGCGGGTCAGCCGATGACCGCCGACATTGCCGACTCGCTGGGGCTGGGCCTGCCCGAGGGGGTGGTGATCTCGGACCTGCATCCCGACAGCCCGCTGGCGCGGGCGGGCTTTGCCGTGGGCGATGTGGTGACCGAGGTCGATGGACAGGCGGTCAACTCTCCGGCCGAGATGAAGTTCCGCATGTCGGTGGCCGGGATCGGTGGCGAGGCGCGGATGACCCGGCTGCGGCAGGGACAGCGCGAGACCCTGACAGTGGCCCTGATCGAGGCGCCCGATACGCCCCCCGCGCAGGAAACCACGCTGACGGATCGTACCGCACTGCCCGGCCTGACCGTGGCCCGGCTGAACCCGGCCGTGATCGCGCGCCTTGGCCTGCCGTTGTCGGCGCGAGGGGTCGTGGTGCTTGACCCCGGCCCCTATGGCGCGCGGGCGGGGTTGCGACCGGGTGACGTGCTGGGCGCGATCAATGGCGACGCGGTTGAAACCCCGCGCGATGTGGAGCGGGCGCTGAGTGAGACCGGGCGCCGGGTGCAGATCGACCTGCAACGGCGGGGCCAATGGGTCTCGCTGCGGTTCCGGCTCTGAGCGATGGCGGACCTGTTCGATACCGGCGCCAAACCGACGCCTGAGCGTGAGCCGCCCCGGCCCCTGGCCGACCGGTTGCGGCCGCAGAGCCTGTCCGAGGTGATCGGGCAGCAGCAGGTTCTGGGGCCAGAGGCGCCGCTGGGTGTCATGCTGGCCTCGGGTTCGTTGTCGAGCCTCGTGTTCTGGGGGCCGCCGGGGGTGGGCAAGACCACCATCGCCCGCCTGCTAGCGCAAGAGACCGACCTGCATTTCGTGCAGATCAGCGCGATCTTCACCGGGGTGCCCGATCTGAAGAAAGTGTTCGAGGCCGCGCGCATCCGGCGGGGCAACGGGCAGGGCACGCTGTTGTTCGTCGACGAGATCCACCGCTTCAACAAGGCGCAGCAGGATGGGTTCCTGCCCCATATGGAGGATGGCACCATCCTGCTGGTGGGGGCCACGACCGAAAACCCGTCGTTCGAGCTGAACGCCGCGCTCTTGAGCCGCGCTCAGGTGTTGGTGCTGGAACGGCTGAGTGCCGAGGATCTGGAGCTTCTGACGGCTCGGGCCGAGCGCGAGTTGGACCGCGAATTGCCGCTGACCCCCGAGGCGCGGTTGGCGCTGCAGGAAATGGCCGATGGCGACGGGCGCGCGCTGCTCAACCTGATCGAGCAGGTGGCGGCGTGGAAAGTGGCGGCGCCGCTCGACCGCGAGGCGCTGGCGGCACGGCTGATGCGGCGGGCCACCAAATACGACAAGAGCGGGGATGAGCATTACAACCTGATCTCGGCGCTGCACAAATCGGTGCGCGGCTCGGACCCGGACGCGGCGCTGTACTGGCTGGCGCGGATGCTGACGGGGGGTGAGGACCCGCGTTACCTGGCACGTCGGATCACCCGGATGGCGGTCGAGGATATCGGGCTGGCCGACCCACAGGCGCAGTCGATCTGCCTGCATGCCTGGGAGGTATACGAGCGACTGGGCAGCCCCGAGGGCGAGCTGGCACTGGCGCAGGCGATTGTCTATCTGGCGCTGGCCCCGAAATCGAACGGGGCCTATGTGGGCTACAAGGCGGCGATGCGGCTGGCCAAGCAATCGGGTTCGGCGCCGCCACCCAAACATATCCTCAACGCGCCCACCGGGTTGATGAAGGATCAGGGCTATGGGGCGGGCTATGCCTATGACCATGACGCCGAGGACGGGTTTTCCGGCCAGAACTACTTTCCCGACGGGATGGAGCGGCCGGCGCTCTATCAGCCGGTTGAGCGCGGCTTTGAGCGCGAGTTGAAAAAGCGGCTCGATTATTTCGCCCGTCTGCGGGCGCAGCGCGAACAGGGATAGGGCGGGCAGTCCGCGGCCGCCCCACCCACCCGCCCGCGCCCGCGGACTGCCCTTGGTCCCTTGACTCTCGGGCGCGTGCGGGTGAGAGACGGCGATGTTTTCTTACGATCTTCAACGAGGGGTGCAGCGGGCCGGAAACCGCCCCGCGCACGGGTTGCTGGCATGAGCGGCGTACAGATGATCACCGTGGGTGAGGGGGACGGCGACCAGCGGCTTGACCGCTGGTTTCGCCGGATGTTCCCGCATGTGGGGCAGGGGCGCATCGAGAAGATGTGCCGCAAGGGCGAGTTGCGCGTCGACGGCGCGCGGGCCAAGCCCGCGACCCGGCTCGAGGTTGGTCAGCAGGTCCGTATCCCGCCGCTGCCCGCACCCGGCGAACGCCCTGAGCCGGTGAAATCGCGCGTCTCGGATGCCGATGCAAAGATGATCCGCGCCTGTGTGCTGCATCGCGACGATGATATCATTGTGCTGAACAAGCCCGCCGGGCTGGCGGTGCAGGGGGGTAGCGGCCAGACCCGCCATGTGGATGGCCTGTCCGAGGCGCTGCGCTTTGGCAATGACGAGAACCCGCGCCTGGTGCACCGGCTGGACAAGGACACCTCGGGTGTTCTGGTGCTAGCCCGCACGCGCGAGGCGGCGGCGCGTCTGACCGCCGCCTTTCGCCACCGCAACACGCGCAAGATCTATTGGGCGCTGGTGGCCGGGGTGCCGACGCCCTATCTGGGCGAGATCAAGACCGGTCTGGTCAAAGCCGGTGGGCATGGCGCCCGGGGCGAGGGCGAGAAGATGAACGTGGTGCATCTGAGCGAGATCGACGACACGCCCGGCGCCAAGCGGGCCCATACCTATTACGCCACGCTCTATCGGGTGGCGGGGCGGGCGTCCTGGGTGGCGATGGAGCCGGTCACCGGCCGCACCCACCAGCTGCGCGCGCATATGGCCGGGATCGGGCATCCGATCATCGGCGACGGCAAATATGGCGGCTCGGGGCAAGAGAACCTGGGCGATGGATGGGGCGCGCAACTGGGCGGTATCATCAGCAAGAAACTGCATCTTCATGCACGGCGGCTGAGCTTCGAGCACCCCTCGACCCGCAAGCAGGTCAGCTTTACCGCGCCCTTGCCAGATCACATGCGCGAGAGCTGGGACACGTTCGGTTGGACCGAGGATCTGGCGGCGGAGGATCCGTTCGAGGAGCTGATGTGAGCCAGCCGCTGCACCTGATCCTCTTCGATGTGGACGGGACGCTGGTCGACAGTCAGGCGGCCATCGTCGGGTCGATGACAGCCGCATTCGACGCATTGTCGCTGCCGGTTCCCGTGCGTGCCGATATCCTGTCGATTGTCGGGCTGTCCCTGCCGCAGGCGATGGCGCGGCTGGCACCGGGGCAGAGCGAGACCAATCAGGCGCGGTTGGTCGAGGCCTACAAGCAATCCTATCACGCGAACCGGCTGGCGCTGGGTGAGGCGCATTCGCCGCTCTATCCCGGTGCGCGCGAGATGCTGGAACAGTTGCATGCCGTGCCACATTACCTGCTGGGCGTGGCGACGGGCAAATCCAAGCGCGGGCTTGATGCCTTGATCGAGGTGCATGGGCTGGAATGCATCTTTGTCACCCGGCAGGTGGCCGATCATCACCCGTCGAAACCGCATCCGTCGATGATCGAGACCGCATTGGCCGAAACCGGGACGGCGCCGGGGCGCGCTGTGATGATCGGCGATACCTCGTATGACATGGAGATGGCGGCCGCGGCCGGGGTCGCGGGGATCGGGGTCAGCTGGGGCTATCACCCGCCCCATGCGCTGGACCGGGCCAGCTGTATCATCGACGACTTTACGCAGTTGCCCCCGGCACTGACACAGATCTGGATGTGAAAGATATGAGCGACTGGAAACCGAAACGCTTCTGGAAACAGGCGGCCGTGGCAGAAATGGCCGAGGGCTATACGGTGGAACTGGATGGTCGCCAGGTGCGCACCCCGGCCAAGGAGCCGCTGCTGCTGCCGACACTGGCTTTGGCCGAGGCGATTGCCGCGGAATGGGACGCTCAGGAGAAAGAGGTCGATCCGACCAGCATGCCCTATACCCGCACTGCCAACGCGGCCATCGACAAGGTGCGCATTCAGCATGGTGAAGTGGCCTACATGCTGGCGGCCTATGGCGATTCGGATCTGTTGTGTTATCGGGCGGATAGCCCTGCCGAATTGACGGAACGACAGGCGCTTTCCTGGGATCCGGTGCTGGATTGGGCCGCGGAAACCCTGGGCGCGCGTTTGCTGCCGATTCAGGGAGTCATGCACCAGCCACAACCCTCGGGTGCGCTCGATACACTGACACGACGGGTGCATGCACTGAACCCGTTTCAGCTGGCGGCCTTTCACGATCTGGTCAGCTTGTCCGGTTCGCTGGTGCTTGGCTTTGCTGCGGCGCTGAATTGGCGCGAAGCTGACGAAATCTGGCAGATTTCACGCCTCGACGAGACCTGGCAAGAGGAACAATGGGGTCCCGATGAAGAAGCGCGCGCGCTGGCCGCGCTGAAACGCGTGGCCTTTCTGCATGCCAAGGCGGTCTACGATATCTCGACATGAGACCGAATCCGTCAGACTGACGAAAACCTCAACGGATATGGGGCGGAAAGCGACATAGAAGCCTTGACCTTTGTCGGATATTGCGCCCAAACTCCTGCCCATCGAAGGGTTAACCCCTTCGCGATCCGCTCCGGCGCCAACGTGTGCCGGTCGAACCGCCCCGGGACAGGGGTGGAAAATCAGGAAGAGGTAAAAATGAAGAAATCCGTATTTTTGGGCGCTCTCACGGTCGCCGGGATGGCCGCTGGCGTTGCTGCGGCGGGCACCATGGACGACGTCAAGGCGCGCGGCAAGCTGAACTGCGGTGTGACCACCGGTCTTGTTGGCTTTGCAGCACCGGATTCGAATGGGGAGTGGAAAGGTTTTGACGTGGCCCTGTGCCGTGCCGTTGCTGCGGCCGTGCTGGGCGACGGCAACGCGGTTGAATTCGTGCCGACCACCGGCAAGACCCGTTTCACCGCGCTGGCATCGGGCGAAGTCGACATGCTTGCCCGCAACACCACCTGGACCTTCTCGCGCGATGTGGACCTGAAGTTCGAATTCGTCGGCGTGAACTACTATGACGGTCAGGGCTTCATGGTTCCGAAATCGCTGGGCGTCAGCTCGGCAAAGGAACTCGATGGCGCCACCGTCTGCATCCAGACCGGCACCACCACCGAGCTGAACCTCGCGGATTTCTTCCGCGCCAACAACATCAGCTACGAGCCGGTTCCGATCGAAACCAACGCCGAAGCGCAGCAGCAGTATCTGGCCGGCGCCTGTGACGTGTACACCACCGACGCATCGGGTCTGGCTGCAACTCGCGCCACCTTCGAGAACCCTGGCGACCACGTTCTGCTGCCCGAAATCATCTCGAAAGAGCCGCTCGGCCCGCTGGTTCGCCATGGCGACCACGAGTGGGGCGATGTGGTCCGCTGGACCCTGAACGCGCTGGTCTCGGCTGAAGAGATGGGCATCACCTCGGCCAATATCGACGAAATGTCGGCCGGCACCAACAACCCGGAAATCAACCGTATCCTGGGCACCGAAGGTACCCTGGGCGAGATGCTGGGTCTGGACGCCGAGTGGGCCAAGCGCGCCATCAAGGTGGGCGGCAACTATGGTGAAGTGTTTGCCCAGAACATCGGTGAAAGCACCCCGATCGGTCTGGCACGCGGCCTGAACGCACAGTGGACCGACGGCGGCCTGCTGTACTCGCCGCCGTTCCGTTAACAAAACAGCGAAGGGGCGCAGGGCAACCTGCGCCCTTTTTGCATCCATGAATACAAAGTGCCTGGCTGGTGGGAGCGGGGGAGAAACCTCGCCGGAGAGAGACAAGCCAGGACCTCACGGGGATATACATAGGTCATGACGACTCTCACTGACCCGCCGAAGGAGCAGTTCCGGCTGTCCATGCTCCTTTATGACACGCGGTACCGGTCGGCCACCATCCAGGTCATTGCGATGATATGCTTCATGCTGATGGCAGCTTGGCTCATAAGCAATACCGCGCAAAACCTGGCCGCCTTGGGCAAGCCCATTGATTTCGGATTTTTCAGCGAACCGGCCAGCTATGACATCAACCAGCGGCTGTTGGATTATTCCTCGCGCGACACGCACCTGCGGGCGGCCTTCATCGGTCTGCTTAACACGCTGGTCGTGGCGGTATTGGGCTGTATCACCGCCACCGTTCTGGGTGTGATCATCGGTGTGCTGCGCCTATCCAACAACTGGATCGTCGCGCGGCTGATGACGATTTATGTCGAAGGGTTCCGCAACGTTCCGGTCCTGCTGTGGATCGTGTTCATCATGGCGATCCTGATCGAGACCCTGCCGGCGCCACGGGCGTTCCGGGGCGACAATGCCACTGCCAGCATGATGCTTGGCGACAGCGTGGCCGTGACCAATCGCGGCGTCTATATCCCCGAAGCGCTGTTTTCCAACAGTCTGGGCAATATCCACCTGTTCGGCGAAAGCAGCCTGCGGTTTGACATCAGCCTCGACCTGATGCTGATCCTGATCGTGCTCGGCGGTGGCCTGTGGGTGGCGAACTTCCTGCGCAAGCGGGCGGACCGCATCCAGGAACAGACGGGCGACCGTCCGGTGACCTGGTGGCAGCGTCTGGCCGTGGTGGTGATCCCGACCGGGCTGGTGCTGGTGCTGCTGGGCTTCCATTTTGGCTATCCCGAGCTCAAGGGCTTCAACTTCCAGGGCGGTACCCATTTGCGGAACTCGCTGATCGCGCTCTGGCTGGCACTGTCACTTTATACCGCCGCCTTCATCGCCGAGATCGTGCGCGCCGGTATCCTGGCCATCTCGAAGGGTCAGACCGAGGCCGCCTCGGCCCTGGGCCTGCGCTCGAACAAGATCATGTCGCTGGTGATCCTGCCGCAGGCGTTGCGGGTGATCATTCCGCCGCTGATCTCGAACTATCTCAACCTCACCAAGAACTCGTCGCTGGCGATCGCCGTGGGTTACATGGATATCACCGGCACGCTGGGCGGTATCACCATGAACCAGACCGGGCGCGAGCTGGAGACGATCCTGCTCTTGATGCTGGTGTACCTGACCATCTCGCTGTCCATTTCGGCGGTGATGAACTGGTACAATGAATCCGTCAAACTGAAGGAGCGTTGAGATGTCTGACATCGGATTTGTCCGCACCGAAATGCTCCCAGAGCGCGAACCGCCGGCCTCGACCGTCGGCGCGCTGGGCTGGGCACGCGCCAACCTGTTCTCGAACTGGTTCAACAGCATTCTGACACTGGCGTCACTCTACGCGATTTATGCGATCCTTGCGGCGATCTTGCCTTGGGTATTCTCGCCCACTTGGAACGGGACCTCGCTCAACAACTGCCGCGAGATCCTGACCGCCGCCGGTTCGGTTGGGGATCACGGCACCTCGGGTGCCTGCTGGGGCGTCATTCGCGAGCGCTGGATCCAGCTCTTGTTCGGGTTCTACCCGTCCGAGCTGTATTGGCGCCCGATCCTCGCCTTTGTCCTGCTGGCCGTGGCCCTGGCCCCGGTCCTGTTCGCGGACAAGGTGCCGTCCAAGATGCTGATCTTCTCGGGTCTCTATCCGTTCATCTTCCCCTGGCTTCTGTGGGGCGGCACCATCTGGGGGCCGGTCGCGGCGCTGGGTGGCTTTGTCATTGGCTGGGTGGTCTATTCGGCGCTCAGCAAGACGATGAGCAGCCTGATGGGCATTCTTCTCGGCGCTGCGGCGGCGTTGGTCTGGTGGCTTGTTCTGTCCGGCTATTTTGTCGGCGCGCTGGATTCCATCCTGCCGATCGGCATCGAGGCGGTCGAAAGCCGCAAGTTCGGTGGCTTCATGCTGTCGATCACCATCGGCGTCGTCGCCATTGCCTGTTCGTTGCCGCTGGGCATCGTTCTGGCGCTGGGCCGTCAGTCGGACCTGATGATCGTCAAATACATCTGCGTGGGCTTTATCGAGTTCATTCGGGGTGTGCCGCTGATCACGCTGCTGTTCGTGGCCTCGACCCTGCTGAACATCTTCATGCCGCCCGGCACGAATTTCGACATCATCCTGCGGGTGCTGATCATGGTGACGCTGTTCGCCGCGGCCTATATGGCCGAGGTGATCCGCGGCGGTCTGGCCGCGCTGCCCAAGGGCCAGTATGAGGGGGCGGATTCGCTTGGCCTCAACTACTGGCAGGCGCAGCGCTTGATCATCATGCCACAGGCGCTCAAGATCTCGATCCCGGGTATCGTGTCGACCTTCATCGGGGTGTTCAAGGACACCACGCTGGTCTCGATCATCGGGCTTCTCGATCCGCTGGGTCTGTCGAACGCCATTCGTGCGGACGCCAACTGGAACGGCGTCGTCTGGGAACTCTACGGCTTCATCGCCCTGCTGTTCTTTGTCTTCTGCTTCGGCATGTCCCGCTACTCCATGTATCTGGAGCGCAAGCTCCACACTGGCCATCGTTAAGGAGGGCCCAATGTCTGAACTCGCAATCGATCGTGAAATCGACCGTTCGAAAATGCAGGTGAGCGACGAGGTCGCCATCGAAATCACCAACATGAACAAGTGGTACGGGGCCTTCCACGTGCTGCGCGACATCAACCTGACCGTCAATCAGGGGGAACGGATCGTCATTGCCGGGCCTTCGGGCTCGGGCAAGTCGACCCTGATCCGCTGCCTGAACGCGCTGGAGGAACACCAGCAGGGCAAGATCGTGGTGGATGGGACCGAGCTGTCGAACGACCTCAAGAACATCGACAAGATCCGGTCCGAGGTCGGGATGGTGTTCCAGCACTTCAACCTGTTCCCGCATCTGACCATTCTGGAGAACTGCACGCTGGCCCCGATCTGGGTGCGCAAGACGCCCCGGAAAGAGGCCGAGGAAACCGCGATGCATTTCCTGGAAAAGGTCAAGATCCCCGAACAGGCCCTGAAGTATCCGGGTCAGCTTTCGGGCGGCCAGCAGCAGCGCGTGGCGATCGCGCGTTCGCTGTGCATGCGGCCGCGCATCATGCTGTTCGACGAACCGACCTCGGCGCTGGACCCCGAGATGATCAAGGAAGTGCTCGACACCATGATCGAGCTGGCCGAGGAAGGCATGACCATGCTCTGCGTGACGCACGAGATGGGCTTTGCCCGTCAGGTCGCCAACCGCGTCATCTTCATGGATGCGGGCCAGATCGTGGAACAGAACGAGCCGGAAGAGTTCTTCAACAACCCGCAGAGCGAGCGGACCAAGCTGTTCCTGAGCCAGATCCTGGGCCACTGAACAGGGCCTGGAACGACACGGAAAGGGCGGGGATTTCCCCGCCCTTTTTCAATCCGTCAGCTCTCGTGGAACGATGAAATCCAGCACCTCGCCCTGATGCCAGCCGATCTGCGCCCAATCGTCGGTGGCAAATTCTATCACGGTGGTGGCGCCGGTCGGATAGTCGAAGAAGCGGGCATGGGCGGGTGCCTCATCGACGATCTGGCCTGCGAACTCGGCGATACCGGGGTTGTGCCCCAGCAACAGCACCACCCGTCCGCTGGCCTGTCTGAGGCTGGAAAGGAGTTGCTCTGGCGCGGCGAGATAGAGCGCGCGGGTGAATTCGGGTTCACAGCCGCCCAGCCCCATCTCGGTCCAGGTCTCGCGGGTGCGGACGGCGTCCGAACTGATCACCTGATCCGGCAGATAGCCATGCTGGCGCAGCCAGGCCCCGATCGCCTGCGCCGACCGCCTGCCACGCTTGTTGAGAGTGCGGTCGTGGTCGCCAAGTCTGATATCGTCCCAGGCGGATTTGGCGTGGCGGGTCAGGATCAGAATGCGGGTCATCTGCGCAAAAAAGCCTTCATGTGCAATGCGGACTGCGCCGGATCACGCGCCGCGCCCACGCTGAGCGGGCAGGCGAGTCGGGCGGCACAGCCTGACCCCATACAAGCAGACCCAGCGGCGGTGTCCAGATATCCGCGGCAGGCATCGACATCATAGGCGTGATCTGCCGTAAGCGCACCAACCGGGCAGGCCCGGGTACAGGGCGCGGCACAGCTGTCGCAGGGTGATGGGGCGTTGCCCACAGGCAGGTCGATCCGCTCTGGCAGCAGCAGCGCACCGCGCAGCGAGATCATCAGACCGACCTGGTCATGCACCATCATGCCAACCGGGCTGGTATGAAACCGGCCCGAGGCCAATGCCCAGGCGATGAAGGGCGGATAGGGCGGCCCGTCCGAGGGGTAGGCGGTCTGGGCACCCAGATCGACGGCCATCACCCCGATCACCCGTTTTGACCAGCGGTCGACCGGGTCACGCTGGCCATCGGCATATTCAGGCGCCGCGCTGAAGACGGACCAGAAGCCGGGACCGGTGCCAAGCAGAACGACAGTGCCTGCCTGATCGGCCGGATTGAGCGCCCCCATGACAATCAGGGCCGAGGCGGCGGCCTCTGCCGTAATCCGCTCCAGCGTCATCGGCGGCGAAACGGCAGCAGCAGGCTCCATCCCAGCCGCGCGGGCCGGTCGTCCTGCCATGCCAGCCCGATGGTCATCTGGTCATGGCCCTTGGCGGGTTGTGCAACATAGGTTCCCATCATCCGGTCCCAGATCGACAAGGCAAAGCCGTAATTGCTGTCATGTTCCTCGCGCAGCACCGAATGGTGCACCCGGTGCATGTCGGGGGTCACCAGAACCTTGCGCAACACCGCGTCGAGCGCAAGCGGCAAGCGAAGGTTCGAGTGATTGAACAGCGCGGTGCCGTTCAACAGGATCTCGAACAGGACCACCGCCAGCGCCGAAGGACCCAGCAGATAGACAAGGCCGATCTTGAGCAGCATCGACAGCGCGATTTCTACCGGATGAAAGCGGATCGCGGTGCTGACGTCGATATCGGTATCCGCATGATGCACCCGGTGTAGCCGCCAGAGCAGCGGTATCTTGTGAGTGACCAGGTGCTGGCCCCAGATGGCAAAATCGAGGATCAGCACGGCCAGCAGCGCCTCGACCCAACCGGGCCAAGCCAGATGGTTGAACAGGCCCCAGCCCTGTGCGGTGGCGTCCAGCGCCGCGCCCACCGCCAGCAGCGGCAAGCCTACCGCAAGGGCCCGCAGGGTCACGGTATTCAGCACCGATATCGTCAGGTTGGTCAGCCAGCGTCGCGGGCGCCGCGGATGAATCCTCCGGCGCGGGGCCAGCCGCTCGGCAAGTGCGAACAGGACAAAAAGGCCGACAAACACCGTCAGCCGGATCAGGCTTTCGTTTTCCATTCATTCACAATTCGGCATGTAAATGAAATAGGCAAGCCTGTCAGACTGACGATTGCGTCAGTCGCGGCGGATCAGCGAACCCGCGCCATGCTCGGTATAAAGCTCCAGCAGCACCGCGTTGGGTGCGCGGCCGTCCAGGATGACAACAGCGCGCACACCCTTTTCAAGCGCATCCAGCGCGGTTTCCGTCTTAGGGATCATTCCGCCCGCGATAGTGCCATCGGCCACCATCTCGCGGATTTGCGCTGCTTTCAGCTCCGTCAACACTTCGCCCGCGCCGTTCTTGACACCGGATACATCGGTCAGCAGCAAGAGCCGATCAGCCTTGAGGGCGCCAGCAATCGCACCGGCGGCGGTATCGCCGTTGATGTTGAACGTCTCGCCATTCCGGCCCGCGCCCAGGGGCGCAATCACCGGGATGATGTCATGGGCAAACAGGTTGCGCAGCAGGTCGGGATTCATCTCGGCCGGGGTGCCGACAAAGCCCAGATCGGGATCGGTCTGATCGCAGACCATCAGGTTGGCGTCCTTTCCGGACAGGCCCACCGCCTTGCCGCCCTGGCGGTTGATCGCCTGCACGATCCGCTTGTTGACCACGCCGGACAGCACCATTTCGACCACTTCGACCGTGGCGGCATCGGTGACCCGCTTGCCGTTCAAAAAGTCGGACTGGATGCCCAGCTTGTCCAGCATGGCGTTGATCATCGGCCCGCCGCCATGCACCACGACCGGGTTCACACCCACCTGCCGCAACAACACGACATCTCGCGCAAAGCTCTCCATGCCTTCGTCGCTGCCCATGGCGTGGCCGCCCAGCTTGATGACAACGATCGCATCATCATAGCGTTGAAGATACGGCAAGGCCGCGTTCAGCGTGGCAGCTGTGGCAATCCAGTCGCGATTCATGTCTCGTGTCTTCATGGCAAGGGTTCCTTTGGGGCCTTGTGTTAGGGGTTTTGCGCCCCTCTGCCAAGGGGCGTTGCCAAGATGCCGCGCTGTGATAGGCTCCGCCCGAAATCAGACGCGAGGCCGGATCATGACGCGCAAGACCCTTGTCCTGACAGGTGCCAGCCGGGGAATAGGCCACGCAACCGTGCGCCGATTCGTGGCCGAAGGCTGGCGGGTCATCACCTGTTCGCGCGAGCCGGTACCGCCAGGCTGCCCGTGGAGCAGCGGCGAGAATAACCATGTCCAGATCGACCTGAGCGACCCGCAGGCCACCATCGCCGGGGCCGAGACCATCCGGGCCAAGCTGGACGGGCGGCTGGATGCGTTGGTGAACAATGCCGGCATCTCGCCCAAGGGCCCCAATGGCGAACGACTGAGCACGCTCAGCACCGATCTGTCCGATTGGGGTCATGTGTTCCACGTCAACTTCTTTGCCCCCGTGGTGCTGGCCCGCTCGCTCAAAGACGAGCTGGCCGCAGCCAAGGGGTCGGTGGTCAACGTGACCTCGATCGCCGGTTCACGGGTGCATCCGTTCGCCGGGGCGGCCTATGCCACCTCCAAGGCGGCGCTGGCGGCGTTGACGCGCGAGATGGCGCATGATTTCGGGCCTTTGGGCGTTCGGGTGAACGCGATTGCTCCGGGTGAGGTCGAAACCTCGATCCTCAGCCCCGGCACCGACAAGATCGTCGAAAAGCTGCCGTTGCAACGGCTGGGTCAGCCCAGCGAGGTGGCCGCCGCGATCTATTTCCTCTGCTCGCAGGAAAGCTCTTACATCTCGGGGACCGAGATCGAGGTGAACGGCGCGCAGCACGTTTGACCTCGCCCCCACCTACTCGAGATGGGCGATGATGGACCTGAGTGTCGCGATACCGTCACCTTTTTCCGACGAGGTGAGGACGATTTCAGGATAGGCGGCCGGGTGCTTGGCCAGCGCCGCGCGCACCTGCGCAAGCACCTTGTCGCGCTCGGCGGCCTTGACCTTGTCGGCCTTGGTCAGCACGCATTGAAAGGTCACGGCACTGGTGTCGAGCAGCTTCATGATCTCGTCATCGACGGCCTTGACCCCATGGCGGGCGTCGATCAGCACAAAGGCGCGGCGCAGGGTCTGGCGACCGCTGAGATACTGTTTCAGCAGTTTTTGCCATTTCTCGACCACTTTCAGCGGCGCATTGGCATAGCCATAGCCCGGCAGGTCGACCAGATAGAGCTCGGGTCCCTGGGTGAAGAAGTTGATTTCCTGAGTGCGGCCCGGCGTGTTCGAGGCGCGTGCCAGCCCCTTGGTGCCGGTCAGCGCGTTGATCAGGCTGGATTTGCCCACGTTCGAGCGGCCGGCGAAGCAGACCTCGACCCGGTCGGCGGGGGGCAGGCCGGACATCGCCACCACGCCCTTGACGAATTCGGACGGGCCGGCGAACAGCTTGCGCCCCGTTTCAGTTGCGAACGCGTCGGGCTCTTCGGCAATGGGAAAGGGCAGGGCGGTCATAGCGGGCGCACCTCGTCTCCAAGGCGGATGGTGCCGCCGCGGATCACTTCGGCCCGGACGCTGAAATCACGATGACCCCAGTGATCGAGAGCGCCCAGCGTGTCGGCATCGCGAATCCCGGTTTCGGGATTGGTGGTGGTCGCGGCGCAGCGGTCGGTGCGTTCGCGCACGGCGAACACCACCTCGCCGATCTGCACCTCGCGGTCGAGCCAGTCGAACTCCTCCCACAAGGGCAAGCCGTCGAACCAGATATTGCCGCGCCAGCGTAGTGGCGACAGAGGATGCCCGATCCGCTGTTCCACTGCCCGGTGCGAAGCCATGTTGCACAGCGTCACCGAGGGGAAATCGCTATCGGTCATGCCGCGTCCGGGTACCCGGATGATTCGGGCCGATTGGGTCCGATCCTGTGGCATCAAGGGTTTCACCCATTCAAGGAAGCGGTCGGCCTCGGTCTCGGGGGCGAACTCCAGTTCGGGGCGTTTGGGATGGCGCAGGGTGACACGCTCGCCGTTGAGCGTGGCAGTGATCGCCATCAGCTCGGGCACCTTGGACACCCGGCTGAAATGACCGCAATGCACCCATTCGGACCCGTCCGCCTGGGACATCTCATGCGCCACCGCCCAAACACGATCCCCGGGCATGGTCTGCCCGGGGTTGAGGGTGACGCTGTCCAGCGCCTCGCGGCCATGGCTCTTGATCGGATGCCGCCAGAGCCCGGTGACCGTACCGGTCATTTCTTGTCTGCCTTGGGCTTGCGGGCAAAGCCGGACTTGATGTTGCCGAACACGTCCGGTTTGTACCCGTGGCTGCGCATGATGATGTACTGCTGGGTAAAGGTGATCGTGTTGTTCGCGATCCAGTAAACCACCAGGCCGCTGGCAAAGCTGCCCAGCATGAACATGAACACCCAGGGCATCCAGGCAAAGATCATCGCCTGGGTCGGGTCGGTGGGCGCCGGATTAAGCTTCTGTTGCAGCCACATCGAGATGCCCAATAGCAGCGGCAGGATGCCGATGAGGATGGTTGCCGCCAGCGAGCCCGGCTCGGGCCCGGCCCAGGGCAGCCAGCCGAAGAAGTTCATGATCGAGGTCGGGTCCGGCATGCTGAGATCGCGGAACGGGCCGAACCACGGCGCCTGGCGCAATTCGATGGTGACAAAGATCACCTTGTAGAGCGAGAAGAAGATCGGGATTTGCAGCAGGATCGGCAGACAGCCCGCGGCCGGGTTCACCTTTTCCTTCTTGTAAAGCTCCATCATGCCCTGCTGCATCTTCTGGCGGTCGTCGCCGGCCGCCTCTTTCAGGGCCTCCATCTGCGGCTGAAGCTCTTTCATCTTGGCCATCGAGACATAGGATTTAAGAGCCAGCGGGAAAACGATCGCCTTGATGATCAGGGTCAGGCCGATGATCGACCAGCCCATGTTGCCGATCAGCCCGTTGAGCTGGTGCAGCAGCCAGAAGATCGGCTTGGTCAGGAAGAAGAACCAGCCCCAGTCGATACTGTCGAGGAACTTCTGCACACCGTCCTTCTGATAGGCGCGAATGCTTTCCCATTCCTTTGCGCCTGCGAACAGGCGGGTGGTTACCTCGGCGCTTTCGCCCGGTGCGACGGTCATGGTCGGCAGGACGGTTTCGGCCTGATAAATTTTGCGCCGGGCGTCATATTTGGCAGCCGATTTGAAGGCGCCGCCCGATCCGGGGATCAGGGTCGCCATCCAATAGTGATCGGTGAACCCGATCCAGCCGTCGGATTTGTTCTGGAATACTTCGGCCTGTGCGCCCTCGTTCGGGTCGATGTCGAACTTGCGCACATCCTTGTAGTCGATTTCCGACAGGGTGCCGTCATTCATGGCGACGACACCCTCATGCAGGATGAAGAAGTTCTTAAGCCCCGGCAGGTCGGCATCCTCGCCAACACCGTGACGGGCCAGGATGCCATAGGGCGCGGCGCCGATCGGAGCCGCAGAGCTGTTCTCGACCGACTGGGTGACGGTGAACATGTAATCCTCGTCCACCGCCAGGGTGCGGCGGAAGGTGACGCCGCTGCCATTGGACCAGCGCAGCGTCACCGGGCTGCCCACGCTCAGGGTTTCTCCGGATTCAAGCGACCATTCGGTCAGCGGGCCAGGCACGTCGGCGGCGTTCAGGCCGGTGCCGGGCGCCCAGCCATAAAGCGCGTAATAGGCCGAGGTCGACCCGGCTGGGGTCAGCATCTCGACGATCTCGGCATCCTCATCGAGTGAGACGCGATAATCCTTCAGCGAAAGCTCGTCGATCCGACCACCGAGCAGGGACACGCTGCCCTTCAGGCGCGGGGTGTCGATCTGAACCCGCGGCGCTTCGGCGTCGGTCGGCGCATTGCTGTCGAGCAGGGGAACCTCGCCCGAGCCGGTTTGGGTCGTGGCGGCAGTGGGGGCCTGCACGGCGGTGCCGTCGGTGGTTGCGATCTCGGTCGCGGGCGCCTCGGTCTGTTCCGGTGGCGGGAACAGGATGAACCAGACCAGGATCACCAGAAAGCTGAGCGCTGTTGCGAGGATGAGATTCTTGTTCTGATCGTCCATCGGGGACAGCCACCTTGTGCAGTGAAAGACCACGCAGGGTTCAACAGAGTGATGGCACAAAGGTCAAGCGGAATCGGCCCTAGGGCGGAGCGGAAACGCTCCGGTGTCGGTGGTTCGCGTGGGTTCAGCCGGTTTCGCGCCC
This sequence comes from Ruegeria sp. SAZD011, assembly GCF_059612545.1. Classification (NCBI taxonomy): domain Bacteria; kingdom Pseudomonadati; phylum Pseudomonadota; class Alphaproteobacteria; order Rhodobacterales; family Roseobacteraceae; genus Ruegeria; species Ruegeria sp. SAZD011. The sequence goes on along the minus strand of NZ_JBXWQU010000022.1, from coordinate 348,388 downwards.
GATCCTCGGGGCATCCTGCAGTTTCGCGTCGTGATGCGCGATCCAATCGAGGGTCTGGTCGAAAGGCATCGGTTTGCCGATCCCGAAGCCCTGAACATGGTCGCAACCCAACTGCGCCAGCAGCGCATGTTCGCCGACGGTTTCCACCCCTTCGGCCAGGGTTTCCAGTTCCAGCCGCTCGGCCATGGTCAGGATTGCCGCGATCATGCGCTGTTGCTCGGGGTCGCGGTCCGCCTTCATCACAAAGGACCGGTCGATCTTGATGCGCGAGATGTCGAAGCGGCGGATCGACGCGATCGAGGCATGGCCCGTACCGAAATCGTCAAGGTCGATGCGGCAGCCAAGCTTGCCCAGCCCTGCGATGTTACGGGTGATCACGTCATCGGGTGTGTTCGAGAACACTGTCTCCAGGATTTCCACCGACAGCCGGTCCGGGGTCAGGTCAAACCGGTCAAGCTCCCACTGCACCCGTTCGACAAGACCCGGATTTCGCAACTCGTCCGAGGCGAAGTTGACACCGACCCGCGGAACATCGACCCCCGCGCTGTCCCAGGCCTTGATCGCTGTCAGGGCGTGATACAGCATCACTTGCCCCAGACGCTCCATCAGCCCGGCCTCTTCGATCACTGGCAGAAAAACGTTTGGCGTCATAAGGCCGCGCGCGGGGTGGTTCCAGCGCGCCAGCGCCTCGAACCCGGTGACCTTGCCGGTGTCGGTCGAGATCTGCGGCTGGTACCAGGGCTGAATCTGCCCGTTTTCCAGCGCTGCCTGTACCTCATCGCGCAACTCGGATGCACCGCCCGGCTTGCGCTCCATGTCCGGGGCATAGGCGCGGATGGAGGAGGGGCCGGCGCCCTGCGCCGCAGCCAGGGCCACATTCGCGGCATCGAGCCAGTCGCTGGCGCTGTGTCCGGGGGCCCGGCGGTTCTGACAGAAGCCGATCGAGCAGGACACATAGACGGCCACCCCATTGAGAGAGATCGGGTCCTCTACCGCGCTCTGCATCCGGCCCGCGAGTTGGATACACAGCTCCAGGTCCAGTTGCGGCACCGGCGCCAGGCAGACGGCAAACCGTTTGTCACCCAAGCGCGCCACCACATCGTTGTTGCGTAGCGAAGCCAGAATTCGTTCGCCGCTGCGTTGGGCGACAAGGTCGCCTGCTGTCTGTCCGTGATGGTCCACCAGTTCGGCGTAATCGTCGAGTTCAATGAGAAAACAGGCCGATTTCCGGTCGGTCTCGGCCGCCATCGCGTGAATATGGGTCGCGGCGCTTTCGAATCCGTCCCGAAGCATCAGACCGGTCACGCTGTCACGCGGCACCTGATAGGTTGCGGGCCATTTGCCGAAGGCCCCGGCAAAGGCGAACATCAAAGGCAGGCCCAGAGACGCCAGCAACAGGGCAATTTCGCCCCCCAGCCAGAACGCCCCGAGAGTGATTGCCGGCAAGAAAGCCAGAATCGGCGGGCCTGTAAGCACCGGCACGATTGCATGTCGAATTCGGGTCAGGGACGGTTTTATCCGCATCGGGTCTACTGGCCTTTCGCAAGGCGCAACGCGCGCCTTGTTGGACCGTAGGAAACCAGTCTGAGTCAGACGTTAACGCAGCAGCGGAATTTCCCCAAAATTTTCGCCTTTTTCACGGGAACCCAACTCAAGTCCCTGAAAATCGAAGAGTTTCGGGTCCAGCAAATGCGACGGACGCGCATTCATCAGCGCCCGGAACATCACCTGGCGCCGGCCGGGACGATTCTTCTCCCAGCCATCGAGGATCTGTTTGACCTGCTGACGTTGCAACCCGTCCTGGCTGCCGCACAGGTCGCAGGGGATGATCGGATAATTCATCGCGCGCGCGAATTTCTCGCAATCGGCCTCGGCCACATGGGCGAGCGGGCGGAAGACGAACAGATCACCCTCTTCGTTGACCAGCTTGGGCGGCATCGTCGCCAGACGCCCGCCGTGAAACAGGTTCATGAAGAAGGTTTCAAGGATATCGTCGCGGTGATGACCCAGAACCACCGCCGAACAGCCCTCTTCGCGCGCGATCCGATAGAGATTGCCGCGCCTGAGCCGCGAGCAGAGCGCGCAATAGGTGCGCCCCTCGGGCACCTTGTCGACAACAACCGAATAGGTGTCCTGATACTCGATCCGGTTGGGCACACCCATGCGGTCGAGGAACTCGGGCAACACGGTCGAGGGGAAGCCGGGCTGGCCCTGATCCAGGTTGCAGGCCAGCAGGTCAACCGGCAGCAGGCCACGCCATTTCAGTTCATAGAGAACCGCCAGAAGCGTATAGCTGTCCTTGCCCCCTGACAGGCAGACCAGCCATTTCGGCGTGCTGCCATCGGCACGGCGCTCGACCATGCCATATTGCTCGATCGCCTCGCGCGTGTAGCGCACGATGCGTTTGCGCAGCTTCTTGAACTCGGTCGTCGCGGGGGCGCCGGCAAAAAGCGGGTGGATGTCTTCGTTCTCGTCCAGCATGGGCGGGCCTTACAGTGTTTGCATCAGCCGGGCAAGCGCCGCGCTCAGCCCTGCGCGGCCGAGACATAGGCGACATAGGCCAGCAGTAACAGGATGCCCGCGCGGCGATTGACGCCCGCGCGCCACAAGAGCAGCACGCTGAAGGCGACTGACGCAGCCAGTGCGACCGGCAGGTCGAACAGGGCAAAGCGTGCCGCTATGGGGATGGGTGCGATGACGGCGGTGGCGCCCAGGATGCCGAGAATGTTGAAGATGTTCGAACCGACGATATTGCCCACCGCGATTTCGGACTGGCGCCGGAAGGCGGCAATGACCGAGGTCGCGAGCTCGGGCAGCGAGGTGCCGACGGCAACGATGGTCAGGCCGATGAAGGCATCCGACACGCCCAGCCCCTGTGCGACCGAGACCGCGCCATCGACCAGCAACCGCGCGCCGATCATCAGGCCCAGCAGGCCCGCGCCGATCAGCAGCGGAGCGACCACGGGGCGTGAGGGCAGTTCCGGCAGGTCGGTTTCGGTATTGTCGGCGCAAGAGCCGCCGGATTGGCGGTAGGACCAGATCAGGTAGGCAACGAGAGACAGCAGCAGGAACAGGCCCACGACCCGGGTCATCTGGCCGCTCAGCAGAAGCGGCCCCAATGCGACAGTTGCCACCAGCATCGCCGTCAGATCGCGCCACAGACCCGCAGATTTACCATTGATCGGCCAGACCAGGCTGGTGATGCCTCCGATCAACAGGATGTTTGCGATATTCGATCCCAGAATGTTACCCAAAGCGATATCGGGTACGCCACGCAACGCGGCGTCGACCGAGACCAGCAACTCCGGGGTCGAGGTGCCAAATCCCACGACAGTCAGACCGATCAAAAGTGGCGACAGACCAAGGCGGCGGGCCAGACCGACGCTTCCACGCACCAATGCCTCGCCACCCAGAAACAAACCGATCAGCCCGGCGGCGATGTAGAGGTAATCCAATTTCAGATATCCCGGCTAGGTGGTGTCCGACTGCGACTGATACCTGTGCGCAGCATTGCTGCGCTGCAAGATGGGGCAGGAAATATACTGCCCCATGTCGGCGGAGCGGCGCGCAGCGTCAATCAGCTGGCGGATGGCTCGGTTTGCCGTTGTCGACCTTGGGGTCGGGGACCGGATCATAGCCGTCGCTGCCCAGCGGGTGACAGCGCCCGATCCGTCGCGCGGCCAGCCAGCCGCCGCGAATGGCCCCGTGTTTTTCCAGTGCCTCCAGCGCATAGGCCGAGCAGGTGGGCTGATAGCGGCAGTTGAATCCGACCCAGGGTGAAAAGATCAGCCGATAGGCGCGCACGGGCAGTGCCAGAATATGGGCAAGCGGGGTCATGGCGCCAATCTAGGGTGCAGGCCTGTCACTGCCAAGCACGTTGCGACGAAATGCAGTGGGTCAGGGTTTGGGCGCGTGCAGCTTGCGCAGCGCCCGGCGCAGATCGTCCAGCAGCGCGTCGAAGGGGCGCGCGGCGGTGTCTGCGGGGCGCCCGATCAGCACATAGTCCCAGCCGGGGCGACCCATTTCCGGCAGTACCAGCCGCGCGGCCTCGCGCAGGCGGCGTTTGGCGCGATTGCGGGCCACGGCGTTGCCGACCTTCTTGGAACAGGTGAACCCGACACGGATGCCCGGTGCCTCACCCTCGGCGCGCTTGCGGGCCTGGACCATCATCGAGCCCGCGCCCTGACGACGCGCACGCGCGGCCTTCAGGAAATCGCTGCGCTTGCGCAGGACGACTATCCCGTTTGACGTGCAAACGGACACCGCCGGAGGCGTTTCCCCGTGGTTGGCGGTGCCATCCCTGGGGGCCTCCGGCGGTGTCATATCCGTCAGAACGGGTCGCAGCGCTTAGGCGCTGAGTTCCTTGCGGCCACGCGCGCGGCGTGCGTTCAGGATCTTGCGGCCGGCCTTGGTGGCCATGCGCGCGCGGAAGCCATGGCGGCGTTTGCGAACCAGGTTCGAAGGCTGATAGGTGCGTTTCATCGCTCCGTACTCCAATTTCTTGCGGTCGGGCGCGGCGCGGATTCGCCACCCGTGTGTCTGTCGAAGCCCGTCCTCTAATGCCAGAGGCCGGGCAAGTCAAACCCTCTGAGAGGGGTTTTGCGGGCTTTTGCAACAATTTCCCCCCGACCGCCAGCAGAAAGGTTTCAGTTTCCCGGCGCAGGCGGTGTTTTTCTCACGTTTTTATCCCTTTGCGTTCAACCGGGCGTGAATACCCTGTTGTTTGACGGCGCGGGTCTGCATCTTGGGGACAAGATGAAGCCCGACCCCGAAACAAATCCGGATCCGATGCGCCAAACCGCCCAACCCGCGCCGCGCCGCCTGCTGCGCCATTTGCCGTTGATCGCAATCGTTCTGGTCGCGGTGGTCGGGGCCGTCACCCTGCGCGACTATCTCAGTTTCGATACGCTGGCCGCGAATCGGCAGGCGTTGCTGGCCTATCGAGAGGCGCATTATGCCGCGATGGCGGCAATCTTCGTCTGCATCTATGTGCTGATCGTGGCCTTTTCCCTGCCCGGTGCGGCGGTGGCCTCGATGACAGGCGGATTTCTGTTCGGCCTCGCCGTCGGCACCGTGCTGAATGTGCTCGCGGCCACCATCGGGGCGGTTGTGATCTTTCTGGCCGCCCGCGCCGGGCTGGGGGCGATGTTGACCGCGCGGCTCGAGGCCTCTGAGGGCGCGGTAAAACGGCTCAAGGACGGGCTGCGGCGCAACGAGGTCGAGGTGCTGTTCCTGCTGCGGCTGGTACCTGCGGTGCCGTTCTTCGCGGCCAATCTGATCCCGGCGCTGGTGGGGGTAAAGCTGCGCAACTATGTGCTGACCACGGCGCTGGGCATCGTACCCGGCGCGATCGTTTTCACCTGGATCGGGGTGGGGTTGGGTGGCGTGTTCGATCGCGGCGAAACCCCTGACCTTTCGCTGTTCCGGGAACCTTTCGTGATCGGGCCTATCCTGGGCCTTTGCCTGTTGGCGGCGCTGCCCATCGTCATCAAGGCCCTGCGCGGAAAGCCGGAGGAAATGTGATGGAGCGGATCAAGACCGACCTGCTGGTGATCGGCGCGGGGTCCGGCGGTTTGTCGGTGGCGGCGGGTGCCAGCCAGATGGGCGCACGGGTGGTGCTGCTCGAAGGGCATGAAATGGGGGGCGACTGCCTGAACTATGGCTGCGTTCCCTCGAAGGCGCTGATCGCCAGTGCCAAGGCTGCCCATGCCTGTATGAGGGGCGCCGGTCTTGGCGTGGCCAGGCAGGAACCGCAGGTGGATTTTGCGGCGGTCAAGGATCACGTCGCCGCGGTGATCGCACAGATCGCACCGGTCGACAGTCAGGACCGGTTCGAGGGGCTGGGCGTGCGGGTGATCCGCGAATACGGACATTTCGTTTCCAGGACCGAGGTGCAGGCAGGGGCGCACCTGATCGTGGCCCGGCGCATCGTCATCGCCACCGGCTCGACCCCCTTGATCCCGCCGATCCCTGGGTTGGACAGCGTACCCTATCTGACCAACGAAACCCTGTTTGCCCTGCGCGAGCGCCCCGATCATCTGCTGATCATCGGCGGCGGACCGATCGGGCTGGAAATGGCGCAGGCGCATATGCGGCTGGGTTGCAAGGTCACCGTGATCGAGGCCGACCGCGCCCTGGGCCGCGAGGATCCCGAGGCCGCCGCGCTGGTGCTTGATCAGCTGCGCGCCGAAGGCGTCGAGATCGCCGAGGAGACCGCCGCCGCCCAGATCCGCGGCCAGGCCGGTGCCATCGAGGTAGTGAGCGCCGAGGGCCGTATCTTTGCGGGCACCCATCTGCTGGTGGCGGTCGGGCGTAAGGCCAGCACCGACCGGCTGAACCTTGAAGTCGCGGGGGTCGAGACCACGCGCACCGGCATTCGCGTCGATGCGTCGCTGCGTACCAGCAACCGCCGCGTCTATGCCATTGGCGATGTGGCGGGGGGGCTGCAATTCACCCATGTGGCGGGATATCAGGCCGGGGTGATCCTGCGCTCGGCCCTGTTTGGCTTGCCCTCGAAGGCGCGGACCGATCACATTCCGCGCGCAACCTATACCGACCCGGAACTGGCCCAGATCGGCCTGACCGAGGCAGAGGCCCGCAAGGAACATGGTGACAGGGTCGAGGTCGCCCGGTTCGACTATCTTCATAACGACCGCGCCATCGCAGAACGTCGCACCGAGGGGTTCATCAAGGTGATGGTGGTCCGGGGGCGTCCGGTTGGTGTCACCATCGTCGGTCATCAGGCCGGGGAACACGTGAACTTGTGGTCGCTGGTTCTGGCCAATAATCTGAAGATGAGTCAGGTTGCGGCGATGGTGTCTCCGTACCCAACGATTGGCGAGATCAACAAGCGCGCGGCGGGGGCCTATTTCTCGCCGCGCCTGTTCGAAAATCAGACAGTGAAACGGGTGGTCGGGCTGGTGCAGCGCTGGCTTCCCTGACGGGAAAGGACATCATGCTGAACTCGCTTTCGGGCCGGTTTCTGATCCTGACGGTCGCCTTCGTGATGTTGGCCGAAGTGCTGATCTTTGTCCCCTCGATCGCACGGTTCCGTCAGGATTTTCTGCAAAACCGGCTGGAACGGGCGCAGATTGCCTCGCTGGCGCTGCTGGCAGATGATATGCTGGCCACCGATCTTGAGGCCGAGCTGCTGGAAAACGCCGGAGTCTATAACGTGGTGCTGCGTCGCGACGAGGTGCGGCAGCTGATGCTCAGCTCTCCGATCCCCGGCCAGATCGCGCAGAGCTATGACCTGCGGCAGGCCTCGCCCTGGATCCTGATGCGCGATGCGCTGCTGCGCTTCTTCATGTCCGAGAACGAGGTGATCCGGGTGATCGGCGAACCGGTCAAGGAGGCCGGATTGCTGATCGAGGTCACCATGGACAGCCAACCGCTCAGAACGGCGATGATCGACTATGGCGCGCGCATCCTGCTGTTGTCGCTGGTGATCTCGATCATCACCGCCTTTTTCCTGTTCCTTGCGGTTCGTGCCATCCTGGTGCGCCCGATCAGAAGCGTTGTCGACTACATGCAACGCTATGCCCGCGCGCCCGAGGATGTACGCGGCATCATCACCCCTAATTCCGGTGTGACCGAACTGCGCGAGGCCGAGGAAGCCTTGCAGATGCTGCAACGCCAGCTGACCCAGGCACTGCGCCAGCGTGAGCGGCTGGCGCAACTGGGCGGTGCAGTGGCCAAGGTCAGTCACGATCTGCGCAACATCCTGACCTCGGCGCAGCTGTTCACCGATCGGATCGAGACCAGCGAGGACCCGCTGGTGCGCCGGATGGCGCCGAAGCTGGTCAACTCGATCACCCGCGCGGTGTCGCTGTGCGAAAGTACGTTGGCCTTTGGCCGGGCCGAGGAACCCTCGCCGATGCTCACGATGGTCCGCCTGCATGCGGTCGCCGAGGACGTGGTCGCCAGCGAGCGGCTTGCGCTGGGCGAAAGCGCGGTCGAGATCGTCAACGAAATGCCCGAGACGCTGAGCGCGCGGGCCGATCCTGAACAGCTGTTCCGTGTGGTGATGAACCTGGTGCGCAATGCACGTCAGGCGCTGGAAGTCACCGGACAGCCCGGTCTGGTCGCTGTCTCGGGCCACGAGACCGAGGCGGATTGGGTGATCGAGGTGCGCGATACCGGCCCGGGATTGCCTCCAAAGGCGCGTGAGAATCTGTTCACCCCGTTCCAGGGCGGCGTGCGCAAGGGGGGCTCGGGCCTGGGCCTTGCGATTTCCGCCGAACTGGTGCGCGGCCATGGCGGCGCATTGGTTCTGAAAGACAGCGGACCGGGCGGAACCGTCTTTGAAATAAGGCTCCCGAAGGGGGGCGAAACTTTTTGATCGATTTTCGCAGAATCGGGTTGCGCCCCCCCGGACTAGGGTCTAGATAGCCCCTCACCACGCGGACCGATAGCTCAGTTGGATAGAGTACTTGACTACGAATCAAGGGGTCGGGGGTTCGAATCCTCCTCGGTCCGCCATGGTAATCCCTAGTAAATCAAATACTTAAGTGACACTCCTCCTTGGGGCAGGGTTACGCGCCTTCACATTGTGGACAATGGCCGACTAGGTATTCTGCTTATCGTTCAGGTTTGCGTGCCCCGCCTGATTTATGCCAACAGACTGGAATCAATAGGTCTGGAACATCGGTTTCTGGACGTTGTCGCCTTCGTTCCATTGGCCCGGAGCCTTTACCATTCCGACTTGTTCGACAAGTCCGTCGAACCGGCCTAACATCGATGTATGCGCCGTGCCGTGTTTGCCATCTGCCTTGCCTATGCCCTGCTCTATGGCGGGGCTTGGATATCAACCGTCAATGCCTCGCTGGATGCGGCGGGGCGCGGGATGGCGTTGGGGTTTCTGACCGTTGGCATCGGAACCACGGCAATATTCGCGATTCCGGCGCTGATCCTGGCGATTTCGAACCGGGCGCTCAACTGGGCGCTGGGATTGTCACTGGTACCGGCGGTCCTGTTGCTGGTGGTCATGGCGATGGGGGTGGTTTGAGGTCGGTTCAGGCGCGGTAGAACAGGTAGCGTTCGGGCGGGATGCTGTCGGGTGCGGCGATGGCTGTGAACCCGACCAGCGGCTGCCCCGAGATGATCAGGCCGCCCGGTACCATCACACGAGCGATCAGCGGGCTGAGACGGGCAGCTTCGGCCACGTCATCGGCCTTGATCCCCATGCCGAAATCGTAATGGGCCAGAACGATCGGGGCGCCCTCGGCGGTCAGACGCTCCAGCATCGGTTCCGCTTCCCCCATCAGGAAATCGGCCTCGGGCGGGGTGCACGAGGGGTGGCATTGCAGCACCCGGTCCATCACCCGGATGCGCCGGTCGGGCAGGATCTCTCGCAGGTGGTCAAAGGTGCGCCCGTTGCCCAGACCCATGTCAAGCACCTCACCGGGCATGTCGGCAATCTGCTGGGCGGCCCAGTTCAGCCCGTCTCGCTGAGCGGTCAGGCGGCGCAGCATCGAATCCAGTCGGCTCATTGTTGGATCTCCTCGGTGGGCATGGTCCAGGGCTGTGACGGTCCGGCCAAGAGCCGCGTCAGCAGCGCCCGGGTGAATTGCCAGATTTCATCGTCATGCACCAGATGGTGGGTCAGGACGCCGAAGGGTTCGGCTGCGTCGGCGCGTCCTTCGCGCCGGTCGATCAGCAGCGCTGTGGTCTGGGCGATCAGGGATTGCGGCGGCAGAAGACCTCGGCTGTCGCGCCAGTCGATCGGGTCGAGATGGGTGTTGATCTGCGCCAGCCCCGGCGCGGCCATCGGGTTGCGGCGCGGGGTTGCGGTGGACAGCGCGCGAAAGCCCTGTGCGGGCAGGCCGGAGGCGACCTCGGGTGCGATTCGGTTCCAGGGTGGCACGAACATCGGGCGCAGCGCGGCGCCGAACAGCGCCTGCAACCGCACCTTGCCTTGCCGGGCTTCGTCCAGGATCTCGGGCAGCGGGCGGTGGGCGCGAAACTCGGCCTTCTTCTCGGTCGCGGGGGCATGGTTCTGATGCGCCCAGCCGTGCACGACCGGGACCAGATGCGGATGCGCCGCGACATGGCCAGCCAGCGCGGTTTCGGCCCCGGCGGGGATCACCGCCAGATGCACCGGCAGATCCAAATCCTCGGCCAGCGCGGTCAACTGATCCAGCTGTGGTGTCGAGGTCACCGCGTCATCGTCGCGCCACCAGAGCGGCAGGGTCACCCCTTCCGCTGCCCATCGCGCCAGTTCGGCATCGAGTGGGGTCCAGTCCGGGGTCATCGTGCCGCCTCCATCTTCTCGACGATTCGTACCGCCTCGGCCGCGCCATCAAAGTGCAAGGCGGACGTTTCGCGGCGCGGATCGGTCATCACCTGACGCAAGGCCCGGACCAGGGTTTCGGGGGTCAGCTCAGCGCTGGTCACCGTGGCAAAGCCGGGCAGGGCGGTCAGGGCTTGGGCGCGCAGGCCCTGTTCGACCTCCTTGCCCGCGTCAAAGGGGATCAGCACGGCCGGGGTGCCAGCTTGCAGCAGGTCCAGCGCGGTATTGTAGCCGCACATGCTGACCGAGGCCGCGGCATGGCTCAGCATGGCGCGGAAATCGGGGCGCGCGGGTTCTACCGTGATCGGGGCATCGCCAGCTTGCGCTTGCAATGCGGCCACCTCGGCGCCAGCCTGCGTACCCCCCACCAGCAGCCGCCAGCGTTGGTCGGGCATCCGGCGCTCGGCCTCCAGCGCGACCCGGAACAGCGGCCCGCCCACGGCACCACCACCGGCGCTGACCAGTATCTCTCCCGCCCCGGTGCGCTCCGGGTGCGGTGCGGCGGGGGGCGGCGCCACATAGCCGGTGTAACGCAGTTTGCCCGCCAGTGCGGCGCTGACCGGCCAACTGGCCTCCAACCGCGTGACACGAGGGTCGGAATGCACCAGCACCGCGTCATAGGCCTCGGCGATCACCCGATCGGTTGCTTCGGCCTTGGCCGGTTTCGAGGGCGGTGCGAGGATGTCGCGGATCGAACTCAGCACCCGCGGCGGATGCGGCAGCGCCCGCGCGGCAGCCAGCAGCGCGCGGAACTCCTCCTGCAAGCTGCGGCGGCCAAAGGGATAAAGCTCGGTGATCAGCACATCGGGGGCAAAGGCGGTGAGTGCCTCCAGCAGCGCCGCCTGCCGCGTGTGGTGAAAACCTACGTCAGCCTCGGCCCCGGTTTCGGTCAGAAGGCGGGCGAAATCCACCCCGTCGGAGCGGAGTGCGGGCAGTTGCACGAGATCCAGCGCCGCCGGGTCGAGCTGTGGGGCGGGCATACCGCCCGAGACCAGCCGCACCTGATGGCCGGTGGTGGCAAAGGCGCGGCCCAGTGTCAGCGCCCGGCTCAGATGACCGGTGCCCAGCAGATGGGTGACGACGATCATCACCTTCATGCCAGCGCCTCGCGCGGGATCAGGCGCACCGGTTCCCCCAACGGCGCCAGCGGGTCGAGCGAGACGACAAAGAGCCGGTTGCGTTTGACCTTGAAGGGCGGGATGCCGTCGAAATCCCAGCCATGGGCGCGGGCCAGAATGACCCGCATGATGCCGATATGGCAGACCGCGACATTGTCGCCGGTCAACCCGGCCAGCCAGGGTTCGATCCGGGTCCACAGCTCTGCCGGGCTTTCGCCTGCGGGCGGGCGGAAATCCCAGCCCCAGTCCTCGATATGCCGATAGCCGCTGCCGGGCGTGTCCAGCAGGTCTTGCCCGCGCTGCCCCTCCCAGTCGCCCCAATTCATCTCGGTCAGCGCAGGCGCGGTGCGGGGTGCGTGACCGGCCACCAGCTCGGCGGTTTCCACCGCCCGCGCCAGCGGGCTGGACCAGAGCGTCGCGCGATCCCAGGGCGCGGGCAGGGTCAGCGCGCCCAGATCGTGCCGCGCGGCGTCATCCAGCGGGATGTCGCTGCGGCCCTGGATGCGACCGGCGCGGTTCCAGTCGGTGTGACCATGGCGCAAAAGGGCGAGGCGTCTCATCGGGCGGTCTCCATCAGCGGTGTCACCGCGTTCCAGAACACCCGCGCTGCCGCGGCGGGCAGATGCCGGGTGGCAATACGGTCGCGGGCCTGCGCACCGATCCGCTGGCGGAGGGCGGGATCGGCGCGCAGGTGGTCGATCATCCTGGCCATTGCCTCGGGGCCAGCCTCGGGCGCAGGATAGGCGGGGCCGGGCAGCAGCACGTCGCGCACGCCGGGCCTGTCCTGCGCCACCACCGGAAGGCCGGCGGCCTGCGCCTCGAGATAGACCATGCCAAAGGCCTCGTTCACGCCGGGCCAGAAGAACAGCGAGGAGCGGCCATAGGCGGCCTGCAATCCGGCCCGGTCAAGCTGGCCCAGAAACCGCACCCGCGCGCCAAAGGGCGCCATCAGCGCCGCGACCTCGGCCCGGGCGGGGCCATCGCCCGCGATATCGAGCTGCCAGTCGCCGCCCAAGTGCGCCAGCGTTTCGGCGATCACCCGGTACGAGGCAAGCTTGTCGCCGGGCCGCATCATACCCGCGCTCAGCATCGGGCCGGTGCACGCCGCGCGTGGCGGCAGGGTGTCATCGGGCAGAAAGGGTGGCAGTTCGACCAGCGCCTGAGTGCCGAAGCGTTCCCGCTCCAGCGTGATCAGGTCATTGGCGGTAAGGTAGAAGATCACCCGCGCCGCATCGCAGGCATCATGCGCCGCCTGCGCAAACCCGGCCCAGGGGCCGGTCAGGCGGCTGGTGGCGCGGGTGCTTTCGATCTGCACATAGGGGATGGCGCGAGCGGCACAGACCGCCGGGCCGATCAGGTCCGGCGCCTTGTAATAGTTGTGATAGGTCACCCACAGGGCGCAATCGTCGGGCAGGTCGCGGATCAGCCGCTGAACCTCTGCCGTCGCACCCGCGCGCAATCGGGTCTGCGCCCCGGCATCGCCCTGCTTGTCGAGGCTCTTGAACTCCGAGACCAGATCGACCGGCAGGCCGCGCCCGGCGATCATCGCCCGCAGACTGCGCGCCAGTTCGCGATCGCCCGAGGGCACCGGGCTGTCGGGCGATTTCATCGGCGCGTAAAAGGCGATGCGGGCCATTTTCAGCCCCCGGCGCAGAGGGCAGTCAGCCGGTCGGACAGATGGGCGATGCCCGGGGCCATGGTGAAGTCGGACAGCAGGCGCAGGCGCGCGGCTGCGGCCATGCGGGCGGCGCGGTCAGGGTCGGCGGCCAGTATGGTTATGGCGCGGGCCAGCGCCTCGGGCGCGTCGTCCGACAGGGTGCCATGGGTGCCGTCGGTGATGAATTCGGGGATTGCAGAGACCGGGGTAGACAGGATCGGCAGCAATTGCGAGGCCGCCTCCATCAGTACATTGGGCAGGCCGTCGCGGTCGCCATCGGCGGCGATCCGGCTGGGCAGCACAAACAGGTCGGCGGCGCGCATGGCGGCGATTACCTCGGGCTGGTCGCAGGCGCCGCGCCAGGTGATGTGCTGGGCGATCCCCAGCGCCTCGGCCTGAGCCGCCAGGGCGTCACGGTCGCCGCCGCCGCCGATATGGGTCCAGTGCCAGTCCAGATCGGGCGGCAACAGGCGAAAGGCGGCGATCAGGCGGTCAAAGCCCTTCTTTTCCACCAGCCGCCCGACCGACAACATGGCCAGCGGCGCACGCGCCGCGCGCGGGCTGCGCGCGGGCGGATCGGGAAAGCGGGACAGATCAAGCCCGTGATAGACCAGATCGATCCGCCCCGGATCATCGGCCAGCCCGCGCAGATGCGCGGCACCGACGCCCGTGCAGGTGGCGCCAAAGGCAGCGCCATGGCTGGCGGCGTCCAACTTTTCGGCCTTTTCCCAGTCGGGCGAGGTCCAGATATCCTTGGCATGGGCCGAAAAGCTCCACGGCAGGCCGCGCATGATCGCGGCATAACGCGCGACCGAGGCGGGCGTATGCAGGAAATGCGCATAAAGCCCTTGGGTCGAGGCGGGCAGTTCGGCCGCCATCACGCAGGCCTGTCCGAAGCGGCGGATGCGGTTCTTTGTGCGGTCCCGGGCCAGATCGGCGCGCCAGACCCGATAGGCCTCGGCGTAGCCGGGCAGGGCCTGCGCCACAGCGCGCGCGTGCCAGACCCGTTCCGGTTCCTGCCACAGGTATTCCGGCAGATAGTGCACCCGCGCGCGCAGCCGTTCGTGCAGCGGGTGGCGTTTCACATCCGTCGGATGGCGCAGCGACCAGATGTCGAAATCGTGGCCCGCCTCTTCCAGCGCCACCAGTTCCTGCGCGATGAAGGTTTCGGACAGGCGCGGCCAGCCCTTGACCACCACGGCCAGTTTCGGTGTGTCTGAGGTCATTCCGCCGCCTGGTGGCTGGTCTTGCTCAGCAATGCGCGGACCCGGCGGGTGACATGATCAAGCCCGTCCAGCAACCCCTCGCCGATGGCCTGGCTGGGCAGCGGTTGGTTGGGCAGGTTGCGGATGGCGTTGATCATCGTTTCGGGGGTCAGGCCGTCGCGGCTTTCCTCGAGCATCCGCACCAAGCCCAGTTCCTCGGCCCGGCTTGCGCGGATCCACTGTTCCAGACGCGGTACGGTACGCGGCACGATCACCGCGCGCTGGTCAAACGACAGTACCTCGCAGAACGTGTTGTAGCCGCCCATGCAGACCACACCGGCGGCGCCGGCAAAGAGTGTCTCGATCTCGCTTTCGAAACCGACCGCCGTCACCCGCCCGTTCAGCGCGGCCACACGCCGCTCGAATTCCGCTCGGGTGTCGCCCGACAGGAAGGGGCCATAGACCAGAACCGCGCGGGGCGACAGGGTGGGGTCCTGTTCATAGGCTGACAGGACCAGGCTGACCATCGCCTCGCCATCGCCGCCGCCGCCGGGGGTGATCAGCACATAGGGTTGGTGCGGCGGGGTGCCCACCGGCCCCAGATCGCGGCGCAGATAGCCGGTCCAGTGCATGCGCGCCTGGGCCTCGGGGCTGAGGGGCAGGCCCGCGGTCGGGTCATAGACCGAGCGCAGCCCGTAAACCCAGATCTCGTCATAGAACCGTTCCGTTGCCGCCACCGCGCCCTTGCGGGCCCATTCGGCGGCCAGCACCTCAGGCTCGTCCAGCACGTCGCGCAACCCCAGCACCAGCCGGGCGCGCCCGCGCCGTTGCAGGCAGTCGAGCGTCGGCAGCAGTTCGCCGCGAAAACCGGTCGGTTCCTTGTCGACAATCAGGATATCGGGGTCATAGCGCTCGGCCGCACCACGGATCAGGCCGCTGCGCAGGTCAGTCACCTCGTCGATGCCCATCCCCATGGTCTGCGAGGCATAGGAGCCATCGGCGCGCTTGGTGACGCCGGGCAGGCGCACATGGTCTACCCGGCGCGGAAAGGTGAAACGCCCTGCCACCGGAGACCCGGTCAGGATCAGCGCCGAGGCTGATGGGTCAGCCTGAGTGATTGCCGCTGCCAGCGCGCGGCTGCGCCGAAGATGTCCCAGCCCGAACGTATCGTGGCTGTACAGCATTACCCGCGCTGCGCGGCTGGTTTCGACTGTCCTGCTCTCGCCCTGCATCGCTGCCGTCTATAGCCTTAGATCCGCGTCGGATTTGGAGAAAATGCCCTTGATATCATAGAGGACTGCACCCGGCAGGCCAAAGGTCCGAATGGACGCAGCCCCCAACTCGACAAACTGCCGATGCGCCACCGCAACAACAATCGCGTCATAGACACCCGTCGGCGGTTCCGAAACCGGAGTGACACCATATTCACGGGTCATCGCCTCGGGGTCAACCCAGGGATCGTAGATCTCGGTCGCAACAGAAAACTCAGCCAGTTCCGACAGGATGTCGGCCACCCGCGTGTTGCGGATGTCGGCGCAGTTCTCCTTGAAGGTAAAGCCCATCACCAGCACCCGCGCCCGGCCCGGGTCGATGCGGCGGGCGATCAGTGCCTTGATCAGCTGCTGCGCCACATGGCGGCCCATGTTGTCGTTGATACGTCGTCCCGCCAGGATCACCTCGGGGTGATAGCCGCTCTGCTCGGCCCGATAGGTCAGGTAATAGGGGTCGACCCCGATACAGTGACCGCCCACCAGACCGGGCTTGAAAGGCAGGAAGTTCCATTTGGTCCCGGCGGCCTCCAGCACTTCGAGCGTGTCGAGGCCCAACCGCGAGAAGATCAGCGAGAATTCGTTGACCAGGGCGATGTTCAGGTCGCGCTGGGTATTCTCGATCACCTTGGCCGCCTCGGCGGTGCGGATCGAGCTGGCTCGGTGCACACCGGCCTTTACCACCGGGGTATAGATGGCGGCGACGCGGTCCAGCGTCTCGGCATCCTGGGCCGAAACGATCTTGACCACATTCTCCATCGAGTGTTCGGCATCGCCGGGGTTCACCCGCTCGGGCGAATAGGCCAGCTTGATCTGGGAATAGAGTTCCAGCCCGCTGCCCTCGGCCAGAGCCGGGCCACAGATCTCTTCGGTCACGCCGGGATAGACCGTGCTTTCCACGATCACCATGTCACCCGGTGCCAGATGCGGCGCAATCATCCGGCAGGCGCCCTTGAGCGGTTCCAGATCGGGGGTCTTGGCGTCGTTGATCGGGGTGGGCACACCGATGATGTAGACGGTGCAGGCTGCCAGATCGGCCGGATCGCAGGAAAACCGCGCCCGCGTCTCGCGCAACGAGCGTTCCGAAACCTCGCCGTTGCGGTCATGGCCACGGCCCAGCGCGCTGATATGCCCGGCATCGGTATCAAAGCCCAGCGTCTGGAAACCGGCCCGCGCCAGACCCAGCGTCAGCGGCAGGCCGACATAGCCCAGCCCAAGCACGGCGATCCGGTCCTGATCCGTTTGGCGCGACATGGCTTGCGTTCCCGATCTTGCGTGTTTCGTCGTGCGACCGGGCAGAACAACCCTTTGCCGCCATCCGGTATCCTGGCCCGCAGGCAGCACCGTACTAGTCAAATCCCGCCGCCTTGGAAACACGATTCTGCGGTGCCGCCGGGGCAGTCGCCTCGCGTCGGACCACACTTGCCATTTGAATGCACTTCGTTGCTTCGATACGCTGCCCCGAAGCGCAACACCCCCACAGGTTCTATTGATGATCGCAGTCTTTCGCCTCTTCCTCGCCTGTTTTGGCCTGATCCTCTGCCTGTCGTTCCCATTGGCGGCGCAGGTGTCGCTTTATCCCGGGATTGGCGGTAGCTCGGAAGAGGCCGCGGGCGGGGACCTTGCCGAGGCCATTCGCGCCGCGTCCGAGGCGGGCGCTTCGGTCATCGTGATCGACAGCGCCGGCCGGGTCGCCGCAACCGGCACAGACCCGGCGGCGGAGGGAACCGCGCCCGTCGATCCGATGGGCGAGGCGTCGCAACTGATGAAGGCGCAGGAAAAGGTCGCCGATTTCGTCGGTGCGCTGCGCTCGCGGCTCGAGGCGCTGCCCTATTCCATCTTCGAGGTGCAGTACATCCTGCGCCAGACCAGTCCCGACGGGCGGATTGCGACCTATGCCGAGGTGCTGGCGATCAACCTCGTGCTGCTGCTGATCGGGCGCTGGATGTCGATCGAGATCTACGGCAAGCGCATCGCGCGCAAACACGTGGTGTCGCGGATCCGCGAGGCACCGCGCGGCTATCGCGAGAAGATGCCGTTCCTGGTGTTCCGCTTCGTGATGGGGGTAGGGGCGACGCTGTTCGCCATGGTCTTTGCCTTTATCATCGGCTTTCTGGTCTTTGGCAGGATGCAGGATCTGTCGATCCAGTTCACCGTCACCGCCATCTTTACCGCCTTCTTCCTTGCCCGGACCGCCTCGGACCTGTGGCGGATGGTTTTGTCGCCCTATCTCAGCCAGTACCGGCTGCCGCCCTTTTCGGATCGCGACGCCAAGCGGCTGTATCTCTGGGCCTCTGTGCTGGCGACCTACGATATCTCCAGCGAGCTGTTTTCGACCTGGGTCGCGGATTTCGGCCTGAACTACAATGTCTACGCGATGGTCTATGGCGTGCTGACCGGGATCGGCGCACTGGGCAACGTGCTGATGGTGCTGTTCAACGGGCGCGCGATCTCGAACGCCATTCGTGGCGGGCGGACCAAGGAGGACGTCTCCTGGTTGCTCCGGCTGGTTTCGGTCGCCTGGGCGCCTGTGGTCGTGTTCTACATGGCTTTCGGCTGGCTCCAACTGGCCTTTGACCTGGTCTTGGAGAGGCCGCTTCATATCCCGCTCATGGCCGGTACCTATGGCATCTTCATGTCGGTCGTGGTGGCCTATGGCGCGATGAATTACCTGCTTGAACGCTACTTCGATCGCACCCGGCAGGTAAAGGAACTGAACGCGGCCCTGGCCGAGGCCGAAGCGGCGGAAAATCACCCGATGGCAGGAGCGGGCGCGCAGCGGCTCCACATCGCGACCTACGAGGACCTGGCCCGCCGTGTCGCTGGCATTCTGGCCTTTGTGGTGGGTACCTATGCGCTGGTCCTGATCTGGAATCCGGGGATGGACTGGACCGGCGAGCTGCCGCTCGACCGGGCGCTGGACGTGATGGTGATCATCTTCCTTGGTTACATCGTCTTTCACTTTTTCCGGATCTGGATCGACAGCAAGATTGCCGAAGAGACGGTGGATGTGCCCGAGGGAGAGCTGGGCGACGAGGGCGGCGGCACCAGCGCCAGCCGCCTGGCAACGCTGCTGCCGCTGTTTCGGGGTGCGATCCTGGCCGTTGTGGTCGTCTCGATCGTTCTGATCGCGCTGATGGAGGTTGGGATAAATGTCAGCCCGCTCTTTGCCGGTGCTGGCGTGGTTGGCCTGGCGGTGGGCTTCGGTTCGCAAACGCTGGTGCGCGACATCTTTTCGGGGGCGTTCTTCCTGCTCGATGACGCGTTTCGCAAGGGAGAGTATATCGACATCGGAGATGTGAAAGGGACGGTAGAGAAGATCTCGGTACGCTCGTTCCAGCTGCGCCACCACCTAGGCGCGCTGCACACGATCCCCTTTGGCGAGATCAAGGTTCTGACCAACTTCTCGCGCGATTGGGTGATCATGAAGCTGCCCTTGCGGGTGACCTATGACACCGATGTGGAAAAGGTGCGCAAATTGATCAAGAAACTGGGGCAGGAACTGCTCAGCGATCCGGTGATCGGGGATAATTTCATCCAGCCGCTGAAAAGCCAGGGCGTGATCGAAATGCAGGATTCGGCGATGATCATCCGGGTCAAGTTCATGACCAAGCCGGGCGATCAATGGCTGGTGCGCAAGCGGGTTTATCAGGATATCCGCGAGCTTTTTGCCCGCGAAGGCATCAAGTTCGCCCATCGCGAAGTCACCGTGCGCCTGGCCGACGGCCAGGAGGCCGCCAACATGACACCGCAGCAACGCGAAGCGGTTACGGGCGCGGTTCAGGCCGCCATCGACGAGGATGTGCTGGACGACATGATGGATGACGACCGGTAAGGGGGAGACCAAGATTTTCGAGGAAAATCTTGGTCCGCGGGTATGGAGATTTTTCGACGAAAAATCTCGGGTCCCGCCTGCCTGTTGCTCAGCTATAGGGGTCGAGGCTGTCGCGCAGGCCATCGCCCAGGAAGTTGAAGGCCAGCACCACCACCACGATGGGCAGCATCGGGATCGCGGTCCAGGGATAAAGCTCGATGCTGGCCAGGTTCTGTGCGTCGTTCAGCATCACCCCCCAGCTGACCGCGGGCGCCCGCAGGCCAAGCCCCAGAAAGCTGAGCGCGGTTTCGCCCAGGATCATCGCCGGGATCGACAGCGTGGCGCTGGCGATCAGGTGCGACATGAAATTGGGCAGCAGGTGTTTTCGGATCACCCGCCCCTTGCCCGCCCCCATCATCTCGGCGGCGCGCACGTATTCCTCCTCGCGCAGCGACAGGAACTTGGCCCGCACCGAACGCGCCAGCCCGGGCCAGTCGAGGATTCCAAGGATCACCGAGATGATGAAGAACACCGCCACCGGCGACCAGTTCGACGGTACCGCCGCCGACAGCGCCAGCCAAAGCGGCAGTTCCGGCAGTGAACGCAGGATCTCGATCACCCGGTTGATCACCCAGTCCGTCTTGCCACCCAGATAGCCCGCCAGCGAGCCAAAGAAGATACCCAGCACGAAGGACACCGAGATGCCGATCAGGCCCACGGTGAGTGACAGCTGTGCGCCATATAGGATGCGGCTGAACACGTCGCGGCCCAACCGGTCCGAGCCCCACAGGAACAGCGTCGCGCCCTCGGGCGCGCAGAAAAGATGTGTGTTGCTCTCGATCAGCCCGGCCAGTTTGTAACTGTCCCCTTCGCAAAAGAACCGGATCCGCTGGGGGTTCTCGGTATCGGGGACAAAGGTCCACTGAAAGGTCTCCAGATCCGCCTCGGCGGTGATCGGATAGATGAACGGGCCGAGAAACTCGCCCTCATGCACCCAGCGCACCGCCTGTGGCGGGGCATAGAGGTGATCGGCATTGCGGAAATTCGGCGAGTAGGGCGCGATGAACCCCATGAAGGGCAGCAGCAGGTAGCTCAACAGCAGGAAGATGCCCGAGATCAGGCCCAGCTTGTGGGTACGGAACTTGCGCCAGACCAACAGCCAGTTGGGCGCGTCCAGATCGCGCCGCTCCAGCTGTTGGATCGACTGTTGCGGATCATAGGGGGCGTCGTCGACATAGCGTCCGTCGGGAAGTTGGGTCATGCGTCGCGCCCCTCGTATCGAATGCGCGGGTCGAGCATGACCAGCAGGATATCGGAAATCATTGTCCCGATCAGCGTCAGCAGCGCCACGAACATCAGTACGAAGCCCGACAGGAACATGTCCTGGCTCTTGAGCGCGGTCAGCAGGGTCGGACCGATGGTTTGCAGCCCCATCACCACCGAGACCAGAACCGAGCCCGACACCATCGAGGGCAGCAGGTTGCCGATATCGGCCACAAACGGGTTGAACGCCACGCGCAGCGGGTATTTGGCCAGCATCCGGCTGGGCGCCATGCCCTTGGCGATGGCGGTTTCCACATAGGGTTTGCCTAGCTCGTCCAGCATGTTGGCACGCAGGCGCTGCATCATCGCCGAGGCGCCGGCGGTGCCGATCACGATGGTCGGCACGATCAGATGCACCAGCACCGACTGGATCTTGGCCCAACTCATCGGCTGCCCCTCAAAGGCCGGGTCCATCAGGCCGCCGATGGGGATATCCAGGTACTTGCGCCCGTAATAATACAGGATCAGCGCCAGCAGAAAGTTCGGCGTCGCCAGTCCCAGATAGCCGACAAAGGCCGAGGTATAATCCGCCCAGGTCCGCGCCTTGGCCGCCGCGATCACTCCCAGCGGCAGGGCGGTGGCATAGACGAACACAATGGCCGCCATGTTCACCAGCACTGTCAGCCACAGGCTGTCACCGACGATCTCGGAAACGGGGCGGTCGAATTCAAACGACCAGCCGAAATTGCCCTGGATCAGGCCGGAGAACCCGTGCGGACCGGGCATGAAGCCCATCCAGATCATGTATTGTTCCCAGACAGGCCGGTCGAGCGCGTATTCCTTGCGCAGGAACTCGGCCTTGGCCACGCCAGCGGACTGGCCCGAGGCCTTGAGTTCGGCAATCTGGTTGGACAGGTAATCGCCCGGCGGCAGGTTGATGATGGCAAAGACCAGCACCGAGACCACAAGCAGGGTCATCAGCATGGTTCCGAACCGGTAAAATGCGTAGCGCAGGATTGCCATTCCGCCGATCCGTCAGTCTTGAATAAAGAATTCGTCCATCCGGTGCACACCGAAATGCGCCCCCGGATCCCACGCCCACATGCCCTTTTTCGGCACGTTGCGCATCCGGGCCGAGACCACGATGGGCTGCGGCGCCTCGGCCAGAAGGCCGATGCCATAGATCTGGTCGGCATGGATGGCCAGCATCTCGCTCCAGGCGGCGGCGCGTTCCTGATCGTTGGCGGCGCTTTCCCAATCGTGCAGCAGCTCCATCAGCCGCTGCGCCTCGGGCAGGTCGGGCGCCTCACCTACCTGACCGGCGGTCTGATAATACTGCCCCCATTTCGGCCAGGCCAGGAACACCTGATCGGTGGGTGCCAGATAGGCTGGCGAGGTATAGGCCTGGGGCAGGCCATTGTCCCAGCCGAACCAGACCGAGGCCATGGTGGTGCCGGCAAAGACGCGGTTGCGCAGGATGTCACGGTCCAGCGGGCGCATGACCAGCTTGACCCCGATCTCGCGCCAGGTGTCGGTGACGATCTGAAGCGCGTTTTCGACCTCCTGCCGCTCGCCCGCCGTTTCGATCACCAGTTCCATCGGGCGGCCATCGGGCAGCAGGCGGATGCCCGAGCCGTCGCGCTTGTCCAGCCCGATCTCGTCCAGCAGCGCGTTGGCCTGCGCCACGTCATAGGCCGCCCAGGCGTCGCGGTGCTCCTGCTTGAAGAAGGGCGAGGCCGGCAGCACCGCCATGGCACCGGGCTTGGCCAGCTTGAAATAAAGCGCCCTGTTGATCGCGTCGCGGTCGATCGCCAGCGACAGCGCCCTGCGCAACCGGGCATCGCGCAACACCGCCCGCCAGCCGTCATCATTATGGTTGAGGTTGGGATAGATCGCGATCTGCGAGGCAACGCCGGTTTGCCAAAGATAGGTCTTGTAGCCGCCATCGGCCTCGCCCTTCTTCAGGATCGAGGCATCACGAAAGTCGAGCCCGCGCCCCTGAAGATCGACTTCGCCAGCGTTCGATTTGGCCGCGACAAGGCCGGGCGCCACGATCTCCATCTCGACGATGTCGATATAGGGCAATTGCACCCCTCGGGTGTCGATCCGGTGATAGAAAGGATTGCGCACGAAGTTGTGGCGGATCTTCTTGCCTTCGCTCGCATTGATCCACGGTTGCAGGGTCGGCAGCTGGGCATTGTCGAACTGGTACATGTTGTCCAGCTTGTTATGCAGCGCCGCCCAGCTCTTGACCCGGTTTTCCTCGACCGCGGCGGCCAGTGACGCAGCATCGGCATAATCCTGATGGAACTGTTTCAGGAAATGCGCAGGGCGATAGATGAAGGGCGGACGCGCCTGCGCCAGCGATTGAAGGAAATTGGGGTTGGGCTTGTCCCAGTCAAACACCACGGTCGTGGCATCGGGAAAGCTGACCCGGGGCGGCTGGCCTTCGATCAGCAGGAAATCGGGAGGACCGGCGGGGCTGAGCAGCGGGTTGTTGGCCACATCCGTCCACCAGTATTCAAAATCGGCCGAGGTAAAGGGCGCGCCGTCCGACCATTTGTGCCCCTTGCGCAGGTGCAGGGTAAAGCGGCGATCCTCTTCGACCTCATAGGATTTCAGCAGATCGGGCACCAGATTGTAGTTTTCGTCATATCCGACCAGCCGGGCATAGCCATAGACGACCATCTGGCGGATATCCTTGGAGCGGGTGATCATGGTGCGCATCACCCCGCCCGGTGTGCCGAATTCACGCCCCTTGGCCCCGAGATCGACAATCAACGGTTCTTCTGGAATGCGTTGGTCGATGGGTGGCAGGTCGCCGGATTTCACCTCGGCCCCCCAAAAGATCGATTCCTGTAATGTCGGCACGGTTTCAGCGCGCAACGGTAATGCCCCGGCCAGAACCATGGTCAGGGCAAGCGCGACGGCGCGGCGGGGCAGTTCAAGCATGGCAACGTACCTTGTGTCCTGGCTCCATCTCTACCAGCGAGGGTATCACGGAGTCGGTGAAACGAAAGGCCTCGGCCCAGGTATCGGGCGCACCGGCGCCCAGGGCCACAAGCTTCAGATTGATCGGCCGGTCGATATCGGGTTCCGGCTGGGCGGCGATCAGCGCCTTGGTATAGGGATGTTGGGGATTGTGGAACAATGTCTCGGGCGGGGCCTGTTCGACCACCAGCCCCTGACGCATCACCGCCACCTCATCGGCGATACGCGCCACCACGGCCAGATCGTGGCTGATGAAGAGGTAGGAGAGTTTCAGCCCCTCCTGCAACTCTTCGAGCAGGGTCAGGATCTGGTCCTGTACCGACACGTCCAGCGCCGAGGTCGGCTCGTCGCAGACGATCATCGCCGGGTCGAGCATCAGCGCGCGCGCCACCGACAGGCGCTGGCGCTGGCCGCCGGAAAAGGCATGCGGATAGCGTTTGAGCATGTCGGCGTTCAGCCCCACCCGTTCCAACGCCTCGGCGGCCTTGTCGCGTTGCTCGGCACGGGTGCCGATCCGGTGGATCTCCAGCGGTTCGGTCATCGCGTCCTGGATGCGCATGCGCGGGCTGAGCGAGCTGTAGGGATCCTGAAACACCATCTGCGCCTGACGCTGGAACGCGGTGCGCTGGGCGCGGGTCATGTCATGCACGGTCAGCGGCACGGCGTCGGGGCTGGCGCGGAACAGCACTTCGCCGCCGGGATCGGGCGGCTCGGCACCCAGCGCGATGCGCGCCGCGGTGGTCTTGCCCGAGCCGCTTTCGCCCACGATCGCCAGCGTCTTGCCGCGGGCCAGGCGGAAATCGACGCCCCGGCAGGCATGGATCAGCTTGTCAGCCTGCCAGCCCCGGCCAGAGCGCATGGTATAGGTCTTGGACACATCCTTCATCTCGAGGATCAGATCGTCCTGCGGCATCGGCAGGCCGACCGCCTCGACATCCGGGATTTCGGGTGCGGCGTCGAACAGTTGCCGTGTATAGGGATGCGCCGGGTCCTTGAGCATGGCAGCAGCAGAGCCGCTTTCCATCACCCGGCCCTTGTGCATGACAACCACCTGTTCGGCCATGTTGGCCACCACGCCCAGATCATGGGTCACCAGGATCAGCGCCATGCCGGTCTCGCGCTGCAATTCCTTGATCAGCCCCAGAACCTGGGCCTGGGTGGTCACATCCAGCGCCGTTGTCGGCTCGTCCGCGATCAGCAGGTCGGGTTTGGCCACCATCGCCATGGCGATCATCGCCCGCTGCCGCATGCCCCCCGACAATTCGAACGGATAGGAGTTGTAGGCGCGTTCGGGATCGGGAAACCCCACCCTTTCGAACTGTTCCAGTACCGCCTTGCGCGCCTGCCGCTCGCTGGCGCCCCGATGCAGCCAGAGCACCTCGCTCACCTGATTGCCGATCCGGTGCAGCGGCGAGAGAGAGCGCATCGGCTCCTGGAAGATCATCGAAATGCGGTTGCCGCGGATCGACCGCATCTGCCGCTCGCCGAGCTGGTTCAGGGCGAGCGGCCCATCCTCGCCGTTCAGGGTGATCCGGCCGGAGCGGATTTGTGCCGCCTTGGGCAGGATGCGCAGAGCGGCCCGGCAGGTGATTGTCTTGCCCGAGCCGGATTCACCTACCAGCGCCAAAGTCTGCCCGGGCATCACCTCGAAACTGACGTCCCGCACCACGGGTTCGTCGCGACCAAAGCCGATGCTGAGGTTTTCGACAGACAATAAAGGGGTCATTCAGGTGTCCCACCCGACTGGCCAGAAAACGACATGACGCTATCAATACCCCCAACGGTCTTTATTGTTTTGCCTGCACTTTCGCGCGCCGGGCGCCGGTTCGTCAAACCTCAATTTCGCAAAGATGGCCGGGAAATCGCGATATTGCCGGTCTGATGGCTGTCAAAGCGGGGCGGAATTTGGCATGAGGAGCAAAAGCGGCACCCGGAACGGCGCCGCGCGGACAAGGGAATATCAGATCATGAGCCAACCAGAGCAGAGCCGCCTCGACCTGTTCATCGACCGGATGGTGTCGCAACGGGCCTGTCTCGACCATGCCATCGCATTGACCGCCGAATTGCCCGGTCCGGTCTACGAACTTGGTCTGGGCAACGGGCGCACCTATCACCACCTGCGCCAACATGTGCGGGGGCGCGATATCTACGTGTTCGAACGCGCGGTGGCCTCGCACCCCGATTCGACACCGCCCGAGGCCGCGCTGGTCCTGGGCGATATCCGCGAGACCCTGCCCGCCATGCTGGAGCGGTTCGGCGCCACGGCCAGCCTGATCCATGCCGATCTGGGCGGTCACAACCGGGAAAAGAACGATCGTTTCGCCCGCACGATCTCGCCTCTGATCGAACCGCATCTGGCGCAAGGCGGGCTGATGGTGTCGAGCGACCGGATGTATTTCGACGGTCTCGTGGAGCTGCCCCTGCCCCCAGGAGCGGTTGAGGGGCGGTGTTTCATCTATCAGCGCGGATGACGTCCGGGTGATGTGCCGCAGGGTCACGCCCGCGAACGGCTAGGCGCGCGGCGCGGTTGATGCCTAAGCTTGGTGCATGCTGCACCAGAGGATCCCGTCATGCTGTTTTACGACTGTTCCACCGCGCCCAATCCGCGCCGCGCCCGCATGTTCATCGCCGAGAAGGGGCTGGAGATCGAAAGCCGCGATATCTCGATCGCGGCGGGCGAACAGTTGCAACCGGCTTTTCGGGCGGTGAACCCGCGCGCGACGATCCCGGTGCTGGTGACCGACGAGGGCACGGTTTTGACCGAGAATCTGGGTATCGCCGCCTATCTTGAGGCGCGCTTTCCGGAACCGCCGCTGATGGGGCGCACGCCCGATGAAAAGGGTCTGGTGATGATGTGGAACGCCATCGCCGAACAGCAGGGCGGCGCGCCTGTCGCCGAGGCGCTGCGCAACGGGCATCCGGCGTTCAAGGACCGTGCCATCCCGGGCCCCGCCAACCATGCCCAGATCCCCGAACTGGCGCAGCGCGGGGTCGCGCGGGTAGCGCAGTTCTTTGATGTACTTGAAGATCGATTGAGCGAAAGCCCGTTCGTGGCCTGTGATCATTTCACGCTGGCCGACATCTCGACATTCGTGTTCGTGGACTTTGCCCGGGTGATCAAGATGCGCGTGCCCGAGGGCAACAGCGCAACCCAGGCCTGGTACGAAGCAATCAAGGCCCGCCCCAGCGCCCAGATCTGAGAACGCCCGTTTGGCAGGAGCCGGAAAACACATGTTTTCCGGGCCGTTTTCCGCCGCGGAAAACGGCGTCCGCCGAACGGTCCGGTGGACATCCGACCCCGTGCATCGAGTACTGTACAGAAATGTCTAGACAGGGGGTCGAGGCCGCACTAGCCTGTGTCAGGAAGCAAGGGAGGGTGGCATGAATTCCCATTACCGTGTTGTCGTCATCGGGGGCGGTGTTGTCGGGGCCTCGGTTCTCTATCATCTGGCAAAGCTTGGCTGGACCGATGTCTGCCTGATCGAGCGCAGCGTCCTGACCGCCGGATCAAGCTGGCATGCCGCGGGCGGCATCCATGCCCTGAATGCGGATCCCAACATGGCTGCGCTTCAGGCCTATACGATCGACCTGCTCAGCCAGATCGAGGCCGAAAGCGGCCAGAATATCGGCCTGCACATGACCGGTGGCCTGACCATGGCGGGGACACCCGACCGCTGGGAATGGCTGCAATCGGCCTATCGCGTGTTCCAGTCGATCGGGATCGAGGATTGCCGCCTTGTCACCCCCGAGGAAGCCTGTGCGCTGAACCCGATCATGTCGCCCGACGGATTGCTGGGCGGCATGTGGGCCGATCGCGAAGGTTATGTCGACACCACCGGCACGGTTCATGCCTATGCGGTCGCCGCCCGCAAGCGGGGGGCGCAGTATTTCGAACATACCAGGGTCGAGGCGCTCAACCAGACCGCCGAGGGCTGGGAGGTGGTCACCGACAAGGGCACCATCCGCTGCGAACATGTGGTCAATGCCGCCGGTCTTTGGGCCAAACAGGTGGGCCGCATGGCCGGGGTCGAACTGCCGGTTAGCCCGCTCAAGCATCATTATCTGATTTCAGACACCATTCCGGCGCTGGAAAAGCTGGATTTCGAGGTGCCGATGACCGTCGACCTCGAAGGGTTCACCTATCTGCGGCAGGATCAGAAGGGCGTGCTGCTGGGGATATACGAGATCGACCACGAACACTGGGCGATGGATGGGGCTCCATGGGATTACGGGATGGAGCTGTTTCAGGAACAGACCGACCGGATCGAGCACGAACTGGTCTGCGGGTTCGAGCGCTATCCCGCCTTGCAGGAGGTCGGCGTCAAGACCTGGGTCAACGGGGCCTTCACGTTCTCGCCCGATGGCAACCCGCTGGTGGGGCCAGTACCGGGCAAGCGCGGATACTGGACCGCTTGTGCGGTTATGGCGGGCTTTCTCCAGGGCGGCGGCGTCGGCAAGACACTGGCCGAATGGATGATCCATGGCGAGCCCGAGGCCGATGCCTGGTGCATGGACGTGGCGCGCTATGGCGATTTTGCCCGGAACAAGCGCTACATCCGCGAAACGACGGGCCAGTTCTATTCACGCCGTTTCGTGATGACCTATCCGAACGAGCAACTGCCCGCCGGACGTCCGTTGAAAATGGCACCCGCCCATGATGCGATGACACAAGCGGGCTGCAAATGGGGTGTCAGCTGGGACCTCGAGGTGCCGCTATACTTTGCGCCCCGGGGGTTCGAGGAAACCCCGACACTCAAACGCTCGAACGCGCATGAGATCGTGGCCGAAGAATGCCGTGCGATCCGAGAAGGTGTCGGCCTGCTCGATATCACCGGTTTCTCTCGTTACGAGGTCTCGGGCCCGAATGCGCAGGTCTGGCTTGATCGGCTGATGGCCTCGAAACTGCCTGCGCCGGGGCGGGCCCGGCTGGCGCCGATGCTGGGTGAGACCGGGCGGTTGAAGGGCGATCTGACAGTGCTGAACTGGGGCGACGGCACCTGGTGGATCATGGGCAGCTACTATCTGCGGCAATGGCATATGCGCTGGTTCGACGATCACATGATCGACGGGGTCACGGTTCGCGATCTGGGTGAAGAGGTTTGCGGCTTTGGCCTGGCCGGGCCGAAATCGCAGGCGGTGATCGAGAAACTGGCCGAACAGGATATCTCGGGCCTGGGCTTCATGGGCTGTGGCGATTTCGATATCGGTTTGGTGCGCGCCCGTGTTGCGCGCATGTCGGTGACCGGTGAAAAGGGGTATGAGATCAACTGCCGGATGGGTGATCACGTGACGCTTCGCCGGATGTTGCTCGAGGCGGGTGCCAGCGAAGGTATCCGCGAGGTCGGGTTCAATGCGCTCCTGTCGACCCGTCTGGAAAAGAGCTTTGGCATCTGGTCGCGCGAATTCACCCAAGGGTATACCCCCGGCATGACCGGGATGGACCGCTGGATCGAATGGTCCAAGGACTTCGTCGGAAAGGAGGCGGCGCTGGCCGAACGCGATGGCAACGGCCCGGCCCAGGTGCAGGTCACGCTCGAAATCGACGCTACCGATGCCGATGCCAGCGGGTACGAGCCGGTCTGGTCGGCGGGCGACAAGGTCGGTTTCGTGACCTCGGGCGGCTATGGCCATTATATCGGCAAATCGCTGGCCATGGCGCTGGTCAATCGCGACAAGGCGACGCCTGGCACAGAGCTGACGGTGCATGTGGTGGGGGCGGAACGTCCGGCGCGGGTGATCGCACCCTCGCCCTATGATCCCGACGGCAAGGCGATGCGCGGATGAGCGGCGGGCGGCGGGGCAGGCGGGCACGGACCGACGCCCCGGCGCCGGCCCGCCAGGTCGATTATCGCAACCTGCGCAACCCGTTCCCGCCGATGGCGGCCTTTTCCGACGACCGGATCGAGGCGCTGCACGAGGCGGCGCTGAGCGTGCTTGAAGATCTGGGGATCATGGTGCTGCATCCCGGCGCACGAGATCTCTACCGGCAGGGTGGTGCCCGCATCGACGGCGAGATGGTTTACATGGGCCGCGACATGGTCGAGGCGGCGCTGGTCAGCGCGCCGAAGTCCATCCGAATGCGCGGCGCCGTGCCCGACCGAGACGTGGTGCTGGAACTGGGCCGAATGGCGTTTCAGCCCGGTGCCGGTTGCCCGCATGCCACCGACCTCGCGCGCGGTCGCCGTCCCGGCAGCCTGGCCGATTTCCGCGAACTGGTGCAGATCACCCAGAGTTTCGACGTGCTGCACATGGTGCCGCCGCTGGTCGAGGCGCAGGACGTGCCGATGCACTTGCGGCACATGGCGATGACCGAGGTCGAACTGACCCAGTCCGACAAGGTGCCCTTCCTCTATTCGCGCGGCACGCCGCAGGTGATGGACGGGTTCGAGATGATCCGAGATTTCCGGGGCCTGTCGGATGCCGAGTTCCGCTCCGAGCCGTGGAGTTACACGATCATCAACACCAATTCTCCACGCACGCTGGACCTGCCGATGGCGCAGGGGCTGATCGACTTTGCCCGCCATGGCCAGATGGCGATCGTCACCCCCTTTACCCTGATGGGCGCGATGGCGCCGGTGACGGTGGCGGGCGCCATGACGCTCAGCCATGCCGAGGCGCTGGCGGCCATCACGCTCAGCCAGTTGGCGCAGCCCGGCGCGCCGGTCTGCTATGGCACCTTCACCAGCAACGTGGACATGAAATCGGGCGCTCCGGCCTTTGGCACGCCCGAGCATTTCACCGCTTCTCTGGTGGCCGGGCAATTGGCGCGGCGCATCGGCCTGCCCTGGCGTTGCGCCGGGGGGAGTGCCGCCAATATCAACGACGCCCAGGCCGCGAACGAGACACAGTTCGGCCTCTGGGGCTGCCTGCTGGCCGGGGCCACGGTGACAATCCATTCGGCGGGCTGGCTCGAAGGGGGGCTTACCGTCTCATACGAAAAGATCATCACCGATCTGGAAGTGCTGCAAATGGTGGCCGAGCTCTGCGCGGGTACGCCCGCCACCGACGCGGATATCGCGCTGGATGCGCTACGCGAAGTGCAGCCGATGGGCCATTTCTTTGGCGCTGCACACACGATGGCGCGCTATCAGACCCAGTTCTATGATCCGCTGGTGGGCGATTGGTCGAACTTCGGCCAGTGGACCGAGCGCGGGGAAGTCGATGCCAATCATCGCGCCACTGGTATCTGG
Organism: Ruegeria sp. SAZD011; assembly: GCF_059612545.1. NCBI lineage: Bacteria > Pseudomonadati > Pseudomonadota > Alphaproteobacteria > Rhodobacterales > Roseobacteraceae > Ruegeria > Ruegeria sp. SAZD011. The sequence continues at coordinate 317,591 of NZ_JBXWQU010000022.1, read as the reverse complement.
CGCGGGATCGTGGATAATTTCGAACCACCGCCCATGGACCCGGACCGGGTCGCGGCGCTGCAAGACTTCATCGCGCGCCGAACCGCCGAAGGGGGCGCCCCGCCCGAAAGCTGAGGAGACCCGCCATGGGCAGCAAACCGATCCTGCATCGCGACGATCCCAGCGCCGAGCCACTGGTGGGCAACATCAAGGTGACGCGTGAAGACTGGCTGAACGTGGCGATGGATGTGCTGGTCTCGGACGGGGTCGAGCAGGTCAAGGTCCTGAACCTGGCCGAGCGGATGGCGGTCTCGCGCTCGTCGTTCTACTGGTATTTCAAGTCGCGCCAGGACCTGCTGGACGCGCTGCTGGCGAAATGGCAGGCCACCAATACCGCGGGCCTGATTGCGCAGACCGAGCTGCCTGCCGAGACCATAACCGCCGCGGTCTGCAACCTGTTTCACTGTGTTGTCGATCCGGCGCTGTTCGACACCGCGCTGGATTTTGCGGTGCGCGACTGGGCGCGTCGGTCGGGCAAGGTGCGGCGCTTGCTGGATCTGTCCGACAGCCGACGGCTTGAGGCTCTGACCGCGATGTTCCTGCGCTATGGTTACAGCCAGATCGAGGCCGAGACCCGCGCCCGCGTGCTCTATTACATGCAGATCGGATATGACCTGGCGCAGATGAACGAGCCGGTCGAGCAGCGGCTGTCCTTTGTGCGGCACTATCTGTTCGTCTTCACCGGCGTGCAGGCCCGTGACGAAGAGGTCGCCGCCTTCAGCGCGTTTGCCCGAGGTTTCTGGGAGGGACGACGATCATGAACAATCCCGACGCGATCATCATCGGCACCGGCGTGATCGGTGCGGCGATCGCCTTTGAAATGGCCAAGGCAGGCTGGAAGACGCTGTCGCTGGATCGCAATGCACAGGTGGGCCACGGCTCGACCGCTGGCTCCTGCGCCATCATCCGGATGCATTATTCCACCTTCGAAGGCACGGCCCTTGCCTGGGAGGGCTATCACTATTGGCGCGACTGGGCCGAGTATCTGAGCCTGCCCGAGGGGGCAGAGCTGGCGCGGTTTCGGCAGACCGGTTGCCTGGTGATGAAGACCGAGGCCAATGATCAGATGGTCAAGCATATCCGCTGTTCGGCCGAACTGGGCATCCCGTTCGAGGAATGGAGCGCCGAAGAGGTTCAGGCTCGCCTGCCGATTTATGCAATGGACAGCTATGCGCCTGCCCGGCGGTTGGATGATCCGGAGTTCGGCAAACCCAATGGCGGTCGGATGGGGGTCGCGGTTTTCTGGCCCAATGGCGGCTATGTCACCGATCCGGCGCTGAGTGCGCAGAACCTGATGGCTGCGGCGCGTCTATACGGGGCGTCGGTGCGCAACCGTGCCGAGGTGGTGGAGATCCTGCAATCGGGCGGACGGGTGGCCGGGGTAAAGCTGGCCAGCGGCGAGGAAGTCCACGCCCCCGTGGTGATCAACGTGGCGGGACCGGGCTCGGCCATCGTCAATCGCATGGCGGGCGTCACCGGAGACATGACCATCCAGACCCGCCCGCTGCGGCAGGAAGTGGTGCATCTGCCCGCACCCGAAGGGTTCGATTTCGAAGCGCAGGGTACCATCGTCTCGGACAGCGATATCGCCTGCTATTGCCGGCCGGAGCAAGGCAATCACATCCTGATAGGGTCAGAGGACCCCGCCTGCGACCCGCATCAGTGGTGCGAGGATGATCTGGATTATGATCGCAACTTCACCGATCAGTGGACAACCCAGGCCATGCGCTATGCCCAGCGGGTGCCGAGCCTGGGTATCCCGTCGCGGATGCGCGGCGTGGTGGATCTCTACGATGCCTCGACCGACTGGATCCCGATCTATGACAAGTCTTCGCTGCCAGGGTTCTACATGGCCTGCGGCACCAGCGGCAACCAGTACAAGAACGCCCCCATCGCGGGCAAGATGATGGCCGCGCTGGTGAGTTATTGCGAGGAAGGCGGCGATCACGACGCCGCGCCGCTCCAGTTCGAACTGCCCTATATCGGGCGCCATATCGACGTGGGTTTCTACTCACGCAAGCGGCCGGTCAATCAGGAGAGCAGCTTCTCGGTCCTGGGATAGCGCTGTCAAACGGCGCGCCTGCGGCGCAAGACAATGTCTCGTCGTCGTTCCTCCTCCTCGGCGCGTGGGGGGAGGTGTTGATCCTGCGCGGGTACGGTGGGGATGAGAGGTCAGATGCCTCCGGCGGGAGTATTTGTGACCAGAAAGAAGCGGGAAAGATGCTGCTTCTTTCTGGTCACAAATACTCAATCCGCCGTCGCGGCAAATGCAGGTGCAGGGGATCAGGCCTGCTTGAGGCGGCTGGCTATGTCAGTTTGTACGCGTCTGACCGCGTCAACCCGAACCGGGCCATAACCGCGAATCTCGCCTGCCAGGGTCAGGATGGCCTGCCAGTTGGCCTCGTTATCTTTCGTGCATTCTCGCTGCATCCGGTCGAGCAGGGAGAGATACCAGGCAAGCGTTTCACGGTGCAGACGCGCCTCGGAATGGTAGCCGAACGGGTTGAGAGCCGTGCCGCGCAGCGGTTTGGCACGGGCGAGCAGGCTGAGAACCGGGCGCAACCAGGGGCCGAAGCCGCGTTTCAACGGCCTGCCGCGCGCGTCCTTTCCATGTGCCAGCAGGGGCGGGGCGAGGTGGTAGGTGAGTTTGAAGTCACCCTCGAATTGCTCTTGCAGCTCCTTTTGAAAGTGGTCTGCGCTCATCAGCCGGGCGACTTCGTATTCGTCCTTGCTGGCCATGAAGCGGAAGAGGTTGCGCGCGGCCTCGGCAATCAGCGCCTCTGAGGCATCTGGCAGGGCCTGACGCAGCGCTGCGATGCGGTTGGTGAACCGCTTGGCATAGGCGGCATTCTGGTAGTCGGTCAGAAAGGCGGCCCTGCGGGCAAGCATCTGGTCGAGGGTTTCCTCTGCCTCCGGGGTGGCGCTTTCGACATCGAGCCGCGCGGGATCGGCGGCAAGCGCCCGGCCCGCGGCAAAGGCGAGGCGGTTCTTTTCCACTGCCACGCCATTGAGAAGGATCGCCTGTGCCAGCGCGCTGCGGCTGACCGGCACCAGCCCCTGCTGCCAAGCATAGCCCAGCATCATCACATTGGCGAAGACCGCGTCGCCCAGAAGCTTTTCGGCGGTCTGGTTGGCGTCGAAGCCGCTGACATTTTCGGCCCCGACCACGGCGCGGATCTCCGCCTCGCGCGTGTTGATTTTCAACTGCGCGTCGCGATGCAGCACCAGATCGCCGGTGGGCATCTCGGCCCGGTTCAGCACCACCTTTGTGCCGTTGCGGTAGTGAGCCGAGGCCTTGGGCGCGGAACTGACCACCATGTCACAACCGATCACCGCATCAGCGCCACCGGTGTCGATACGCACCTGATTGAGCGCGTCCGGGCAGGCGCCGAGGCGTATGTAGCTGAGAACAGTGCCGAATTTTTGTGCAAACCCGGTGAAATCCAGAACCGAGGCCCCCAGCCCCTCGAGATGGGCGGCCATGGTGATCAGCGCGCCCACGGTGACGACGCCGGTGCCGCCGACCCCGGTGACCAGCAGGTCAAAAGGGTCGGACAGCGCGGGCAGGGTGGGCATGGGCAGGCCGCTTTCCAGCTGTTCCAGATCCAGTTTGACCGCGCGCTTGCGCCGGGTGGCGCCCTCGACGGTGACGAAGCTGGGGCAGAACCCGTTCAGGCAGGAGAAGTCCTTGTTGCAGGAGCTGAGGTTGATCTTGCGCTTGCGGCCCAGCGGGGTTTCGCGCGGCTCGACGCTCAGGCAGTTGGAAGCGACCGAACAGTCGCCGCAGCCCTCGCAGACCAGATCGTTGATCCAGACGAACCGGGCCGGGTCCTCGATTTTACCGCGCTTGCGGCGGCGGCGCTTCTCGGTGGCACAGGTCTGTTCATAGATCAGAACGGTAACGCCCTTGATCTCGCGCAACTCCTTTTGCACCACCATCAGCTCGGCCCGGTCGTGGAACGTGGTGCCGGCAGGGAAATCGGCGCGCGAGAATTTTTCGATGTCGTCCGAGACAAGGGCGATGCGTTCGACCCCTTCGGCTCGGCAGGTCTGGGCGATGCCCGAGACGCTGACCGGCCCGTCGACCGGCTGGCCGCCGGTCATCGCCACCGCGTCGTTATAGAGGATCTTGTAGGTGATATTGGTGCCTGCCGCGACCGCCTGCCGGATCGCGAGAGACCCGGAGTGATACCAGGTGCCTTCGCCCAGGTTCTGGAAGATATGCTTGCCGCCGTTGAACTTGGACGCAACCACATGCGGCACGCCCTCACCGCCCATCTGGGCATATCCGTCGGTGTCGCGGTTCATCCAGCTGGCCATGACATGGCAGCCGATGCCGCTGTTGGCGCGCGAGCCTTCGGGCACTTTGGTCGAGGTGTTGTGTGGGCAGCCCGAGCAGAAATAGGGGGTTCGGGTGGCGCCGGGCACCGCGATCACGGGCGGCGGCGTTTCGGTCAGCGCGCGGGCGCGGGCGGGCAGGTTTTCCTCGGGAAAGAACGCATCCAGACGCGCCGCCACCACGGGGGCCAGCATCAGCGGGCTCAACTCTCCGGTCCAGGGGATCAGCGGCTCACCCTGTTCGTCGTATTTGCCGACCATCCGGTGCGGTTTGTCACCGGGCCAGTCATAGAAATACTCCTTGAACTGACTCTCGATGATGCCGCGTTTTTCCTCGACAACCAGCACCTCTTGCTTGCCGCGCACAAAGCGCAGGGCGTTGCGGCGGGCCAGCGGCCAGACCATGCCGACCTTGTAGATGTCGATGCCAAGCGCGCGGCACTTATCCTCGTCCAGACCCAAGAGGCGCAGCGCCTCCATCAGGTCGAGATGCCCCTTGCCGGTGGTGACAAAGCCGAAGCGCGCGTTGGGCAGATCATAAATGCGCCGGTCGATCGGGTTTTCCTCGGCAAAGGCGCGCACGGCGCGCAGCTTGGCCTGAATGCGGGTCTCGATCTCGGGGCTGGGCAGGTCGGCGCGGCGCACATGCAGGCCACCGGCAGGCAGATCGATCTGTGGCAGGATGAACTGCCGGTCCGGGCGCAGTTCCACCGAGCGGCCGCTTTCCACCGTTTCGCTGATCGCCTTGAACCCGACCCACGTGCCCGAGAAGCGTGACAGCGCCAGGCCGTATTCGCCGAACTCCAGGTATTCTTCGACCGAGGCGGGGTTCAGCGTCGGCATGAACCAGGCCATGAAGGCCACGTCGGACTGGTGCGGCATCGAGCTGGAGACGCAGCCATGATCGTCGCCCGCCACCACCAGCACGCCGCCCTTGGGCGCGCTGCCATAGGCGTTGCCGTGTTTCAGCGCATCGCCCGAGCGGTCCACTCCCGGCCCCTTGCCGTACCACATGGAAAAGATGCCCTCGTGCTGGCAATCGGGGTCCAGCACCGCCTGTTGCGCGCCCAGAACGGCGGTGGCGCCCAGATCCTCGTTCACGGCAGGCATGAAGGTGATGCGGTCCTCTTCCAGCCGTGTCTTGGCGCGCCACATCTCCAGATCAAGCCCGCCCAGCGGCGAGCCGCGATAGCCCGAGACGAAGCCAGCCGTGTTCAGCCCGGCGGCGCGGTCGCGGCGGGCCTGATCCATCATGATCCGCACCAGCGCCTGGGTGCCGGTCAGGAACACGCGGCCGGTGATCTGGTCGTAACGATCCTCCAGCGCATAGCTGCGCAGGGCGGGGGCGGGATGGGTCATCTGGGCTTCCTGTTCGCGGTGGCAGAGGGTTCGCGCGGAAGGATAATCCGGGCAGAGTGGAAATCCGTGCCAGAAACTCCGGTATTGCCAGATGTCAGTGGACTGTTTATCCAGAAAGCTGCAATAATTTGACAGGATTAACCGTTTCCATGCAGCTGGACGATCGCGACCGCCGAATCCTCATGCTGTTGCAGCAGGACAGCCGCATCTCGAACGCCGACCTGGCCGAGGCGGTTGGCATGTCGGCCTCGGCGCTGTGGCGGCGGGTGCGCGCGCTTGAGGAAGGGGGGGTGATCACCCGCTATGGCGCGGTGGTTGATCCGGGCGCCATGGGCCTCGATTTCGAGGCCATCGTGCATGTGCATCTGACCCGGCACGATCCGGACGGGATCGTCGCCTTTATCCGCGCCATCGAGACTGCGCCGGAGGTACAGGAATGTTATGCCACCACCGGGCAGGCGGATTATCACCTGCGCGTGCTTTGTCCTGATCTGGCGGCCTACAATGTCTTTCTGGAACGTTTCCTGTTCCGGTTGCCGGCGGTGGCCAGCGCCCAGACCAATGTCGTCCTGCGCACCATCAAACGCAACCGGCCCGTCACGATCTGACCGCGCGGTGTTTCCGGAACGAGAACAGATTTGGGAAATATTCAAAATTGGAGTATGATTAACCTGTTTTAGAACCCGAACCCGGCCAGATCATTGATTTTTCTTGAGGGGTACCTGGCCTGGGCGCGACTATAGTTAATTATGTCGTGCAAACGACACCCGTTGGGGGGCGGAGGCTGTCATGGTGAAGGCCCGATTATTTTTGTGTGTCCGCTCGGCATGTGCCGGTGCGCTGCTCATGACCACATATTTGTCCGGTCCGGCGCTGGCAGAGACCGATCCGCTGGACGCGCCGATGCAGGAGATTACCCTGGGTCCGGACGACACGATCCGCGGCGTCGTCGGTCAATACCTGCGTGATCCCGATCTCTGGCCCGCGATCCTTGCTCTGAACAACATTTCCTCACCCGCGGCCCTCCGGCCCGGAACCGTTCTGCGCCTGCCGGTGCAACAGGTCTTTGCCGCCGATGCCGCGCTGGTTTCATCGCTGACGGCGATCCAGAAAGCGAACGCCGAAGGCGCCCGCATCTTTGCGCCGGTGCAGATCGGTGAGGCAATTCGCAACCGCGACGAGGCGGTGCAGAAGCGCGAAATCGGCGAATGGCGTCAAGTTGTAGGGTTCGCCGGGGTTGCCACCGACATCGCGCACGAGGCGCTCGACATCTCGCTGACCCAACGCGACCGCTCGGCCGAGGCCGTGGTCTCGGATGTGCAGGGCAATGTCGAGGGGCGCGCTCCGGTCGAACCCAGTTGGTCGGACCGGCAGTTGAACGATATCCTTGTCGAATTCGAACGGGTGCGAACCCTGACGGCCAGCACCACCCAAATCACCTTTCGCGATCTCAGCCGTCTTCGGCTGAACCCCAATTCCAACGCCACCATCCAGCGGATGCGTTCGGACCCGCTGACAGGGGGCGAGGTGACCAAGGTCAGCCTTGCCGAAGGCGATTTCTATGCGTTGCTCAATCAGTTGTCGGAAAAGACCACGTTCGAAATCGAGGTGCCCGGGATCGAGACGACCACCAATTCGGCCGATTTCTGGATCAAGAACGATCCCACCGGCGCGCGGTTCGTGAATTATGACCAGCCCGGATTGGAGATCGAGGAAAACGGCCGCAAGATCGAAGTGGGGCAGGGTGAGGGCGTGGTGATCACCGGTGCGGGCGCGCAGCGGGCCACCGTGCTCAACAGTCCGCGGCTCAGCGCACCGGCACTGGGCGAGATCCTCTATACCCGCACCGCCGATCTGGCCTGGGACACGTTCGAGGGCGCCGAGGCCTATTGGCTTGAAGTTGCCGCCGATCCCGGCTTCAACCAGATGCAGGTGTCAGAATGGGGCATCCGCGACACCGGGTTGCAGGTCGAACTGCCCCCTGCGCGCTATCACTGGCGGGTGGCCGCGCTTGACCGCTTGGGCCTGCCCGGCGCCTGGAGCACGGCGCAGGAGTTCACCATCCGACTGGATGACACGCCGCCCTTCCTGACGCTGCTGTCACCCGCGCCCGACAGTATCGTGACCACATCCGAGATCGAGGTTCTGGGCGCCACTGAACTGGACGCGGCGCTGATCCTGAACGGGGCGGCGCTGGAACAGGGTGAGGATGGTAGTTTTGTCACCCGGGTGGCGCTGGTTCCGGGGCGCAACACGATCAGCGTGCTGGCCACCGATCCCGCCGGAAACATCAGCCGCCGGGACCAGAACGTGATCTATCGCCCGGCGGCGGCGATCGAGATTTCCCTGTCCCAGGGCATGCCGCGCGTGGACGAGGCGCTGGCGACGCGCTCGGAGCAGCTTTCCGTCACCGCCAACAGTACCGCCGAACCGGGCGCGCCCGTCGTGGTGCGCGACGAGACCGGGGCCGCGGTTTTGCGGACCGAGGTTGCGCCGGGTGGCGCGATCAGCTTCACCGTGCCGGTGGATGCGGCGCCGCGCCGTTTCCGGGTTGAGGTGCTGGCACCCGACGGGTCGGTCGAGGGCGCGCTGGACTTTGACGCGTTGCGTGACGAGGTGGCGCCCGACCTGACACTGGATCTGCCACCGCCGCGTGCCACCGCAGAGGCGTCGCTGATCCTCTCGGGGCTGGCCGGGGATGCGGTAAGGCTGGAGTTGAATGGCTCGGGCCTGCCGTTGGTCGAAGGCCGGTTCGACCTTTCGGTCACCCTGTCGCCGGGGGTCAACACCTTTGACCTGGTGGCGACCGACGCGGTCGGCAACGTCACCGCCAAGCGGCTGGAAACCCTGCTGGATATCGACCCGCCCGAAATCACCTCGGTGTTGCTGGACCGGCCGCAGGGAGACGCCGGGCCGATCGTGTTCGAGGCCCTGGCAAGCGACGCGTCGGGCCTGCGTCAGGCGGCGCCATTCCTGATCAGGATCGGCGCGGAAGAGGTCGAAGGCTTTCTGCGTTGCGACAGTGTCAATGGCATCTGCCGGGTCTCGCTGCCGCCACAGGCGGGGGAGCTCGAACTGGTGGAACTGATGATCGAGGATTACGCGGGCAACGCTGCGTTTGAATGAGTGAACAGCCGGTTTGGGGGCGCCGGATCGGCTATGGAGGGACGGAATATGGGTTTGGCACGGAACTGGACAGCGGCAACGCTGGCTGTGGCCTTGTTGGCAATCGGCTCCGGAACCGGCGCGCAGACCGTCGCGGACGAGGGTCTGCTGGTGGTCTATGGTCCGCAGGCGCCCAGCCGCGAGGGTGATACCGACCGGCGCGAACAGGTATTCTTTTCCGTGCCTGCCGATCTTTCGGACCGGATCTATGTGCGTGTCTTCGACCCCGAAACCGGCGGTGATGGTGATTTCACCTATGGCGGGCCGGCCGATTCCGAAACCACGTTTCGACTGTTCGGCGGCGATGGCGCCTATAGCGAGGCCGACCGGCCCGAGCCGGTGGCGGACGGCGCCCGCGAGCCGCGCCTGGTGCCCTATGACCCGGTCACGCAGCCCGGCAAGCTGATCCGCGAGCAGGTCTGGGGCAGCGACCGGTCGACAGACGGGCGCTGGGTTTCGCTGGCCGCCGTGCGGGCCCGTCAGGGCGAGATCGTCGGCGACCGTGCCTATTTCCGCATCGACGTGCAGGGCAGCCGGGGCAATGACGGTAACGGCTATTCGCTGGGTGTCAGCTTGGCGCGCGACCGCGACCGGGTCCCCGAGGGGCTGGAGATGTTTTCCTATCGGCCCACCGTGCGCTGGTCGGCGGGCAAGCCTGCGACCCGTGTGGGTTTCACCAAGACCGCGCCCGGCCCGCTCACGGTGCAGAGCTTTGACGGCGCCAATGGCCAGCTGGCACTGATCACCGATTATCGCGATCTGGGCCTGCGCATCTCGGGACAGGATTTCTGGACCTCGGATGAGGTCACGACCGACGAGACCAATCTGGCGATCAGCCTGCTGGGCGGGTTCGAGACCCCCAATGACGTGACATTGGCGGTCTTCGATGCCGAGGGCAATCCGCTGCCCCTGACCATGCCGCCTTATCGTGCCGTCGTACCGCCGCGCCCGGTTGCACGGGGCGCCGGTCAGCCGCTGGCCGATTGCCGCTCGGTCGCCTTTGACGCCAGTGGTTCGACCGGGCGCACCCCGCTCTCCTACCTGTGGGAGTTCGGCGACGGCAACCGGTCCACCGATCCGGTGGTGGCGCATCGCTATTCCGAGCCGGGACGCTATACCGCCCGGCTCAGCCTGCTGGAACCGGGCAGCCGCCCGGGCCGAGGCGACCGGATCGAGGTTCCGGTCCATGTACGGAATGCCCCTGCCGCGGTGCCGGGCAGCGACATCGTGGTGGCGCCGGGCCAGGTGGTGGAATTCGACGGCTCCGCCTCGCAACCCTCGGACAGTCCGATCACCGGCTATCGCTGGACCTTTGGCGATGGTGGCGCGGCACAGGGCCCGCGCGCCCAGCATGTCTATGACCAGCCGGGCCAGTATCGCGCCGTGCTGCGGGTGCAGGACGACGCGGTGCATCCCTGCAACTTCGGCACTGCCGTGCGCCGGGTCGTGGTGAACTTTGCCCCCGTGGCCGAGGCGGGCACCGACCAGAGCGCCATTGTCGGCCAGGCGGTGACCCTGTCGGGCGCGGCCAGCTATGATGTGGATGGCGCCATTCTCGATTACCGCTGGAGCATGGGCGACGGCACCGTGCTGAGCGGCGAGACAGTGACCCATCGCTATGAACAGTCGGGCAGCTATCAGGTGCTGCTGACCGTTACCGATGACAGCGGCGTGGTGAACAAGATCGCCACCGATGGCGCCCGGATCGAGGTGAACGCCCCGCCCGAGCCGCGGTTCACCATTCCCGAACGGCCTGTCTCGGTGTCCGAGGTGGCGGTGCTCGACGCCTCGGCCTCGACCGATGCGGATGGGCAGATCCTCAGCTATATCTGGGATTTCGGCGATGGCGCCATGGGCGAGGGGCCGGTGGCCAGCTATGCCTGGACCCGCGCCGGAGAGTTCTCGGTCACCCTGACGGTCGAGGATGACAGCGGCACCGCCTCGGCGCTGCAATCCATCACCCGGATCGTGCGGGTCGATGCCGCGCCGGTGGCGGATGCGGGACCCGACCAATACGTGACCGCGACCGAAGTGCGCTTTGACGGCGGCGGTTCGGTCGATCCCGACGGTCGGGTCACCGACTGGCAGTGGGATTTCGGCGATGGCGCGACCGCCAGCGGTCAGAGCGTCAGCCATGCCTATCTGCGCCCCGGTCGTTACGAGGTGGCGTTGACGGTGCGCGATGACAGCGGCGCGCCGCTCAACACCGATCGCGACACCATGTGGCTGACGATCAACACCGCGCCCATCGCCGATGCCGGCCCGCCGCAAGTGGTGGCCCCGGGCGAGGAGTTCCTGCTTTCGGGTGGTGCATCGGTCGATCCCGATGGCGCGATATCCGACTATCTGTGGACCTTCCCGGACGGGCAGGTGAAACAGGGCCAGCGTGTCAGCCATGTGCTGGACGAGCCGGGCCTGCACCGCATCCGCCTGACCGTGGCCGATAATTTCGCCGGCGGCGCCGCCGAGGACGAGGCCGAGGTGCTGATCACCGTCAATGCGGCCCCGGTGGCGGTGGCCGGGCGCGACCTGCTGATCGCGCCGGGTGATACGGTTGTGTTCGACGCAGGGCAGAGCTTTGATCCGGACGGGCGGCTCACCTCCTATCGCTGGGAGTTCGAGGATCTGGGCGCCCCGCTCGAGGCGCTGCGGGTCGAGCGTGCCTTTGACGCGCCCGGGGTCTGGAGCGCGCAATTGGTCGTCGCCGATGACAGCGGCGTACTGAACGCCACCGCCGCCGATGATGTGACGATCCGTGTCAACCATCCGCCGGTGGCCGAGGCGGGCGCGCCGGTGATCACCGATCAGTTGCATGTGACCTTTGACGGCTCCGGCTCGAAGGATGGCGATGGCGACCCGTTGATCCACCGCTGGGATTTCGGCGACGGCTCGCCCCCGGTCTATGGCGAGACGGTCACCCATGTATTCCCGCGCGCTGGCATCTTCCCGGTCACACTCAGGGTGGATGATGGCACCGGCCTGTCCAACGCTCGCGCCATCGACGCCACTGCCGTCACGATCCAGGCGCGGCCGGTGGCCGATGCCGGTGGCAATCGCGATGTCTGTTCGGGCGAGCCGATCCTGTTCGACGCCTCCGCCAGCGCCGATCCCGATGGCGGATTGTTGGCCTATGAATGGGATTTCGGCGACGGATCGGGTTCGGACCTGATCAACCCGACCAAGACCTATGAGATGCCCGGCGTCTATCCGGTCACGCTCAAGGTACGCAACGGCACCGGCACCGAACACGGCACGGCCGTCGATCGGATCGCGGCGCTGGTGCGCGAAGGGCCGATCGCCGACGCGGGCCCTGACATGACGGTCTGTTCCAACGCGCAGGTGCGGTTCGATGGCTCGGGCTCGACGGATGCGGATGGCGCGGTCAACGCCTTTGCCTGGACCTTTGGCGATGGCGGCAGCGGCAGCGGGGCGACGCCGCAGCATATCTTCCGCACGCCGGGCACTTATTCGGTGACCCTGACCATCACCGGTGACGCGCGCGGCGCGTGCAGCCCGCTCGACACCGATGTGAGCGAGGTGACGGTGATTGCCGCGCCCGAGTTGAAGGTGTTGGGTCAGGGCCGCGCCGCCGCCGGGATGCCGGCCAGTTTCTCGGCCGGGCTGGACAAGCTGGGCGGGGCTACACCCGAGGGCTTCAACTGGTCGATCTCGGACGGCAGCACCTATGAGGGTCGTGACATCGAACATGTCTTTGCCGAGCCGGGCGATTACCTGGTGACGCTGCGCAGCCGTCTGAGCGGCGGCACCGAGGCCTGTAGCGAGTTGGAGGTGCAGCGCCGGATCATCGTCAACGCCGCGCCCGAACCGGTGATCGACGCGCCCCTGCGGGTTTCGGTCGGTCAGTCGGTGCGCTTTGACGCGGGTGGATCCTCGGACAGCGATGGGGCAATTGCCCGCTTCGCCTGGGCGTTCGGCGATGGCGGCGGGGCCGAAGGGGTCCAGGCGGTGCACCGCTACGAGACGCCGGGCAGCTACGAGGTGAGCCTGACCGTCACAGACGATGCGGGCGTTGCCAACAGCCAGATTACCCGTAGCCAGCAGATCGAGGTGGCACCCTCGCCCGTGGCGGGCCTGACCGCGCGCGGCGCGGTCTGTCCCGGCGTGAACCTGCCCTGGGCGGTGACACCGGGCGGTGAGACCGCTGTTGGCTGGGAATTCGGCGACGGGACCGTGGCTGCGGGGGCAGAAACCGAGCACGGCTTTGACCGCCCCGGCCTGATGCCGGTGCGGGTGATGCTGGACGATGGCCGCGACCTGCCCGGCAGCCGCCGTACGGAAGAGATCTATGTCCGCGTAAATGCCCAACCCACCGCGCTGGCCGGGCCTGACCGGGTGGTATGTCCGGGCGAGGTGGTGGTGTTCGACGCCGGTGGCTCGGGCGATGTGGACGGTGACCTGACAAGTTGGCGCTGGACCTTCTCGGACGGGGTCACGCTGGAGGGCGCGCGCGTCGAGCGGGTGTTTGACGCTGCCGCCGATCTGACGGTGCAACTGAGCGTGCAGGATGACAGCGGCGCCGAGGGGTGCGATGTCGGCACCGACAGCGCCCGCATCCTCGTCAACGGCACGCCGCAGGTCGATGCCGGACCTGACCTGACCGTACCCGTGGGCGGCGCCCATGACGTGGTGCGGTTCGATGCCGGTGCGGCCAGCGATCCCGATGGCCATGGGCTGCGGCTGAGCTGGTCGTTTGGTGATGGGACCGAAGCGACAGGCGCGGTGACGCGTCACCGCTTCGCCAATCCCGGCAGCTATACCGTGACCGTTCGGGCGCAGGACAGCACCGGGCTGGTCTGCGGCATCGGGCGCGATACCGCAACCGTGACTGCCGTCGCACGCGAATAAGGCACTCCCCGCCCGAGGCCATGGCCTTGGGCGGGGTGCGGATTTCCCGCGACGGTTAACAGGTTTTGTATTACGTTCTGGCCATGAGATTCCCCCTTCGCCTCAAATTCTTCGTCTTTGCCGTCCTGCTTGCCGTCGGTCCGCTGGCGCTGGTTGGTCAGAACCTGACCCAACTCAGCCGAGATGAGTTGAAGAGTGCCGCCAACGAGGATTTGACCACGGTCGCCGCCGAGCTGCGCTCGACCTTCGACAACACCTTTCAGGGCCGTTGGCTGACTCCGCTGACGGTGATCCGCAACGGGGTCGACAGTGGCGATCTGGGCGTGCCGCAGAAGATCTCGCTGCTGACGCTGGGCTTGCAGGAACTCAGCCAGGTGGTGGCCTTGCAACTGTCGATCGAAGGCTCGGACCTGCCGATCATCGTCACCAACGAGGGGTTTGCCACCCGGTTGAGCCAGGCCGGGCTGAACCCGGTCGAGGTGCTGGCAACCTCGCCCGAATTGATCAAGGCGATCGCAGCTACCGGGCAATATGGTCGCCCGGTGATCACTCGGCTGGAACAGACCGGCGACTGGCTGGCAACGCTGGCGCTGCCGCTGGAAACCCGGATCGCCGGGCGGCAGGTAACCATGGCGGCCCGGATCGACCTGGGATTGCTGGGCGAGACGGTGCGACGGCATCCCTTTGCGCAGCGGGGTGAAATCACCGTGGTCGATCAGGCCGGCCGCCGGGTGCTGACCGGAACACCCGAGCTGCTAGACCAGCGGCGTATCGTCGCCTCGACCCTGCCGTTGATCGTTGCGGGGGCGCGGGCGGACGCGCTGGAACCCTATGTGCGCCCCGACGGCACCGCGATGCTGGGGGCCTATGCCTTTCCCGACTGGTTTCCCTGGGCGGTGATCACCGAGCTGAGCGAGGACAATGCCTATGCGGTGGTCAATGCGATCACCCGGCAAATCCTGACCGTGGGTCTGGTGGGTTTTGCGGTTGCCGCTGCGGCGGCGCTGCTGTTCGCGCGGCAGCTGACCCGGCCCATCCTGAGAATCGGACAGGTGGCGCAACAGGTCGGCGAGGGCGATTTCTCGGCCCGGGTCGAGGATGTTCGTTCACGTGACGAGATTGGTGATCTGGCGGGGCGGTTCAATCGGATGATCGCGCATCTGGGTGAGCGGGTGGAACTGATGAAGTTCGTGTCGCACAGCACCATGTCCGCGATCCAGAGCGCCGAGCGCACCGGCATGGCGCGCGGTGGGCAGCGACGCCGGGTGTCGGTGATCTTCACCGATATCCGCGGCTATACCGAGTTTTCGGAGCGGGTGCCGCCGGAAACGGTGATCGAGGTACTCAACAGCTATTTCGACGCGCAGACGGATATTGTCGAGCACTACAAGGGTGACGTGGACAAGTTCGTCGGTGATGCTCTGGTGGCGGTGTTCGAGGGCGAAGGGATGGAGGCGCGGGCGGTGGCCTGTGCGGTCGGCATCACCGAGGCGATGGCGCGGCTGCTGGAGGAGAACCCCGAGCATGGGTTGCATGTGGGTATCGGTGTCGCCTCGGGCGAGGTTGTGATGGGGGCGATGGGCGCGCGCGACCGGATGGATTTCACCGTGCTGGGATCGACCGTGAATCTCTCGGCGCGTTTGTGTTCCAAGGCGGCGGCCGATCAGGTGCTGATCGACCGCGAGACGCGTGATGCGGCGGTTCTGGAGGATATCGTCTATGAACCGCTCGAGCCCATCGTGCTCAAGGGCTATGCGGCGCCGGTGCCCGCTTTTGCCGCGCTCCGCAAGGCAGGCTAGGCGCTGATCCGTCGGAAATCAGGGATTTCCGACCCGGAAAATCACAGATTTTCCGTACCGTTTTCCGTGTCGGAAAACGACTCTTCGCTTCAATGGGCGAATTCGACCCAGGCCCATACCATGGCCAGATAGGTCATTTGGTGCAGGAACTGGTCGAACCCCATCGCATGCCAGTATTTGGCCTGATTGGGCTGCAACGCCTTCCGGTCCGAATAGCTGGCCTTGCCGTAGTCGATGTTGAAATGCACCACCCATTCCAGCGCGGCAATCGCCAGGGCAAACACCACCGGTGCGCCAACAACAAGAAAAAGCAGAACCGAACCTATCGCATGGACCCCGGCATGCTGCGCCCGGCCCATATGCCAATACTCGCACCGCCCGGACAACATCCGGGGCGTTTGCAGAAAGAAGTCCGCAAACATGTGCTTGACCTGAAAGAGGCCAAGCACCAACAGCAGCGAGCCGATCGTCACAGGCAAGAACACTCCTCCATCCGCGTTCCCGATATTACCTTAGCGTAGGAAGGGCGGGCTGCAAAATGAACTCGTTCACACAGAAAGCCGATTGACCGGACGTAAATGCGATTGCCAGCCCATATCGGGCCGCGATAGCCTTGGTTCGGGTCGCGGGCTTCGGGTGGCGACCGATTTGTTGAAGGCCGATTTGGGGGTCGGAGCCATCGAACGCACCTTGTTCCGTTTCATCTGGAAGTATTCCAGACGCGATCAACTGATCCTGCTGATGGTGACGGCAACGCTGTTTCCGCTGCTCTACCTCACGTTGGAGCTTCCCAAACGCATCATCAACGACGCCATCGGCGCCGCCAGTTCCACCATCGAGGTCTGGGGCTTCTCCTTCGATCAGGTAACCTATCTGGGTATCCTGTGCACCGCCTTCCTTGTTGCCGTGCTCGCGCATGGGCTGATGAAGATGCGGATCAACACGATGAAAGGCGTGATGTCCGAGCGGATGCTGCGCCGGTTCCGCTATCTGCTGATCACTCGGGCGCTGCGGTTTCCACAGCCCTATTTCGAGCGTGTCAGCCAGGGCGAGTTGGTGTCGATGATCACCGCCGAAAGCGAGCCGATGGGCGGGTTGATGGGCGATGCGATCAGCCAGCCGGTCTTGCAGGCCGGGCAGATGATCACGATCCTGTCCTTTCTTTTCCTGCAAAGCCCGTGGTTCGGGCTGGCTGCCGTTGCGCTGATCCCGCTTCAGGCCTGGCTGATCCCGCGCATGCAGCGCCAGATCAACCTGCTCAACAAGAAGCGTATCCAGGAGGTGCGCGTTCTCGCCGCGCAGATCGGCGAAAACGCGGCCGGCGCGGCGACGCTGCGATCCAATGCCGGCTGGCCCTGGCGGATGTCGATGATCAGCTATCAGCTGGGGCGGCTGTTCAGCATCCGCTTCGATATCTACCAGAAAAAGTTCTTCATGAAGTTCGTGAACAACTTCATCGGGCAGCTGACTCCCTTCCTGTTCTATTCGATCGGCGGCTATCTGGTGTTGCAGGGTAGCGTGTCACTGGGGGCGCTGGTGGCGGCGCTGGCAGCGTACAAGGATTTGTCGAGCCCCTGGAAAGAGTTGCTGACCTATTACAATCAGACTCAGGACATGTCGTTGCGCTGGGAGGTGATCCTGGACCGCTTCGCGCCGCCGGGTATGATCGACGAAGACAAGTTCAGCGGTTTCCCCGAAGAGCGCCCGCGCCTGACCGGCGATATCGTGCTCGACAAGGTTTCGGTCCGTGATGCCGATGGCAATCTGGTGCTGGACGATCTCGACCTGACCCTGCCGGGCGGCAAGGTGATCGGTATCGCCGCCAGCAGCGAAGAGGATCGCCGCGCCCTGTCGGAACTGCTCACGCGTGAGGTATTGCCGGCCAGTGGACAGGTACGGATCGGCGAGGTCGGACTGTCGGATCTGCACCAGATGGTGGTGGCCTCAAGGATCGGCCATGCAACCTCGCGCCCGGTGCTGTTCCAGGGCACCTTCGGGGAAAACGTGACGATGCCGGTCCGGGTGCGCCCTCAGGGTGACAGCGGCGAGCCGGGCTTTCACGCCGAAACCCTGCGCGCGGGCAACAGCGCCGATCCCTATCATAGCGACTGGCTGGAGCCGGGCCTCGCTGGCTTCGATGATGCCCGTGCGCTGCGCGACTGGTGGCTGAAGCTGGTCGAGGGGCTGGGTTCGGGTGCGGCACTTTATCGTCGCGGCGCCGAGCAGGTCTTTGCCGAGGCCGATCACCCCGAACTGGCGGCGCGGCTGGTGGCGTTACGGCCGGTCATTCAGGAGGCGGCAGAGCGCGCGGGACTTGCCGGGCAGGCGCATTTCTTTGACCCCGGCCAGTACAACCCGGCGCTGCCGGTGGCCGAGAACCTGCTTTTTGCCACCCCACGCGCGGCCTTCACGCCCGAGGTTCTGGCCGGTCAGACCGATTTTCTGGCCCAGATCCGTCAGATCGGGCTGGACGAGCCCTTGGTGCGCCTGACCCAGGACGTGATCGACATGCTGCGCCAGATCTTCGGGCTGGACGGAACCGACCACCCGCTGTTCCGCAAGCTGAATCTGGATGTGCGCACCTACGAGACCGCATTGGAACTGGTGGAAAAGACCCGCGACGACGGCGCTCGGGCGCTGGAGGATGCGCAACTGGCCAGCCTGCTTGCGGTGCCGTTCCGGATCTCGGCAGACCAGATCGGCCCGGCCTTCTCCGACGAGATCAAGGCGCGCATTCTGGAACTGCGCAAGAGCCACTCGGCCGAGCTGATGCGCAGTCTGGACGATGTTTTTGCCCCGCTCGACCCCGACGCCTTTGCGCCCGGTCTGAACGTGCTGGAAAACGCTTTGTTCGGCAAGGTGAGCGAGGTGGGCGGTGCCCGTTCGGACGAGTTGCGAAAGCTGATCACCGAGGTGCTGGATGAACACGGTGTGCGGCCGCAGGTGATCCAGCTTATCTACGATCTGCCTGTCACGCTGGGTGGGCAGAACGTACCGGCGATCTTTGCGGAGCCGCTTGCCTTTACCCGCGCAACGATCAAGAAGCCCGATATCCTGCTGCTCGACCGTGCATTGGCCAGCTATGACATGCAGACACAGATCGCGGTTTACAGGAACCTGCGCGCGCTGCTGCCCGAGACAACGCTGATCTACCTCAATGATGGTTTCGAGAACCCTGATGTCTTCGACCTCTATGTCGAGATCCAGCAAGGCCGCATCGTGACCGAGGAAGTCCCGAAACAGCAGGAGGAAGAGGACAGCGTCGCCTCGGCCGATCTCAGCCGCAAAGTCCGCACGCTGGAGCAGACGCCGCTGTTTTCCGGTCTCGACCGGCGGCAGCTGCGGCTGCTTGCCTTTGGTGCGCGCTGGTACTCGGCCAAGGCGGGCGAGGTGGTGTTCCTGAAGGACGATCAACCCACCGATGGTGCCTATATGATGATCGAGGGCGAGGCCGGGCTTTACCTGCCGCGCGAGGGGCAGGAGGATCAGTTGATCGTGACTGTCGGGCCGGGCCGGCTGGTGGGGGAACTGGGCCTGATCCGCAAGGAACCGCGCGCTCTGAGCATGGTGGCGGCCACCGACATCACCTGTCTGCGCATCGGCGAGGAAGAGTTCCTGGCAGTGGTCGAGAACGATGCCGCGACCGCGTTCAAACTGTTGCAGGTGGTGGCGGGCTACGTTTCGAACTAACGCGGTGCGCGCGCGACAGGGGACCTTTTCCGGCTCGGAAAACGGCTTGGAAAACGTCGTTTTCCAGCACGGAATTTTTGCAAAATTCCGTGCCCCTACTGACCGGCAAGGCCCATTTGACGGACCGCAAGATCGCGCAGGATTTCTTCGGAGCCACCGCCGATCGCCATCACCTTGACCTCGCGCCAGACCCGTTCAACCGGGTTTCCGGTCAAATACCCGGCGCCGCCGAAGATCTGCATGCCTTCCGAGGCCACGAATTCCAGCGCCTTGGTCGCCTGCACCTTGGCCTTGGCGATTTCGCCCGCAGGCATCAGCCCCTGGTTCATCGCCCAGCAAATGCGTTCCAGATAGGCCTCGATCATGTCGATCCGCGCTGACATTTCGGCGAATTTATGGGCGATGACCTGATGTTCGATCAACCGCTGGCCAAAGGTCCGACGCTCACGCGCCCAGTCAAGCGCGGAACGATAGCAGACCCGCATCATGCCGAGGCAGCCCGCCACCATCGCCAGCCGCTCGTGGTTGAAGTTGTTCATGATCGCCAGGAAGCCCTTGTTTTCGGGGCCGATCAGCGCCGTCTCGGGTACGTGGCAATCGTCGAAATGCAGCATGGCCTGGGTCGAACAATGCCAGCCCATCTTGCCCCCCAGCGGGGTGCGCGAAAAGCCGGGCGTATCAGCCTCGATCAGGAACAGCGAGATGCCCGCCAGACCCGGCCCGCCGGTGCGGGCGCCGACCACGAACCACTGCGCGTCCATCCCCCCGGTGATATAGGCCTTGGCACCGTTCAGCACCCAGCCACCCGCCACGCGCGCGGCCTGCGTGCTCAGATTGGCCACGTCCGAGCCGCCCCCGGGTTCGGTGATCGCCAGAGCCGAGTTCATCTCGCCCCGCACGATGCGGGGCAGGATGTCTTGTCGGAATGGCTCGGGTGCAAACCGCACCATCGGACCCAGCGAGATCATCCGCCCGCCGACCGCCGCAGCCACCCCCGACGCGCCGCAGCCAAAGGCCAGTTCGGCGTAGTCGCAGCGCATGAACGCGTCGTCAAAGCCCAGTCCGCCATATTCCTCGGGGACGCCAAAGCCGAACACCCCCAGCGCACCCAGTTTCTGGTGCAGCTCCCAGGGCACGGCCTCTGCGGCCTCCCACTCCTCCACATGTGGGGTGACCTCGGTGGCGAAAAACGAGGCAAGCGTGTCGCGAAAGGCCTGACGCTCGGGCGTCATGAAGGGAGAGGGGCAGGTCATGGCGCATCCTTTGCGGGCAGGGGGGTCAGCTGGCTTTCCATCATCCCGGCGAACCGGTCCACCATCCGCGCCAGATAGGCAGGGTCGGTGACGAAACGTTCGTGCAGGACCAGACCGCGCAGAAAGTTCCGGGTCATGCTCCACAACAGTTCGGCGTCGTCCGGTGCCGGGTCCGCCCCGACATAGGCGCGCGCGACCGAGGCGCGGCTTTGCCGGTCCCAGTCGTGCAGGCGGGTTTCCAGCAGGCGATAAAGCTCGGCATCGGTGCGGCAGGCCACCAGAATCTCGACCATTGCCCGCCCGCCGGCAGCGTTCACCACCTGACCCCAGGCCCGGGTGATCAGATCACGCACCGGTTCGGGGCTGGCGGCCTGCGCGGCGCGGCGTTCGACCGGGTCGAGCGCGCGTGCCAGCAATTCCATCGCGGTGGCCGCGACCAGCGCCTGACGGGTGGGAAAGTGATGGGTGATCGCGCCGCGCGACACGCCCGCCCGCTCCTGAATGCGGGCAAAGGTGGTCTCGGCATAGCCCAGCCGATCCAGACAGGCGATGGTGGCCCGGATCACCTTGGCCTGGGTCGATCGGGATCGCCGGTCTTGCGGGGTCGATTTCAGGGTCTCGGGCATCTGCCGTCACGTCACACTTATTTCGATTGACCGCGAAGGTCTCGGGAGGCAGCTTAAAAACAGAACGGGCGGTCTGTAAAGTGGCTGCCGAAAGCCAGGGGAGAGAACGTCGCGTGACAGCAACGTTGAGGATCGGCGGGGCCTGCGGTTTCTGGGGTGAGGCGCCGCATGCGACGGCACAGCTTCTCGCGGCCGGGGTCGACGTGCTGGTCTATGACTACCTGGCCGAGATCACCATGTCGATCATGGCGCGCGCGCGGCTGAAGGATCCGGATCAGGGCTATGCCACCGATTTCGTGACCGAGGCGATGGGACCGAACCTGAAGACCATTGCCAGGCAAGGGGTGCGGGTGCTGTCGAATGCCGGCGGGGTGAACCCCGAGGCCTGCGCAGAGGCGCTGAGAGAGCGGATCGCGGCGGCGGGGTTGTCCCTGCGGGTGGCGGTGGTGACCGGCGACGATCTGCTGGCGCGCGCCTCGGAGTTTGCCGCATGCACCGAGATGTTCACCGGCGCTGCCATGCCTCCGCCCGAGCGGATCGCTTCGATGAACGCCTATCTGGGCGCGGCGCCGGTGGTGGTGGCGTTGCGGGCGGGGGCGGATATCGTGCTGACCGGGCGCTGTGCCGACAGCGCCCTGACACTGGCGGCCTGTGTGCACCGCTTTGGCTGGGACCTGGCCGATCATGACCGGCTGGCGGCAGGGTCGCTGGCCGGGCATCTGCTGGAATGTGGTCCGCAGGCGACCGGGGGCAATTTCACCGATTGGGAAGCGGCGGGCGATCTGGCGCGGATCGGCTATCCCATCGCCGAGGTCGCCGCCGATGGCGGTTTTGTCCTGACCAAGCCCGAGGGCAGCAGCGGGCTGGTGACCCCGGCTACGGTGGGCGAACAGATGCTGTACGAGATCGGCGATCCGCGCGCCTATCTGCTGCCCGATGTGGTCTGCGATTTCTCGGGCGTGACGTTGGAGCAGGCGGGGCCGGACCGGGTGCAGGTCAGCGGTGCGCGCGGGCGGGCGCCGACCGGGCGGCTCAAGGTCTCGGTCACCTGGGCCGATGGCTATCGCGGCGGCATGGTGTTCCAGATGACCGGGCGCGACGCGCGGGCCAAGGCGCAGGCCTTTGTCCAGGCCGGGCTTGACCGGGCGCGGGCGCGGCTGGCGGCGCTGGGCGCGCCAGACTATCGCGAGGTCTCGTTCGAGGCATTTGGCGGGCGCCCGACCCCGGATGCGCCCGAAGAAATCGCGTTCAAGGCGGCGGTGCGCCATGACGATGCACGCGCGGTGGGTCTGTTTCTCAAGGAACTTGTGGGCGCGGCGCTGGCGACACCGCCGGGCCTGCATTTCTTCACCGGCGCCGGGCGACCCCGGCCCTCGCCGGTGGTGGCGCTGTTCTCCTGCCTGATCCCGGCTGAGGCGGTGCGATGCCGCGTCGTGCTGGACGGGGGAGAACTGTCCTTCGATCCACCCGAACAGCCGTTGCACGAGGTTGAGGCGAGACCAGCCCCCTGTCCGCCGCCGCCGGATATGGAATTTGAGCTGGAGGCGCGGCCACTTGAAGCGCTGGCCTGGGCCCGCTCCGGCGACAAGGGC
Source organism: Ruegeria sp. SAZD011 (assembly GCF_059612545.1). Classification (NCBI taxonomy): domain Bacteria; kingdom Pseudomonadati; phylum Pseudomonadota; class Alphaproteobacteria; order Rhodobacterales; family Roseobacteraceae; genus Ruegeria; species Ruegeria sp. SAZD011. Next base: position 294,864 of record NZ_JBXWQU010000022.1, on the reverse strand, counting down.
GACAGCGCCAATATCGGCGTGCTGGCCCGCCGTCCCGAATACATGCCCTATATCTGGGCGGCCCTGTCGCCCGAGGCGGTGATGAGATTTTTCGACGAAAAATCTCCCGCCCAAATCCAGCGTTTCTATCTGCCGGGCTGTCATGCCATGAATATCGTGCTGACAGGGGCGCTGGGCGGTGGCGGAGTGGCCAGCCTCAGAAACGATGCCCAGGGCAAGGCTTTTGCCCAAGAGCTTCTGTCCCTGCCGGTACCTGTTCCGGTCGGGTTGATCGTAAAGAACTAAGGCAGAGGGACCATGCGTTTTATCAGCCAGCTCGACAAGGACAGCGACAGCTATCGCCGCAACCGCGCCGATATGCTGGCGCTGGTGGATCGGCTCCGCGCGCTCGAGGCGCGGCCCATGGCGCTCAGCGAGGAGCGGCGCGCCCGGATGGAGGCGCGCGGCCAGATCACCCCGCGCGACCGTCTGGCGCGGCTGCTGGACCCGGGTCTGCCTTTTGTGCAACTGCACAGCCTGGCCGGTTACATGGTCGACAGCGCCGATCCGGAAACATCGGTTCCCGGTGCCTCGGTCATCATCGGCATCGGTTTTGTCTCGGGCGTGCGCTGCATGGTGGTGGTCGATGACAGCGGCATCAAGGCCGGTGCCATGACCGAGATGACGGCCGCCGCTTTTCTCAGCGCGCAGGAGGTGGCGCTGAAACAGCGTCTTCCCTTCCTGCACCTTGTCGAAAGCGCGGGCGCCAACCTGATGGAATACCGGGTCGAGCTGTGGGCCCATGGCGGCAAGCTGTTCCGTAACCTCGCCCGGCTTTCGGCGGCGGGCATTCCCAATATCGCGGTGCTGCATGGCCCCTCGACCGCCGGGGGCGCCTATATGCCCGGTCTGGCCGACTACGTGGTGGGCGTGCGCAAGAACGGCATGGCGGCGCTGGCGGGCGCAGCGCTGGTGCATGCAGCCACCGGCGAGCGCGCCAATGACCGCGATCTGGGCGGGTCCGAGATGCATGCCCAGACCAGCGGGTTGGTGGAATACCTGGCCGAGGATGACGCCCACGGGATCGAGATCGCCCGTCAGGTGGTTGCCGCGCTCGACTGGAACAAGTCGCTGCCCGCACGGCCCGTCCCCGCCGAGATCGGGCCGCCGCTCGACCCCGAGGACCTGGCCGGGCTGGTGCCGGTCGACTACCGGGTGCCCTATGACATGCGCGAACTGGCGGCGCGGGTGGTGGATGGCGGGATCTTTCAGGACTTCAAGCCGCGCTATGGTGTGTCGACCGTCTGCCTGCAGGCGGCGATCCACGGGATCGCGGTGGGCATCATCGGCAATAACGGCCCGATCGACCCCGATGGCGCAACCAAGGCGGCGCAGTTCATCCAGCTTTGCGGGCAATCCGACACGCCGTTGATCTTTCTCAACAACACGACCGGTTACATGGTCGGCACGGCCTATGAACAGGCGGGAATGATCAAGCATGGCGCCAAGATGATCCAGGCGGTCACCTCGGTCGATGTGCCGCGCATCACGCTTTATGTCGGCGCCAGCTTTGGGGCGGGCAATTACGGCATGTCCGGTTATGCCTACGAGCCCGATTTCCTGTTTGCCTGGCCCAACGCCACCACAGGCGTCATGGGGGGCGAGCAGGCTGCGGGCACCATGGCCATGGTCGCCCGCGCCGGTGCCGCCCGCAAGGGGCAAGAGATCGACGAGGCGCGGCTGGCCAAGCAATCGGCGATGATCGCGGCGCATTTCGACCGCCAGTCGGATGCGTTCTATACCTCGGGGCGCTGTCTGGATCACGGGGTGATCGACCCGCGCGACACCCGGCGGGTGCTGGCGTTCTGCCTGCACACCTGCCGCGAGGCGCGGGCGCGCCGGGTCAAGCCCGGTTCTTACGGGGTGGCGAGGTTTTGACGATGCGATTTGATACTCTGCTGATTGCCAACCGGGGCGAAATCGCGGCGCGGATCATCCGCAGCGCCCGCGAGATGGGGCTGCGCACGGTGGCCGTCTACACCACCGCCGATGCCGGGGCGCCGCATGTGGCGCTGGCCGATCACGCCGTCTGGATCGGCGAGGGGCCGGTGGGCGACAGCTACCTGAATGCCGACCGTATCCTTGATGCCGCCCGGCAAAGCGGCGCCGGGGCCATCCATCCCGGCTATGGTTTCCTGTCCGAAAATGCCGAATTTGCCCGCGCGGTGGCAGCGGCGGGGCTGGTCTTTGTCGGGCCGGAGGCCTCGGCGATCGAGGCGATGGGCAACAAGGCCGAGGCCAAGCGGCTGATGCTGGCCGCCGGGGTTCCTTGCGTGCCGGGCTATCAGGGGGCCGATCAATCCGATGCCGCGCTGGCGCGCGAGGCCGAACAGATCGGCTATCCGCTGATGGTCAAGGCCGCGGCTGGCGGCGGCGGGCGCGGCATGCGGCTGGTAGAGGGGCCGGAAGCCCTGAGCGAGGCGCTGGCCCGCGCCCGGGCCGAGGCGCTGGGCGCCTTCGGCTCGGACGAGCTGATCCTGGAACGCGCCATCGTCGAGCCGCGTCATGTGGAGTTTCAGGTCTTTGGCGATGCCCATGGCGCGGTGCTCCACTTGGGCGAGCGGGACTGCTCGGTCCAGCGTCGCCACCAGAAGGTGATCGAAGAGGCGCCCTGTCCGGTGATGACACCCCAACTGCGCGAGGCGATGGGCACCGCTGCCGTGGCCGCCGCGCGTGCGGTGGATTATCGCGGCGCCGGCACGGTCGAATTTCTGCTGGACGCGTCGGGCGGCTTCTATTTCCTCGAAATGAACACCCGGCTTCAGGTCGAACATCCGGTGACCGAGATGGTCACCGGCCTCGATCTGGTGGCGCTGCAATTGCAGGTGGCGCAGGGCGACCCGCTGCCGCTGACGCAGGACGATCTGCGCATCGACGGCCACGCGATCGAGGTCCGGCTTTATGCCGAGGATCCGGCGGCGGGCTTCCTGCCCGCCATCGGCCCGGTGCTGCGCTGGCGCCCGGCCGCCGGGGTGGGCCTGCGCGTCGATGCAGGCATTGCACAGGGGCAGCAGATCTCGCCCCATTACGACCCGATGCTGGCCAAGATCATCGCTCATGGTCCCAGCCGGGCGGTGGCGCTGGCCCGCCTTGCGCGCGCGGTGGCCGATACGGTGCTGCTCGGCACTGCGACCAACAGCACCTTTATTGCAGATCTGCTGGCGCTGCCCGAATTTGCCGAGGGCCGCGCCACCACGGGCCTGTTGGCGCGCAGCTATCCCGAGGGTTATGGCGCGGGCACAGCTGAGCCCCGCGCCGTGGCGTTGATGGTGGCGGTGCTGATGCAGCATGACCGCGACACGGCGCTGGCGGTTGCCGGTCCGATCCCGCTTGATCTTCTGGGCTGGACCAGCGCCCCGGTCCTGCCGCGCAGCCTGCGGGTCGAGACCGGCGGGCAGGGCTTTGACTGCACCGCGGGCGCCGGTCCAGGCGGCTGGCGGATCGGCGTTGCGGACGCGCAGTTCGAAATCGAGCTGGACCAGCGGGGCGACGGTCTGCGGGCGCGGCTGGGTGGCGAGACCCATGACCTGCTGGCGCATGTGGCGGGCGATACGGTGCACATGGCGTTTGGCGCACAGCGCCTGACCCTGCGCCGCCAGCGTCCCGGCGCCCCCGATGCCGAGTCGCTGGGCGGTGGCCGCGTCACCGCGCCGATGCCCGGTCTGGTGCAGTCGGTGTCGGTGGCCGAGGGGGGCGAGGTTGCCAAGGGCCAGACGCTTGCGGTGCTTGAGGCGATGAAGATGCAGCACCAGATCACCGCCCCGGTCGCGGGCCGGGTGACCCGGCAACATGTGGCACCCGGCGCGCAACTGGCGGCGGGCGATGTGATGTTCGAGATCGAAGAGGAAGAGAGCGCATGAATTCCGACCTGTGCCGCAAACTGGGGATCGAGTTTCCGCTCTTTGCCTTCAGCCATTGCCGTGACGTGGTGGCCGCCGTCAGCCGGGCGGGCGGCATGGGCGTGTTCGGCGCCGTGCTCTATACGCCCGAACAGCTCAGGACCGAGCTGGAATGGATCGACGCCCATTGCGGCGGCAAACCCTATGGCGTGGACCTGATCGTACCGACCTCGATCCAGCGGCAGGGGGGCAGCGGGCCGGAAGACGATCAGTTGCTGGCCGGGCTGCCCGCCGAGCACCTGGCCTTTGCCGAACAGGTGCTGGAGCGGGCAGGCGTGGGCGCCGGCGATCTGGACGAGCGCCGCCGCGCGCTGCTGCATATCTCGCGCAACCTCGATAGTGCGGGGGCTGAGGCGATGCTGGACGTGGCCTTTTCCTTTCCGATCCGGCTGATTGCCAACGCGCTGGGCACACCGCCGCAGATCATGCTGGACCGCGCCCGAGCGGCGGGGGTGCCGGTGGCGGCGCTGGTGGGGTCGAAACAGCACGCCCAGCGGCAGGTCGCCGCCGGGGTCGACATTCTGGTCGCTGCCGGGGGCGAGGCGGGCGGCCATTGCGGCGAGGTCTCGACCATGGTGCTGGTGCCCGAGGTGGTCTCGGTCGCGGGCGAAACCCCGGTTCTGGCGGCGGGTGGCATCGTGACCGGCCGACAGATGGCGGCGGCGATGGCCATGGGCGCGGCAGGGGCCTGGTGCGGCTCGGTCTGGCTGACCACCGCCGAGGGCGAGCCAAGCCAGGTGGTCAAGGACAAGATGCTGGCGGCCTCGTCCTCGGATACGGTGCGCTCGCGCTCGCGCACGGGCAAGACCTCGCGCCAGCTGAAATCGGCCTGGACCGCTGCGTGGGAGGCCGAAGGCCCCGCGCCGTTGCCGATGCCGCTGCAATCGCTGGTGGCCGAACCGGCGCTGGCCCGGATCGAGGCGCTGGCCCAGCGCGGCCATGCGGGCGCCGCCGAGCTGGCCACCTATTGGGTCGGGCAGGGGGTCGGGCTGATGACCCAGACCACATCCGCCGCCGAAGTGGTGCAGGAATTCAAACGCGACTACCTCGCCGCGACCGAGCGGCTGATGGCGACACTGGAGGGATAAGGATGGAACAGGCAGGCGATTTCTTGGCCGAATGCCAGGCGCTGGACGCGGTGCTGGACGGGGTGCGCGGCGCCGATTGGGACCGCCCCACCCAGTTCAAGGGCTGGACCCTGAACGACGTGCTGGTGCACCTGCATTTCTGGAACCGGATGGCGGATCTGTCGCTGACCGACCCGGTCGCCTTTCAGGCCCGCGCCTCCGAGACCCTGGCGGGCATCGGGCGCGATGGCTTTCGCGCCACAGAAAACGCGATGGTCACCGAACGCGGCGCCGATCTGCGCGCCACCTGGGCCGCGCAATATACGGATATGGCGGAACGCTGGTCGGCGCTTGACCCCAAGCAGCGGCTGCAATGGGTCGGTCCCGAAATGTCGGCGCGCTCGTCCATCACCGCGCGGCAGATGGAAACCTGGGCCCATGGGCAGGAAGTGTTCGACTGTCTTGGCGCCACCCGGACCGAGACCGACAGGATCAGGAATATCGTGGTACTGGGGGTGAACACCTTTGGCTGGTCATTCAAGGTACATGGCCGCCCGCAGCCCGAGATGATGCCCCGGCTGGAGCTGACCGCCCCCTCGGGCGCGCTGTGGGACTTCGGCGAACCGGGCGCGAACCGGATCGCCGGCCCTGCGGTCGAGTTTGCCCAGGTGGTGGCCCAGACCCGCAACATCGCCGACACCTCGCTGGTGGTCGAAGGCCCGGTTGCCACCGAGTGGATGGCCATCGCGCAATGTTTCGCGGGCGGGCCGGAAACCCCGCCCGCCAAGGGCGCGCGCCACCGCGTCGCGGGCTGAGTGGAAAAGGACGTAGCGTAGCGCCGCCGAAACGCCGCGTCACCCGGATTGGCGGGAATCGGGTGCGCGCGTAGCTTGGGCACAAACGCAAATTGGAGAATGTCATGTCCCTTTTCAGCAGCACCGCCGCCTGGGTCACCGACGAACATCGCATGTTCGCCGAAGCGGCGGGCCGGTTCCTTGATGACGAACTGGTTCCCAACATCGAAACCTGGGTCGACAATGGTGTGGTCGACCGCGATTTCTGGCGCAAGGCGGGTGAGACCGGGCTGATGGCGGGCGCCATCCCAGAGGAGTTCGGCGGCGTCGGTGGCGGCATGGGGTTCGACGCGGTCACCATCTATGAACAGACCTCGCGCGGGGATGCGGGCTGGGGCTATGGCATCCAGTCGATCGTCACGCACTACATCACCGCCTATGGCAGCGAGGAACAAAAGGCCAAATGGTTGCCGAAACTCGCCTCGGGCGAGATGGTGGGCGCCATCGCGATGACCGAACCGGGCACCGGCTCGGACCTGCAGGCGGTGCGCACCACCGCCGAGAAGGACGGCAATTCCTATCGGATCAACGGCTCCAAGATCTTCATTACCAACGGCCAGACCGCCGATCTGATCATCGTGGTGGCCAAGACCGACAAGACGTTGGGGTCCAAGGGCGTGTCGCTGATCGCGCTCGAAACCGAAGGCGCCGAAGGCTTTCGCCGGGGCCGCAACCTCAAGAAACTGGGGATGAAGGCCAACGACACCGCCGAACTGTTCTTTGAAGACGTCAAGGTGCCGATGACCAACCTGATCGGACCGGAAGAAGGGCATGGGTTCTACCAGCTGATGAAACAGCTGCCCTGGGAACGTCTGACCATCGGCATCATGGCGCTTGGCGCCATCGATTTTGCCCTCTCCGAAACGGTGAAATATGTTCAGGAGCGCAAGGCATTCGGCCAGCGGGTGATGGATTTCCAGAATACCCGGTTCAAGCTGGCCGAATGCAAGACCAAGGCCGAGGTGCTGCGCAGCTTTGTCAACGACTGCATCGCGCGGCTGGAGGCCGGGCAGCTCGACGCCACCACGGCCTCGATGGTGAAATACTACGGGTCCGAGGTGCAGAACGAGATCATGCATGAATGCCTGCAACTTTTCGGCGGCTATGGCTTCATGATGGAATACCCGATCGCGCGGCTCTATGCCGATGCGCGGGTGCAGATGATCTATGGCGGCACCAACGAGGTGATGAAGGAACTGATCGCCCGCTCCATGGACGTCTGACCCGTTCGCAATCAAATCGTGCGCCTGCGGCGCGCTCGATCCTTTGTTGAGGGACGCTGTCCCTCAAACTCCCTGGAGTATTTGCAACCAGAAAGAAGCCAGAGCCGGATTTGCGCTTCTTTCTGGTCGGAAATACTCCGGGGTGAATTGCCCGCAGGGCAAGAGGGGCAGCGCCCCTGTTCTTATGTAAATGCCTCTTTCAGCCATGCCCGGAACGAGGCGAGCGGCGGCGCGATCATGCGTTCCTTTGGCCAGACCAGGTAATAGCTCCCCAGGCTTATGGCGGGCCCGTCATGGGCAGTGACCAACCGGCCCCGGGCCAGATCATCTTCAACCAGATAGCTTGGCAAGAGCGCCACGCCCAGCCCGTTGGCCACTGCCGGGATCATGGTCGAGAACTGGTCGAACAGCATGCCGCGCAGCCCCGGCGCCGCAAGGCCATGGGCCGCGAACCAGCGGTCCCAGGCATCCGGGCGGGTGTCGAGATGCAAAAGCGGAGCCGTGCGCAGCCAGCCGGGATCGTTGGTGGATTGCCGCAAGTCAGGCGCGCAGACCGGCAAAACCTCCTCGCGCATGATCTTGAGATAATCTACTCCGCTCCAGTCGCGTCGTCCGAAATGAATGGCGGCATCAAAGGGTTCGCTGGCAAAGTCGAAGGGTTTCAGCCGGGTGCTGAGATTGACCGACACCTCTGGGTGGCGTCGTGCGAAATCCTGTAGTCGGGGTGCCAGCCAGTGCATGCCGAAGGCGGGCAGGATCGACAGGCTGAGCGTGCCGCCGGTCGGGTTGGCCTTGAGCTTGAGCGAGGCCTGCGCCAGCTGGGTCAGCGCGGCGCGGGCGGTCAGCACATATTCCTGTGCCGCAGGCGTCAGGTGCAGCCGCACCCGGTCGCGTTGGACCAGTTCGACTCCCAGCTGCTCCTCCATCGTCTTCAGCTGCCGGCTGATCGCGCTTTGGGTCAGGGCCAGTTCCTCGGCAGCAGCCGAGGCGCTGCCCAGCCGATCGACCGCCTCCAGAGCCAGCAGCGAGGAAATCGAGGGGAGGAAGCGGCGGGGGGCAATCACTTGAGTTTTCCTCATAGCTTTTGACCGGAATATCACTGGTTTTCGCAGCGATCCAGCGCGATCTAATGCGGGAAACTCCTGATGGTGGGGAAGGCGATGAACAGTTACGGCGAAACTGGATTTCGGCGCGCAGGGCGTCTTGACGGAATCGAGCTGTCCGAGATCGTGCAGATCTCGGAACGGGCGGCGCAGTTGCGGGCCGGGGGCGCCGATATTGTCGCGCTCAGTACCGGCGAGCCGGATTTCCCGACGCCAGCCCATGTAATCGAGGCCGCGCATCTGGCGGCGCTGGCTGGGCAAACCCGTTATTCGGCCACTGCGGGTACCCCGGCACTACGCGCGGCGATTGCCGCCGAGGCCGGGGTGGAACCTGCCAATGTGATCGTTTCGACTGGGGCCAAGCAGGTGCTGGCGGGCGCGTTTCTGGCCACGCTCGACCCCGGTGACGAAGTGATCACCACGGCGCCCTTCTGGACCAGCTATGCCGATATGGTGCGGCTGGCGGGTGGCGTGCCGGTGGTGCTGGACTGTCCCGGCGAGCACGGGTTCAAGCTGACGCCCGCGCAGCTGGAGGCCGCGATCACCCCCCGCACGCGCTGGCTGTTGCTCAACACGCCATCGAACCCTACTGGCGCCATCTATTCTCAGGCGGAGTTGCAGGCGCTGGGTGCGGTGCTGGAGCGTCACCCGCATGTCTGGGTGATCTCGGACGAGATTTACCAGCATCTGGCCTATGTGCCCTTTACCCCCTTTGTGCAGGCGGTGCCGGCGCTGGCGGATCGCACTCTGATCGTGAACGGGGTGTCCAAGGCCTATTCGATGACCGGCTGGCGGATCGGTTGGGGGATTGGCCCGGCGCCGCTGATCAAGGCGATGGTGGCGGTGCAGGGGCAGATCACCTCGGGCGCCTGTTCCATCGCGCAGGCGGCGGCGCTGGCCGCACTGACCGGGCCGCAGGATCTGCTGGCCGAACGGCGGGCCGAGATGTTGGCACGGCGCGATCTGGTGGTTGCTGGGCTGAACGCGGCTGGGCTTGAGTGTGCGTCGCCCGATGGCGCGTTCTATGTGTTCCCCAAGACCCCCGCGCAGATGCCGGTCGATCATGAATTCTGCCACTTTCTGCTGGACAGCGCCGGTGTGGCGTTGGTGCCGGGGCGGGCCTTTGGCATGCCGGGGCATTTGCGACTGTCCTTCGCTTATGCGAGGCAGAGTCTGGAAGAGGGGCTTGCCCGTATCGCCCGCGTCGTCGCCGCGTTGTAACAAGGGGCATTGACCCCAAGCATTAGAGAAGGCCGAGCCATGGACCGCGCCCAGATCGTACATGAAAACTTCCTGAGCCGGGTTGCCGCGGGCGACCTGCCCACAGGCGCGCCGCCGCGCCCGGGCCTGTCGCGCGCGCAGGCGGTGTCACTGTTCCGCTCGCAGGTGCTCAGCCGTGCGCTGGATCGGACCAGCCGGGCGATGCAGAAGGCGGGGCAGGGGTTTTATACCATCGGGTCCTCGGGGCATGAGGGGATGGCGGCGGTGGCGCAGGCCCTGCGCCCGACCGACATCGCCTTTTTGCATTACCGCGATGCGGCGTTCCAGATCGCGCGGGCGGAGCAGGTGCCGGGCCAGCAGATCGCCTGGGACATGCTGCTCAGCTTTGCCTGTTCGAAGGAAGATCCCACCTCGGGTGGGCGGCACAAGGTGCTGGGATCAAGGGCGCTGATGATCCCGCCGCAGACCTCGACCATCGCCAGCCACTTGCCCAAGGCGGTGGGCGCGGCCTATAGCCTGGGCGCGGCGCGGCGGCATCCGCCGGAACACCGCATGCTGCCCGAGGACGGAATTGCCATGTGTTCCTTCGGGGATGCATCGGCCAACCATTCCACGGCGCAGGGCGCGATCAACACGGCGGGCTGGACCAGCGTGCAGTCGATCCCGCTGCCGCTCCTCTTTGTCTGCGAGGATAACGGGATCGGGATCTCGACCAAGACGCCCAGAGGCTGGATCCAGGCCTCGATGCAGCATCGGCCCGGCATCCGCTATTTTCAGGCCAACGGGCTGGACATCTACGAGACCTATGCCGTGGCGCAGGAGGCGGCCGACTATGTCCGCACCCGCCGCAAGCCTGCGTTCCTGCATCTGAAAACCGTGCGCCTTTATGGCCATGCGGGGGCGGATGTGCCGACCACCTATCTTTCGCGGGCCGAGGTCGAGGCGGAGGAAGCCATGGATCCGCTGCTGCACAGCGTGCGCCTGCTGGATCAGGCCGGGGCGCTGACGCCGCAACAGGCGCTGGCGATCTATGAACAGACCTGCGCCCGCACCGACCGCATCGCGGCCGAGGCCGCGACCCGCCCGCATCTGGCCAGTGCCGCCGAGGTGGCGGCCAGCCTTATCCCGCCGAAACGGAGCTGCAAGCCCACCAACGGCCCCGGGGCCGAGGCCCGCGCCATGTGTTTTGGCGGTGATCTCAAGGCGATGGAAGAGCCGCAGATCATGTCTCGACTGATCAACTGGGCGCTGACCGACCTTATGCTGGAACATGGTGAGATCGTCTGCATGGGCGAGGATGTGGGCCGCAAGGGGGGCGTCTATGGCGTGACCCAGAAACTGCAACAGCGGTTCGGCCCCGACCGGATGATCGACACGCTTCTGGACGAGCAGTCCATCCTGGGGTTGGCCATCGGCATGGGGCACAACGGCTTCGTTCCGATCCCCGAGATCCAGTTCCTGGCCTATCTGCATAATGCCGAGGACCAGATCCGGGGCGAGGCCGCGACGCTGCCGTTCTTTTCGAACGGACAGTTTTCGAACCCGATGGTGCTGCGTATCGCGGGCCTGGGATATCAAAAGGGGTTCGGCGGGCATTTCCACAACGACAACTCGCTGGCCGTGCTGCGCGACATTCCGGGCGTGATCATCGCTTGCCCCTCGACCGGGGCGGATGCGGCCCAGATGCTGCGCGAATGCGTTCGGCTGGCGCGCGAGGAGCAGCGGGTGGTCGTGTTTCTTGAGCCCATCGCGCTTTACCCGATGCGCGACCTGCATGGGGCGCAGGATGGTGGTTGGATGACCACCTATCCCTCGCCCGACCGGCGCATCGCGCTGGGCGAGGTCGGGGTGCATGGCGATGGCACCGATCTGGCCATCGTCACCTATGGCAACGGGCACTACCTGTCCAAACAGGCGCTCCCCGAGATCGAGGCGGCAGGGATCAAGGCGCGGATCATCGACCTGCGCTGGCTGGCGCCGCTGCCCATCGAGGCGCTGCGCGCGGCCACGCAAGGGTGCAAACACGTGCTGATCGTCGACGAATGCCGCCGCACCGGCAGCCAGTCCGAGGCGCTGATGACTTTCTTCTGCGAAGAAAGTCGCGCCCCCGCGACCGCCCGCGTGGTGGCCGAGGATTGCTTCATTGCCACCGGCCCGGCCTATGCCGCCCCGCTGCCGTCCAAGGACGGCATCGTGGCCGCCGCACTGTCCCTGACCGGAGTTGCGAAATGACCCGTACCGCTGTCGTGATCTGCCCCGGCCGAGGCACCTATAACAAACCGGAACTGGGCTATCTGCACCGCCACCACGGCGCCCGGATGGACATGTTCCGCGCCTTTGACACCATCCGCGCAGAGGCCGGGCAGGAGGCAGTCACCGCGTTGGACGGGGCGGAGCGGTATACGGTCGGCAAATACTCGCGCGGGGATGTGGCCTCGCCGCTGATCTATGCCGCCGCGCTGGGTGATGCGCAGGCGTTGGCCGAGGATATCGAGGTGGTCGCCGTCACCGGCAACTCGATGGGCTGGTATATCGCGCTGGCCGCCGCAGGGGCGCTGAGCCCGGAAAACGGGTTCCGGGTGGTCAACACCATGGGCACGCTGATGCAGGAACGGCTGATCGGCGGGCAGCTGGTCTATCCTTTCACCGGCGAGGATTGGGCCGACGATCCCGCGCGCAAGGCGGCGCTGCTGGCGGATGTGGCCCGGATCGACGCCATGCCGGGACATGACCTGGCCCTGTCCATCGACCTGGGGGGAATGCTGGTTCTGGCCGGAAACGAGGCCGGTCTGTCGGCCTTCGAGGCGGCGCAGCCGGTGGCGCAGGAACGGTTCCCGATGCGGCTGGCCAATCACGCCGCCTTTCACACCCGCTTGCAGGCGCCGGTTGCCGCCGAGGGGCGGCAACGGCTGGGTGCTGACCTGTTCACCCAGCCCAGCCGCCCGATGATAGACGGGCGCGGCAAGATCTGGTGGCCGGGCGCCACCGACACTGCGGCGCTGTGGGACTATACGTTGAGCCATCAGGTGACCGAGCCCTATGATTTCACCCGCGCCGTGCAGACCGCCGCGCGTGAATTTGCGCCCGACCTGTTCATCGTCACCGGCCCCGGCGCCACGCTTGGCGGGGCGGTGGCGCAGTCGCTGGTCCTGGCAAATTGGCGTGGCATGAGCGACAAGGCGGCGTTTCAGGCGCGCCAAGCCGAGGCGCCCTTGCTGGTGGCGATGGGGCGCGACGATCAACGCGGACTTGTCACCGCCGCCTGAGTGCCTAAGACATAGATATCCCTCTTGCAGACGAGACCCGGCCATGTCGGACAATACCCGCAACCTCTGGCATCTGACCTCGGCCGAGCAGGTCACCGCGCCGCCGCTGGCGGGGGATGTCACCGCCGATCTGGTGGTGATCGGTGGCGGCTATACGGGCCTGTCGGCGGCGCTTCATGCCGCGGAGCAGGGCGCCGATGTGCGCCTGGTCGAGGCCGAGATGCCGGGCCATGGCGGCTCGGGCCGCAATGTCGGACTGGCCAATGCGGGCCTGTGGCTGCCGCCCGACGATATCCGCGCCCATTTGGGCAAAACGGCGGGCGACCGGTTGATCGCGCTGCTGGCCGGGGCGCCGGGGATGGTGTTCGATCTGATCGACCGGCACGGCATCGCCTGCGAGCCGGTGCGGGGCGGTACGCTGCATTGCGCGCATTCCCCCTCGGGCCTTGCCGACCTGAAGCAGCGTCACGCGCAACTGACCGCCAGCGGCGCGCCTGTCGAACTGCTCTCGGCCGCAGAGACCGCGCGCCGTACCGGTTCGGGGGCCTTTCACGGTGCGCTTTTTGATCCGCGCGCGGGCACCATCCAGCCGCTGGCCTATGCCTGCGGGTTGGCCCGTGCCGCGCAGGCGGCCGGCGCACAGATGCACGGGCAAAGCCCGGCTCTGGAGGTGGAACACAAAGACGGGGTCTGGCAGGTGCGCACGCCCGGCGGCAGCATCCGCGCACGCCAGCTGATCCAGGCCACCAACGCCTATCACCGGGGATTGGCCCGACGAAAGCCCGCCCATGTTCCGGTGCACTATTTCCAATATGCTACCGATCCGCTGCCGGAGAAGATCCGTGCCGCGATACTGCCGGGGGGGGAGGGGTGCTGGGATACCGGGTTGATCATGACCTCGTTCCGGCTGGACCGGGCGGGGCGGATGATCATCGGCGGCATGGGGGCGCTGGACCATCCGGCCAGCGGCATCCACCGGGCCTGGGTGCGGCGCAAGCTGGCGCAGCTTTATCCCGCCTTGTCAGGGCAGCCGCTGGTCACCGGCTGGCATGGGCGCATCGCGATGACCGGCGATCACATCCCCAAGATCACCCGCCCCGGCCCCGGCGCGCTGGCGGCGCATGGCTATTCCGGGCGCGGCATCGGGCCGGGCACCCTGTTCGGCAAGGCCATGGCCGAGGCGCTGCTGAGCGGGGACGAGACCGGTTTGCCGATCCCCGCCATCGACAACCATGCCGAGCGCTGGACCACCCTGCAACAGGCCTATGTGGAAACCGGCGCCACGCTGATGCACCTGATCCGGGCGCGCGTGGGCTACTGAGTGCCGCGTTGCAGCCGGGCGGCGATTGCCTCGACCCGGGCGCGCAGCCAGCGATGTGCCGGATCGGCGGTCGAGCGTTCGTGCCAGACCATGTAGATCGACACCGGATCGCAGGCAAAGGGCAGCGGCGCGCAATCCAGCGCCGCCAGCGGCCCCAGTTTCATCAGCGTGGTATCGGTCGAGATCAGGTCACTGCCTTTGACAAAGGCGGGGATGGCGCCGAAATGTGGCAAAATCACCGTGGGTGGGCGTATCTGGCTTTGATCCACGCCGCGCATCACCACATTGGCGCTGCGTCCGTCGCTGAATCGCACCTCGACATGTTCGGCGGCACAATAGCTCTGCCAGCTGTCGGGCGGGCTGCGATGACTGGCGTCATAGTAGATTTGCAACGGGCTGGTGAACAGGTGCCGCTGATAGATATCGGGTCCATCCGGCGGCAGCGGCGTCAACACCAGCTGGCAGCGGTCGCTGCGCAACAGGGCCGGATCGGGCACGCCCGAGGGGACGAAGCCAAGGCTCAGCCGTACTCCTTCGGAGCGGGCGCGGTGCAACAGTTCGGGAAAGATCAGCTCGCGTTGCAGGTCGTTGGCGGCGATGTCGAAATGCATCTCTTCGCCCAGCGGGTCGAAGGGGCGCGCATCGGTCAGCGACTTGATCCCGTCGAGCACCCGCTGCACCGGTTCGCGCAGGGAAAGTGCCCGTTCGGTGGGCGTCAGCCCCTGGCCCGAGCGCACGAACAGCGGATCACCCAACACGACACGCAGCTTGGCCAGCGTATGGCTGACCGCCGATTGGGTGACGCCCAGCCGGTCGGCCGCGCGCGAGACCGAGCTTTCTTCGAGGATGACCAGAAAGCAGCGCAGCACCTTGCCATCGAGATCGGTGAAATCGAATTTTTTCATGAGATTTATGACTAAACATGAATGGTTTCGCTGTCCATTCCACGTTACGCCGGACGGGCATTCAGGAGGCGCCGGATGGGTATTCGCTTTTTCTCGGACCGCGATAGGCCCGTTCATATGGGTCCCTATCCGCTGGAGCGGCTCGCCCGGCGCGATGGCGTAGCGGATCTGGCTGGCGTTCCGCAAATGCCTGTGCTCAGCTTTCACCGGCCCGAGCAGCCCGAGAGCATCGTCAACGCGATGGGCGAGTTTCAGGCGATGCTGGATGCGATCCGCGACGGGCTGGTCAACCCGGCCCGCGCCGAGATCCCTTCCGATCCACAGGAGCGCGCCAACCATCTGAAAGCGTTTGGGTATTTCAACGACGCCTCGATGATGGGTTGCGGACCCTTGCCGGCCGAGGCGCTGTTGCCGGCACCCCGACGCAACCCCGATATCGACCGGCTGGCCGAGGCGCTGCGGACCCGGCAGACCAAGACGCTGGCCTCGGGTATCGACGTGATCATGGCCGACCTCAAGGAGAGCATGGAGGCGCCGCCACGCCCGATCGAGGGGCACCGGCACGCGCTTGTCTTTCTCTACGAACATCACCGCGACCCCGAGGCGGACGAACCGGGAACAGAGTGGATAAGGGACGCGCAGGACCATCGTGCCTGTCTGCTTGCCAGCGAAAACGCGGTGGTGATCGCCAATTACATCCGCCTTCTGGGCTATGACGCGCGGGCGCATACCGCCATGTCAAGCGATGTCGATCTGGGGCGGCTGGCGCTGGCGGCGGGGCTGGTGACGCTTGAAGGCGGGCAACTGGCCGCGCCCTGGCTGGGGCGCCGCTTTGGTCTGGCTGCCGTCACCACCGAAATGGAACTGGCCCATGACCGCCCCTTGGCGCCACTGGCCGCGCAGTCCTGGGCCGCCACCCGAGGCCCGATCTGGTGGCTGGGCAAGGGGTTCGCCAAAAGCGCGTTGAACCGCGACCCCTATGCCCGGCGGCGCTATGTGGACGGGGCACACCCGTTCGAGCGGCTGCACCGGGTCGAGACGCCCACCACCTATATCGACGAGGCCAATGTGGCCCGTGTGCCCAAACGCGCCGACATGTTCGCCCGCGCTCAGTTCGGCGATATGGGCAAGGCCCTGCAAGAGGGGGCCAAGGGCGGTCACTATGTGCGCAAGGCGGCGCCCAGCTTTGCCCAGCGGCGGGCGCTGGGGGCGTTTGTACTGCTTCAGGATGGTGACAGCGCCGATGTGCCCCGCCCGGTCGATCCGCGCCGCAATGCCGCCAACCTCAAGGCGGCGAGCTATTTCCTGGGCATCGACGCGGTCGGGCTCAGCCGCTGTCCCGCCTGGGCCTGGTACAGCCATGACGCCACCGGCGAGGCAATTACCCCGCCGCATGATCAGGCGATCAGCATGATCGTCGATCAGGGCTATGAGACGATGGAAGGGTCGAGCGGCGACGACTGGATCGCGGTGGCGCAATCCATGCGCGCCTACTTGCGCTTTTCGCTGTTGGGGGGCGTGATCGCGCAGCAGATCCGCAATCTGGGCTACAAGGCCAAGGCCCATACGGTGATGGATGGCGAGGTATTGCAACCGCCGCTCCTGCTGCTGTCGGGTTTGGGCGAGGTCAGCCGCATCGGCGAAGTGATCCTGAACCCGTTCCTGGGCCCGCGCCTGAAATCGGGGGCGGTGACCACCGACATGCCGATGAGCCATGACAAGCCCATCGACTTTGGCCTGCAACAGTTCTGCGAGGCCTGCAACAAATGCGCCCGTGAATGCCCTTCGGGGGCGATCACCGCCGGGCCCAAGCGGATGTTCAACGGCTACGAGATCTGGAAATCCGACAGTCAGAAATGCGCCACCTATCGCATCACCACCCAGGGCGGTGCCATGTGCGGGCGCTGCATGAAGACCTGCCCGTGGAACCTCGAAGGGTTGTTTGCCGAACGCCCCTTTCGCTGGGCGGCGATGACGATCCCGGCGGCGGCCCCGGCGCTGGCGCGGCTCGACGATGCGCTGGGCCATGGCGGGCTGAACGAGGTCAAGAGATGGTGGTGGGATATCGAGTTGCAGTCCGATGGCGCCTATCGCCCGACCGCCGGGCCAGTGAACCGGCGTGACCTGCAACGGGATCTGGACCTGAAATACGAGGATCAGACGCTGGCTGTCTATCCCGCGCCGCTGGCGCCGCATCCCTGGCCCTATCCGTTTCCGATGGACCGTGAGGCGGGGATCGCCGCCTATCAGGAGATGATCAGCGCCGACGAATACCGGGCGCGGCTGGCGTCTGGCGACCGGTCGATGGTGCATCGTTATACCGTACCCGATGCGGACAATGCGCCAGTGATCCGGGTCGAGGTGACGCGGGCCGAGAAGATGACGGCTGAGATCACCAAATACGAGTTTGCCGCCCAAGACGGCGCGCCGCTGCCCGAATGGACGGCGGGCGCGCATCTGGATGTGCTGGTCGCGCCCGAGTTCCTGCGGCAGTATTCGATGTCGGGCGACCCGGGTGACCGCGCCACCTATCAGATCGGCGTGCTGCGCGAAGATGCGGGGCGGGGCGGCTCAAGGCTGATGCATCGCATCTTTACGCCGGGCCGGCGGGTATTCATCTCGAAACCGATCAATCACTTCGAACTGGAGGAGAGCGCGACGCGCACATTCCTGATGGGCGGCGGCATCGGCATCACCCCGATGATCGCCTTTGCCCACCGCTTGCACGCGCTGGGGGCCGACTTCGAGCTGCATTATTCCGTCCCCAGCCGCGCCAGCGCAGGATATCTCGAGGATCTTGGCGCTGTGCCCTGGGCCCATCATGTGCAGTTGCATGTCTCGGATGAGGGATCGCGCGCCGATCTGGATACGGTTCTGGCGGGGTATCGGCCCGGCTGGCACGTTTATACCTGCGGTCCCGAGCGTTTCATGGATGGGGTGATGCAGGCCGCCGAACGACAAGGCTTCCCCGACGAGGCGCGGCACCTGGAATACTTCTCGGTTCCCGAACAGCCCGCGTATGAAAACCACCCCTTTACGCTGAAACTTGCCCGGTCAGGGCGCGAGATCACTGTGCCCGCGGATCAGGACGCGGCGCAGGTGTTGAACGAGAGCGGGATCCCTATCGACGTGAAATGTTCGGACGGGATCTGCGGCGTCTGCAAATGCGGGGTGATCGCGGGCGCGGTCGAACATCGCGATTTCGTGCTGTCAAGGAAACAGCGCGAGAGCGCGATCATCCTCTGCCAATCCCGCGCGGCGGAACCGGGCGGGGTGGTCGAGATCGACCTGTGAGCTTGCGGCCTATTCGCGCGGTGGCCCCAGCGAGCCGCGCAGAACGACGCGGGTATCCAGTCGCTGCCCCTGTCCAGGCGTGCCCTCTGACACCATCGAGATCAGGGCACGCGCAGCGCGGGTGCCCATCTGTCGATGCGGAACATGCACGGTGGTCAGGCCCGGGCTGCACACCTTGGCCAGTTCGATATCGTCAAAGCCGGTGATCGAGACATCGCCCGGCACGTCATATCCCATCTCCTTGGCCCGTCCCATGGCGCCGACAGCCAGCACGTCATTGCCGCACATCACAACGGTCGGACGGGGCGTACGCTGCATCAGGGCCTCGAACGCGGCGGCGCCCTCGTCGATGCCATAGGCGGTTTCCACAAGGCTCAGCGCGTCGGGGGCCAGTCCCGCCTCGTCCATGGCCGCGCAGATTGCGGCCACCCGGGCGCGGGCGCGGTCGTTGCCGGCCTGTTCGGCGCTGATCACGCCGATATGGCGATGGCCGTCCGCGATCACCCGTCGGGCAAGGTCCAGCATTGCGGCATGGTTGTCGAACCCGATCGTGGGCACCGGCGCATTCGGGTCGTGGACCCAGGCCACGAGGGTCGGAATCCCGCGCCGGTTGAGAAAGTCGTAGAGCGCCGGATCGCGATGGGCGCCGATCAGGAACAACCCGTCGGCGCCGCGCGCCACCAGGGTGCGAATCTGCTCCTCCTCCAGATCGGCGCGATACGAGGAGGAGGCCACCAGCAACGTGATCCCCTTCAGCCGCAACTCCTCCTGAAAGGCCTGAAGACCTCGGGCAAAGATCGCGTTCTCCATAGTCGGGATCACGGCGCCGATGGTGTTGGTGCGTTTCGCGGCCAGGGCGCGGGCGCCGAAATTGGGTGAATATCCAAGGTCGCGCACCGCCTTCAAAACCCGGTTGCGGGTCTCTTCGATCACGCGGTCTGGCGTATTCAGGCAGCGCGATACCGTTGCCGTGGACACGCCCGCGCGACGGGCCACATCGGCCAGGGTCGGGGTGCGTTCGGTTGGCGGCGCGGTCATGCTGAGCGGTTCCATCGGGTTGAGGGCGGTAGGGTCCGATATCCTACCCGCTGGGAACAGCATAGCGTGTAAGCGCTTGCATCGTCAAATGTAAGCGCTTACATTGCTAGGGCGAATCGTGTTTTTACCCATCCGGAGGACCCGATGCTTTTGATCTCGGCCGCACTCTTTGCCCTGTTTGCCCTGAATGTGGGCCTTGGCTCTGTCGGGGTCGGGCCGATGCTGGGGGATGTTGGTGAAATGCTGGTTCTGTTCGCCGCTGCAATCGCCTTTGTGGTGGCCATTCTGCAACGGGAAGCCGCAGCGAAGAGCAAGACAAACCAGCGGCCCTGATCTGTCCAAATGGGAGGAAATACATGAAAGACGACCGGACCGGACTTGCGTCCGCGACACGCCGCAACTTTCTGAAACTGGCCGGCAGCGGCAGCTTTACCGCCGCTTTGGTGGCCGGCGCGGCGGGGACCCTGTGGTCGACCGAGGCCGCAGCGCAGACCGCCAAGGAAGAGAAGGAACGTGAAGCCGCCGCATCGCATGTGATGACGGTGGCGACGGCCTATGTACTGGGCGCGTCGCGCAGCTATCCGATCATGCAGCTGGACCTCAAGGAGAACATCCAGAACGCCACCAACGGCAAGGTCTATGTGAAACTGGCGCCGGGCGGCCAACTGGGTGCCGGTGGCGCGCTGGTGCAAAAGGTGCAGGGCGGCACCATCCAGGCTGCGCAGCACTCGCTGTCGAATTTCGCCCCCTTCGCCAGCGCCGTCGACCTGATCAACATGCCGTATTTCTGCGGTTCGAACCAGCGGTTCACCAACCTCGTGTCGTCGGATGCCTGGAAGTCCGAGGTGCATCCCAAGGTCGAGGCCGCAGGCTTCAAGGCGCTGTTCTATATCGTGATCGACCCGCGCGTCGTTGCCGTGCGCAAGGGTGGCAACGCGGTGATCACGCCGGGCGATCTGGCAGGGGTCAAGTTCCGCGTGCCGGGCTCGAAGATGCTGCAACAGTATTACCGCATGGTCGGCGCCAACCCGACGCCGGTGGCCTGGGGCGAGACGCCCTCGGCGATCAAGCAGGGCGTGGCCGATGCGCTCGACCCGTCGGTCGGCGCGCTTTATGTCTTTGGCTTCAAGGACATCCTCAGCCATGTGACCTTTACCCAGGCGGTGCCCGACAGCCAGGTGTTCTCGATGAACCTGGAATGGTTCAACGGGCTTCCGGCAGACGTGCAGGAAGGCATCATGTTCGCGGGCGAGGTCACCTCGCAGCAGAACCTGGCCAAGGTGCCCGCCGCGCGTGCCTATGCGATGTCGGAACTGACCAAATCCGGGGTCGAGTTCCATTCGCTGTCCGCCGATCAACTGGCCGAATGGCAGGCGACCGGCGGCTATCAGCGCTCGGAATGGGACAGCTTCAAGACCGAACTGGCCGGGTCGATGGATGCCTTTGCCCGCCTCGAAGAGGCCGCCGGCACCATGGGCCGCTACTACGTGCACGACGCCTGATCGGCACCGGCCGGCGCCCGGGATGGCGCCGGCCCTTTCCTTACCCGTATGACGCCATCAACCGGGCCTCCGGCAACGGATGCCCCTCGCCCGGAGGGAGGGACGCGTGAGCCTTATCCTGAATGCCCTGAACCGGAATGCCGAGCGCTGGGCGCTCCTGGTGTTCTACGTGATGCTTGTCGTCACCATGGCCATCGAGGTGCTGCGGCGCGAGATCTTCGCCTATTCCTCGATCTGGGGAGAGGAGATCGTGCGCTATTCCTTCATCTACCTCGCCTGGATCGGCGCCGCCTCGGCGGTGAAGGAACGGGGCCATATCCGCATCGACGTGCTCATGCATTACCTGGGCCGCCGGGCCAAGGCGCTGCTCTATATCTTTGGCGATCTGGTGATGTTCGTGGTGGCGGTCATCGCGCTTTACTGGTCGTTCGAGACGGTGCTGGTCTCGGCCAAGTTCGGTTCGGTCAGTCACGGCCTGCGCATCTCGATGGTGTGGTTCCTGATGGCGGTGCCGGTCGGGTTTTCGCTGATGATCCTGCGACTGGTGCAATCCTTCCTGCGCGATTTGCGCAGCCTTCGTGACGGCACGCCCGTCTACGAGGGCGACAAACTGTTCGATTGAGGGGACGGTCATGCTTTGGAACACCCTCAATCAGACGGTCGAACTGGGCTGGGATTTCTACCTGCCTGTAATCATGTTCGTGGGTCTCATCGCGTTGGCGGTGCCGGTCTGGGCCGCCATCGGGGCGGCGGCGATCACCATGCTGATCATGTCGGGGGACATGCCGCTGAGCGCGGTGGGCGAGAGCCTGTTCACCGGCATCGACGCCTTTGCGCTGACGGCGGTGCCGCTGTTCATCCTGACCGGTGACGTGCTGGTGCGCACGGGGCTTTCGCGCAAGTTCCTGGACGTGGCCGAGGCGCTCACGCAATTCGCCAAGGGCGGGTTCGGCTCGGCCACGGTGCTGGTCTGCGGCATGTTCGCGGCCATCTCCGGCTCGGACGCGGCGGGGGCCGCCGCCGTGGGCCGGATGACCATCGACCGGCTGGTCGAGTCGGGCTATCCCCGACCCTATGCCTGTGCGCTGGTGGCGGCGGGGGCCTGTACCGGCATCCTGATCCCGCCTTCGATCGCCTATATCATCATCGGTCTGGTGCTGGGTATCTCGGCCTCGACCCTGTTTCTGGCCGCGCTCATTCCGGGCCTGTGCATCCTGATCTCGATCCTGGTCACCAATGTGGTGATGAACCGTATCAACGGCTGGGAGGGCGGCGGCAATATCTCGGCCGCCGAATACCTGGGCAATCTGGGCCGGGCGCTGAAATCGGGCTGGTATGCCTTCATCGTGCCGGGGATCATCTTTTACGGCATCTTCTCGGGCCGGCTGACGCCGACCGAGGCGGGCGCCACCGCTGTTGTCGTCACCATCCTGATGGGCTTCATCCTGCGCACCCTGTCGCTGTCCGACTTCCCGGCGATGCTGGTCAGCTCGGCCAAGGTGAACGGCGTGATCCTGCCGATCATCGCCTTTTCCGCCCCCCTGGCCGAGGCGCTGGCGATCATGGGCGTGCCGCAGGGATTTGTCGCCGCCGTCACCGGCATGACCGACGAACCCTGGCTGTTGATCCTGCTGATGATCGGCATCCTGATCGCGGCGGGCTGCGTCATGGAGACGACGCCCAATATCGTGATCCTTGCCCCGATCCTGAAGCCGCTGGCCGACAATATCGGCATGAACGAGATCCAGTTCTGCATCATGATGATCACCGCGCTGGGTGTGGGCTTCATCACGCCGCCGCTGGGGCTGAACCTGTTCGTGGTCTCCGGCATCACCGGCGAGTCGATCCTCAAGATCGCCGCCCGCGCCGTTCCCTTCGTCTTGTTCATGCTGCTGGTGGTGCTGCTCATCGCCTATCTGCCCGCCATTTCCACCACCCTCTTGCCCGATATCTACAAATAGGACGCCCCCGGTATGACCATCGAATACCTCAAGAAAGCTTCGCTTACCTCGAAATCCGATGCCTCGGATGTGCAAGAGACGGTGCGCGCGATCCTCGCCGATATCGAGGCGGGCGGGGATCAGGTCGCGCTGGACTATGCCGCCAAGTTCGACCGCTACGAGGGCAGCATCATCCTGTCGCCCGAAGAGATCGAGGCCGCCTGCGCGCGGGTGCCGGAAAAGCTCAAGGCCGATATCCGCTTTGCCCATGACAATGTGCGCCGCTTTGCCGAGACGCAGAAGGCGACATTGACCGATGTCGAGCTTGAGGTGGTGCCGGGCGTGATCACCGGGCAAAAGGCGATCCCGGTGGATGCGGCGGGCTGCTATGTGCCGGGCGGGCGCTATAGCCATATCGCCAGCGCCATCATGACCGTGACCACGGCCAAGGTGGCGGGGTGCAAACATATCATGGCCTGCTCGCCGCCGCGTCCCGGTGTCGGCGTGGCGCCTGCCATCGTCTATGCCGCCCATATCTGTGGCGCCGACACGATCATGGCAATCGGCGGTGTGCAGGGGGTGGCGGCCATGGCCTTTGGCCTGTTCGGTCTGCCCAAGGCGAAAATCCTGGTCGGTCCCGGCAACCAGTTCGTGGCCGAGGCCAAGCGCATGCTGTTCGGGCGTGTCGGCATCGACATGATCGCGGGCCCCACCGACAGCCTGATCCTGGCCGACAAGGCCGCCGATCCGCATATCGTGACCACCGATCTGGTGAGCCAGGCCGAGCATGGCTATAACTCGCCCGTCTGGCTGGTGACCGATGATCGCGCGCTGGCGGAAAAGGTGATCGAGATGATCCCGGCCTATATCGCCGACCTGCCCGAGGTGAACCGCGACAATGCCGCCGCCGCGTGGCGCGATTATGCCGAGGTGATCCTGTGCGCCGACCGCGAGGAGATGGCTGCCACCTCGGACCGTTACGCGCCCGAGCACCTGACGGTGATGGCCGACGACCTGGATTGGTGGCTCGACCGGCTCAGCTGTTATGGGTCGCTGTTCCTGGGCGAAGAAAGCACCGTCAGCTATGGCGACAAGGCGGCGGGCACCAACCACGTGCTGCCGACAAGCGGCGCCGCCAGCTATACCGGGGGCCTCAGCGTGCACAAATACATGAAGATCGTGACCTGGCAGCGTGGCACCCGCGAGGGCTACAAGCCCGTGGCCGAGGCCACCGCCCGCATCGCCCGGCTTGAGGGGATGGAGGGCCATGCCCGCGCCGCCGATGTGCGGCTGGCCAAGTATTTCCCCGACGAGACCTTTGACCTGACCGCCAATGGCTGACTCTGGCTATCTCTTCTCGGTGCGGGGCCGGGTGGCCTGTGTCACCGGCGCCAGTTCCGGCCTTGGCCGGCGCGCGGCGACGGTGCTGGCGCAGGCTGGCGCACGGGTGGTGGGCGTGGCCCGGCGCGCCGAAGCGCTGGCCGAATGGCAGGCCGAGGCGGGGGGCGAAACCCATGCCATTCCCTATGACCTGTCGGACCGCGACGGGTTGGAGGGGCTGGCGCGGCAGGTCGCAGCGCCCTTTGGCCCGCCCGACATTCTGATTCACGCCGCCGGCATCAACACCCGCCAGCCCGCCGATGAGGTCACGCCCGAAGGCTGGGACATCACCCTGACCCTGAACCTGTCGGTGCCGTTCTTCCTCAGCCAGTATCTGGTCCCGGGGATGAAGGCGCGCGGCTGGGGTCGCATCGTCAATTTCGCCTCGCTCCAGACAACCCGCGCCTTTCCCGGCGGCATCGCCTATGGCGCGTCCAAGGGCGGTGTGGCCCAGATGACCCGCGCGATGGCCGAGGCCTGGTCTCCGCACGGAATTACCGCCAACGCGCTGGGGCCGGGTTTTTTCCGGACCGAGCTGACGGCGCCAGTCTTTGCCGATCCTGCGCGCGCGGCGCGCAACGCGGAGCAGACCTGTCTCGGCCGCAATGGTGAGCCCGAGGATCTGGACGGGCCGTTGTTGTTCCTTTGCTCCGAGGCGTCGGCCTATGTCACCGGTCAGGTGCTGATGGTGGATGGAGGATATACCGCGAAATGAAGGCGCTGGTTTACACGGGCCCCGAAACGCTCGCGCTGCGCGAGATGCCCGACCCGGTCGCGGGGCCGGGCGAACAGCTGATCCGCATCGCGCAGGTGGGTATCTGCGGCTCGGACATGCATGCCTATCTGGGCCACGATGCGCGCCGCCCGGCGCCGCTGATCCTGGGTCACGAGGTGGCCGGTGTGATCGTGGGTGGGCCGCGCGACGGCGAGCGGGTCACCGTGAACCCTCTGGTCACTTGCGGCGACTGCCCGGCCTGCCGCACGGGACGCGACAACCTGTGCCCGACGCGCCAGATCATCTCGATGCCCCCGCGCGAGGGCGGCTTTGCCGAATATGTGGCGATGCCCGAGGGCAACCTGGTCACCGTCCCTGACCCCGTCCCGCTGGCCAAGGCGGCACTGGCCGAGCCCATCGCCTGCGGCTGGCACACGGTGCGCCTGTCCCTGGCCGCGCTATCCGGTGCCCGCGACACGGCGCTGGTACTGGGTGGCGGGGCGATCGGGCTAGGCGCTGCACTGTGTCTGGCGGCGCAGGGCGTGCCGCAAGTCACCATGGTCGAGCCGAACCCCGCCCGCCGCGCCTATCTGAGCGACCGCTGCGGCCAGCATGCGGTCGACGCTGCGCCAGAGGGGTCGCAATTCGATCTGGTGATCGACGGGGTGGGTTATGCCGCCACCCGTGCCGCTGCCTCGGCTCATGTGCGCCCCGGCGGTGTGATCGGCCATATCGGCCTGGGCGAGGATACCGGTGGCCTCGATATCCGGCGGATGACCCTGCAAGAGATCACCTTTATCGGGACCTATACCTATACCGCCGAGGATTTCCGCCAGACCGCGCAGGCAATCTTTGACGGCCGCCTCGGCCCGCTTGACTGGACCGAGGCGCGCCCGCTCGAACAGGGTGCCGAGGCCTTTGCCGATATCCGCGCGGGCCGGGTGGCGGCACCCAAGGTCCTGTTGGTTCCCGAA
Source organism: Ruegeria sp. SAZD011 (assembly GCF_059612545.1). Taxonomy (NCBI): domain Bacteria; kingdom Pseudomonadati; phylum Pseudomonadota; class Alphaproteobacteria; order Rhodobacterales; family Roseobacteraceae; genus Ruegeria; species Ruegeria sp. SAZD011. The sequence continues at coordinate 269,123 of NZ_JBXWQU010000022.1, read as the reverse complement.
ACCGCCCCGGAAAGGAGTTAGGCCATGTATCACCGCATCCTTGTTGCCCTGTCGCTGGAACACGGGATCAGCGAGCGGGCGCTCGAAACCGCCCGCGCCCTGGCCGCCGAGGACGCCACCATCCGCGCCGTCCACGTGATCGAGCCGCCCAACCCGGCGGTCCGCGCCTATCTGGACGCCGATCTGGTGGCCAAGGCCCGCGCCGATGCCGAGGCGCGGTTACGCGCCCGCGTGGCCGATGCGCCGGGGGTCGAACCGGTGTTGCTGAGCGGTCATTCCAGCCGCGCGCTGACCGAATATGCCACCGATATGGGCATCGACCTGATCATCGTCGGCTCGCACCGGCCCGGCCTCAGCGACTATTTCCTGGGTACCACCGCCGCCCGTGTTGTCCGCCACGCACCTTGCACGGTGATGGTGCTGCGCTAGGTTACGGCCCCCTCCGACGCCCATAGAGTGAACCCAGATCATGCTGCGCCAGACCGGCATTCATTCCAGCGAGGACGCCCGCAGGCTGGCGCGCAGGCGCCTGCCCTGGATGGTGTTCGACTATATCGACGGCTCGGCCGGCGAAGAGCATGGCGCGATGCTGGCGCGCCGGGCCATTCAGGATATTCGCCTGACGCCCCGGGTGCTGCGCAATGTCAGCCGGCGAGAGCTGCGGGTGCAGCTCTTCGACAAGCTGGCGGTGCGCCCCTTTGGCATCAGCCCGATGGGCATGTGCAACCTGTCCACCCCCGGCGCCGATCTGATGCTGGCGCGGCTGGCCGCAAGGGACCGGGTGCCGCATGGCGTCTCGACCGTGGCCTCGACCGACATGGAAACCCTGCTCAAGGTCTCGGGCGGCATGGCCTGGTTCCAGCTTTATTTCAGCGGCGATGGCAGCGGCACGATGAAACTGGTCGAGCGCGCCCGCGCGGCCGGGTACGGCACGCTGGTGCTCACCGTCGATGTGCCCGAGGTGGGCCGCCGCCCGCGCGAATTACGGCACGGGTTCAAGATGCCGTTCCGCATCGGCCCCCGGCAATTCGTCGATTTCGCGCTGCATCCGCGCTGGTCCCTGTCCACGCTGATCCGGGGGCGGCCGCAGATGGCCAATTTCGACGGGCGGGATTATGTTTTCGACCGTACCGAGAGCCGTGCCGCTGCCGATTGGACGACATTCGAGCGCCTGCGCGCCGCCTGGCCCGGAAAGCTGGTGGTCAAAGGCGTGCTGCACCCCGATGATGCGCTGCGCCTCAAGGCGCTGGGCGCCGATGCGATCCAGGTCTCCAGCCACGGTTGCAGGCAGCTTGACGCCGCACCCCCCGCGATCGAGGCGCTGGCCGTGATCCGACAAGCGGTCGGCCCCACCTATCCGCTGTTCTATGACAGTGGCATCCGCAGCGGCGAGGATGTGGTCAAGGCCTACGCGATGGGGGCCGATTTCGTGTTCCTCGGCCGCCCGCTTCTGTATGCCATGGCGGCGGGGGGCGAGGCGGGACTGCACCAGCTGTGGGACGTGCTGGCGCAGGAGGTCAGCCTGACACTGGCGCAGCTGGGCCTGACCGACATGGCCGCGCTGCGCGAACGTGCCCTACCAGATAACGGGGATCAGGCTGTGCAGGCCGCCATCAGCCGATAGACGATCTGCGCTGCGGTGAAATCCCAGGCAGCATTGCCGTCGGGCGCCAGTTCCACCACGTCAAGGCCGACGCACTTGCGGCCCTTGAGCGCGTGTTCGACCAGGTGCAGCGCCTGGTAGTAGCCGAGGCCGCCGGGCACCGGCGTGCCGGTCGCGGGCATCTGGCTTGGGTCCAGCCCGTCGACATCAAAGCTGACATAGACCAGCTCGGGGAAATCTTCGGGCAGGTCGACGGCGTGGATATTGGTGGTGACCAGCTCCTCGGCATCCTTGTAGAACACGCCGTGTTTGGCGCGCTCGTCCATTTCCTGCTGGCAGAGGGCGCGGACGCCGAATTGCGCCAGCCGAATACCCTCCTCGGCGAGCAGGTGCATGACCGAGGCATGGCTGTGTTTCTCGCCCTGATAGGCGATGCGCAGGTCGGCATGGGCGTCGATCTGTACCAGTCCCAGCGGTTGCCCCAGGGCGCGCGCCACGCCCATCACCGCGCCGAAGCTGAGCGAATGTTCACCTCCCAGCGTCACCGGCACCCGGCCTGCGCGGATGGCGGCTTCGGTCCGTTGGGCGAGGCGTTCCATCACCTCGGGCAGCGGGCCGTCGCAGTCGAGCGGCGGTTCGGTGAAGATGCCCTGCGCACAGGGCTCGGCGCCGTTGGTGATGCGTTCAAGCTCGTTTGACGCTTCGATGATCGCACCGGGCCCCCCCGCCGTGCCCGCGCCGTAAGAAACGGTGCGTTCCAGCGGAACGGGGATGATCCGGAAACGGGCGTCCTCGGTCCGTTCGGCGGCTGAAAGTTCGCTGTCGAGGAAGATGCTCATGAGAGACGGTCCTTGAAATCGGAATAGTCGAATTGGCGGATTATGCGCAGCGCGTCGGTCTCGCTGTTCCACAGCGCGATCGTGGGCAGGGGCACGCCGTTGAACGTGTTGGTCTTGACCATCGAATAATGCGCCTGGTCGAGAAAGGCGAAGCGCTGGCCGATGGTCAGGGGCCGGTCCCAAGTGTAATCGCCGATCACGTCACCGGCGAGGCAGGAGGGGCCGCCCAGGCGATAGGTATGGCCGCTCTCGGCCTCGTCCATCAGGGCGGGGCGATAGGGCGCCTCGATCACGTCCGGCATATGGCAGGTGGCCGAGATATCGGTGATGGCCAGTGCCATGCCATTGGAGGGCAGGTCAAGGATTTCACCCACGAGGATACCCGCATCCAGCGCCACCGCCTCGCCGGGTTCGAGATAGACGTCGAGGCCGTGTTTCTCGCGGATCCCCTGGATGAAGCGCACCAGCGCGTCGCGGTCGTAATCGGCGCGGGTGATGTGATGGCCGCCGCCGAAATTGAGCCATTTGAGGCCGGGCAGATAGGGGGCGAGTTTTGGCTCCACCGCCGCCCAGGTGCGTGCGAGCGGGTCGAACCCCTGTTCGCAGAGCGTGTGCATGTGCAGCCCGTCGACGCCTGCCAAGGCTTCGGGCGTCAGCAAACTGACCGGGGTGCCGAGCCGCGAACAGGGCGCGCAGGGGTCGTATTTGGCGATCTCGCCCTCGGAATGTTCGGGGTTGATCCTGAGGCCCACCTGAACGCCCGCCGCCTGGGCGCGGGTCAGGAAACGATCCTTTTGCGCCGGGCTGTTGAAGATGATGTGATCGCTGAGCGACAGGATCTCGTCGATATCCTGTTCCTTGTACCCGGCGCAGAAGGTGGCGACCTCGCCGCCATATTCCTCGCGCCCCAGCCGCGCCTCGTAGATACCGCTGGCGCAGGTGCCGCCGAGATACTGGCGCACCATCGGGGCGAGGGCGAACATCGAAAACGCCTTGAGCGCAGAAAGAACATGCGCGCCGGAGCGGTCGGAGATATCCTTGAGGATCGCCAGATTGCGCTCGATGGCGACCTCGTCGACCACGAAACAGGGGGTAGGCACGCGGGAGAGGTCGAAGTGGCGGAAGGCGCCAGCGTCTCCTGCCTGGGTCTGCATCACATCTGCCATTTCCGGCGCCTCCGCTGGAGGAGAGGCCGGGGGGCGCTGCCCCCCGGACCCCCCGAGGTATTTTCAAACAGAAGAAAGGGCGCGGGCGCCCGTTGCCCACAAGGTCAGAAAGAGACCGGACCGTCGAGTTCATGGACCTGCCACGGCAGGCCGTGATTGTTCAACATGTCCATGAAGTCATCGGGGTCGAGCTGTTCCATGTTCCACACGCCCGGTTCCACCCAGTTGCCCTTGAGCACCTGCGCCGCGCCGATCATGGCGGGGACACCGGTGGTGTAGCTGACCGCTTGGCTGCCAACCTCGGCAAAGCATTTCTCGTGGTCGCAGATGTTGTAGATGTAATAGGTCTTCTCGCCCGATCCGTCCTTGGCCAGACCCGTGGCGATATCGCCGATGCAGGCCTTGCCCTTGGTTTCCTCGGCCAGCGTGCCGGGATCGGGCAACAGGGTTTTGAGGAACTGGATCGGGATGATTTCCTTGCCGTCATGCATGACCGGGTCGATGCGGGTCATGCCGACGTTTTCCAGCACCTTGGCGTGCATGATATAGGCATCGCCGAATGTCATCCAGAAGCGGGCGCGCTCGATCTCGGGAAAGTGGGTCGAGAGGCTCTCCAGTTCCTCGTGATACATCAGGTACATGTTCTTGGGCCCGATGCCGGGGAAGTCGAACTCGACCTTGTGGGTCATCGCGGGCGTGACCTGCCAGGCGCCGTTTTCCCAGTGCCGCGCCTCGGCCAGAACCTCGCGCAGGTTGATCTCGGGGTTGAAATTGGTGGCGAATGCCTGCTCGTTCGAGCCGCCATTGGCATCCAGCACGTCGATCTGGCGGATGGTGGCAAGCTTGTGCTTTTTCAGCCAGGTGGCAAAGACCGAGGTCACGCCCGGATCGAAGCCCGAGCCGAGGATGGCTGTCAGGCCAGCGGCCTTGAACTTGTCCTGATAGGCCCATTGCCAGTGATATTCGAACTTGGCCACATCCTCGGGCTCATAGTTGGCGGTGTCCAGGTAGTGGCACCCGGCCTCGAGGCAGGCATCCATCAGCTTGAGGTCCTGATAGGGCAGGGCGAGGTTCACGAGGATCTCGGCGCCTGTCTCCTTGATGAGCGCGACGGTGGCGGCCACGTCCATCGCATTGAGCGCCGCCGTCTTGATCGTCACGCCGGTGCGGTCCTTGACCGAGGCGGCGATGGCGTCGCATTTCGCCTTGGTTCGGCTGGCCAGAGTGATCTCGGTAAAGATGTCGGAATTCATGGCCATCTTGTGAACGGCGGCGTGGCTGACGCCACCTGCGCCGACAACGAGTGTTTTGCCCATGGGAAGGTCTCCTCTGGCTGGTGGGTTATTCGTAATAGGTATAGCCGTTGATGCTGTCGCGGTAGGCGCCGATGATCAGCTTGCGCTCGTTTGCCTTGAGGCAGCCGTTCGAAATGGCGCCGTCGACCAGCTTGCGAAAGGCGGCGACGCAATCGGCCGGGTCGTATTCGACGTAAGAGAGCACCTCGGAGATGGTGTCGCCCTCCTGCTCGTGCAGCAGGTCGAACCCGCCATCGGCGCGCAGGTCGATGGTGACCACGTTGGTGTCGCCAAAGAGGTTGTGCAGATCGCCCAGCGTTTCCTGATAGGCGCCGACGAAGAAAACGCCGAGGTAATAGTCCTGATCCTCGGGTAGGGAGTGCACAGGCAAGGACGGCGACACGCCATCGGCAAGGATGAAGCGGTCGACCTTGCCGTCGCTGTCGCAGGTGATGTCGGACAGGACCGCGCGGCGGTCGGGCGCCTCATTCAGCATCTGCAAGGGCACGATCGGGTGCAGCTGGTCGATGGCCCAGACATCGGGCAGCGACTGGAACAGGGAAAAGTTGCAGTGATAGATATCGGCGATCTTTTCCATCTGGGCGTCCAGATCGGTCTCGGCCTCGACCTCGGCCACCATGGTCTTGATCCGCGCCATCAGCGACAGATAGATCCGTTCGGCCCGGGCCATCTGGCGCAGATCGACATAACCACGGCGAAACAGCGCCCGCAATTCGTTGCGATAAAAGGTGGCGTCGTTCCAGCATTCCTGAAGCCGCGCGGGCGTCAGGTACCCGTTCACCGCCGCCAGGTCGGTGACCAGATGGTGATCGTCGGGCTCGGTGCCCGGCGCGGTGGGCGCGTCGTACAGCGTGCTTTCGAGCACGTTGAACACCAGCAGCGACGAGGTTGCCACCACCGCGCGGCCGCTTTCGGTGACGATGGTGGGATGCGCGATGCCGGCCTCGTCCATCGCATAGGCCACTGTTTCCACCACATTGGCGCAATATTCCTCGACCGTGTAGTTGATCGAGTTCTCGGTGGCGCGCTTCTCGCCGGTGTAATCGACGCCCATGCCGCCGCCCAGATCCAGATGGCTGAGCGGCACGCCCTCGGCGCTGAGTTCGGTGAAATAGCGGCAGGCCTCGCCCACGGCGCGGCGCACGTCGTTGACGTCGGGCACCTGGCTGCCCAGATGCGAGTGTTGCAGTTTCAGGCAATGGATCAGCCCGGCATCGCGCAGCTTGTCGACCACGCGCACCAACTGGTCGGTATTCATGCCGAACGAGGAGCGGTCGCCGGAGCTTTCCTCCCATTTGCCGCTGATCTGGTTGGTGAGCTTCACGCGGACGCCCAGAAGCGGCTCGATCCCCAACTCGTTATAGACCTCGATAACGGTATCGGCCTCTTTCGGGCTTTCCAGCACGATCACGGTGTTGAAGCCCAGTTTGCGGCTGAGGATGGCCAGCCGGATGAACTCGGCATCCTTGACCCCGTTGCAGACGATCAGCGCGTCCGAGGCCAGCTTGTGCGCCAGCGCGATCACCAGTTCGGGTTTCGAACCGGCCTCAAGCCCGTAACTGTAGCGATGGCCAAACTCGACGATACGGTCGATCACCTGCGCCTGCTGATTGACCTTGATCGGGAACACGCCGCGATAGGCGCCCTTGTAGCCCGAGCGCCTGATGGCATCGGCAAAGCTGTCGTTGATATGGGCGATCTCGTTTTCCAGATAGGAACTGATCCGCAGGATCATCGGCGCGCGGATGCCGCGCTGTTCCAGATCGTGCAGGATGCCGGGCAGGCTGACCGCATTGGCCTCGGGGCGGAGCGGGTTTTTCAGCCCGATCTCACCCTCTTCTGTCACCACAATCAGGCCCTTGCCCCATTTGTCCACGCCATAGATGGAATGCGGTGCGTCAAGAGGATGTTTCAATCGGGTCGGCCTTTCCTGCGGCTGGGGCTCCGGTGTCGGTCGCCCTTTAAAGGCGGGGTTCGATTCGTCCAAGGCCAAACTTGCGGTGATCGCCAAGAGGCGTGCGAAATGGACTTCGGGTCGTTCGCGACCTGTTTTCCTGGTGGTTTTCAGGTCAGCATAACCAAGGATCGCAACAACTTGAAACCGTTTGTGGCGATTTGCCGGGAATCGGATGCGGATGGCGCGTGATGTTACCCGTTGCGCTGTTCCATATGCTCGGCCAGCGAGTCGCGGGCGCCATGGATATGCTCGGCCGTCAGGGCGGCGGCGCGTTCGGCCTCTCCCCTGGCGCAGGCGTCGAGAATTGCGAGGTGTTCGCGGCGGGCGCGCTCCATCCCGTCGCTCAGCACCAGTTGCGCGCGCAGATAGCGGTCGATCCGGTCCATCGCGTTTTCGATGACCCCCAGATGATAGGGCAGGGCCGAGGCGCGGTAGAGCGTTTCGTGAAACTCGCGGTTCAGGTCGCCATAGTGCATCGGGTCGCTGGCGGCGGCAAAGCGTTCCAGACAGGCGCGGGCGGTGTCCAGCACCTCGGGCGTCATGTTGGGTACGGCCCGGCGCATCACCTCGGCCTCGACCAGCGCGCGGAAATCGAAGATCTCGGTCGCCTCGGTCATCGACAGACCCGCCACCACGGCGCCCTTGTAGCGTTCGGTTTTCACCAACCCTTGCTGCTCCAGCATGGTCAGCGCCTCGCGCACCGGGATGCGGCTGGTGTTGAAGCTGCGGGCGATCTCGTCTTGGCGTAGCGGTTCACCATCGGCCAGGTCGCCCTCGACAATCGCGCGGCGCAGGGCAGCAAAGATGATACTGGCCGCCGAGGCCGAGCGCCCGATGTCAACGGTTTGAAATTTCGCCATTTTCCACGCTGTCAGCTACCGCTTTTCCCGCAGGCTAACGCAACACGGCGGGGATGTAAAAATTTTATATTGAATATTGGATCCAATATCCGATACCAAGAGAATATCACGACTCAGGGCGGGTCCGGTGATCCGCGACGAAAGGACATTCCATGACCCAGACCGTTTTCTCCGGCACCATGCCGGCGCTGATGACCCCCTGCACCCCCGACCGCCGCCCCGATTTCGACGCGCTGGTGCGCAAGGGGCGCGAGATGATTGCCGCGGGCATGTCGGCGGTGGTCTATTGCGGCTCGATGGGGGACTGGCCGCTGTTGACCGATGCCGAGCGGATGGAGGGCGTCGCGCGCCTGACTGCCGCAGGGGTGCCGGTGATCGTTGGCACCGGCGCGGTCAACACCGCCTCGGCCGTTGCCCATGCCCGCCACGCGGCCGAAGTCGGCGCGCGCGGTCTGATGGTGATCCCGCGCGTGTTGTCGCGCGGCAGTTCGATGGCGGCGCAGCGCGCCCATTTCGCGGCGATCCTGTCGGCGGCGCCCGACTTGCCGGCAGTGATCTACAACAGCCCCTGTTATGGCTTCGCCACCCGCGCCGATCTGTTCTTTGACCTGCGCCGGGCGCACCCAAACCTGATCGGGTTCAAGGAGTTCGGCGGCAAGGTCGACTTGCGCTATGCCGCCGAGGCGATCACCTCGCACGACGATGGCGTGACGCTGATGGTCGGGGTCGACACCGCCGTCTATCATGGCTTCGTCAATTGTGGGGCCGAAGGGGCGATCACCGGCATCGGCAACGCGCTGCCGCGCGAGGTGCTGCATCTGGTGGCGCTCTGCCAGCGGGCGGCGGCGGGCGATCCGGTGGCGCGGCAGCGCGCGCAGGAGCTGGAAGAAGCGCTGGGGGTATTGTCGTCCTTTGACGAGGGGCCGGACCTGGTTCTTTACTACAAGCACCTGATGGTGCTGAACGGTGAGCCGGAATACAGCCTGCATTTCAACGAGTCTGATGCACTGAGCGACAGCCAGCGCGGCTATGTCGAGCGGCAATACGCCCTGTTCCGCGCTTGGTATGCCGACTGGTCGCGGCAGCTGGATCTGGCGGCCTGAGGCGGTGGGGATGGAGTATCGCAATCTCATCGGCGGCGACTGGGTCGCCTGCGGCACAGGCCGCGCCAATGTGAATCCTTCGGATGTGACCGACATCATCGGTCACGCAGCTCAGGCCGGGGAAGGGGAGTTGGACGCTGCCATCGCCGCCGCCCATGCCGCGGCGCCGATCTGGGCCGCATCGACCCCGCAACAGCGGTTCGATGCGCTCGATTTCACTGGCGCCGAGCTGTTGGCGCGCAAGGAGGAACTGGGGCGGCTCTTGTCGCGGGAAGAGGGCAAGACGCTGGCCGAGGGGATCGGCGAGGTGGCGCGGGCCGGGCAGATCTTCAAGTTCTTTGCCGGTGAGGCGCTGCGCCAGACCGGCGACCGGCTGGCCTCGGTCCGGCCCGGTGTCGAGGTCGAGGTCACCCGCGCGCCGGTGGGCGTGGTGGGCCTGATCACCCCCTGGAACTTTCCCATCGCCATCCCGGCCTGGAAAATCGCCCCGGCTCTGGCGCATGGCAATGCGGTGGTGCTGAAACCCGCCGACCTGGTGCCGGGTTGCGCCCATGCGCTGGTCGAGATCCTGTCGCGTTCCGGTCTACCCGCAGGCGTGGTGAACCTTGCAATGGGGCGCGGGTCCGAGTTGGGCCCGCGTCTGGTTTCGGATGCGCGGGTGAACGCGATTTCCTTTACCGGGTCGGTGCCCACCGGGCGTGGTATCGCGGCGGCCTGTGGGGCGGCGATGAAGAAGGTGCAGCTGGAGATGGGCGGCAAGAACCCGATGGTGGTTCTGGACGATGCCGATCTGGACCTGGCGGTGGCGGCCTGTCTCAATGGCGCGTTCTTCTCGACCGGCCAGCGCTGTACCGCCTCGTCCCGGTTGATCGTGACCGAGGGCGTGCATGACCGTTTCGTGGCGGCGCTGGCGGCGGCGATGCGCGGTCTTCGGGTGGGCGATGCGCTGGACCCGGCAACCCAGATGGGGCCGGTGGTGGATGCGCGGCAGCTGGAGCAGAACCTGGGCTATGTCGAGATCGCGCGAAGTGAAGGCGGCATTGTCACCGGCGGCGAGCGGTTGGCGCTGGACAAGGACGGGTTCTACATGGCCCCGGCGCTGGTGACCGAGACCACGCCCGACATGCGCATCAACCGCGAAGAGGTGTTTGGCCCCGTCGCCTCGGTTCTCCGCGTGCGGGATTATGACGAGGCTTTGGCGGTGGCAAATGCCACCGAATTCGGCCTGTCGGCGGGGATCTGCACCACCTCGCTGAAACATGCGAGCCATTTCAAGGCCAATGCGCGCGCGGGCATGGTGATGGTCAACCTGCCCACGGCTGGGGTGGACTATCATGTGCCCTTTGGCGGCACCAAGGGGTCGAGCCACGGGGCGCGCGAACAGGGGAGCTATGCCGCCGAGTTCTACACCACCGTCAAGACCGCCTATACGCTGCCATGACGCGCGGTGCCGAGGTCATCGTCATCGGCGCGGGCGTGGTCGGCATCACCTGCGCGCTGGCCCTGCAAGGGGCCGGCCACTCAGTCACGGTGCTGGACCGCAAGGGGGTGGCAGCCGAGGCATCGGCGGGCAATGCCGGGGCTTTTGCCTTTGCCGATGTGATCCCGCTGGCGACGCCGGGCATCATGCGCAAGGCGCCGAAATGGCTCCTCGATCCTTTGGGGCCGCTGTCGGTGCCGCCCGGTTATGCCGCACGGATCGCGCCCTGGATGCTGCGGTTCTGGCGGGCCAGTTGGCGTGACCGCTACGCCAGTGCGCTGTCGGCGCAGGCGGCGCTGATGCGGCTGAGCGCCGAGGCGCTGGACACGCTGATTGCCGAGACTGGCGCGCGGGCGCTGGTCCGCGACGAGGGGCAGTTGCAGCTCTACGAAGGGCCGCGCGCCTATGAGGCAAGCCTGCCTGGCTGGGAGACTCGCGCCGCCCATGGCGTCGCCTTCCGCCTGCTCGACCGGCCCGAGGCGATTGCCGAGATCCAGCCGGGCCTGTCGCCACGCTTTACCCATGCCGGGTTCACCCCCGGCTGGCGCAATGTGACCGATCCGGCGCTGTGGGTCGCGCATCTGGCGGATGTGTTCCGGGCGCGGGGCGGTCGGATCGAGATCGCCGAGGTCCGCGCGTTGCGCCAAGAGGGCGAGACGGTGGTGCTCGACTGTGCCGATGGTGCCCGCCGGGCGGACCGGGCGGTGATCTGCGCCGGGGCATGGTCGCATCACCTGGCGCGGAGGCTGGGCGACCGTATCCCGCTGGAGACCGAGCGCGGCTATAACACCACCCTGCCTGCGGGGGCTTTCGATCTGCGCACGCATCTGACCTTTCCCGATCACGGTTTTGTCGTCTCACGCATCGGGCAGGGGGTGCGTGTCGGCGGCGCGGTCGAGCTGGGCGGGTTGAAACGCCCACCCAACTGGCGCCGGGCCGGGGTGCTGCTGGACAAGGCGCGCGGGTTCCTGCCCGGTCTGCGGGTGGAGGGCGGGACACAGTGGATGGGGTTCCGCCCGTCGCTGCCCGACAGCCTGCCGGTGATCGGCCCGGCCCCGTGCGCGGATCGCGTCACCTATGCCTTTGGTCACGGCCATCTGGGCCTGACCCAATCGGCGGGCACGGCGGCGCTGGTCGCCGCGCTTGTCACCGGGGCCGTGCCCCGGATCGACCTTTCCCCCTATGCTGCAACCCGTTTCTGAGGCATCATGACCCAGTTCACCTTTTCCTGTATCGACGGCCACACCTGCGGTAACCCGGTGCGCGTGGTCACCGGCGGCGCGCCGCGCCTGGAGGGCGCCACCATGCTGGAGCGTCGGGCGCATTTCCAGGCCGAGTTCGACTGGATCCGCACCGGCCTGATGTTCGAGCCGCGCGGCCACGACCAGATGTCGGGCAGCATCCTCTATCCCCCGACGCGCGAGGATTGCGATGTGGGGGTTCTCTATATCGAGACCTCGGGCTGTTTGCCGATGTGCGGGCATGGCACCATCGGCACGGTGACAACCGCCATCGAACACGGGCTGGTCACGCCCCGTGTGCCAGGCGTGCTGCGGCTCGACACGCCTGCCGGGCTGGTGGTGGCGGAATACCGGCAAGAGGGGCGGTTTGTCGAAGAGGTACGGCTGACCAATGTGCCCGCCTATCTGCATGCCTCGGGTCTGAGCGCCTCTGTCGAGGGGCTGGGCGAGGTCACGGTGGATGTGGCCTATGGCGGCAATTTCTATGCCATTGTCGAGCCGCAAGAGGTGTTCCGCGATATTGCCGATCACCGGGCGCTGGACCTCGTGGGGTGGAGCCCGCGCCTGCGCGCGGCGCTGAACGAGAAGTACACGTTCATCCACCCCGAGAAACCCGAGATCCGGGGGCTGTCGCATATCCTGTGGACCGGGCAACCGACCCAGCCCGGCGCCGATGCGCGCAACGCGGTGTTCTATGGTGACAAGGCGATTGACAGGTCGCCCTGTGGCACCGGAACCTCGGCCCGGATGGCGCAACTGGCGGCGCGGGGTGCCTTGCGTACCGGCGACGATTTCGTGCACGAGTCCATCATCGGCTCGCTGTTTCATGGCCGGGTCGAGGCCGTGGCAGAGGTGGGCGGCAGGCCGGGTATCATCCCCTCGATTGGCGGCTGGGCGCGGGTCACCGGCTTCAACACCATCTTCATTGACGCGCGCGACCCCTATGCCCATGGTTTCGTCGTGGCCTGAACAGGGAGGCGGGATGGCACACTGCATCGTGGCGGCCGAGGCGTCGGGGCCGGTTCTGGTCTTTGACGAGGGGCTGAGTTTCTGGGGCGGGGTCGATCCCGAGACGGGCCGGGTGATCGACGCACATCACCCGCAACACGGCGTCGCATTGGCCGGGGCGGTGGTGATGATGCCGACCAGCCGGGGGTCATGCTCGGGCAGTGGCGTGCTGCTGGCGCTGGCGCTGAACGGCCACGCCCCGGCGGCTCTCGTGTTCCGCGAGGGAGAGGATATCCTGACCCTTGGCGCGCTGGTCGCGGCCTGGATGTACGACCGGCCGGTCGCGGTGCTGCGCCTGTCGGCGGCGGAATACGATGCGCTGGCGAAGGAGCCTTTGGCCGAGGTGACGCCTGACCGGCTGACGGCCGGGGCGCTGACGCTCACGCTGGAACCGCTGTCGGGCGAGGTGCTGGACCTGAGTGCTGCGGACCGCGCCATGCTCTCCGAGGCGGCCGCACCACCGGTGCGGCTGGCGATGCGGATCATCTGCGCCATGGCGGCGGCGCAGGGAGCGGACCGGCTGACCGATGTCAGCCGCGCCCATATCGACGGCTGCATCTATCACAGCGAGGCCAATCTGCGCTTTGCCGAGGATATGGCCGCGATGGGCGGGCGGGTCTGTATTCCCACCACGATGAACGCGATCTCGGTCGATCATGCCAACTGGCGCGCGCAGGGGGTGCTGCCTGCGTTCGGCGGGCCGGCCAGCCGGCTGGCCGATGCCTATCTGCGGATGGGTGCGCGGCCCAGTTTCACCTGTGCGCCCTATCTGCTGGAGGACATACCGCAGGCGGGCGAGGCCATCGCCTGGGCCGAGTCGAACGCGGTTGTCTATGCCAACAGCGTGCTGGCCGCGCGCAGCGTGAAACATCCCGATTACCTCGACCTGTGCATGGCGCTGACCGGGCGCGCGCCGCTGGCCGGTGTCTATCTGGATGCCAATCGCAAGGCGCAGGTGGAAATCCGGGTGGAGCGGCCCGAGGGGGCAGACGATGCGTTCTGGCCGCTCCTGGGCTATCTGACCGGGCGGCTGGCGCCGGACCGTATCCCGCTCTTGACCGGGCTGGAGGACAGCGCGCCGTCCGAGGATGACCTCAAGGCGCTCTGCGCTGCTTTCGGCACCACTTCGGCGGCGGCGATGCTGCATGTGGCGGGGGTGACGCCTGAGGCTGATGGTGCCCTGACCGAAGGCGCGGCGCATATGGCAATCGAACCGGGCGACTTCGCCCGCGCTTGGGCGCAGTTCAACCCCGGGCCGGAACGGGTGGAACTGGTCGCCATCGGCAGCCCGCATGCCTCGGCCAATGAATGCAGGATTCTGGCGGATCTGCTGGACGGGCGCCGGATCGCCGCAGGAACCGCCGCCATTGTCACGATCGGCCGGGGCGAGCGCGACAAGCTGGCGGGCGACGGGGTGCTGGCGCGCCTGCAAGCCTCGGGCGTGCAGGTGATCCCGGACCTCTGCTGGTGTTCGGTGACCGAACCGGTACTGCCACCGGCCACGCGCACCATCATGACCAATTCGGGCAAATACGCCCATTACGGGCCGGGCCTGTCGGGCCGCGCCATGCGGTTCGGCAGCCTTGCACAGTGCGCCGAGGCGGCCGTGAGCGGGCATGCGCCGGGGCGTCCCGGCTGGATTAGCTGAGAAGGCAGAAAAATGCGCAGCAGCAAGACCATCCATGTGATCTCCGCCCATGCCGAGGGCGAGGTGGGCGATGTCATCGTTGGCGGTGTCGCGCCGCCGCCGGGCGAGACCCTGTGGGAGCAGCGCAACTGGATCGCGCGCGACGGGCGGTTGAGGAATTTCATGCTGAACGAGCCGCGTGGTGGCGTGTTCCGGCATGTCAACCTGCTGGTGCCGCCCAAGGACCCGCGTGCCGATGCCGCCTTCATCATCATGGAGCCCGAGGACACGCCGCCGATGTCGGGATCGAATTCGATTTGCGTGTCAACCGTGCTGCTCGACAGCGGCTTGGTGGAAATGGTCGAGCCGGTGACCGAACTGGTGCTCGAAGCGCCGGGCGGGCTGGTGCATGTGCGGGCCGAATGCCGAAACGGCAAGGCCGAGCGCATATTCGTGCGCAACCTGCCCTCCTTTGCGGCGCAGCTCGACGTTGCGCTGGATGTGCCGGGGGTGGGGCGGGTGACGGTCGATACCGCCTTTGGCGGTGACAGTTTCGTTGTGGTGCGACCGCAGGATGTGGGGGTCGAGATCGCCCGAGACCGGGCGCGTGATCTGGCCGAGATGGGGATTGCCATCACCAATGCGGCCAATGCGCAGCTGGGCTTTCACCACCCGGAAAACCCTGAGTGGCGGCATATCTCCTTTTGCCTCTTTGCAGGCGAGATCGAACGGCGGGACGGGGTCTTGCGCGCCGCCTCTGCCGTGGCGATCCAGCCCGGCAAGATCGACCGTTCGCCGACCGGCACCGCCGTGTCGGCGCGTATGGCGATCCTGCATGCGCGGGGCGAGATGGCCGAGGGGGAACAGTTTGTCGCGACCTCGATCATCGGATCCGAATTCTCCGGTCGCATTGCCGGGCTGACAAGCGTCGGCGACCGCCCGGCAATCCTTCCCGAGATTTCGGGGCGGGGCTGGATCACTGGCATTCACCAGCACATGCTGGACCCCGACGACCCATGGCCCGAGGGATACCGCCTGCGCGACACTTGGGGAGTCTGACGCGTGATTTCATTTTGTTTTCGTAAATAAATTATAAAATACAAAGAGATACATGAAACTAAAAATTTAGTTTGACAACTTGCGCGCCCATGTGAAAGCTAAATGACAGTCAGGTGCCGCAGAGCATTTCTGGCATTGCAGACAACAGGGAGGAAAAGATGCGCAGGTATCTTTTGTCCGCAGCCGCGGTATGCGCCGTGGTCGCGGGACAGGCAGCCTATGCCGACGAGGCCGCTGCCAAGAAATGGATTGACGAAGAGTTCCAGCCCTCGGTCCTGTCCAAGGACGAGCAAATGGCCGAGATGCAATGGTTCATCAAGGCGGCCGAACCTTATGCGGGTATGGAAATCAACGTGCTGTCCGAGGGCATTCCCACGCACAGCTACGAATCCGAAGTGCTGACCAAGGCCTTCGAGGAAATCACCGGCATCAAGGTGAATCACCAGATCCTGGGCGAGGGCGAGGTTGTTCAGGCCGTGCAGACCCAGATGCAGACCAAGCGGAACCTGTATGACGCCTATGTCAACGATTCCGACCTGATCGGCACCCATTCGCGCCTGCAACTGGCCTATAACCTGACCGACATGATGGCGGGCGATTTCAAGGACGTGACCAACCCCGGTCTCGACCTGGACGATTTCATGGGGACCCAGTTCACCACCGGTCCCGATGGTGACCTGTACCAGTTGCCCGACCAGCAATTCGCCAACCTCTACTGGTTCCGCAAGGACTGGTTCGACCGTGAGGATCTGAAGGCGGCGTTCAAGGCCAAATACGGCTATGATCTGGGCGTGCCGGTCAACTGGTCGGCCTACGAGGACATTGCCGAGTTCTTCAGCGAGGACGTCAAGGAAATCGACGGCACCGCGATCTATGGCCACATGGATTACGGCAAGCGCGCGCCGGACCTCGGCTGGCGGATGACCGACGCCTGGCTGTCGATGGCCGGTGCCGGGTCCAAGGGCGAACCCAACGGTATCCCGATCGACGAATGGGGCATCCGCATGGAAGCGGGCTCGTGCAACCCGGCGGGCGCCAGCGTGACCCGTGGCGGCGCGGCAAACGGTCCGGCGGCGGTCTATGCGATCCGCAAATGGGACGAATGGCTGCGCAAATACGCGCCTCCGGGTGCGGCGTCTTATGACTTCTACCAGTCGCTGCCGGCGCTGGCCCAAGGCAACGTGGCCCAGCAGATCTTCTGGTACACCGCCTTTACCGCCGACATGGTCAAGCCGCAGTCCGAAGGCAACAACACCGTGGATGGCGACGGCAACCCGCTGTGGCGGATGGCGCCCAGCCCGCACGGCCCCTATTGGGAAGACGGCCAGAAGGTCGGCTATCAGGACGTGGGATCGTGGACCATCCTCAACTCCACCCCGCTGGATCGTGCGCAGGCGGCCTGGCTCTATGCCCAGTTCGTGGTCTCCAAGACCGTCGACGTGAAGAAAAGCCATGTTGGCCTGACCTTCATCCGCGACAGCTCGGTCAATCACGAGAGCTTCTCGGAACGCGCGCCGAAACTGGGTGGTCTGGTGGAATTCTACCGCTCGCCCGACCGGGTGCGCTGGTCGCCCACCGGCATCAACGTCCCGGATTATCCCAAGCTGGCCCAGATCTGGTGGCAGCAGATCGGTGACGTGAACTCGGGTGCCTTTACCCCGCAAGAGGCGATGGACCGTCTGGCGTTCGAAATGGACACCGTGATGGCCCGGATGCAGGCAGCGGACGAGGCGGCGAATGTCTATGGCGGCTGCGGCCCGCGCCTGAACGAAGAGAAGGACGCGGAATGGTGGTTCGCCAATGGTGGCGCCAAGCCCAAGCTGGACAACGAAAAGCCGCAGGGCGAGACCGTCAACTATGACGAGCTGGTCGCGCGCTGGGCCAAGAACTGATCTGGCTTCCTGATGGGCGGGGCGTGTGTGGCCCGCCCACCCTCAGCCCCGGGGAACCTTCCGGTCTCCGGGGCCTCTCTGACCAAAAGAACCGGCCGAAAGCTTTGGGACGATGGCACTCGAACTCAGAAACGTAACCAAGCGCGTCGGCGCCGACCTGCATATCAAGGAGACCTCGCTGGTCCTTGAGACGGGTCACTTCAATGTCCTGCTTGGCGCCACCGGCGCGGGCAAGACCTCGCTGATCAAGATGATGGCCGGGCTCGATCCGGTGGCCAGCGGACAGATCCTGATGGACGGTCAGGACGTGACCGGGCAGAGCACTCAGAAACGCAATATCAGCCTGGTGCACCAATTTTTCATCAACTACCCGCATATGACGGTGTTCGACAACATCGCCTCGCCGCTCAAGGTGGCGGGCCTGGCGAAATCCGAGATTCAGGGCCGGGTGGAACATGCCGCCGATATCCTGAAGCTGCGCCCGATGCTGCACCGGCGCCCGCACGAGTTGTCGGGCGGCCAGCAGCAGCGCACCGCGCTGGCCCGCGCCATTGCCAAGGAAAGCCGCGCGGTGTTCCTGGACGAACCGCTGGCCAATCTCGACTATAAACTGCGCGAGGAGTTGCGTGACCAGTTGCCCGAGCTTTTCGCCGGCCGGGGCGCGGTGGTGGTCTATGCCACATCGGAACCCGAAGAGGCGCTCTTGTTGGGCGGACATACCGCGCTGATGGAGGATGGCCGGGTGACCCAGTTCGGCCGCACCGCCGAGATCTATCGTGATCCGGCCAATGTGCTGGCGGCACGGGTGTTTTCGGACCCGCCGATCAACACGGCCGAGATCGTCAAGCAGGGCGATACCGCCCGCATGGGCACCGATGTCACTTGGACTCTGACCGGCGCTGCTGCCGGTCTGGCGGACGGGCCATACATGATTGCGATCCGGCCCCATCACGTGTCGCCGGTCGCCTCGCCCGAAGCCACCGTCACCCTGTCGGGGCGGGTACAGGTGACCGAGCTGTCCGGCTCGGAAAGCTCGGCGCATTTCGACACGGGCAGCGGCAGCTGGGTGTCGCTGGCACCGGGCGTTCACCCGTACCGGGTGGGCGAAATGCATGATTTCCATATGGATCCATCGGCGGCTTATGTGTTTGCTCCCGATGGCTCCCGCGTGGCGTGAGGCGCAGATGGCGAAAATTACCCTCTCCAAGCTGCGGCACAGCTATTACCCGAACCCGAAATCGCCCGACGATTACGCGTTGAAGGAGATCGACCTCGACTGGACCGATGGCGGCGCCTATGCGTTGCTGGGGCCGTCGGGCTGTGGCAAGTCCACGCTTCTCAACATCATCTCGGGCCTGCTGGTCCCGTCCGAGGGGCGGATCCTGTTCGACGGGAAGGACGTGACCGAATTGCCGCCCGACAAGCGCAACATCGCGCAGGTGTTCCAGTTTCCGGTGATCTACGACACGATGACCGTTTACGACAACCTCGCCTTTCCCCTGCGCAACCGGGGCCGGGACGAGGCCACGGTACGCGAGCGCGTGACCGCGATTGCCGAGATGCTGGAACTGTCCGACCTGCTCGACCGCAAGGCCGCGCATCTGAGCCCGGACAACAAGCAGAAGATCTCGATGGGGCGCGGGCTGGTGCGCCAGGACGTCAACGTGGTGATGTTCGACGAGCCGCTGACCGTGATCGACCCGCATCTGAAGTGGAAGCTACGCTCCAAGCTCAAGGAACTGCACCAGCGGGTGCGGGCCACCATGATCTATGTCACCCATGACCAGACCGAGGCGCTGACATTCGCCGATCAGGTGGTGGTGATGCAAGAGGGCGAGGTGGTGCAGATCGGCACCCCGGTCGAACTGTTCGACCGGCCCGCGCATACGTTCGTGGGCCATTTCATCGGCTCGCCCGGCATGAACATCCTGCCCGCCGACGTGTCGGATGGGGTGGCACGGTTCGCCGGTCAGGCGATCCCGCTCGAAGGGCCGATCACCGCCGCGCCCGGCGCCCGGACCGAGATCGGCATCCGCCCCGAATTTGTCTCGCTGGGACAGTCCGGCCTGCCCGCGACGGTCACCAAGGTTTCGGATGTGGGGCGGCACACCGTGGTCGAATGCGAGGTCGCGGGCAGCCGCGTCAATGCCATCGTCAGTGGACCCGGCCCTGAACGGGGCGCGATGGTGCAACTGGATTTCCGCCGCGACCAGACTCGGCTGTATGCCGATGGCTGGCTGGCGACCGAGGCCGCGGAGGGCGCCGCATGAAGACCGAAAATCAAAAGGCCTGGTTCTTTGTCCTGCCGGTGTTGTTGTTGGTGGCGTTCAACGCGCTGATCCCGATGATGACGGTGGTCAATTATTCGGTGCAAGAGACGTTCGGCGACAACCTGTTCTTCTGGCAGGGGCTGGGTTGGTTCGAGCAGATCCTGCGCTCGGACCGGTTTCACGCGGCGCTGGGGCGGCAGTTCCTGTTCACCTTCCTGATCCTGATCATCGAGGTGCCGCTGGGCATTGCCATTGCGCTGTCGATGCCGCGCAAGGGGTTCTGGGTGCCGGTCTGTCTGGTGCTTATGGCCCTGCCGATGCTGATACCGTGGAACGTGGTAGGGGCGATGTGGAACATCTTTACCCTGCCAGATATCGGCCTGTTGGGCTATTTCCTGAACCATGTCATCGGCATAAACTATGACATGACGCAGGATCCGCTGGCGGCCTGGATTACCATCGTCACCATGGATGTCTGGCACTGGACCTCGCTGGTGGTGCTGCTCAGCTATGCGGGCCTCGTGTCGATCCCTGACGCCTATTATCAGGCGGCCAAGATCGACGGGGCGTCGAACTGGGCGGTGTTCCGGTTCATCCAGCTGCCCAAGATGAAAACGGTTCTGACCATCGCGATCCTTCTCAGGTTCATGGATAGCTTCAACATCTATACCGAGCCTTTCGTGATGACCGGGGGCGGTCCCGGCAACTCGACCACGCTTCTGTCGATCGACCTGGTCAAGATCGCGCTGGGGCAGTTCGACCTGGGTCCGGCGGCCGCGATGAGCCTGATCTATTTCGCCATCACCCTGCTGGTCAGCTGGCTGTTCTATACGCTGATGACCAAGGACGACCTGAACTGAGGACGACAGATATGCAGAAACGAACCCTCGTCCCCATCGTCTATATCCTGTTCCTGATGCTGCCGATCTATTGGCTGGTGGCGATGAGTTTCAAGACGACGAACGAGATCCTGGCCGGGTTCTCGCTGTTCCCGCAAACCTTCACGCTGGAGAATTACCGGGTCATCTTCACCGATCCGACCTGGTATTGGGGCTATATCAACTCGATCGTCTATGTGACGATGAACACGGTGATCTCGGTCGCGGTGTCCCTGCCGGCGGCCTATGCCTTCAGTCGCTACCGGTTCCTGGGCGACAAACAGTTGTTCTTCTGGCTGCTGACCAACCGCATGGCGCCGGCGGCGGTGTTTGCATTGCCCTTCTTCCAGCTCTATTCGGCGGTGGGCCTGTTCGATACCCATCTGGCGGTGGCGCTGGCGCATTGCCTGTTCAACATCCCGCTGGCGGTCTGGATCCTCGAAGGGTTCATGCGTGGTATCCCCAAGGAGCTGGACGAAACCGCTTTTGTCGACGGCTATTCCTTTCCCCGCTTTTTTGCCACCATCTTTGTCCCCTCGATCAAGGCGGGCGTCGGCGTCGCGGCCTTTTTCTGCTTCATGTTCTCGTGGGTCGAGATGCTTTTGGCCAAGACATTGACCGCAGTGGACGCGAAACCCATCGCCGCCACCATGACCAAGACCGCGTCCAGCGCGGGGTATGAACTGGGTCTGCTGGCGGCAGCTGGGACATTGACGATCATTCCGGGCGCGATCGTGATCTGGTTCGTCCGCAACTACATCGCCAAGGGTTTTGCGATGGGGAGGGTGTGATGTTTTCATGGATGGCCTGGACATGGCCCACCGCGCTTTTGTTCATCGGCATCTTCAGCGCCATCGGGGTGCTGGTGGTGCTTGAAATCCGGCATCCGGGCGGCGATGCCCGCAAGGGGGTGCTGGGTCTGACCACGACCCGGGGCGACCGGCTGTTCATCAGCCTGTTGGGCAGCAGCTATATTTTCCTCGCCTGGCTGGGCCTTATGGGCCCGCCGCTCTGGGTGCCGCTCGGGCTGGCACTGGCCTGGGGCACCTTCTGTTTCTGGAAGGTGTGAGGACCCGCCTGCTAAGAAAATAGTTTTCAACCGCCTCTTCAGCCCCTAGCATGGATCGGAACAAGGACGATGCGGAAAACCGAGCCGATGGCGCGCAAACAGGAACGCTCCCTGCTGACCGAGGTCGAACTGGAATTCATGACCGTGGTCTGGGAAATCGGCAGCGGTACCGTGCGTGATATTCTGGCCGAACTGAACAAGGCGCAGACCCGCGCCTATACCTCGGTCGCGACGGTATTGAAGATCATGGAGCAGAAGGGCTTTCTGACTTCCGAGCGGCATGACCGCTCGCTTGTCTACCGCCCGGCCGTTCCCAAGGAAGACTACCAACGAACGACACTCAAGGACCTTTCGAGCAAGCTTTTCGACGGCGCACCGGCGGCATTGGTTGCCCGGCTTGTCGACGACGAAGAGGTGACGGACGACATGCTCGAAAGCATGCGGGCCTTGCTGAACGAAAGGTTGGGGGACAATGGACGGTGAAGTTCTTCTCAATGCCTATCTCGATCTGAATCTTCTGCTGGTCGCGGGTGTCGCGATCTGGTCGCTGCTCCGATGGGCGGTGATGAAAACCCGGCTGGGCACTGCCTATCTGCCGCAATTGCGGCTCCTGAACGGGCTGACCGTTCTGCTGGTGGCCTCGCCGTTGCTGGCGCTGATGATCACAACCTGGATTGTCGCCCATCCCCCCAATATCCCGGATTTGCTTGTACGGCAGTACCTGCACGGCAATGTCGGTCTCAGCGCCAGCCAGTTCGAGGCCCTGCTGGGTCTGCGCGAGGATATGGTTCGTGCGCTGCTGGCACAGCACGAGGTCTGGACACAGGTCGTGGCGATTGCCTTTCTGGCCGGTGCGCTGTTCTGTGCGCTGCATATGGGCCTGTCGGTGCTGCGGCTGACCCACAGCCTGCGCGGCGCCCATCTGTGGAAACGCATCGGACGGGTGGAACTCCTGATCAGCGACACCGCCCGCGTTGCCTATTCGACCCGCGGGGTGCGCAATCGCTATGTGGTGCTGCCCTCGGCGCTGCTCGAGGCGCCTCAGGACCTGCGGATGACCGTCGCACACGAGTTGCAGCATTTCCGCCAGAGTGACATCGAATGCGAGTTCCTGCTTGAACTGCTGCGCCCGCTGCTGTTTTGGAATCCGGCCTTTTTCCTGTGGCGTCGCCAGGTGCGGATGCTGCGGGAATATGCCTGTGACCAGGCGTTGATGGTGCGCCCGCATTTCGACATGCGCGCCTATTGCGAGTGCCTGATCCGGGCCTGCCAGGTGGCCGCGCAGAACCCGGTGCTTTTTGCTCGCACCACCCCCACGGTGGCCCTGGTGGACCGGCGCGAGACGCGCCGTCCCTCGACCCTGCAAAGCCGCATCGTGGCGCTGACCGCCACCCGCCAGGATACCGCCGGGCCTGGGGTCTGGTTGCTCATTTCGGGGCTGCTGATGGCCTCGGTTCTGACGACGATGCTGGTCATGCAGCGCTCGTCGGACTGGAGCCATGACCGCATCATGCTGTCGACCATCGTCAATCTGGAACGCATGGCCCAGCGCAATGCGACCGTCAGCAGCCCGTTCCAGGGTGGTTTCGTGGTGGCGACGGACTGAGGTGGTGGTCCGGCCTTGGGATTTGCGATTCAGCTTGGGCTGAAAACCGTCTAGGCTGTCGCAGATCTGAAACCGGAGACCCGTGATGAAAGCCGTCCTTTACCGCGCCTTTGGCGCCGCGCGCGATGTCCTGCAATTGGAGGAACTTCCCGCGCCCCGGCCCGGTCCGGGCGAGGTGCTGGTCGATGTCGCGTTCTCGGGGGTGAACCCCTCGGATGTCAAGGCGCGCGCGGGTGCGCGCGCTGGCGTCACCGAACTGCCCTATCCGGCCATCGTACCCCACAGTGACGGGTCCGGTGTAATCCGTTCGGTGGGCGACGGGGTCGATGCCGGCCGGGTCGGCGAACGGGTCTGGTTGTGGAACGGGCAATGGGGCCGCGCCATGGGGACCTGTGCCGAACAGATCGCGCTGCCCTCGGAACAGGCGGTGCCGCTGCCGGAGGGGGTAAGCCTTGAAACCGGTGCGGTGCTGGGCATTCCCGGCCTGACGGCGGCGCATGTGGTGTTCTCGGGCGGCCCCGTCAATGGACGGACCGTGCTTGTTCAGGGGGGCGCCGGGACGGTGGGCTATCTTGCCGTGCAACTGGCGAAATGGGGCGGCGCGCGCGTTATTGCCACTGCAAGCACAGGCGCGACCGAGCGCCTGCGGGCGGCGGGCGCGGACGCGGTGCTGGACTATGCCGATCCGGATTTGGCCGCGGCGGTTCTGGCAGCCAATGATGGTGCCCCCGTCGACCGGATCGTCGAGGTGGAATTCGGCGCCAATGCCGAGGTGGACGCCGCCGTTATCGCGCCGAACGGGCGCATCAATGCCTATGGCTCTGCGCGAGTGATGGCTCCGGTCCTTCCTTTCTACCCGCTGATGTTCAAATCGGTGACGCTCGAAACGGCGCTGGTCTACCTGCTGGACGCCACCAACCGCCATGCCGCGATCGATCGTGTCCATGCCGCGCTGACCTCCGGCGCCCTGTCCTGCCCGATCCAGGAAACCTTTGATCTTGATGCGACCGCCGCCGCGCATGAGGCGGTTGAGCGGGGCGCGCGCAACGGCGCCATTCTGGTGCGGACCGGTGGTTGAACCACGTCCACGAGGAGGGATCGAAAAATCGTGAGCGGTGCCGAAATTTTTGCCCCAAACCTCTTGCGCAGCCTTCCGAGGTTGCGTAGATAGCCGCTCACTGTTGGGGTGTAGCCAAGTGGTAAGGCAACGGTTTTTGGTACCGCGTACCGTAGGTTCGAATCCTACCACCCCAGCCACCTTCATATGCATAAACAATATCAATTACTTACTTCGGTTAGCGCGCTGCCCTTGTAGCAGCAATTATAGCGGCGCACTAGCTTCTGGATTTTGTTGCACTAGGTTCTGGACGAAAATTTTCCCGCTCGTCGTTTCCTGACATCTAACCGCTCGCAAAAAAGCCGCCCTCATCGGGGCGGCCTTCTCATTTGGCGGTGCCCTGCAGGGTCAAAGGCCCCGGATTGTCCTGGCGGCGGTCAGGCGGGCCTGTGCCCGGTCCAGCATCTCCTGCGCCTCGAGGAGGATCCCGAAGGCCCTGTTCTGGTTGCCGCCCTCCATGGCCATGGCAGCTTCGGTCAGTCCAGCACCCAGGCCGGTGACGTCGGAGGCTGCCCCGTTCAGCAGGGCTGCGATTGTGGCGGCGGTTTCGTGGTTTTCCATGTCTTGTCTCCTCGCTCCGATGACATCGACATAGGCGATGAATTCTGGATTGGAGCGCCCCCGAGATTGCTCTTTTCGCCCCATTTGAGCAACGGTTCAATCCGGTTTGCATGGTACTGTGAGCTCTTCTATCCGACCGCCCAAAGCGGGCTGATTGATGGTAGGATAGCCCGCTTTTGACCGCCATTGTCCGAAAGCTGCGGGATTTCAGAGACGACGACGGTTCCCGACCTGCGGCGCAAAGCGGACGTCAACCAGCCAAGCGGCGCTCCAGCATAACCCGGGGAACGGCAAGATCATCCGAAATAACCAAGAGTTCGTTCGCCTTTCTCTTCGTTTGAACGGAATAGGTAACATCGAAGGTGTACATGGCTCGCTCTTGGTAAAGACGCCGAATTTCGCCCGTATTGTCATACGTCACGATCCAAGGGCGATCGAGTGACTGGACCGCGGACGAGAGTGCTGCATGGTCCGATGGTTTATAGAAGCTCGTATACAGGCTCGACCCTTTTTTGAAGTAGGGAGGGTCGACACAGAACATGGCCTTAGCGGGCAACTGTTTGTCTATGGTGACGAGAAAGTCTAAAGCGTCCAATTTGGTTAGAAAAATTCGTTCTTTGTACTTCGCTACTCGTTTGATACGACGCTCCAGATCTTTCTTGTTGAAGCGACAGTCAATCTTATAGTTGCCACGCTGTTCCAGCCCGCCGATAACGCCTGCGCCCTTAATGATGCCAGAGCGGTTGGTCCGATTGAGATAGAAGGCGGCAAAACCAAGCCTAAGAGGATCGGATGCGTCCTGGTCTAGGTAGATATCCCGCTGTTGTAGCCATTCTTCGATCGTTAGCTCGGCACGACGAACTGCTTCTATGAGTTCGTCCGTACGATAAAGAACACTGTGCCAGAACGACCAGATGGAAGGATCGACATCGTTTACGTGAACCTCTGATACATTTCCGTTGAACAACAGGGACAACGCCAAACCACAACCCCCAGCGTAGGGTTCTACATATGGTCGTCTCTCCAAGCTGTTTTCGCGCAGAATGGCAGTCATCAGGCCGTACATACTGGATTTTCCACCCGGGTAGCGAAGGGGAGACGCAGTCCTGCCCATTGCTAGGCCATCTTCTTCAGGCAGGCGAGAATGACCGGTTGCAAAGTTTCCATGTCATTTACGATCTGTGCTGAGTCGAAACTGGCGGCTACCGAGTGGTGCTTAGTAACGTTTCCGAAATCAGCAACGCGTCGCAGCGCCTCCACATGAGCGTTTAGCTCTTTTCCTTTTCCAACTCCTAAATCTGTTAGTCTCCCTTTGTTCAAGAAATCTTTGAACGGTATGGTATCTATTCTTCCCATCGAGGCTGTTAGGCTTTCAAAAAAACACCAGATCCCGACCGAGATCAGCGGAGTGTGATGTTCAACTTTGATTTTACAGATCGAGTAGTAAAGTGACCCGAGTTTCTGCGATCCTAGGCCCTCTAAAGCCTCGAGTATCTCGCCATTCTGGACAACATATTCCGGACGCTTCGGACGTGGAGGCGCACCCTTTGTTGACGATCCATCTGAGGTTTCAGATGCTTTGCCATCGCTGTCTGAACTGGTCCCTGAGCCCGAAGCAGGCCATTCGATCGGCTCGGGACGGATTCGAGTCGTTGTCACACCAGGAAGTTGCTGTAGCGAACGGGCAAAACCATCGATTTTTGCTTTGGGCGCCTGAGAGCCTAGCGCCTTGAGTTTTGCCTCTTTGAGAACCTCTTTGAGTACCGTTTCGAACTCTTCGAGCGGCCGTGTTCCCTTCAACTCTTCCGCTCCTTCCGAAAGGTCCAGCCCTAAGGCCTCCGCGACCAACACGTTCCCTACGAGTCGAGCCATGTGAGAGAAGTTGCCCTTGCGGTCCTCTGGAATCATCATTCCTCTGGAAACCGCATAGTCGAAGAGCTTTTGCGCAACGATGTTTCGCCTTGAACCGCTGAATCTGGTCTTCTGTTCCGCAGTCCATTGCCTTCGTCCTATACCCCCTTGAGCCCCGTCGTGGATACGCCGAAGCCAGTGCTTTCTTCGCTCCGGGTTCAAAATGACTACCGCGTCTATTTCGTCGACAGGCAGCCATTTGTCGGCATATTTCTCGATAGCAGAACGAACGCGAGCCGGTGCCCGGTCAGGGTCATGGAGGAGCTTCAAGGCGCATACTCTGCGGTTCCCTTCGGCGACAATAAATGCCGTGTCGCCGTCGATATCGTTGAAACTAAGGCCCTCGTCGACCGGATACACAATCAGGCGTTCAGCTGGGCTAATCCCGTATGCCGCAATATCCCGCGCCAATGCGTCGACGTCTTCACTTTTGCAAAGACGGTCAATAGCTTCCATCTCATCGTCGACTTCATCATGCCGTGGATTGTCGGTAGCGAGGAACAGACGATCCAGCTTTACGGTGATCTTCAATTCGTTCGATTCTTTCACCAGACCCTCCATCGAAAAATTCCCCGAGTTATGTCGTAGATCGATGATGTCGACAAGAGAAACACCCTCGAAAGCCAAGCGTATTCTGAGTCATTACGGTCTACAAAATGTTACTAATCAGAAGCTCGCGCCGCTCCCCACGGGCAGAAGCTTTGCGGGCGACGGTGTAGGAGGCTGACACCTCGGTGATCTGGAAATCGGCGAACAGCTTTCGGATCTGGGGCACGTCATTGATCGACATCAGCACCTTGCCCTCGGCCGCGCCCATGAAATCCGCCAGGTGCTCGAAATCCTCCGGCGCGAACATTGCCTTGCCATAGTCGTTTTCACAGCCCCAATAGGGCGGGTCCATGTAGAAAAGCGCGCCGGGCCGGTCGTAGCGCGCCAGGAACTCGCCATAGGGCAGGCATTCGATCACCACGCCCGAGAGGCGGGCATGCACGTCTTCAAGCATGGGTTCCAGCGTGGTCAGGTTGAAACGCGCCGGCCGGTCGGGCGACACCCCGAAGTTGCGGCCCGAGACCTTGCCGCCAAATGCGGTGCGCTGGAGGTAGAGAAAGCGTGCTGCGCGCTCCAGATCGGTCAGGGTCTCGGGGCGGGTGCCGACGAGGCGCTCGAACTCGACCCGCGTGGTCAGCTGGAACCGCAGCACCTCGAGGAACTGCGGATAGTGGCGCTGCAGGATGCGGAACAGGTTGGCGATGTCGCGGCCATAATCGTTGATCACCTCCGAGCGCGGCCGCATCGAGCGGCGCAGGAAGATGCCGCCCATGCCGACGAAGGGCTCGGCATAGAGGGTGTGCTCCGTGTGGTCGAGTATGGCGCAGACCCGCTTTGCGAGGTTGCGCTTGCCGCCCAGCCAGGGCGCCACCGGATCGGTACGGGGTACGGGGCTCAGGGACATGTCAGCTCCTTTCTGAGTGCGCGGTACGCATGTGCCGCAGCCAGCGGGACCACCCCGTTACCGGCCGCAGCGGATCGGTCCAGTTCACAGGCCAGCCCATCAACAGGTCGGTAAAGGCTGGGTTTAAGGCCAGGCCATCGGTCGAGTGTTTCGCCCCACACCCGAAACTCACCCGGACCCGGTGCGAAGAGGGGAAGGGCGCCGGCGTCCAGCCGCTCGCGATCAGGATGTCCCAGAAAAGGGTCCAGGCGCTGGCCGCGTTCTTGATGCCGATCTGGCTGCCGGCCTGGTTCAGATCGGTCTGGAAGCGCAGCCCCTCCGGGCCCACCTGGAGGCAGGCCCGGTTGCCCGAGCCCTTGTAGGTCGGCGTGGGCCAGGATGAAGAGACGGTCGCGCCGGTGGCTTGCGCCGATTTCAGCCGCCGGTTGGATGCGCGCAGCAACGAGATAGCCCATGCGTTGAAGGTCTCGAACGACGTCTCGGAGACCCAGGGTGAGATGGCCGGGGACGTTCTCGAAGAAACACCATTCGGGCTGCACTTCGCCGATGATCCGGGCGACCTCGGGCCAGAGGTGGCGGGGGTCGTGTTCGCCCTTTCGAAGGCCCGAGAGGGTGAAGGGCTGGCAGGGATAACCGGCAGTGACGATATGAACGCGGCCGCGCCAAGGGTGGCCGTCGAAGGTTCTGAGATCGTCCCAGACAGGAGCCGGAGCCAGGGACGCGTCCGCCATCCGCGCCACGAGAGCGGCCGCGGCGAAACCGTTTCGCTCGACATGGCACACACAGCGATATCCGGGCTCGGCGATATGCAGTCCGAGATCCAGTCCTCCGACACCGGCACAAAGGCTGAGGCCGCGTAATTCGTCATGTCGTTGGGGGGTACGAAGAGCCACACTTGGGGTCCTTTCCGTCGCACTCTTGGCGCTTGGGTTCAGGGCTCTTTGGTGGCCTCAGGGTGTTGTATGTGCCGCAACGCGGGCACTTGATCTGGATCGCGCCGCTCAGGGCGTTCTCCTCCATCTTGAGTAGCAGGCGGGCACATTTGCCGCAACGCTGTTCAGTGTTCATTAACCGGAATCACCCGAGGCTCGCCGCTGGACGCGGCCTTGAGTGGATTGGGGTCGGCGGGGTCAGCTGTGGAAGGATTGGCCCCGTGCCGGGGAGGGCTTGCCCCCCCGGCCGTTCACCGCATCAGACCGTCACGCCCATATTCAGCATGAACCAGCTGGCATGCGCCCTCTCGGCGGCGATCTCGGCCGCACTCAGCACCCGGTTCCACAGCCGGAAGATGCTGATATCGCAGTGGCCGAGATATTGCGCATAGCTCGACCCGATCCGCACGAACCGGTCGGTCGGGAACCGCAGGGCGGTGCTTGCGGAACTGGCGGTCAGGCCCTGGGTATGATCGGTCATGGTGCTGACCGCGGCTTCGGGAACCGTGAAGGTGTAGAGCGCGGGTGCGGCGTGGTTGGCGGTGGTGACCGCCGCGTGGCCGAAGTCGTGATTTTGGACGGATGTGCCCCGGCCCGCACCAAATCTCGTGGCGCCAGCGGTGGTAATACGCGCATAGAGGCCGTAGGTGGCGGCCGCCGTGGCCTCGTCGCGCGGGGTGCCCGTCCAGGTCCCGAAATATCCCGGCTTATGCGCATCGTCCGCAAGCGTGTCGGCGGTCGAGGCCACCATCAGGACCGTGCAGACGCGCGGTTCGATGACCTGGGTCTGGATGAAGTTCGACTGGCTCGTGAACCGCGCGGCGGTGCCGCCCAGGCTGAGCGGGATGGAGCCATAGAGCGCCGCGTCGGGCTGTCCGGGCGCCAGGTTGCGCTCGAAATAGCCCTCGGTCAGGGCGCAGAAGATGTGGCTCGAGGCCAGCCCCTCCTGGACCGGGTTGAGGTGGTGGCCGGGTTTCTTGACGAGGCGGTCGGACCGGATAAGCGAAGCCATCAGATTACTCCTGCTGCTGCGGCGGCGAGATAGGCCGCCGCCATTTTGAATTCGGCGACACGGGTGCCGTCGGTGGCGTGAACGGGATCGGCGATCTGGCGCATGGTCGCGCCGGTATGGGCATCCGCGAGGACAAGCGAGGGGCTGAGATCGTAGCCCGCCCCATGGGCGACGGCCCAGGTCGGGGCCACCCGCACCTTGCCGGTGCCGGCATTGGCGGCGGTGGCGTCGGCGGCGGCCTTGATCAGGCCCTTGATCGCGGGCACGTAATGGCTGGTCCAGATCTGCGAGCGCGCGAATTCCTCGGCGGCGCCGGGCAGGAAGGTGACGATAGGGGCGTCGGGGTACGAGGCGAACCAGCGGTCGAAGAGGTAGCGATACTCGTCCATCAGATGTGCGAGCATCACGCTGTCGCCGCAATCGCGGATGTCATTGGTGCCCAGTGCGGCGGCCAGCACCCCCGGCACGGCCAGACCGAACCGGGTGATGTAATAGCCGGGATCCAGAACCTGCCCGTTGCGCTGCGCAGCGGCGGGCTCGCCCGAAGGGTCACGCAGCCAGCAGTTCTTCAGGCGCTGGTTTGCCTCGCCGTCGGCGAGATAACCCGCCTCGCCACCGGGGGCGAGCGGCGAGACCCGGCTTGTGAACTTGTAGGTGAAATCCGCCAGCGCATGGCCGGGCTTCGCCTCGCCCGCGATGCCGGGCAGGACGGTGACGCCATCCTCGGGATCAATCTCCGCCTCGCCGGTGAGCGTGCCGATCCAGTTGGGGGTGTAGCCCCATTTCTGGAGGAAGTAGTCGAGAAGCGCGCCGGCATAGTGGCTGGTGCTGTCGCCCAGCAGCAGGATGTTCGGGCTGAGTGCTGCGCCGGGGGGATTGGGGGCGATATGCAGGCTCACGGCCTGTTCGCCATAGCGCGCGGCCGGGCGCGGATCGTGCAGGCTCACGGTGGCCCGGTAGCCCAGGCTCGAGAAATCGACGCGGACCCCGGAGCGGCTTTCGAACTGCTCGCCGGTGGCGCCGCTCACCAGCAGGCGGGCATCCATGGCGCGATCCTCGATCAGCCCCTTGACATGCAGGCCGAAGGTGACCCCCGCGACGCCGCAGAGATAGGGGGGCAGCAGTGGTGGCGACAGGGCGGGGGCGGGCGGGGACAGGTCCTCGGTGAAATGATTGGGATCGACGAAGGCCGAGCGTTCGTCCGCGCGTTCGGCGAGAAGGCCCGCGCCGCGGATCACATCGTCGCCCACCGCGAAGGCCTCGAACCCGTCGTCATCCACCACCCCGAAATGCAGATCGGACCCGTCGAGCCGGTCGAGGACGGACAGCTGGGTGTTGAGCGTGTCGATCTGGCCCTGAACGCCCGACGCGTCCTCGACCTGGGTCCAGGTGATCGGGTCGGTGCCGGGGGTCGCGCCCGAGACGGCGGCGATCCAGCCGGTGCCCCCCAGCGTCGCGCCGGCCAGGACCAGGGTGGTGGCCCAGGCGGTCTCCGGGGCCTCGTCCATATCGGCGGCCCGGCTCCAGGCCCCGGCCGCCGACACCCAGATACCGTTCTCGACCGGGTTGGTCTGGGCGCGGACCAGGACCCGCGAGGCGGCGGTGAGCACGCCGTCGATGCTCTGTTCGCCCGCGAGCGCGATATTGGCGGTGGTCGCGCAGGCGACCGGGTCCTTGGGGTTGGGCGATCCGGGGTCGCGGCCTTCAAGCTCCGCGACGCGGGCGAGGAGATCGTCCTGTTTGGTGGCGATGGGACCGGTTGCGGCCAGCTGCGTGGCCAGGTCGGCCACGAGCTGACGGCCGGTGCTGCCATCCTTGTTGACCATCACCTCATCCGCCACCGCGATCGAGGGCAGATTGGTTGTCGAGACGCCTGCGGACATGTTGTACCTCCTGCTCAGAGAATTGTGACGGCGAAGGGGCCGGCCAGCGGTCCCGGCAGCCCTTCGTCGGTTCGGGTTTCGGCGTAATAGGCGTAGCGGCCCTGGCTCACGGCGGCGGCCGAGGCGCGGTAGAGAACGGCGCGGGAGAGGCTGCCGTCGAAGGCGGCGGGCGCATCGAGGGCCAGCCCGGTGGCGCCGGCGGGTGCGACGAACTCCTGATGGGTGAGACCGGGCTCGGCGACCGCATCCCCCAGCAGCGGCGCGGGGGCGATAAGCTTCGGCGTGAGTGCGCCGGCCGCGACGGTGGCCAGATCGAGGCTCAGCCGATAGGTCGCCCCCGCCTCGAGGCTCAGGGCCTGGCTCAGATCACCGGCGCTGCCGGGCGCATGCTGGGCGACACCGCCCGATAGCGACCAGCCCGGCCCCGGCACCCAGCCGGTGCCGTCGAACCCCGAAAGCAGGTTCTGCCGGGTGGCATCGCCATCGACATAGCTCACCGATGACCCGACAGCACCGGTGACCGGCTGCGGCAGGGCATGGGCCACGCGATCCAGGACCGCGCCATAGGGCACCCGGAACAGCTGAACCTCCGATGCGGGCGCGGCGGGCATCGCCAGCGTGATCACCGCGTGGCCCGGCCCGCCGGTTACCATCACCGAGGCGGGATCGAGGGCGGGCGGCAGCTGGTTGGCGCCGCCGCCGACAATCAGAGGCAGGGTCGCGGTGGTGGCGCTTTCGGTGCCATCGACGGCCACGGCAACCGCGCGCAACTCGATTGCGGTCCCGGTGAGATATCCCGCAATGCGTCCGCCGCCTTCGGCCGAGGTGAAGGCGGTCGAGGTCCAGGCGCTCTCCGGCGGGGCGCGGTGCTCGACGCGGTAGCCCTGGAGCGCGATGGGGGATTGTCCCGGTCGCAGCATCACCTCGACGGTGGTCTCGGCCGGTTCGGGCTCCTGGCCCGGTTCCTCGCCGCCGCTATAGACGGCGCGCGAGGTGATCGAGACGATGCGCGGGGCATCGGGTACCAGGGCGCCGGTCACGATCGGCGTGCCGACGCGGCCGATCCAGTCGTCAGGAACCTCGGCGTCGGTCAGCTCATCGATCTCCGGGGCGGCGGCAACCATGTGCAGGATCGAGGCCGTGTTCTGAGCGGCTTCGACCCCCTTGACGCGCAGCGCCAGGCTGACCGAGCTGAGCGGGCCGAGATGCACCAGGTCGCCCGGCCCGGGCACCGGCCCGTCGCCCGGTACCGTCAGGACGCGGGTCTCGGGTTCCTCGATGCGGATCGGCTGGACAATCGAGCTGCCGACCAGGTCCTCCTCGTCTGCAAACAGGCGGAACCGGATGCCATCGGCACCTGCGGGGACCGGTTCGTCAAGCTCGATCATCCGCTCGGTGACCGACAGGACCCGCGCCGCGATCTGGCTGCGATCGAGCACGTCGAAGGAGCCCATCACCTGGTCACCGCGCGTGATCAGCCGGGCGATGCCGCTTTGCGTGGCGGTGAAGCTGTCGGCGCGATAGATCAGCTCGTACATCCGCCGGCGGGCTTCGATCCAGATTTCCCGGGGCGAGGTCTTGCCGGGCAGGCGGATTTCCTCGGTCAGCGTGATCGGCCCGTCATGGCCGGGCCAGGGCACGATGCGTTCGGCCTGTTTGAAATCGTTCGTCTCGTCGAAAAACGTGACCCGGAACCCATGCGGCGGCTCGAAATAGGTGCGCTGCCAGCTGAACTGCGCACTGTTGCGCGGGCTGATATGATCGATCACCGGGGCGCCAGGGCGATCTATGGTCATCGACCAGCGCAGCCCGTCATGGCGCGGCGTCGCCCGGCCGGCGCCGCAAATCTCGCGCAGAAGATCGCCCAGCGACAGGCCCGTCTCCACGACGCGGTCATAGCTGAGCCCCTTCTGTTCGCACCACTGGTACCAGTCGAGCAGCTCCTCCCAGTCGATCTCGGCGTCGGTGGCGGGAAAGGGGTTGGAGGTGCCCTGAAGCTCCGCGACATAGGCGGCGGCGGGATTGCGCGGCAGGCCCTCGGTCCAGGCGGCACCGTCCCAGCGCCGGGCATATCGCTGCGCCATGCAGTTGAGATTGTCGAGCGCGCCGCTCAGCTGATGCGTGGCACGGATGCGCAGGGCGATCAGGGCCAGCGGCTTGTCCATGTTGATCGGGTATTCAGGCCGGATCGACTGGATCGCCGCCAGCTGCACCAGGTCGGATACATTGGCCGAGGAACTGTCATCGGTCATTCGGGTGACCTCGATGTCCCACTTGCCCCGCGTGGGCAGTTGCCATGCGTGTTGCCGGTAGATCGGGTCGCGGCTCGAGGCCATGATGTCGAGGGTGGCGACAACCTGCCAGACGGGATCGCCCGCCAGGCGTTGACGAATGCGGACCGAGACCTGCCGGCTGGCCTGGCGCCCCTTGTCATCGACGGCAAAGAGGCCACGCGGAAACGCCAGGATCAGGTTGACCTGCTGGGTATCGGCGGCCGTCTGGCGCACCACCGGGGTTTCGGTCGCGGGGCCGGGGATGACCTCGCCGGCATCGTCGAGGGGCTGGGGCCGCACCAGCTCGATCCCCTCGGCCTCTTCCAGCACCTGGCGGGGGTAGAGGGTGATCGGATCGTCATCCGGCCGGCCCTCGCGGATTTCCATCTCGACCTCGTCATAGTCGTCGATCGAGGTCTCGCCGAGGCGGATATCGCTGATCTTTATCGGCCCCATGCCGACGCAAAAGAGCGCGTGGACAAACTGCTGGTCGCCGACGATCTCGGTATAGGAGGTGGCGGCAAAGGGCGGCGCGGTCCGGTGACGGCCATGGATGACGGGCACCGGTTCGTCCGGGCGCACCTCGTTGGCCCAGCCGGTGATCCGGTAGCTCTGGCGGTTCTTTTCCGCATCCGCCTCGGGCATCGGCACCAGCGCGTTCACCAGCAGGGCACCGACAACCGTCAAGCCGGCGCCCACCAGGGAGGTACCAAGGCTGCCCGCGATCCCCAATGCCGCGGCCAGAGGGCCGGCCAGCGCCAGGGCGGCGACCTGCACCACTACCATCAGGACCGAGCGCAGCGCGTCCTTGCCGGGCAGCATGCGGATACACGCTGAACTCTCCTGTGTCGCGGGCCACGTCTTCGGCGTCGATGGTGACGCCCAGTTCCTCAAAGTCGGCGATCACCTGGTCATCGGGTTTGACCGGTGTGCGGTCGTCGGAGCGGCCGACCCGCGCTAAGGCCCAGGCGCGGGCCGCCGCCTTCAGTTTCCCGACCGAACCGCTTCCCCGTTGAGGCTTGCGGAATAGGCCTGGTAGACGCCCTTGCGGAACCAGCTGTGTCGCATCGCCTTGCGGAAGTTCGCTTCGTTGTAGGGAACGGGATCACCCGTCATCCCCACTACCTTGCGCCAGCCCCGTACAACGTCGAGCAGGCGGCTTTGTTCCTGTTCGACGATTTCTCGGGCGCTGCGTGCCTTGACGGAGGTCTCGGTGGCTGTAAGCAGCTCGTCCTGGTCTTCGGGTTCAAACTGAATGTCGAACTCGAATTTCAAAAGCGCCCCGGCATTGTCGGGATCCGGGATCTCGACGGTCACCGGCCACCAATAGGTATAGCTGTCTGCAAGCACGAAATGGGTCATGTTACTTCACCGTGATCTTGAGCTCGTCGAGACCGGCGGTCGGACAGAAGACGAGCGGCAGGCTGTAATTGGCGATCCCGTCGGTCTGGCCCTGGGCCGGTTTTCCGATCTCGACGGCAGGGCCGGAGATTTCGACGATGTTGCCGGCCTGCGTGCCGTGAACCAGCGAGAGCGCGCCACGGGTCCGGGCGTGGGCACGGGCGAACCAGTCGATCTCGGCCATGAGCCGGGCCTCGACAACCGCCGTCCCGGTCGATTTGCGCCCGGTAATCTCCATGCTCTCGTCGCCGATCAGGAAACGCGGCGTGACCGTGTTGCCGAGATCGATCGACAGGCTTTCCGCCACGGCCGTCCAGCCGTGCAGCGTCATCACCGTGTTGGCTTTCGACACGACAAGCGGATCGGTCCAGCCCGCCCGGCTGACCGCCGGCAGGGCCGCGTCCGTGATCGTCCCCAACAGCCCCATGTAGGAGAACCTGAATACGGGGATGTTTTTCGGAGTGATCTGGAGGGACACATTCGCCCGCCCGCCGAGCAGGACATGACGGACCCCGCCCATCATGAAGTAGAGCGTGCCGCTTTCGAGCCCTGTTTCAATGATCTCGTATTCGACCTGGACACCGGCGGTGACGGTTTCGGCCAGGCCCGCGATCCGGAGCATGGAGCCGTATTTGGGGACATCGCCCGCCGCACCCGCGCCCGCCATCTCGACCTCGAACTCGAGACGTCCGTATTCTCCGGTCAGAATGATCCCCTGATGCCCGAAATACGGCAGCATCAGGTCGCGCTCGACCTCCTCGGCCTCGAGCGGGGTGTAAGAGACGTTCTTGCCGATCAGCGCGTCGCCCGCGACGGGGGCAGCCGAGACCGCATAGGTCGCTTCGATCTTGTGCAGGATCGCCAGTTTGTTCCAGTACCGCTTCGGCATGGTCATTTCCTCTCAGCGGGTTTCGGTTTCGGCTTTTCAGCCGGTTGGTCCTCGGGTTCGGACCTGGGCTCGGGCGGGGTCGCGCTGAGCTTGCCGGTCTTCGGATCGCGCCAGTGGCGCCCACCGGATGAGGGGCGTTCGGTCATGTCAGGTCTCCTGTCAGAAATCGGGCGGTGGCCCAGGTGGTGACGTAAATGCTGACACCCTTGGTGATCGGGCTGCTTTCGCCGCCGACAAGCTCGCAGGGGTCGGTCGCGCCGGGCGGCGTCCAGCCGGCGAGCAGGGTTTCCAGATCCCCCTTGAGTTCGTCGAAGCGGAGCGCGCGCTCTTGTCCCATCGGCCCGGAATAGTCGCGCAAGACAATGCCCACGGCGAACTGGACCTCGACACGTTGGCGGTGGCCACCGGTCGCCAATTGCTGCGGACCGCCGCGTTCGCGCCAGGGCATCAGGATGGCCGAGCTGCTCTCGACCTGGCCGGCGCGGGAAACCAGCGCGTCGATATCCTCGGCGATCTCCACGCCCGCCCATGTGGGCAGTCCGGTCTTTAGGTGGTTCAGGATCGCGGCCAGCATCACCAACCCCTCAGGCGGGCGGGCGTGAACACCTGGTCGGGATGCTCGGCGAGCACGGTGCCGGAAGACGGTGCCGCCTGTTCCTCGCCTGCCGGGATCGGCAGGACCATCAGGCCGCGCGCCACGTCCTTCAGGGCCGCGATTGCATCCTTGTAATCCTGCTCCACGTGTTCCGGTGCACCGTGGCGGTGCAGGGTGTAGCGGGCGATCGACACGGTCCAGGTCAGGACCAGGTCGGGCACCGATGGCAGGGGCAGGGAATAGCGGGAGCCAACGTAACCGTCGATCGTGCTGGTTGCGTCCGCCAGGGCCGCCGCGATCACATCCGGATCGGCGGTGCCATCGCGGTCGTGGTCGGCGATCTGCAGGATCTCGGTTTCGCCCGAACGTTCGATCAGGTCTGTGAGGGTGGCGTAGCTCATTCTTTCGCGAGCCTCTCGCGCAGAACATACCCCTCAAGCGGCCAAAGCTGACGCAGTGCATCGTCGTAGGCGAACTTTCGGCCCGCTTCCGCGTCGAAGTTCTGAGGGTCAGCCGGAGCTGACTTGCCAACCAGCGACCAGCCATTTCGCAGAAGCAGTACGCAGATCGTCAGGTGCGGCGCGGATCGGGAGCTGATGTACTCCTCCGAGGCCACTTTGGCTTTCAGGTCCGCGAGCGTCACACGGTCGGCAGTCTTCTGAACCGAGGCTGCCAGTTCGTCACCGGTTTGAAGAGAGGATTTCATCACAACGATCCTAACGTCTTGATCGGGTTTGCCCGGGCCGGCACATGGCCGCCCCGGACGGGGAAGAGCTGCTGCCTAGCTCTTCTTGCCGCCGCGCGACCGGCCGGGCTTTGCGGCCTTCTCAGGCGCGGGCGCGGCGGGGGTGTCTCCCGTCTCCTCCGGGTCGGGGGATGGCTCGGAGTGGGTCGGGGGCTTGGCCTCTGCCGGTGTCGTGACCGGCTGCGGCTGCGCGGCCTGGATGGCGGCGAGCTGGTCCTGCAGTTCGCTCACGCGGCCCTGCAGCAGGTCGCGTTGCGCCTCGGCCTCGATGGCACGGGCCAGCGCGGCGTCTCGCTCGGCCTCGACTGAGCCCGTCAGCGTGCCATCAGAGGTGATGAGCTCGACCGGATCGGATGTGGCGATCAAACCCGTGTCCGACAGGAGACCGATGTCCCGCACCTGGGCCAGTTCCGTGTCGTCGAGCGAAACCACATCGCCGGGTTTTTTCCAGACCCCGCCCACCTTGGCCGGTCCCGTCAGTCGCACTTCGGTCTTTTCCATGGTCTTTCCCTTCGGGTTGGTGGTTGCGGGGGCAGGATTTGCACCTGCGACCTCCTGGTTATGAGCCAGGC
Organism: Ruegeria sp. SAZD011; assembly: GCF_059612545.1. Taxonomy (NCBI): domain Bacteria; kingdom Pseudomonadati; phylum Pseudomonadota; class Alphaproteobacteria; order Rhodobacterales; family Roseobacteraceae; genus Ruegeria; species Ruegeria sp. SAZD011. Next base: position 230,805 of record NZ_JBXWQU010000022.1, on the reverse strand, counting down.
GAGATACTGCTTCTCCACCCCGCAAAAAGGTGGGCGGCCTTAGGCTGCCGCGCCGCCTGCGTTCTGGAACAGGAACCCGCCCTCGGCGCCGGTCAGGTAGGTCCGGCGCTCGGCCTTGGTCGGATAGACCCAGCTGTCGTTGGACCGTTCGGCATAGGGCACCTCGACCTGCGGATAGCCGTTCAGCTCGTAGGTGTAGCCATAGGCGGGAACCTGGTAGTTGTTCCCGGCCTCGGGCACATAGGCCAGCACCGCGTCATCGCCCCAGACATCGGTGGCAAGCACGGTATCGTCCGCCGTTTCGGGCAGGTAGACGGCCTTGCCGACGATCACCCGTTTGACGTCGAAGAACGCGGCCAGCATCTCGGTGGTGATGCTTTCCTTCGAGGTGTACTTGATGGTCGCTGCGGTGAAGCGGCGAAACACATAGTCCGACCGCGCCTTGCGGCGCAGCTCTTCGTTACTGCGCGGTGCCACTCAGCCCTCCTGCGACAATGAACGCCAGAACGGCAGCGATCAGGCCGCCCCAAAGCAGCCGGTTGATCCAGGTGACACCCGACTTGATGTCATCGAGCTTCTCGGTCGTCAGCTTACGCCATTCCGAATTCGAGGCCTCCGAGAGCTCGAGCTGGTGGAGGCGGTGCGAATGCGCATCCAGGCGCTGGTGCGCCCGGACGATTTCAGCGGCATGGTGGCCTGACATATCGGTCATCACTGTCCTCTAGCCGTTCACATGTCCGACCCTGGAGGCGGAGCAGCCACGAGAGCAAAGCCGTCGCCGGTTGCAATTACGCAGCTCACCAGGTTGGCGTTCGTTACCAGCAAGGTCCAGGTGCCGGTTTCGTCTGACGCGAAAAGCTCGATGATCGCACCGCGCGGATCGAGGCCGAGCATGCGGGGCGTCTCGGAGTAACGCTCCGCCAGGAACGCAACCGCCCGCTCCCTGGGCGCACAGTTCTGCGCGTTTGCCCCGCTCGCGAAAACCAAGATGGCAAACAGGGTGGCGAAAAGACGGACCATCAGCCGATCTTCCGGTCGGCCACTTTGCGGCCGTAGATGGCAACCAGGCCGCCCACCGCGCTCACGATCCCGGTCAGCAGTTGGTGGATCTCCATCACATCGGCGCCGGTCACCACCACGTTGCCGATGGCGACCCCGCCACCGACCACGGCCGCGATACCGCCCCAGACGGTTTTCGACAGAAAAAGGGATTTCGTACCGTTCATGGTTCTCTCCGTTCAGGACTTGGCCTTGAGCCAGGCAGGCACCGAGAAGCCCGGACACCCTTTGGCGGCGTATTGGTTGTGGCCCGAGATGCGTTCGATCGGCGTGCGGCCGGAAATCTCCCCGATCAGGCGGCGCAAGGCCCGGTCCTGCATCGGCGTGAAATGATCGGAAAACCGGTCGTTCGCGCCGGCGCCGTGCCCGCCGATCAGGCAGATATGGATGACGCCCGCATTGTGACCCGCTACACCGGCCCCGATCGCGGTTTCGGCGCGGCCGGGCAGCACCAGGCCAGACCGGCCGATCAGCCAGTGATAGCCAATGTCCCGCCAAGGCGGGTGCCGGTCCTCAACATGCCAGCGGCGGATTTCCTCGCGCTGCGCTGCAAAGCCCGCCTCCTGCATCCAGCTGGGCCGGGTCTCTTCGTGATAGCGTTCGAGTTCGCGGTGGAAATAGGTGTTGGTGAATATCTCCACCTCGGCGCGGCGCACCGTGCGGATTTCGTAAGGCCGGAACAGGTCGTCAGCCTCGTCACGGTCAATCGTAACCGGCTCGAACCCTTCGGCCACATGAGCAGCCCAACACTCGTTCGGCGTCATATGACGTTTCTTGCCGGTTTCAGGGTCAAGGAACTTGGGAAGGCCGCGATGGGGGCGATCATTGTACTCGGCCACCATGGCGTCACACATGCCGACAAAATCCTGCCAGTCAGGCAGCAACCTGGACTGCCCGAACTCCTTCAGGTCGCGGCGGGTAAGCTTGTGGACCTTCTGCCCCGCCTCCATGTCCATGTCGGGGCCGATATAGGTGGGCAGACGCTTGGCCAGCACGTTCCAGACCGTGGCGTTGGGGCGTTCGATCCGGCCTTTGGCCTGTGAGCCATAGGGCGCCGCATGCATCTTGGTGATCCCGAGCCGCCCCATCAGACCGCTGACATCGGCATCCATCGCCTGGTTACGATAGCCAGGGCCACGGTCAACGTAGAAGATCGCGCATATGCCATTGTCCATGCAGGACCGCCGCAGCGCCTCGGCCACCGTGATCTGGTTCTCCGAGCGCGCCAACGATATGCTGACGATCTTGCGGGTCACGACATCGATCACCGTGGTGATCTCGGGCCGGATCGCGCGCCCGGTCACCGGATCCGCGATCTCGGCGTCGAATGTCTTGCCGTCGGCCGAGTAGATCGTGGTGGGCCACATGCCCTCGGTCGTACGCGTCACGTAAGCCATGCGTGAGCGCAGGGTCAGGAGCCCCTCGCGGCCCACATGCTTTTCGATATTGTTGAGCCTGTTGCGCAGGATGTATTGCACCTGGGACAGGGTCAGGCGCTTCTCGTGGGGCGGGTTGGTCTTGAGATACTCCCCCAATGCGTCCGAGGCCGAGGGCTTCGAGCCGATCGCGTAAAATTTCAGGAAATCGGCAAAGCCCGGATGAATGGGCGCCTGCGTTTTGGGCGGCGTCGGGGCGAGCGCGATCACCCCGTCCTCCGAGCGCGTCTTGAACCAGGCGTAAAGCGTGCTGCGCTTGATCGCGACGGCCGTCTTGCGGTCATTGGCCAGTTGAAGCCGGGCGGGGTCCAGCTGGAACCCGGCGGGCGCCGTTAGGACCAGCGGACGGGCAAGGCTTTCAGCCTCCCGATCCGTCAGGAATGCGCCGCCATCGCGCCGCGCTTCGATTTCCTGACGGTCTGCCCATTCCTCTTGGGCGTCCAGAAGCCGCGCGATGCCCCAGGCGCGGGTCTGGTTGTTGGCGATCGCGTAGCCTTCGATCGACGTCAGGATCTCGGCGCGCGCCTCCATCACGGCCCGCGCCCGCGCGGGTAGGGCATGGCTGCGCAGGGCGTCGATCCGGGCCTTGTCCGCCAACGCCTGGGCTGTATGCCGCGAAATCGCCGCTGACCGGACGATCTGGCCGTCCAAGGCATCGCGCAGGCTGCCCGGCAACAGGGTGAAGTGATACTCAAGCCCACCGCCGCGCCCGGGGCGTTTCCGGCAGAGGGTGTCCGGCAGATCGTTCCAGCCTTCCCGGATCGCATAGTCACGAACCCTGCGCTCGGTATGCGGAAAGGTTGAAATGCCGCGCGATTTGGCGAGTTCGGCCAGCTCCCGCGCGCTCAGAAACTCTCGGCCGGAAGCGCCCGTCATTCCAGCCTCCCCTGCCGCTTGAGCGCGGCCATGACCCGCTCTTCGTTCTCGAGGATCAGCCGGTCGAACACCGGGTCGGGCAGCGTGCCCACCTGCTTGCGAAGCTGGGCCAACTGTTTCTCGACCGGGTCGGGCACAACGCCGCCCTCAAGCGCCTGCAAGGCCCCCGCGACATTGGTCACATCCTCCTCGCCCAGGATCAGGTCCAGCACCTGGGCCTGGCGGCGGCTGCTGAGATCGGAGAGCGCTTTCAGCTCGGTCTGTTTGCGCGCCAGCGGGGTGCCGACCAGGCGGTCGCGTGCCATCGGGCAAAGACGCATCCAGATCTGGACCGCAAGCTCGATGCTGCGCTTGGACAGGCCGATTTTTTCGGCATTGGCACGGGCAAATCCGAAGATTTCCTGAGGTTCCAGACCAGAACGCAAAGTTTGCGTTCTGGTTTTCGCCTCTTCGCTCCGCGTGTCGCCCCCGTTTTCTTTTGCAAAGTGGAAAAGGTCTCGGCGATGTTCGGCAGGGACTTCCGGCGGATGTCTGTTAATTGTGATCGCATCCTCCAACCATTCCCCGTCAGCGGTGATACCCTGATTGCTCCGTCCCAATTCCGTCTTTTCCAAGTGGAAAACGGCGGCTTTGAAAGCGCGATTAGAGCGGTCGCTTTCAAACAAGTGACATCGACGTATCTGTCGATCCGCAAAGCGCAACGGGGGCAATCCGGATCGGGAAAGGCTGGGTTCGCGCCTGAATAACCGCAATTATGGATCTCCGAAGTCCTAGTAAGTCGCGCTCCGAACATATAGCGTTCCCGCCGCCCGAAGCCTGAAACCGCACGGAACCTTGGAGGGGCGGCAATAGGCGAGCAGCACTATGGATGTCTGCGCTCTGTCTAGCACGTGCTGACATGTCACATGATGCAAAGGGAGTAGCCACATGTCATTGAGCCCGACAACCAAAATGCTTGCCCGAGCCATTGATAGATCCGATCTCGGACTCACCGAAATTGCGGGTAGATGCGGATTTCGACTGCCTGCCACCCTCCTCGAGATCGCACAAGGCGATATGCAGGTTCCCCTCGATCGAATCCCCGATCTTGCCCGCACACTGCAGATGGATGAACGACAGTTTCTGGTGCTTGCGATCCAGGAATATCATCCCGGTGTCTTCGAGGTCCTGGTAGAGACATTGGGCATTCATATGGAGGATGCGGAGTTTGGCGTGATAGCCATGTTCCGCATCGCCAATATCCGCGGCCAGATCTCGATCGAAGAACCTTTCAGGAAAGCTTTGGAGGGCATGCTTGACCTGTCCAGGCTGGCAAGGAGGTGACGTTTATGTTGGGCCCCCATCACAATCTCTAAGCGGTGTGCTCGCAGTGGGAACCGCCATTTCCAGAAGACTTTCGAAGGCTCTCCCAAAGGGTCCGGTGACTTCAATTTCTCCGCGCAAAGCCGCCCTACGATAGATCCCGAGCATGGCTATTTCCGCATCGGAGAGCGGTAGGCCGAGAACGTCGACAAGGACTTCGTGCACATTCGGGTGATATTCCTTGATTGCTTTAAGCAGAAATTCCTGCTGGTCCAGACCCAGCGCAGCGGATAGGGCGGGAACGCGATCCAACGGAACCCTTGTTTCGCCCGACTTCAACATTGAAATGATGTTCGGGTGATTGAAGCCAACTCGATCGGCGATTTCACGCTGGGTCAGCTCGGAAGCTTCGATAGCTTCGCTCAAGATCCTTGCGACAGGACAACGCCAAACCACAACCCCCAGCGTAGGGTTCTACATATGGCCGTCTCTCCAAGCTGTTTTCGCGCAGAATGGCAGTCATCAGGCCGTACATACTGGATTTTCCACCCGGGTAGCGAACGCGATCCAACGGAACCCTTGTTTCGCCCGACTTCAACATTGAAATGATGTTCGGGTGATTGAAGCCAACTCGATCGGCGATTTCACGCTGGGTCAGCTCGGAAGCTTCGATAGCTTCGCTCAAGATCCTTGCGACAGGACGACACCGTCTGCTTCGCTGAGGTGACTTTCGACGAACGCGCGCAAATGCCTGGCGTAGGCACCGAACCGACGCAGCTGCTTCTCCCCGGCGATCCCGGACCGCCCTTGCGGCTATCGACCCCACTCCCGTCCGGACCGGGGCTAAACCCTGTCGGCCATCTGGCCAGCCTGGCCTTGCAACTGGTCAGGTGGAGGATCTTGCGGCCAGGAGCCCCTCCCGCAGAATATCGAACATTTGATGGATTTCCGCTTCGGAGATGATCAGAGGTGGCGAAAAAACGCACATGTTGACGATGGGGCGCAAGATCAGCCCGCGTTTCTGGCATTCGGCATCGATACTCGCACCAAGCTGGTAATCGCGCTGCAATTCGCCCAGTGCGGCACCGGCCTCGGAGCATTGTACGCAGCCCATCAGCCCCATCCCGCGGGTGTCGGCGACGATGTCGATCTCTGCCAGGTCCTGCAACCGCCCCTGAAAGACAGGTGTCATCCGCCGCACATGATCAAGGATACCTTCGCGTTCGATGATCTCCATACTCTTGAGACCCGCCGCCGCGCTGACCGGGTGACCGGAATAGGTATAGCCGTTGGAAAAGGTCGCCTCCATTCCGGTCACATCGGCGATCAACCGGTCCGATACGATGGCCGCCCCCATTGGCGAGTATCCCGAAGTCAGACCTTTTGCACAGGTGATGATATCCGGTTCGATGTCGAATACATCCTTCGAGGCGAACCAGTGACCCAGCCGTCCGAACGCGGTGACGACTTCGTCCGATATATACAGGACATCGTGGCGGCGGCAGACCTCGAGACAGCGCCTGTGATAGCCTTCGGGCGGGACGATGACACCACCGGAGGCAAGGATCGGTTCGGCGATAAACGCGGCCACCCTGTCGGGACCCAGCGTCTGGATGGCGGTGTCGAGATCGGCGACCTTTTCCTCCAGAAACGCTTCGATCGACTGATCTTCGCGACGATAGAGCGGGTTCACGTTGGGCAGGAAATGGGTCAGGTCGTCCGCCTTGTCCAGCCATAGGCGGTCGCGCTCCTTTCCGCTGACGCTTGCGGCCAGGTAGGTGCTGCCATGATAGGCTTTCTGACGCGAAATGATGATCTTCTTCTCGGGACGCCCCAGCAGATTGTTCCGGAACTGGATGAAGCGGAGCGCGGTATCGACCGCAGTCGAGCCACCGGTGGTGAAAAAGACATGGTTGAGATCACCGGGGGCGCGTCTGGCAATCTCGCGGGCGAACCGGGCCGCAGTCGAATTGGTGTTGCTGAAAGGCGAGAAATAGGCCAGCTGCCGCGCCTGCTCCGCCATCGCCTCGGCCATTTCCGTGCGCCCGTATCCGATCTGTGTGCACCACATGCCACCGGGACCGTCGATCAGCCGGTCGCCCCGGTCGTTGACGACATGAATGCCGCTTGCGCCTTCGACAAGGGTCCGGTCGTTGCGGCCAAGCGTTTCCATCCCTTCCCATGGATGCAGAAAGTGATCGTTGTCCCATTCCCTGGCCTTGGTGTTATCCATGGCGCACCGCCATTTCCGCGCGCGTCATGACAATCGGGAACTCAGCGCGCACCTGGGCGTCGGCTGCCCCGAAATAGTTGGGAAAGTGGCTGTCCAGGATCCGTGTGGCCTTTTCCCGTGCCCGTTCCAGCAAGTCGGTCTTGCCCTCGTTTTCCCACGTGTCGGTGCGTTCACGGTCCATCAGTTGCGGATAGACGAACTCGCTGTTCATATAGGACAGCGTGTGCGGATTGCCCAGGAAATGGCCAGGGTCGATGGCGCATTTGTGGATCACATCCACGGCCATGGTTTCGTCCGAAACCTCTATCCCGCGCAGGGTTCGCAGGATCATGCCGCCGGCCTCGTCGTCGATGACCATGCTTTCGAAACTGCATCCCATCAGGCTGCCGATCATGCCGCCGAACTCGCACAGCCGGTTGGCACCCGCATGGGCGGCAAGCGAAAAGGTCAGCGCCTTTTCCAACCCGTATTGCGCATCGGGCACCTTGGCGTCGGTCATGCCTGCGCCCACGGAAGTGGGCAGGCCATAGAAATTGCCCATCTGTACCGCGGCGGCCCCGATCAGCGCCTGTTCGCCGCTGCCCCCGGTGAACGAGCCGCTGCGCAGATCGGTGATAAAGGGCCAGGCGGCAAAGCAGACCGGGCAGCCGGGGGTGATCAGGTTGACGATTGCCACGCAAGCGAGGGTCTCGGCCACGGTCTGCACCAGCGTCCCGGCCAGCGTGGCGGGGGCGGTGGCCCCGGCCTGCGGCGGCACCGCCAGATCGACGGTCAGGCCCAGTTTGGCGGTGTCGATCAGAAGCTCCATGTTCTCGCGCCCGATCCGCAGGGGCGAAACCATCGGGCAGCCGCCAAAGATCACGCTGGGCTTTTTCATGAAACTGCCTTCGCCGCCCGAGGCCAGGTCGAACATGCGGATCGCGTGCGGGATGTGGCTGCGGTCGCGAAAGGTCAGGCAGGCGGGTTTCTGGCTGCCCGCCAGCATCGCGTAGACGGTGTTCATGTCATGGGCGAAATCGTCCGTCACATCGGTGGCCAGAACCGTATCGCCCAGCATGTGGATGTTTTCCAGTTGATCCACCAGCCGGGTGAAATCGTAGACGTCGCGCAGGGTCGAGGGGCGATAGGACCTCGTTTCGTAGTCGAAGGTGGTGACCGCCGTGCCCGAATTGGCGAAATAGACGCTTTCGGCGCTGCAGTGCATGTCATCCTTGCCCTCACGCTCACCTCGGGCAAAAACATAAAACTCCTTTGCCGCGACAGAGAGCAGGTCCTCCATCAACGCGCGGGGAAAGCACAGGCGGCCATGTTCGTTCAGCACCGCGCCCTTGGGCAGGACAAGATCCAGCAATTCGGGAAAGTGATCGGACACGCCGGTGCGTTCCAGCACGGTCAGCGCGGCAGCGTGAATGTTTTCCATGTCGCGCTGGCTGAGCGGTTTGTACCGTCCGCCCTGCATCCCGCCATGAACCGCCTCGTTACCGGTGGTCGCCTGCTGCACCGCGATCCGCGCGGCACGTCCGCCGCCACCCCGCCGACGGGGTTTTGTGGGTGTCTCAACCATTTGCTGCCTTCCTGAATTCGGGGTCCGGCCCGATCATGCGTAGATAGAAGTTGTAGAAATCGCCCACCCAGCCTTCCATTTCGCTCAACGGGCCGGGCTGGAAATAGGCCGAGTTCACGCCGGCCTGATTGTGCCGGATGATGCGCTCGTCATCCTGAGAAGTGACATGCCAGAGCCAGGTGAGCGCTTCGCGGTCATAGTCGCGCCCTTCTTCAGCGTCGGCATGGACCATCCAGACCACCTCGATGTCGGTCTGCTGCACGTCGCGGGGCAGGAACCGGTAGCCGACCAGGTGATCGGAATAGACCAGGAACCAGTTGAGTGGCCCGATCCCCATGTCGGTGGCACCGCCGTCATACCCTTTGAGGTCACCCAGAAGCGGTGCCAGGGGCGCGCCATCGCGACTGCCGGTATCGTAGCCGGGATAGAGCGGATAGCGGCGCAGATAGGCGCCGGTGAACGGCGTCGGAGCGGCCGCCCCGGTCAGGTCCAGCATCTCGGAGGACAGCCCCGCCGCCGCCGCGCGTGCAGCCAGGGGACCCACGAGCTCGGCCATTTCCTTGGGCGATTTCAGGCTGTGCGAGCGAGAATACTCCTGATGTGCCGGGCCGCAATGATAGCATTCCAGATAGTTCTCGACCGCCAGCTTCCAGTTGGCGGGCACCGGATAGCTGGCCTTGTGCGCCACCTTCAGACGGTCCAGCCCATAGGGCGCGGTCAGCGGGGCCAGTTGCGCCAGCGTCGGCTCCAGTGCCGGTGTGTCCGCGTCGCAGCAGACAAAGATCAGTCCCTGGAACAGCGTCACCCGGACCGGGAACAGCCCCCAGCGCGAGGGGTCGAAATCCGGCCCCATAGCCCGGCCCGCGCGCAACTCGCCTGTCAACTCAAAGGTCCACGCATGATAGGGGCAGGCAAAGACGCGCGCCGTTCCCTCAGCCTCTGTACAGATGCGCGAGCCGCGATGCCGGCAGATATTCAGATGTGCGCGCACCCCGCCGTCGCGGTCGCGCACGATGATGATCGATTCCGACCCGTAATCGAGCAAGACATAATCCCCAGCCTCGGGGATCTGGCTTTCGTGCCCGGCCCAGAGCCAGTTCCGGTTCCAGACCCGCGCGATATCGTGATCATAGATCGCTTGCGAGGTGTAAAACCCGCGCGGCATGGCCAGTCCGGGGTGGTATTCGGCAATCAGCGCGTCGAGTTCGGGGGGGCGTCCGGTCATGTCACGACTCCTCTCGCAGGTCGATGATTTCACGGCGGAACCAATCCTTGTCGGCATCCTGTCTCGGGCGTTCGAAATCACGGGCGGCGCGATGGCCGGAGAACACCGCATCGACGATCAGGCCCGGCTGCGCGGCATCCCCGATCAGCTCGAGCGTGGTCAGGTTCAGCGGCTTCAGGCTGGCGTGCAGGGTGGTCTCGCGGATGCGCTCGGTCACCAGCACCGCAGACTCGCAGACCACCGGTAGCTGTCGCCCGGTAAAGGCGCAGGCCAGGGTGGCATTGCCTGTGCCAAGCGCCGCAAGCGTCTGGTTGCAGCGGATGTCCACGCCCAGGTCGATCAGCCGGGCCTGAATGCGATGCTGTTCCAGAGTGTTCACGGTGAAGCTGGAAACCAGGCTCTCGGGCGTGGCAAAGATCACCTCCAGACCGGCCAAGGCCAGCTTCTCGGCAATCACGCCCGCCAGATAGACATTGTCGTCATCATAGACCAGGACCGGGCCCACAGGGGGCATCTGGCCCGACAGGATGTCGTCGGGTGTCAGGATGGTTGCGCCCGCTGCGATATCTGGCGCGTGGCGTTGGGTGTTGCGGCCGATGCCGTCGCGGCGCCAATGGGCGCCGGTCGCCACAAACACGTTGCCGATGCCCAGTTCGGCGACCTGCGCCGCATCCAGCGCGCTGTTGGTGAACATACGCACATTGGCGCGCCGGTTCAGGTCGTTCAGGCGGTAGTCCATCACCCGGCCCCAGGCCGACAGCCCCGGCAGGCGGCTTTCACGGGCCACGCGCCCGCCGAATTCGGACGATGCCTCGGCCAGTGTCACCTCATAGCCGCGCCGGGCCATCTGCATGGCGCATTCCAGCCCGGCCGGGCCACCGCCGATCACCAGAACCTCGTTCTGCTTGCCCTTCGAGGTGATGACCTCGGGGTGCCAGCCGCGGCGCCATTCCTCGCCCATGGTCGGGTTCTGGGTGCAGCGGATCGGAATGCCCAGATTGTCCGAGGCGACGCAGATATTGCAGCCAATGCATTCGCGGATCTCGTCGATGCGGCCTTCGCGGATCTTGGTCGGCAGGAACGGGTCGGCGATCGAGGGCCGCGCCGCGCCGATCAGGTCCACGATCCCCTTTCTGACCATCGACACCATAAGGTCGGGCGAGGTCAGCCGGCCCACGCCCACGACGGGCTTGCCGGTCACCTGCTTGACAAAGGCAAGGGCGTCGTTCTGGTATCCGTCCTGCGGCTGAAACCGGGTGGTGATGCTGTCATTGTCCCAGCCCGAGACATTGACGTCCCACAGGTCGGGCAGATCGGCCAGCAACTCGACCACGGCGCGGCCCTCTTCGGCGGCCTGCATGCCGTCGGGTCCCTGCATCTCGTCAATGGCGAAACGGAAGGCCACGGCGCAGGTGTCGCCCACCGCCTCGCGCGTGTCCTCCAGCAACTCGCGGGCAAGCCGCACGCGGTTTTCCAGCGACCCGCCATATTCGTCGCTGCGGGTGTTCATATGCGGCAGCATGAAATGCTGGGCGATCGACATGGAATGTCCGGCATAGACATAGATGATGTCGGCACCGGCCTGTTTGGCACGCAAGGCCGCGTCCCGGTGCCAGCGGCGCAGCTCGCGGATATCGGTCTTGTCCATGGCGCGGGCGTGTTTCGGCATCGCCAGATCGGCGCTCATCTCGGAGGGGGCCAGGATCGGCGCGCGGCTCAGGTGGTTGACGGCATGGTTGCCGTTATGCACCAGCTGGATCGCGGCCAGCGCCCCGTGTTCATGCACGGCGTCCGTCATCAGCCGCAAAGCTGGAATGTCACGGTCATCCCAAAGCCGCCCCTCGGGAAAGGGCGAAAGATCCGAGGTGGGATGAATCTCGGTTTCCTGGTTCGAAACCACCGCCCAGCCGCCAGCGGCCTTTATCCCTCGCACACCGGCGTCGGCGCGCGGACGCAGATGACCCAGCCCGGTGCAATGCGGTACCTGAAAGAACCGGTTGCGGGCTGTTACCGGGCCGATCTTAACCGGTTCAAAAAGCAAAGCGTATGGGTTCGCGTCGGACATGTCGCGCGTGTTCCTATCCGTCGGGGCCAGGGGCGCAGAGGCGCCCCCGGCGAAATGAGTGAATTAGAAGCCGGCCTTGATCCGCTCGAACTCGGCCAGCATTTTGGCCTCGAGTTCCGGCGTCACCGCGTCAAAGAACAGGCTGCCTTCGAAGAAGCTTTTAGGATCGGAGAACCCGTAGGCCTCGATGTTGGCCTGATCGGCCATCTCGAACGCCTTGGCGTTGGAATGCGGATACCCCCAGTTGTCGATGATGTACTGACCGCTGACAGGATCGGTGAGCGCGTTGAGCAGGTCATAGACCTGTTCGTCCGGCGTGGTCGAGGATTTCAGATGCACATAGCCACAGACCCAGGTGGCGATACCCTTGTCGACGTCCCGCATCATCGCGGCGGGCACTTCGTTCCAGATCAGGTTCAGCTCGGACTGGTTCCAGGCCCAGCCCATTTCGATCTCGCCGCTGGTCATCGCCTGGTCCAGCTGGCCCGCATCCGACCAGTAGAACCGCATGTTGGGATGAATCGCGCGCAGGAAATCCGACGCTTCCTTGAACTGTTCGTCGCTCAGATTGGTGTAATCGGCGCCGTTGCCGGTGGCCAGCGAGGCCAGCGCATAGGCCGACGAGGCCGCATCGGGAATGGCGATCTTGCCCGCATAGGCGGGATCGGCCAGCAGTTGAAGCGAGACCGCGTCGGCAGCGATCTTGTCGGTGCGATAGATCAGGCCGGTATTGCCCCATTCGAAGGGCAGCATGTAGAGCTTGCCATCCAGAACGATGCCGTCGACCTCCTTGATCTCGGGCAGCATATCGGCCCAGTTGGTCAGCTTGCTTTCATCCAGCGGCTTGATCAGGTCGGCCGCCACCCATTTGCGTACCGCGTCCGAGCAGGGATGGGCGAGATCGGCGGTAAAGCCCGACATCAGCTTGGTAAAGGCCTCTTCCTGACTGCCGAAATAGGAATAGCTGGGCGCTTCGTCCCCGTATTTCGCCATGTAGCTGGCAAAGAAGCCGGGGTCCTCGTATCCCGACCAGTCGAACACGGTCAGATCGGCGCCGCCCGCGCCGGCACTTGCCGTGCTGATCGCCATCGCGCTTGCGAAGGCCGCAATTCCCTGAAGTTTCATGTTATCCTCCCTTTGGCGTTATTCGGTGGCCTTGCCGAGGTCGATCACGCTGGCGGGCAACAGCCCCAGCCAGACCGTGTCGCCGCGACTGAAATCGACCGTGTGGAAATAGTTGGGGACCGAAACCGCGATCGGCGTTTCGAGACCTGCAACCTGAACGTGGTAATGGATGTTTTCGCCGTAAAAGGCGACATTGCTGACCTTGCCCTGCACGGCGGTTGGGTAATCCGAGGGCCTCTCCGCCTTGATCTCGAGCTGTTCGGGACGGATGCCGACGATCATCCGCCTGGCGTGGCTTGGAACGTTCGGATTTCGGTCGATTTGCATCCGGCCAAACGCGGCGGCGTCGATCGAAAGCGTATCGTCGGTCTCGTCAAGCAGGTCGGCGGCGATGATATTCATCTCGCCGATGAAACTGGCGACCTGCCGGTCACAGGGGCGCGCATAGAGCGTGGCCGGCGTGTCGACCTGCTTGAGCCGCCCGTTGAACATGACACCGATCCGGTCGGACATGGTCATCGCCTCGTACTGGTCATGGGTGACCATGACAAAGGTGATGCCCAGCGATTGTTGCAGGTTGCGCATCTCGAACTGCATCTGTTCGCGCAGCTTCTTGTCCAGCGCCGAAAGCGGTTCGTCCAGCAGCAGCACCTTTGGCCGCATGATCAGGGCGCGCGCCAGCGCCACCCGTTGCCGCTGTCCGCCCGACAGCTCGCTGGCGCCGCGGTTCTGAAGGCCGCCAAGCTGGACCATCTCCAGCGCCTCGGTCACGCGCTGGTCGATCTCGGCGCGGGGCACGCGACCGCGCAGCCCATAGGCGACGTTGTTGCCGACATTGAGATGCGGGAAGATCGCGTAGCTTTGAAAGACCATGTTGGTCGGCCGGTTGTTCGCCGGTACCCCCGCCATGTTCTGGCCATCGATCGTCACGCTGCCCGCAGTCGGCTCCTGAAACCCTGCGATCATCCGCAAGACCGTGGTCTTGCCGCATCCCGACGGACCGAGCAGCGAGAAGAATTCGCCCTGCCTGAGGTCCAGATTGATGCTTTCGGCGGCCACGAAGTTGCCATAGCGTTTCTCGACATCCCGGAGCTCTATGATGTTTCTCTGTGTCATCTGACCTCGCGGGCGGAAGAGCGTCGGCGGAAATACTCGGCCAGCACCAGCAGCAGGACCGAGGTGAGCAAGAGGATGGAGCCCAGCGCCAGCACGTTGGGCAGCTTGGCGGGAAAGCGGATCTGGCTCCAGATATAGACCGGCAGAGTGGGTTGGTTGCCGGAGAGAAAGAACGCGAGCACGAATTCATCGAAGCTGACCGTGAAGGTGACCAGCATGCTGGCCACGATGCCCGGGGCGACGACTGGCAATGTCACCCGCCGGAAGGTTTCGAACACGCCGACACCCAGGTCATACGAGGCTTCTTCCAGCGAGGCATCGAAATCGTCAAAGGCGGATTTCAGGATCGAAACCGCAAAGGGCAGCGCCAGGAAGGTATGGCCCAGCGTCACGGTGAACAGCGAGGGTTTGAGGCCGAGAAACAGGAACAGCACCAGCATCGACGAGGCCACGATGATCCCCGGTATGACCAGTGGCAGCATCACCAGCCCCTCGGCAGCGTGTTGCCCCCGGAACCGGTACCGGACAAAGGCCCGCGCCGCGAACAGGCCCATGGCGGTGGACAGGATCGCAACGACGAATCCGACGCCGAGCGAATTCCACAGTGCCTGGATCAGAGTATCCTGTTCGCCCAGTTGCCGGTACCAGTCCAGCGTCCAGCCCTTGATCGGAAAGGCGACGATGGTGCCGCTGTTGAACGAGAACAGGGGCAGGAACAGGACCGGCAGATAGAGAAAGCCCAGATACAAGAAGGCATATGCGGTCAGGGTCGAAGGGCGTCTCATCTGATCCGCCTCCCCAGTGATGTGCCGGCGATGACAAAGACGATGGCGACAAAGCCCACCGACAGCATCGCAATCAGCGACAGCGTCGCACCCAGCGGCCAGTTGTTGGCCGCGCCGAACTGCACCTGAATGAGGTTGGCGATCATCTTGCCATCCGATCCGCCCACCAGCGCCGGGGTGACATAGTCGCCCACGGTCGGGATGAAGATGATCAGGCAGGCGGCAATGATACCCGGCAGGGTCAGGGGCAGTGTCACCCGAAAGAAGCGTTGCGTCGGGCTGTTGCCCAGATCGGTGGCGGCCTCCAGCAGGCTGGGGTCGATCTTTTGCAGGCTGACATAGATCGGCAGGATCGCAAAAGGCGCCCAGGCATGCGCCAGCGTCAGCACCACCGCAAATTCGTTATAGAGCAGAAAGCCCAGCGGTTCGTCGATCAGACCAAGGCCCAGCAGCGCCGAGTTCATCACCCCGTTGAAACCCAGGATCAGCTTCCACGCAAAGACGCGGAGAAGGTAGCTGGACCAGAACGGAATGGTGATGAGTAGAAGCCAGATGGTCTTCTTGCGCGCCTTCATCGCGATGAAATAGGCGATGGGATAGGCCAGTGCCACGGTCACGACCGTGACCGCCCCTGCGATCCAGATCGAACGCAGCATCAGGTGGCGCACCAGCGGATCGGCCAGCGCGTCGCGATAGTTCTGGAGCGTCGGGGTCCGGTCGAGCGTCACATAGGTCTGGGTCCAGAACGAATAGGCGATCAGGATCACCAGCGGCGCGGCCACCAGAAAGCCCACGTAAAGCGTGGCTGGCGCGCTCAGGGCGTATCCGCGGGACGTTTCGCTGCGAAAGATCACCGTGCCTCCCTTGCCGAGTTTTTCTAGCCACAAATGGACGATCGTCCATTAAATGTTGCTCCAGAATGGCCTTTCGTGTCAATATTCCTGTAAGAGGACCCGGAAGTAAGGCCGCAGGTGTATGAATTCATTGGAGAAGGAAGGTGGCGCAGGTGCCAGGAAGCGGGGTGCCAAGCGCGATCCCGAGGCCAACAAGCGGCTTCTGATCGAGGCGACTCTGGACACGATTGCCGATATCGGCATCACCGACACCTCGGTCAGCCGC
Organism: Ruegeria sp. SAZD011; assembly: GCF_059612545.1. Taxonomy (NCBI): domain Bacteria; kingdom Pseudomonadati; phylum Pseudomonadota; class Alphaproteobacteria; order Rhodobacterales; family Roseobacteraceae; genus Ruegeria; species Ruegeria sp. SAZD011. The sequence goes on along the minus strand of NZ_JBXWQU010000022.1, from coordinate 214,900 downwards.
ATCTGTGAACGCTCGGGATTGTCGCGGGGGATGATCCACCTGCATTTCGGTGGCAAGGACAATCTGCTGACGGCGGCGGCCCAGCAATTCAGTGTCGAGTACTATGCCGCGCTGGACCGGATGACCGATCTCGGTCCCGATGCATTGCCCGAAGACCGGGTTATGGCCGTGGTTGCCGCCGACCTGTCCGAGACGCTGCTCAACCCGCGAAGCACCAAGATCTGGCATGCCTTTCGCGGTATTGCCAGCTCTCATCCCGGAATCGCACTCTACAGCAGCACACAGGACAAGAAGCTGGTCGATACGTTGCGAAGGGCCTTTGGCGACCTCTCTATACGTACCGGGCAGGATGCCGCTCTGGCCGATGATGCCACCAGCGGCACACTCGCCCTGCTCGAGGGGATGTGGGTAAACTACCTGACCGACATGCAGGGATTCTCGCGCGAGGGAGCGGCGGCGCTGGTGCGGCGGTTCCTCGCCGGTCTCTATCCGGGATGCTTCGACACGGGCCGGGGGCAAGCGGGCTGACGGCCGCTGATCCCGCGCATGGTCAAAGCTCGCGATGGCGCCTCAATCGCGGATCTCGTCCGGAGCGACGCCCCAGAGACTGGCCTTGGGCGCCCAGCCGCGATATCCGCCGGCAGAGATACGGCACCAGTCGTCCGTACAGGTTCCCAGCCGCGCCACCACGCCCATCTCGAAATGGGCGGCGACCTGCGAGGCAGGATCGGGACGGGCATAGAGCGGCATCATGTCCTTTTCCACCAGCACCGTACGCACGCCGGACAGCAGCGCGTAATGCACCCAGCCACCGGCGCCGTCGCGGTCCTGGACCTTGCGCCAGTGGCCGTGTTCCGCGGTGATCTGCAACGGCATGTCGCGGCGCTTGAAGACCCAGTCGATCCGATGTGTCAGCGACGGGCCCCGCCGTACATTGCCTTCGTTCGCTTTCATCGAGACAAAGCGGGGAATCGGAAGGTTGGTCACCGCGCCGCGCTTGGCCTCTTCGGCCGTTGCGGTGCCCGGAACCAAAGTTGCGAATATCGAAAAGGCCGCCACCGCGAGGGGGCGCATGAAACTGTTGAAACCTGTCACTGTCTGCCTGCCGGATTGTCTGCCTGCTCAATCGGAAAAAGCCTGCGTCATTTGCGCATGGGGTTCTTGTGCCCCGCTCTCTCCTGCGCCACGATGCCATGGCGCGCACCGAATTGCAAAGCCGTGGGAGAGCTCAAGTGCCAAGAGAACGTCTGAGTGTTGTCGTAACGCGACGGTTGCCCGAGGTGGTGGAAACCCGCCTGAGCGAACTGTTCAATGTCCGCCTGCGGGATGACGACACGCCAATGTCGCGGGACGAGCTGGCCGCGGCCCTGCGCGAGGCCGATGTGCTGGTGCCGACGCTGAACGACCGCATCGACGCGGGCCTGCTGGCGCAGGCGGGCGAGCGGTTGCGGCTGATCGCCAATTATGGGGCCGGGGTCGATCACATTGACGTGGCCACGGCACGTCAGCGCGGCATTCTGGTGTCGAACACGCCCGGCGTGCTGACCGACGACACCGCCGACATGACCATGGCGCTGATTCTCGCCGTCACCCGCCGGATCCCCGAAGGGCTGGCTGTCATGCAAAAGAACGAATGGACCGGCTGGGCGCCCACCGCGCTTTTGGGCGGGCGCGTCGGTGGACGTCGGCTTGGCATTCTTGGCATGGGCCGCATCGGTCAGGCGGTGGCCCGTCGCGCCAGTGCCTTTGGCATGCAGATCCACTATCACAACCGCCGCCGGCTGCGGCCCGAGGTCGAGGACGCGCTGGAGGCGACCTGGTGGGACAGCCTTGACCAGATGATCGCCCGGATGGACGTGATCTCGGTCAACTGCCCGTCGACACCTTCGACCTTTCACCTGATGAACGCGCGGCGGCTGAAGCTGATGAAACCCTCGGGTGTCATCGTCAACACCTCGCGTGGTGAGGTGATCGACGAGAACGCGCTGACCCGGATGATTCGCGCGGGCGAGATTGCGGGGGCGGGGCTGGACGTCTACGAACACGGCACCCAGGTGAACCCGCGTCTGCGCGAATTGCCCAATGTCGTGCTGTTGCCGCATATGGGCTCGGCCACGCTGGAGGGGCGGATCGAGATGGGCGAGAAGGTGATCATCAATATCAAGACCTTCGCCGACGGTCACCGTCCACCCGATCAGGTGGTGCCCGCGATGCTCTGAGCCGCCAAGGTGGATAGAGCCGAACAGCCTTAGATTGTATCGTCCCCGCATCGCTGTCAGGATGAACGCGGTAACGCGACAGCAGGGAGAGTGACGATGCGAACGGGTATGATGGCGGGCCTCTGGCTTTCGGCGCTGGCGGCAGGGGCCGCACTGGCGCAGCAAGAGGCCGACACGGTGGCGCCCGAAGGCGCGGCAGCAGGTCAGGTCAGGCCGTTCTCTGCCGTGGTCGAGGCCGCGCAGGCGGCCAAGGAGGCAGGACAGCCGGTCGAGGCGCAGAACTGGATGGTTGCCGCCGCCAACCCGCTAGCGGTCATGGCGGGTGGCAATGTGCTGCGCCATGGCGGCACTGCCGCCGATGCCATGGTGGCCGTGCAGACCGTGCTGGGTCTGGTCGAACCGCAAAGCTCGGGGCTCGGCGGCGGCGCATTCCTAGTCTGGTATGACGGTAACACCGGCCAGATGACCACGCTTGACGCCCGCGAAACTGCCCCGCGCGAAGCGACGCCGACGCTGTTTCAGGATGTCGATGGGCAGCCGCTGAAATTCTTTGACGCGGTGGTTGGTGGCCTCTCTGTCGGTACGCCGGGCACGCCCGCCTTGCTGGAAGAGGCGCACCGCCGCTGGGGGCAGGCCAATTGGGGCTCGCTGTTTGGAGATGCGATCTGGCTGGCCGAAAACGGGTTCACCGTCTCGCCGCGCCTTGCCGGTCTGGTCGAGGGGGACGCCGAAAGGCTGGGCCGTTTCCCCGAAACGGCGGCCTATTTCCTGCCCGGCGGCGAGGCCATCAAGGCCGGTGACACGCTGAAGAACCCGGCCTATGCAGCTACCCTGCGGGCACTGGCCAGCGATGGCGCTTCGGCCTTTTACGGTGGCCCCATCGCCGCCGATATTGTGCGCACCGTGCGCAATGCCGAGGGCAATCCCGGTGTCCTCTCGGGCGCCGATCTGGCGCTTTACCAGGTGATCGAACGTGAACCGGTCTGTGCCAGCTATCGCGCCTACGAGGTTTGCGGCATGGGGCCGCCCTCGTCGGGTGCGCTGACCGTGGGCCAGATCCTGGGTATGCTCGAACCCCACGACCTGGCGGCGCTGGGCGCCGATAACCCCGAAAGCTGGCGGCTCATCGGCGATGCCTCGCGCCTCGCCTTCGCCGACCGGGGCCGCTACATGGCTGACAGCGACTTTGTCCCGATGCCCACCAAGGGGTTGGTCGACCCAGCCTATCTGAAATCGCGCAGCGAGCTGCTCGCCGGCCCCAACGCACTCGAGAGCGCAGACCCCGGCAACCCGGAGTTCGACCATGCCTCGAACTGGGCCGATGACATTTCCATCGAGCTGCCTTCGACCTCGCATATCTCGATCGTGGACCGCTATGGCAACGTCTTGTCGATGACCACCACCATCGAAAACGGCTTCGGCTCGCGGCTGATGACGAACGGGTTCCTGCTCAACAACGAGCTGACCGATTTCTCGTTCAAGACTCATGCCGATGGCGTGCCGATCGCCAACCGGTTGGAGCCGGGCAAGCGCCCGCGTTCCTCGATGGCGCCCACTATCGTCACGCAGGATGGCAAGCCGGTTCTGGCCATCGGCTCGCCCGGCGGTAGCCGCATCATCGGCTATGTCGCCCAGTCGATCATCGCCTGGGCTGATTGGGGCATGAACGTGCAACAGGCGCTGAACGCGCCGCATCTGGTCAACCGCTTCGGCACCTATGATCTGGAAGAAGGCACCGATGCGGCCGCAATGGAAGAGGCGCTGACCGGCCTCGGCTACAAGGTCTCGGTGCGGGCGCTCACTTCGGGCCTGCACGCCATCGAGATCGGTGAAACCCTCAAGGGTGCTGCCGATACCCGCCGCGAAGGCATCGCCATGGGCGAATGAGCCGGTCGGGGTTTGTGGGTATTGACCCGCAAGCCCCCGGCTCTCTACTTAACACATGAACCTTGGCGGGGCTGGCCCGCCGGGGCCAAGGGGGGACAGAAATGGCTCAGATCACCGCATTGCCGCGCAACGAGACCGGCATCGAAACCGTGATCGGTATCCTGAAACAACGGTTCGGTGATCGGGTACAGACCGGCCAGGCGATCCGCGAGCAGCATGGCCACACCACCACCTGGATCGAGAACCAGCCGCCCGATGCGGTGGTCTTTCCCACCTCCACCGCCGAAGTGTCCGAGATCGTCAAGACCTGCGCCGAACACAAGGTGCCGGTCATCCCCTTTGGCACCGGCACTTCGCTCGAGGGGCACGTGAACGCACCCGCCGGCGGCATCTCGGTCGACCTGATGCAGATGAACACTATCCTCGCCGTGCACGCGGGCGATCTCGACTGCGTGGTCCAGCCGGGCGTCACCCGCGAACAGCTCAACACCCACCTGCGCGACCAGGGCCTGTTCTTTCCCATCGACCCCGGCGCGAATGCCTCGCTGGGTGGCATGGCCTCGACCCGCGCCAGCGGCACCAACGCGGTGCGTTATGGCACGATGAAGGACAATGTCCTGGCGCTCGAAGTGGTGATGCCCGATGGTGAGGTGATCCGCACCGCGCAACGGGCCAAGAAGACCTCGGCAGGCTATGATCTGACCCGGCTGATGATCGGCGCCGAGGGCACGCTGGGCATCATCACCGAGATCACTCTGAAACTGCAGGGCATCCCCGAGGCGATCTCGGCCGCCCGCTGCTCCTTCCCGACGGTCGATGCCGCCTGTCAGGCGGTGATGACGACGATCCAGTTTGGCATCCCGGTGGCGCGGATGGAGCTGCTGGACGTGATCGCGGTGCAGGCGGTCAACGCCCATTCCAAGCTTGACCTGCCGGAAACCCCGCTGTTGCTGCTGGAGTTCCACGGCTCCGAGGCGGGCGTCGCCGAACAGGCCGAACTTTTCGGCAGCATCGCCGAAGAGAACGAAGGCAGCGGGTTTGCCTGGACCACCTCGACCGAAGAACGCAACCGGCTGTGGAAGGCGCGGCACGAGTTTTACTGGGCGTCGCTGCAACTGCGCCCGGGCCGCACGGCGTTGGCCACCGATGTGTGCGTTCCGATTTCGCGGCTGGCGGAATGCGTCAACGCCGCCACCGCCAAGGCCGAGGAACTCGGCCTTTTTGCGCCGCTGGTCGGGCATGTGGGCGACGGCAATTTCCACATCTCGCCGCTCATCGACAAGGATGACCCGGACGAGATTGCCAAGACCGAGGCGTTCACCGCCTGGCTGGCCGAACTTGCCATCTCGATGGACGGGACCTGTACGGGCGAACACGGGATCGGTCAGGGCAAGCGCGCCTATCTCGGCCAGGAACTTGGCGCGACCACCCGCTATATGACCGCGATCAAGGCCGCACTGGACCCGTTGAACATCATGAACCCGGGCAAGATTCTCTAACCGGTACGGCGGCGACGCCAGAGATTTTTCGACGAAAAATCTCGCCTCCGGCGGGAGTATTTGTCGCGGAATGAAGCGGTGATGGCCCTTCATTCCGCCCAAAATACTCAATTGCGACCGTGTCTGGACCGGGCGCGCGCGTCGTTGTCAAGGCGGAGGTCGGTTTTGCGCGCTTTTGCGTCGGATGGACTTGGCTTGTGCGAAAGGGCTTCGGCATAAACCATCCCAAAGAGACTCAACCCGGAGAGCGGTCCCATGAAAACCCAAGTCAAAGCACTGGTCGTCGGCGGCGGTGCCGTCGGTACCTCGATCGCCTATCACCTGGCCAAGGCCGGCTGGGACGACGTCATGCTGATCGAGCGTGACGAGTTGACCTCCGGCTCGACCTGGCACGCGGCGGGCCTGTTGCCGCTGTTCAACATGTCCTACGCGACCACCCATATCCACCAATACTCGGTCGATTTCTACAAGACGCTGGAAGAGGAAACCGGGCTGAATGCCGGTTTCGCCGTGGTCGGCAACCTGCGCATGGCGCAGACGCAGGATCGTATGGACGAGTATATGCTCTATGCCTCGACCGCCGAGACCTGTGGCGTGAAATACGAGTGGCTGACCCCCGAGCAGATCAAGGAGCGTTGGCCGCTGATCGAGACCTCGGATCTGAAGGGCGCGATCTATCACACCGAGGACGGCTATATTAACCCCGCCGACGTGACTCAGGCGATGGCCAAGGGCGCGCGTCAGCGTGGCGTGGAGATCGTGCGCAAGATGCAGGCCGATGCCTTCCACTGGACCGGCACCCACTGGGAAGTGACCTGCACCAAGATGGTGGAAAAAGGCGGCAACCTCGTGCCCTCCGACGAACAGGTCGTGATCACCGCCGAGCATGTCGTCACCGCATCGGGCAACCACGCGCAGCGCACCGCCAAGCTGCTGGGCATCAAGATGCCTGCGATCCCGGTTGAGCACACCTTCATCGTCATGGATCAGGACCCCGAACTGGTCAAATGGCGCGAAGCGGGCAACCCCGAGCACCCCGTGGTGCGCGACGCCGACAACGAATCCTATGCCCGCGAGGAGCGCGGTGGCTGGATCCTGGGCATCTACGAACACGGCGCGCCCGCGCGGTTCGAATACGGTGTGCCGGACAGCTTCCGCGCCGATCTGTTCCCGCTCGATCTGGACCGGATCGCCGATCAGTACATGGCGATGGCCGAGCGCGTGCCCTCCTGCGCCGAAAGCGGCCTGAAGGACGATTTCAACGGCCCGATCTGCTACACGCCCGATGGCAACCCGCTGGTCGGCCCCGCACCGGGCCTGCGCAACATGTGGCTGGCCGAGGGCTTCTCCTTTGGCATCACCGCCGCCGGCGGCACCGGCTATTACCTGGCGCAGATGATGGTCGATGGCGAGGCCGAGATCGACATGGCCAGCCTTGATCCCAAGCGCTACAGCTCGAACTGGATGACCACCGAGTTCGCGGCGCGCAAGAACGAGGAATGCTACGAACACGTCTACATCCTGCACCACCCGGACGAAGAGCGCGAGGCCTGCCGCCCGCTGCGCACCGCGCCCGCCTATGATCGGCAAAAGGCGCTGGGCGCGCAGTTCGGGTTCGTCAACGGTTGGGAGCGTCCGAACTATTACGGCCCGCTCGATGCGCCCGAAAATTTCGACCATGACGCGCGCAGCTTCCGCCGTGGCGGCTGGTGGCAATACGCCGTCGACGAGGCCAAGGCGATCCGCAACGGCGTGGGCCTGATCGACGCCACCGCCTTTACCAAGCACGTGGTCAAGGGCCCCGGCGCCACCCAGTTCCTGGACTGGTTCACCTGCAACAAGCTGCCGAAAGTGGGCCGGATCAACCTGACCTATGCGCTGACCAGCGCTGGCACCACCCGCACCGAATACACCATCGTGCGCAATGGCGAGAACAACTACTACATCGTCTCCGCCGGGGCGTGGACGGAGTATGACGCCGACTTCCTGCGCAAGGCGGCCGAGGACAAGATGGAGGAGTTCGGCTATATCGAGATCCAGGATGTCACCACCCAGTGGGGCGTCTTTGCCATCGCCGGGCCCAAATCGCGCGACGTGCTGAAAGAGGTGATCAAGGACGCCGATCCCGAAACCGCCCTCTCGAACAAGCGTTTCCCGTGGCTGTCGGCCCGTCAGATCGAACTGGGCATGTGCCCCGTGAACGCGATCCGTGTGGCCTATACGGGTGAGCTGGGCTGGGAGTTGCATCACCCGATCGAGATGCAGCGCTACCTGTGGGATCTGCTGCTGGCTGCCGGTGAAAAGCACGGGATGAAGCTGGTTGGCGCCCGCGCCCAGAACTGGCTGCGTCAGGAGAAGAGCTATCGCGCGTTTGGCACCGAGCTTGGCCGCGATGCGACCCCGCTGGAGGCCGATCTGCCGCGGTTCGTGGACCTTGGCAAAGACTTCCACGGCAAGGCCGAGATGGAGGCCAAGGGCATCCGCTCGAAATGCTGCACCCTGTTGATCGACGGGCCTGCCGATGCCGATCCCTGGGGCCGCGAGGCGCTTTATACGCCCGAGGGTGAGCGGGTCGGTCGTCTGACCTCGGGCGGCTATTCGGTGGCCTTCGAGAAGTCGATCGGCATGGGCTATGTGAAGCCTGAACTGGCAGTTGAGGGGACCAGGCTGAAGGTCAAGATGCTGGATCAGCTGTGGGACGCAGTCGTGACCTGCGACAGCCCCTATGACCCCAAGAACGAGACCATCCGCAAGGACGGCTGACGCCTCGCCTGAGAATGAGAGACGGCCCCGGACATCCGGGGCCGTTCTTGTTTCAGCCGCCCGGTTTGAAATCGGCGCTGCTGATCACGCCATCGCCATTCTTGTCGAGCATGTCGAAGAAGGCCGCGGACTTTGCGCCGAATTCCTCGACCGAGACCAAACCATCGCCATCGGCATCGTTGAAGGCGCGGTCCATCGCCTGATCGACCAGCGCCATCGGCCCCTTGCGGCCACCGGCATTGGCCTCGATATCGGCACGTCGGGTTTCGTCGAACAGGTCATATTCGGCGGCATCCAGCGCGCCATCCTCGTTCTGGTCGAACATCACGAAAATCTCGCCGCGTTTCTCGGTGATCTCGGCGACGGTGATCAACCCGTCGCCGTCCATGTCCCAGTTTTCGATGAAATGCGCCCCGGGCGTGCCCTGGGCCAGGGCGGCGGTGCCAAGGGCACAGGCCGAAGCGAGAAGGAGAAGGCGCATCAGAGTTACTCCTGTTTGACGGCATTCATGCGTCAAACGGGTGATGCGCCCCGATCCGTCGGGCCATTTCGCCGCAGGGGGGCTCCCGCCCGTCGGAGGCGCATCAAAGATGCACCCCCTCCCGTTGGGCCGGGCGCCGCGCGGGGCGCGGCGTGGGCGCTTAGAGAGGCCCCGCCCCACGCAGGGCCAACTGTTGCAGGATCGAGGCAAGGGCCATCGCGGCCAGCAGAATCGCGGATTTCATCAGCGCGCTCCCTGTCATGTGTTCCGGTATTACCTGAAACGGGTGGGAGGCGGTGTTCCGTCGCTTATCCTTCGGCGGTCTCGTTCAGCTCCATGTGACCGCCGCCGCGGGACAGCACCCGCCGCAGGATCGGTTCGAAGAATTCCAGCGGTTTGGTCGGATAGTCCGGGTCGAACGCGCATTGGTCGTATTCATGGCAGAAATACCGCGCGTCTTCCCAATAGGGGCTGTCGCGATACTTGTCGCGGGCGTTGCGGTCGCCGCCCCAGTAATGGTTGTAATAATAGCCCTGGAACACGCAGTGATGTTGCAGGATCCAGTAACATTTCTCGCTGACATAGGGTTTCATCATCGCCGCGGCCAGTTCGCCATGGTTGTAGGGCGACAGGATATCGCCCACGTCATGCACCAGCGCGGCCACGACAATCTCGTCCTCGGCGCCATCGGCATGGGCGCGGGTCGCGGCCTGAAGCGAGTGCTGATAGCGGTTGATCGGGTAGGGGGTCCAGGCCTCGTCCAGCGAGCGGATCGCGTCCAGTATCCGGTCGGGCAGGGCGGCGTTATAGGCCTCTTCATACTCCATCACCGCGTCCCAATCGGCCTGGGTGGCCTCTTCGAAACTGGTCCAGGTGGGTTTTTGTGACTTGTCCAGCATGGCGCGTTTCCTTCGTGTCTGCCTGGGGCAAAGGTAGCAGAGCGCGACTGAGCAGAAAAACGAATTGATTTGCTCAGTGTGATTTGAAAATCTTCTCAGTTATGCAGATAGTCGCGCTTGAAACCTTTCTCGCCATTGCCGAGGCCGGCAGTTTTCACGCGGCAGCCCGTGGGCTCAACGTCACCCAGACCGCTGTCAGCGCCCGCATCAAGGCGCTTGAAACCGCGCTGGGGGTCGCGCTTTTCGAGCGTGGTCCGGCTGGCACGCGCCTCAGCCTTGCCGGGCAACGGTTCCGCCCACATGCCGAGCAGATGCTGCGGACATGGACCTTCGTCACAGCCGAAATGGCCGCAGGCCCCGGCGCGCGCGGCGCCTTGCGGCTGGGGGCGCAACTGTCGCTCTGGGATGCGCTATTGGTCGACATGGCGGTCTGGCTGGAACAGGAACAGGGCGTTGTCCCCTTCACCCTGAACTATGACCACGCGCTTGATATGGGGGTGGCAGTGGCCGAACGCCTTGTCGACCTGGCTTTGGTACATGACCGCCCGACGCAGCCCGGGATCGAGGTAACTGACCTGCCCGACGAACGGCTGACGCTGGTATCGGACCAGCCCCTGACGCTCGGGCGGGATGAGATGCCGTTGTTCATCAACCTTGAATTCTGCGCTGAATATGACCGGCTCTGGCAACAGGTGATGCCGCCCGGCAGCCGTCAGCATATCGTTCTGGGCAATGCGGCGATGGGGCTGCGCTATCTGATGCGGCGCGGCGGGGTGGGGTACTTCCCCGATACGATGGTCATGGGCTCGCTGCGGCGCGGGCGGCTGCACGCGGTGCGTGGCGCGCCCGAGATGCGGCTTGCCTGCCGCGCTATCCACCTGCGCGACAATCCGGGCCTTGGCCAGATCGAAACCGCAATCACCGGCCTGCGCAAGCTGCGCGGTGGACGCTGACAGCGGTCTTGGCCCGTGGCGATGGCGTGCTAGACTAAACGCGATTTTCAGTTCGCTGTTCAGGAGAGACGCCATGCGCGCCTGTTTCACCTTGTGCCTTCTGCTGGCCGCCCCGGCGTTCGCTCAGGAAGGCCCCTCCTTCGACTGCTCCAAGGCACAGAGCGATGTCGAAACCCTGATCTGTGAGGATGCCGACCTTGCCCGGCTCGACCGGCTGGTCGCGGAACGCTACACTGCGGCGCTTGCGGTGATCGACGGATTGGACACTGGCGCCGAGCGGGCAAAGCAGAGCCTGCGCGCCGAACAGCGCGGCTGGATCAAGGGCCGCGACGAGTGCTGGAAGGCGGGCGATTTGCGTACCTGTATCGCCGATACCTATCTGCGGCGCGAGGGCGAGCTGGTCGCTCGCTGGATGCTGGAGGAGCCGACCGGCATTGCCTTCTGGGCCTGCGGCGGCAATCCGGCGAACGAGGTCGTGACCTATTTCTATGCCACCGAACTGCCCAGCGTCCGGTTCGAACGCGGCGACAGCATCGATACCGGTACCCTGGTGCCGACCGGGTCGGGTGCGAAATACGAGGGCAGCTTTGGCCGTTCGATCTGGACCAAGGGCGACAGTGCCCTGTATCGCGACCCCGACCCGGACGGCAGCGAATGGGACTGTGTGTTGACGTCGAATGGTTAACGGGATGCGTGGTGACGACACATTGACGGCAGTCGGCAACACACCGCTGGTCCGCCTCCGCGCGCTGGAGCCGGAAGGCGGCGCCGAGATCTGGATCAAGCTCGAAGGCGGCAATCCCACCGGGTCCTACAAGGACCGCATGGCCATATCGGTCTTGGGCGGTGCCATGCGGCGGGGCGATCTGCGCCCGGGCGACCGGGTGGTCGAATACACCGGCGGCAGCACCGGCACCGCGCTGGCCTTTGTCTCGGCGGTGCTGGGGCTGCGCTTCACGGCGGTGTTTTCCGATGCCTTCTCGGCCAGCAAGCGGCAGGCGATGGCGGCCTTCGGCGCCGAGGTTCTGGTTGAGGAGAGCCATGGTCAGGGCATCACGCCCGACCTGATCCAGCGGATGAAGGCGCGCGCCTTTGCGTTGGCCGCAGAACCGGGCAGCTATTACGCCGATCAGTTCGGATCGCCCGACGTGCGCGCGGGGTACGAACCGATGGGACGCGAGATCGCCAAAGCCTTGGATGGACAGCTCGATGTTCTGGTGTCGGCCGTCGGCACCGGGGCGGCGCTGATGGGGGCGGCCGATGGCCTGACACAGGCCGGGGTCACGGCGCAGGTGATCGCGCTCGAACCGCTGCAATCACCGTTGCTCACCACCGGCAAGGGCGGCGCGCACCGCGTCGAAGGGGTCGGGGTCGGCTTTGAACCGCCCTTTCTGGACCGTGGGCGGCTGTCTGACATTCGGGCGATTGATCAGGAGCAGGGATTCGAGATGTGCCGACGCCTGGCGCGGGAAACCGGCGTCTTCGGTGGCGGATCGACCGGCCTGAACGTGGTTGCCGCAATCCAGTTGGCGCAAGAAATCGGGCCGGGCAAACGCGTCGTCACCTTTTGTTGCGACAACGGTGGCAAATACCTGGGTGGCCATATCTACGGCTGATCCCGGATGTGGCGGGGCGCGCGCTTCGTCCGCGCCCCGGACTGCTCGTTACCCGACCAGTTCGTCGAAACACTCCAGCGCCTTGGCGGCATACATCATCGACGGCCCACCCCCCATCTGGATCGACATGGCCAGCACATCGGACAGTTCCTCGCGGCTGGCGCCGGCCTTGACCAGCGCCTCGACATGCAGCGAGATGCAGGGCTCGCAACGCGAGGCGATGGAGATGCCGAGCGCCACGAATTCCTTGGTCTTGAAATCCAGCGTGCCGCCTTCCTTGACCGTCTTGCCCAAAGCGCCAAAGGCGCGGGCGGTGTCGGGAATGGCGCCATGCAAATTGCGCAGCCCCGCGCGGGTGGCTGACAGCTTGTCGTTCCAGTTCATTCGAATGTCCTTACACACATATTGACATCAGCATGTGTAAGGGTTGCCGGCGCGGCGGCCTTGATCTGGATCAGACCCGCGGCTTTTCAGCGATCAGGGCCAGATTGTTCGCGGGCATCTCGACCACGTCGGCCATCTCAAGCCCGACGGCCTGCATTCGGTCCATCGTGTCGAAATCGTCCTTGTATCCGATTTCGGGATCATCTGCCGTCAGGGCGGCGTGAAACCGTGCATCGCCCTCGCTGGTCAACTCGCCCGCCCGCATGAACGGGCCATAGATCACCAGCCGCCCGCCGGGCGCCAGCGCGGCGGCGGCCTCGGCGATCAGGGTTGCGACCTCATCCTCGGAAATCAGGTGCAGCAGGTTGATCAGCACCACCAGGTCCTGACCCGCCCAATCCGCGCCCCAGCCGGGGCGCGTCGCGTTCAGCTCCTGCACTGGCGCGACATTGTCCAGGCCCTCGCAATAGGCGTCGATGCTGGCGCGGCGCCGGGCGTCCACTTCGGTCGGTTGCCAGTGAAGCCCCGGCAGCCGCGCGGCAAAGGCGCTGACATGCTGGCCGGTGCCGCTGGCCAGTTCCAGTGCGCGGCCTTGGGTCGGGGCCACCTGCTCCAGCAGGTCGCAGAGCACGCCCACGTTCCGTTCCGCAGCGGGCGCGACCATGCGCGCACCTTCACCAGTCGTGGCGATACTGGCGACCGAGGGCGGCTTGCGGCTCATCTCAGCCGCTCCGGCCGCAACTGCACCACCACCCCGGCTTCGATCTCGGGCGCGGCGCCTGTCACCAGGTCGCATAGCAGTTGCGAGGCCGCGGGCGAGGTCTGGAACCCATAGCCGCCCTGACCGGCGCACCAGATGAAATCGTGTTGATCCGGGTCCGGCCCCAGCACCAGCACCCGGTCGGGGGCAAAGCTGCGCAAGCCCGCCCAGTTGCTGTCCATCCGGGTGACTTCCTCGGTCACCATCTCCTGATAGCGCGCCAACCCCTCGGCCAGAACCATGTCGTCGGCCCAGGCGTCCTGCGGCTCGACCGGGTCGGCCTCGGCAGGCGAGACGATCAGCTTGCCCGCATCGGGCTTGGCATACCAGGTCTCGCCGACGCCCATCAGCATCGGCCAGCAGCTCAGGTCATGACCGCCCGGCGCGGGAATGCGCGCCATCGAGCGGCGATAGGGCTGCAAGCCGATCGGCGCCATCCCGGCCATCACCGCCACCTGGTCGGCCCAGGCGCCTGCGGCGTTGACGATGTTGCGCGCCTCAAACACATCGCCCGCCTCGACCTGCCAGACCGCGCCGCGCGCTATCCGCGTCACCCGCCGCCGGGTCAGCACTGCGCCGCCATTGGCGCGAATGACACGCGCGAAATCCTGCATCAGCCGGTCGGTGTCGATATCCCAGGCCTCGGCATGATGGGCGGTATAGACCACCGTTTCCGGGTTCAGGATCGGCACCATGGCCCGCGCCTCGTCCACCGAAATCGGCGTCATCTCCATGTCGGCGACATCCGTCTGAAACGCATTCGCCTGATCTGCGCCACCCACCAGCATCAGCCCGCGCGGGGTCAGATAGCCGCCATTGGCGGTGTGGTGATAATCGGCGCTGGCCCGGTTCAGTGCCACCACGGCGGGCTTGCCATAAGCCGCCTCGAACAACGCCGCCGAGCGGCCCGAAGCGTGGTACCCCAGCGCGTCCTCGGCCTCCAGCACCGTCACCTTGCCATGCGCCGACAGGCGCGCGCCCGCGCTCAGGCCCGCGATGCCGCCGCCGATCACCAGAAAGTCGATCATGCCTGTTCCTCGATCCTGTCCGTCGCCGGGGGCGGCGCCGGGCTCAGCGCCGTGAGCCGCGCATAAAGCTCTGGCGACATCTGAAATTCCATTGCCGCCAGCGAGGGGCGCAACTGCTCGGCTGAACGGGCCGAGACGATGGGTTGCGCGCCCAGCGGGCTGGCCGCCACCCAGGCCACCGCCAGCGTTGCCGGATCGACGCCCAACTCGGCCCCGATTTCGGCCAGCCCCTCGGCCGCGCGCGGCATCCAGTCCATCCCATAGCGCGCGGCATATCGGTGATCCTCGGTCAGCCGTCCGGCACCGCCTCCCGCATATTTCCCGGTCAACAGGCCACCGCCCAGCGGCGAATAGGCGGCCACATTGATCCCTTGGTCGGCGCACATCGGCAGGATCTCGACCTCGGCCTGGCGCTTGACCAGATTGTACATCGGCTGCATCAGGTCGATGCGCAGGTCGAACAGGCTGGCCACAGCGACTGCCTTCATCACTTGCCAGGCGGCAAAATTCGACAGGCCGACATAGCGGATCTTCCCCTCGTCCCGCAGCCGCGCAAAACACTCCATCGTTTCGTTCAGGTCGGTATCGGGGTCGAACCGATGCAGATAAAGCGCGTCGACCATGTCGAGACCCAGCCGCTGTCGGCAGACATCGAATTGCGCGCGCATGTTGGCCGCGCCCGCGCCTCCGTCATAGCCCACCTTGGTAGCGATCAAGAGCCGTTCGCGCTCGGCCCGGATCATCTCTCCCAGAAGGGACTCGGACTGGCCGCCGGTATACACATAGGCGGTGTCGAAATGGCTGAGGCCCGCCTGGCGGCAGGCGTCGAACATTGCCGCCGATGCTGCCGCGTCTGCGCGGCCGCCAAATTGCATGGTTCCAAAGGCAAAAGCGCTTGCCGGGCTGCCGTCGGGGGTGGTGAGGAGCGATGTCATGCGCGGACAATGGCACGCACCGAAAGGGTCGAAAAGATCAAATCCTATTTGATCGCGACGGCTTGCACCCTGCGGTTCCGGCGGCGCATAGTTGCGCTGACTGATTAAATGTTTTCGGGAGAGCAGTTTGAGCGCGGAGAACATACATCCGATGGCATCCGGACATGTGCCGTCCTATATCGTGGCCGCCGACGGCAGTGATTTCCTGCTGGGTTTCATGGCGGTCTTTACCATAGGCCTGATCCTGCTGATCGGCGTTGGCTATTTCACCCTGCATGCCCTGCCGGAGCGCATGGCCCACAAAAGCAACCATTCCCAGTTCCAGCTGGTGGGGATTCTGGCGCTGCTGGCGCTCTTTACTCATAACAACGTGTTCTGGGTGGCTGCGGTTCTGGTGGCGGGGTTCCAGCTTCCCGATCTGGCCGCACCGCTGCGCGCCATCGCCGATGCGATCCGCGCGCGCGGCGCCGATTCCGAGAGGCAGGACGATGCGTCGCCGGAGACGGTTGCCGAACCGCATTCCCATCCTGCCGCTGCGACAGAGGGGCACTGACCCATGCTCGAAACGATACTCTGCGCGCTTGTCACGCTTTTGCCGGACTATCTGTTCCGCCGCTATGTTCAGGGCAAGCGCATTGGGCATGAACTGACTCTGTTCTCGGTCTGGTATGAATTGCGCTGGGGGCTTACCAGTTGTGCGATGCTGACCCTGACGGTCATCACCACGCTCTTCTACTTTCATCCTGCGACCAACGCGGTAACCTCGTATTTCCGCACGGTGACGATCCTGCCTCAGGTCGGCGGGCGCGTCGAAGAGATCTATGTGACCAACAACCAGGAAATCGAGGCGGGCCATCCGATTCTGCGGCTCGAAGGGCTGTCGCAACAGGCAGCGGTCGAGGCGGCCAAAGCCGGCATTGCCCAGATCGAGGCGGCGCGCAAACTGGCGGTAACCGATCTGGCCATGGCCGATGCGGGCATTGCCCAGGCGCGGGCGGCGCTGACCCAGGCGCAAGAGGATCTGGCCCGCAACCAGAGCCTCAAGGATCAGGGGTCGAGCGCGGTGCGCCTGACCGAGATCGAGCGGCTCGACAATCTGGTCAGCGAGCGCGAGGCGCTGTTGCAGGCGGCCGAGGCCGGCAAGGCGGCAGCGCAGCAGCAGATCGACGTTCTGATCCCGGCACAGATGGCCAGCGCCCAGGCGCAGCTTGAACTGGCCGAGGCAGAACTGGGCAAGACGCTGATCGTGGCGGGGGTCGATGGGCGGATCGAACAGTTCGGGCTTGAGGTCGGCGACTATGTCAGCCCGCTGTTGCGCCCTGCGGGTCTTCTGGTGCCGTCGGATTCGGGCCGGGGCCGGTTCCAGGCCGGGTTCAACCAGATGGCGGCGCAGGTGATTAAACCCGGCATGGTCGGCGAGATCGGTTGCATGACCAAGCCCTTTACCATCGTTCCCATGGTGGTGGTGGCGGTGCAGGACGTGATCCCCTCGGGACAGATCCACCCCAGCGACGTGCTGCGCGACCCGGCCAAGAACCTGACGCCCGGCAGCGTGACCGTCTATTTGGAGCCGCTCTACGAAGGCGGGGCCGATCTGCTGCCACCGGGCAGCGCCTGCCTTGCCAACGTGTACACCAACAACCATGACCGTCTGGAGCATGACCCCGACCTGGGTGGCTTCGAACGCGCCTTTTTGCATGTGGTGGACACAATCGGCGTGGTGCATGCCGCAGGCCTGCGGCTGCGGGTACTGCTGATGCCGATGCAAACCCTGGTTTTCTCGGGGGGCCACTAAAGCATCACGGTGATCAGGCGAAAGGGGCCGTTTCCGGCCCCTTTCCTATTCGGCGGCGATCACGGACTGATCGGTGATCACCATGCTGCACGCGCGACAGGCGGTTTCGCCGGTCTGATCGAACCAGCGGCAACTGGCGCGGATCGGGCAGGGCGGCAGGCTATTGGCCATAGGCACACGGGCCGCTTCCAGATGCTCCAGCACATGATCGATCACCCCGCAGCGGCTGCCGGTCCATTGCGCACAGCCCGAGGTCGCGCAGGGGGAGGAAAAGCGCATGCGCGCCTCGGGCCTGCCATGGGCAGAGGCGGTTTCGACGAAATCGGCGTCGATGGTCATGGAACTGCGCAGATGGCGCACATGCCCGTCCGACCCCTTGATGCCCAAGAGCTGGTTGCCCGGCGCGCAGCGCGCGCTCGGGCAGGTTCTTTCGGGGCTGGACATCGGCCTCACCCCAGGCGGGCGAGCATGTTGCCCATCTGCTTTTCCCGCTCCAGCAACGGGTCGAGTTCGGGGTGCAGGATGATTCCGTACCAGTCGCGAGGGAACTTCGTCACCCAGGGTTTCTCGAACCCGGTGCGGGCGATATGGCCAAGGACCAGCTTCTGGATTTCGCCCTGAAGCTCCATCTCGGTGGTCTTGTCCATTTCCAGATTGCCGGTATCGACAACAAAACGTGCCATGTCAGTCTCCTTTATGAAAATGCCACCCCTGAAAATACGTATGAGGCAGGGACAGGGTACACGCTGAACGGGCTGCACCCTATGCGGGAAAACCGGACCATCATACACGCATCGGCACGTTTTTGCCGATCGGAACCGGGGGGAATGGCCAAGAAAATTCGACGAATTTTCTTGGCCCGGCGGTGCAAGCCGCAAAGAAAAAGGCCCCGCCGGGGCGGGGCCTTTGGTCCGGTCATCAGGCCGGGGATCAGTTCGGGATGTCGCCTTCGATGCCTTCGACGTAGAAGTTCATACCCGCCAGCGTGCCGTCATCTGCGGTTTCGCCTTCGGCCAGCCAGTCCGACCCGTCCTGCTTCTTCAGCGGGCCGGTGAATGCGTGATAAGAGCCGTTGGCAAGCGCGTCCTTCAGCGCCAGCGCCTCGGCCTTCACATCGGCCGGAACCGCGTCCGAGATCTCGCCGATGCCCACCATGCCGGCACCGATGCCGTCCCAGGTGCTTACGCTGGTCCAGGTGCCATCCATCACCGCCTTGGTGCGGGCGATGTAATAGGGCGCCCAGTTGTCGATGATCGAGCTGACGCGCGGCATCGGGGCATATTCGCTCATGTCCGAGGCCTGGCCAAAGGTGATCACGTTGCCTGCGGCCTGCGCGGCGGCCTGCGGCGCGGTGGAATCGGTATGTTGCAGTATCACGTCGGCGCCCTGTTCAATGAGCACCTTGGCGGCGTCGGCCTCTTTCGCCGGATCGAACCAGGTATAGGCCCAGACGATCTTGAACTGCACGTCCGGGTTCACCTTGCGGGCGTGGATGAAGGCCGAGTTGATGCCGCGGATCACTTCGGGGATCGGGTAGGAGCCGATGTAACCCACGATGTTCGACTTGGTCATGCGCCCGGCGATGGTGCCTTGCACGGCGCGGCCTTCATAGAAACGGGCCGAATAGACCGACACGTTCTCGGCCTGCTTGTAGCCGGTGGCATGCTCGAACTTCACCTTCGGGAACTTCTTGGCCACGTTGATCGTGGGGTCCATGTAACCGAACGAGGTGGTAAAGATCAGATCGGCGCCTTCGAGCGCCATCTGGGTCATCACCCGCTCGGCATCGGGGCCTTCGGGCACGCTTTCGACGAACACGGTTTCGACCTTGTCGCCAAATTCCGCCTCGACGGCCTGGCGGCCCTTGTCGTGCTCATAGGTCCAGCCGCCGTCGCCGACCGGGCCGACATAGACAAAACCGACCTTGGTCTTGTCCTCCGCCATGGCGCCGGTCGCCAGACCCAGCACCATTGCGGCACTTGCGAGAAGTGAGGTGAATTTCATGTAGTGACTCCCCTTTATGGTTCGTTTGCAGTTTCGTTGTGGTTGGCCCCTCGTCAATGAGAGGCGTGGAAGCTGCGTCCAAGTGCGGCAGGCGCACCGCTCTTGTCCGCGGAAAGGATCACAAGCACAAGGATCGTGATGAGATAGGGCGACATTGCCAGATACTCGACCGGGATGGCAACGCCCGCCGCCTGAAGGTTCAGCTGAACCACGGTGACGCCGCCAAAAAGATAGGCCCCCAGCAGCGCGCGCCAGGGTTTCCAGCTGGCAAACACCACCAGAGCCAGAGCGATCCAGCCGACACCGGCGGTCATGCCTTCGGTCCACTGGGGCACCCGGATCAGGCTGATATAGGCGCCGCCCAGCCCCGCGCAGGCGCCGCCGAACAGGATCGCCAGAACGCGGATGCGGATCACCTTGTAGCCCAGCGCATGGGCTGCATCGTGGTTTTCTCCCACCGCGCGCAGGATCAGGCCCGCGCGGCTGTATTTCAGAACCCACCAGACCGCGCCGGTCAGCAGGATGCCCAGATAGAGGATCGGGTCATGGCTGAACAGGATCGGCCCCACCACCGGCAGATCGCTGAGCACTGGCAGGTCGAGCCGCCCCATCGCGGGCGGTTTGATGCCGACATAAGACTGGCCCATAAGCGCGCTCAGCCCCAGGCCGAACAGCGTCAGCGCCAGACCGCTGGCGACCTGGTTGGCCAGCGCCACCTGGGTCATCAGCACAAAGAGCAGCGACAGGATGGCCCCCCCGATGGCGGCGGCGATGAAGCCCAGCCAGGGCGAGCCGGTCTCGACCGAGATGGCAAAGCCGCAGATGGCGCCGGTGATCATCATGCCCTCGACACCGAGGTTCAGGACACCGGCCTTTTCCACCACCAGCTCGCCAATGGCGGCCAGCAAGAGAGGGGTTGCCGCGACCATGAGAGAGGCCACCAGCAGGACGGGATTGATTGCAGACAGGTCCATGGTTCACGCCACCTCTTTGCGGGCCGCACGGATGCGGTAGTTGGTCAACAGATCCAGCGCCAGCAGGAAGAACAAGAGCATCCCCTGGAACACCTGGATCGCGGCGGCGGGCAGACCCAGACTGCCCTGTGCGATCTCGCCACCGATATAGGTCAGCGCCATCAACCCTCCGGCCAGCAGGATGCCCACGGGATGCAACCGGCCCAGAAAGGCCACGATGATTGCGGTAAAGCCATAGCCCACGTTGAAATCGATACTGATCTGGCCCGACGGGCCCGAGACCTCGAACAGCCCCGCCAGCCCGGCCAGCGCGCCGGACATGCCCAGGCAGAACAGGATCAGCCGGGCAGGTTTCACGCCCGCGAACCGCGCCGCGCGCGGGGCCTCGCCGGTCAGGCGGATGTGAAAGCCGGTCATGTGCCGGTTCAACAGAACATAGGCAAAGATAACCGCGACAAAGGCGGCCACCACGCCCCAATGCATCCCCGATCCCTCGATCAGTTCGGCGTTATGAGCGCTGGCATAGGATTGCAGGTTGCGCGAGCCGGGAAAGCCGAAGCCTTCGGGGTTCTTCAGAAGGCCCAGCGACATCGAGGCAAGAAATTGCTCGGCCACATAGACCAGCATCAGCGAGACCAGGATCTCGTTGGTGCCGAACCGAACCTTGAGGAAAGCAGGGATCATTGCCCAGACCCAGCCGCCAAAAGCGCCCGCGAGCACCATCAGGGGAAAGATATAGAAGGCCTCCATCGGGTAGAAGGCCAGACCGACACCGGCGCCAACGATGGCGCCCATGATATACTGTCCCTCGGCGCCGATGTTCCAGATGCCCGCACGAAAACCCAACGAGAGGCCGATGGCGATCAGCACCAGAGGGGCACCCTTCACCAGCAGTTGCGGACGGTAATAAAACGCATACTCGCCGAAAAGCGGCTCCCAAAAGATGGTGCCGATCGCTTCGACCGGGTTCTTGCCCAGTACCGCAAACAGCAGCCCGCCGCAGATCATTGTCGCCAGCACCGCCACCAGCGGCGTTGCCATCGACCAAGTGCGCGAAGGCTGCGGACGTTTCTCCAGCACGATCATGCGCGCGTCTCCCTGTTCTTCTTGTTGTCGGGGGAAATGTCAGACATGCGCCACCTCCATCCCGTGGGCACCGCCCATCATCAGGCCGATCTCGTCCACGGTCAGACCGACAGTGGTGCGCGGCGCGCTCAGCCGCCCCTCGTTCAGCGCCGCGAACGTGTCCGAGATCTCCATCAGCTCGTCCAGGTCCTGGCTGATGCAGACCACCGCCGTACCCTTGGCCGCCAGATCCAAGAGCGCCTGCCGGATCGCGGCGGCCGCCGATGCATCCACACCCCATGTGGGCTGGTTCACCACCAGCACGTCAGGGTTCTGCAACACCTCGCGCCCGATGACGAATTTTTGCAGGTTGCCGCCCGACAGCGAGCGCGCCGCGTTTTCCGGCCCCGGCGTGCGCACGTCGAATTCCTTGATGATCCGCTCGGCGAATGCCTGCGTTTCGGCCCATTTCAGGAACCCGTTGCTTTCCAGCCCTTCGCGCACCGATCCGGTGAGCAGCGCGTTTTCCGTCAGGCTCATATTGGGCGCCGCCGCATGGCCCAGCCGCTCCTCGGGTGCCGTCAGAAGACCCAGCCGCCGCCGCGCCACCGGACCCAGCCGGCCCACCGGCTGGCCATCCTTCTTGACCGCGTCCGCCGCCGTCAGGATCTCGCCAGACAACACCGCAAGCAACTCGTCCTGCCCGTTGCCCGCAACCCCGCCGATGCCCAGAACCTCGCCCTTGCGCACCGTCATATGGACGTTCTTCAGCGAGGTCCCGAATTCGCTGGGTGAGGGCACCGACAGGCCCGAGATATCCAGCGCGATCTCGCCGAACTCGCGGCCCGACCGTTCCGGCGTCTTCAGCGCCGTGCCCACCATCATTTCGGCCATGTCGCGGGCCGAGGTCTCGCGCGGGGTGCATTCGCCCACGTTCTTGCCCAGCCGCAGGATGGTCGCGTGGTCGCAAAGCGTGCGGATCTCCTCCAGTTTGTGGCTGATATAGAGGATCGAGGTGCCCTCGGACCGCAGTTTTTGCAGCGTCTGGAACAGGATCTCGACCTCCTGCGGCGTCAGCACGCTGGTCGGCTCGTCCATGATCAGCAGCTTGGGGTCCTGGAGCAGGCAGCGGATGATCTCGACCCGCTGCCGCTCGCCCGCGCTCAGGTCGCCCACCGTGCGGAACGGATCAAGCGGCAGGCCATAGGTCTCGCTCACAGCGCGGATGCGCGCGGCCAGATCGCCCATCGCGGGCGGGTTCTCCATCCCCAGCGCGATGTTCTCGGCCACGTTGAGCGCGTCGAACAGCGAGAAATGCTGGAACACCATGGCAATCCCGTCGGCGCGCGCCGCGCGCGGCTCGGGCGGGGCATAAGGCGCGCCGCGCAGGGTCATGCTGCCGCTATCGGGCTTGACCAGCCCATAGATCATCTTGACCAGCGTGGACTTGCCCGCGCCGTTCTCGCCCAAGAGGGCATGCACCTCGCCTTCGCCAATGTCGAAACTGACATTGTCGTTGGCGACAACGCCGGGATAGGCCTTGGTCAGGCCCGTGATGCTCAGAAGTGGTGTGCTCACGCGCTGAGCTCCTTCCTTGTCGTTTCGCTATGCGCCGGGCTTAGCAGCCGGGCGGCAACGCCAATGGCGATGCTGGCGGGATGTTTGCCCAGGGCGGGGTCGCCGATCGGGCAGGTGATGCGGGCAATCTGCTGCGGCGTGTGGCCAAGCGCGGCCAGCCGCGACCGGAATCGTGCCCATTTGGTAGCCGAGCCGATCAGCCCGGCAAAGGTAAAATCATGTCGCAGCAACCGGTTGCAGAGTTCCAGGTCCAGTTCATGGGAATAGGTCAGGATCAGATGTTCGGCCTCTTTCGGCGCATAGGCAACCAGAGCTGCGGGCCGCGCCGCGGGCAGCGGCGTCACCCCGGCCGGGATGGTTTCGGGAAACCGCTCCTCCCCGGTATCAACCCAGGTGATGGCGATCTCGGGCAGTGGCGACAGCACATCGACAAGCGCCCGACCGACATGGCCCGCGCCCCAGATCCAGAGCTGTCGCGCCGGTTTTAGTATCGGCTCGACCATCCAGTCACCGATCAGCTGCGCCTCCGGCAGTACACCCTGTCCACGCGCCCGCGCCAGCAGGCGCTTGACCGCGAGTGGCGCGCCGGAAACCTGCAAGGTTTCCGGTCCGTTTTCCGTGCCGGAAAACGGCAGCGCGGGCCGCGCGACCACCGTGCCATCGACCGTATCAAGCCGCGCCGCATCCCAGAATTCCGTCAACAGTGTCACCGCCCCGCCACAGCACTGGCCCAGCTCTGGCCCCAGCGCATGACGGCTCAGCCCAAGCCGCCCGGCGCGCGCCGCCTCTGCCGCCTGAAACTCCAAGGCTCCGCCACCGATCGTGCCCGACTGGCCGTCTTGCCAGACCAGCATCGCCGCACCCACCTCGCGCGGGGACGATCCCCTGATCGCCGCGATCACCACTCGGGTCACTCGCCCATGCGCGGCCACCGCTGCGCGCAGCCCCTCCAGATCAAACGCCATCGCTTAGCCTCCGGATGCCTTTCCAGACCTCCTCCGCCGTCGCGGGCGCGTTCAGCGCCGGATAGGCATCGCCACAGGACGCCACCGCATCGGACAAAGCCAGCCAGGCCGAGATGCCCAGCATGAACGGCGGCTCGCCCACCGCCTTCGACCGGTAGATCGTATCCTCGCGGTTCTGCCCGTCCCAAAGCGCCACGTTGAACACCTCGGGCCGGTCCGAACAGGCCGGGATCTTGT
The DNA here is from genome assembly GCF_059612545.1 of Ruegeria sp. SAZD011. Lineage (NCBI taxonomy): Bacteria > Pseudomonadati > Pseudomonadota > Alphaproteobacteria > Rhodobacterales > Roseobacteraceae > Ruegeria > Ruegeria sp. SAZD011. Next base: position 190,858 of record NZ_JBXWQU010000022.1, on the reverse strand, counting down.
AGGTCGAGGGCGCATGCGTCCTGAGCCGCCCGTGATCGTCCCAGACCAGCTCCTCGGTGGTCAGCCAGCCCGCGCCCTGCACATAGCCGCCCTCGACCTGGCCGATATCCAGATCCGGGTTCAGCGAGGCACCGGCATCATGCAGGATGTCCGCGCGCAGGATGCGGTATTCGCCGGTCAGCGTATCCACCGCCACCTCGGTCACCGACGCACCATAGGCAAAGTAGTAGAACGGCCGCCCGCGCCCCTGGATCCGGTCCCATTCGATCTTGGGCGTCTTGTAGAACCCGGTGGCCGACAGGCTGATCCGCCCCTGATAGGCCAGCGCCGCCGCCTCGGAAAAGCTGTAGCGAGCCTCACCCACCTCGACCTGCCCATTCGCGAACCGGACCGAGGCGACCTCCGCCTGATGCCGCTCGGCGAGAAACACCGCCATCCGGTCGCGGATGGTGTCGCAGGCGGCCTTGACCGCCATGCCGTTCAGGTCCGACCCGCTAGAGGCTGCCGTGGCCGAGGTATTGGGCACCTTGGCGGTATCGGTGGCGGTGATCTTCACCATCTCCAGCGGAATGCCGAACCGGCTTGCCGCCACCTGCGCCACCTTCTGGAACAGGCCCTGGCCCATCTCGGTGCCGCCATGGTTCAGATGCACGGAGCCGTCCTGATAGACATGCACCAGCGCACCCGCCTGGTTCAGATGGGTCAGGGTGAACGAAATGCCGAACTTCACCGGTGAAAAGGCAATCCCCCGCTTGACGATCGGGTTGGCCGCGTTCCACGCCGCCACCGCCGCCTTGCGCGCGGCGTAATCCGACGACGCCAGCAGCGCCTCGGTCATCCCGTGCAACTCGAAATCCTCGACCACCTGCCCATAGGGCGTGGTATTCTCCTTCATTCCGCTGGAAGTACTCCGGGGGGAGGCCGCAGGCCGGGGGGCAGCGCCCCCCATCGGTGCCGCATAGTAATTCCGCTGCCTCAACTCGACCGGGTCGATCCCCAGCACATGCGCGGCATGGTCCATCACCCGCTCGATCCCGACCATCCCCTGCGGTCCGCCAAAGCCGCGATAGGCGGTGGCGGATTGGGTATTGGTCTTCAGCCGGTGGCTCTCGATCCGCGCGTTGGGCAGCAGATAGGCATTGTCCGCATGCAGCATCGCCCGGTCCGCCACCGGCAGCGACAGGTCCTGCGCCCAGCCGCAGATCGCGTGATGCAGGAAGGAGACGCCCAGTATCCGCCCCTCCGCGTCGAACCCGGCACGATAGGCGATGCGGAACGCGTGGCGCTTGCCGGTGATCATCATGTCGTCGTCGCGATCATAGCGCATCTTGCAGGCACGACCGGTGGCGCGCGCCGCCACGGCGCAGGCCACTGCCAGCGCGTTGCCCTGGCTCTCCTTGCCGCCAAAGCCGCCGCCCATGCGGCGGGTCTCGACCCGGACGGCGTGCATCGGCACGCCCAATGCCTCGGCCACCTTGTGCTGGATCTCGGTCGGGTGCTGGGTCGAGCTGTGCACCAGCATGTCGCCACCCTCGCCGGGCAGGGCCAGCGCGGCCTGACCTTCGAGATAGAAATGCTCCTGCCCGCCAAGCTCGAACGTGCCCTCGATGACATGGGCCGCCCCGGCAATCGCCGCCTCGGCATCGCCCTTTTCATAGATGCGCGGCCCGTCCTCGAACCGGCTGTCGGCCGCCAGCGCCTGTTCGATGGTCAGGATCGCGGGCTCCTCGGCATAATCGATCCGCGCCCGCCGTACCGCCTTGCGCGCGGCCAGGTGGCTGGTCGCTACCACCACGAAGATCGGCTGACCGACGTAGTGGACGGTGCCGTCCGACAACAGCGGCTCGTCATGGGCCGAGGGCGAGACATCATTGGCAAAGGGAAGATCTTCGGCCACCATTACCCGGATCACGCCGGGGGCGCTCTTCACCTCTTCGAGGTTCATCGCAGTGATCCGCCCCTTGGCAATCGTGCTCAGGCCAAAGGCCAGATGCAGCGTGTCGCGCGGGGTGGGGATATCGTCGACATAGCGGGCGGTGCCGGCCACGTGCAGCGGAGCCGCGTCATGCGGCAGGGGTTTGGCGACGCTCATGCCCGTACCTCCAGCACATTGGCCAAATGGCCCTGATCCTCGGCGAAATAGCGGCTCAGCATCGCTTTGGCGGTCTCCATCCGGTAGCGTGCCGAGGCGCGCATGTCCGACATCGGGGTGAAATCGGCCTCGAACTCTGGCAGGGCCGCGTTAACAACCTCTTGTGTCCAGGGCTGTCCGGTCAGCGCCGCCTCGACCGCGCGGGCGCGTTTCGGGATGCCCGCCATGCCGCCAAAGGCGATGCGTGCGGCGGTGACGGTGCCGTTTTCCACCGTGATGTTGAAACAGCCGCAGACGGCCGAGATATCCTGATCGAAGCGCTTCGACAGCTTGTAGCATTTCAGCCGGTCGGGCTGGCGCGGGAAACTCACCGCCTCGACAAACTCGCCCGGCGCGCGGTCCTGCTTGCCGTAGTCGAGAAAGAACGCCTCGAGCGGCAGGTCGCGGCGGGTATCGCCCTTGCGCAGATGCAGCGTTGCCCCCAGCGCGATCAGCGCGGGCGGGTTGTCACCGATGGGCGAGCCATTGGCGATATTGCCGCCGACTGTGGCGGCGTTGCGCACCTGCACGCTGGCATAGCGGCGGATCATTTCGCCATAGGACGGGTGCAGGGGAGCCACGGCGTCGCGCATTCGGTTCATGTCGACCATGGCACCGAGGCGCACATGGGTGTCAGTTACCTCGATCCCTTTAAGATCGGCGCAGCCGGAAAGGAAAATGACCTTGGGCAGGTCGCGCAGCTGCTTGGTGACCCAGAGGCCCACATCGGTCGCCCCGGCAATCAGGGTCGCGTTGGGGTGGGTTTCGTAAAGGGCCGCGAGTTCATCGGAGGATGTTGGGGAAGAGGGGGGCTCTGCCCCCCGACCTGCGGTCTCCCCCCGGAGTATTTCCGGCGAAATGAAGGCGCGATCGGTGGCGAGCCAGCCGGGTTTCGGCGCGTCCTCGACCGCGCGGGCGGCGCGGATGATCGGGGCATAGCCGGTGCAGCGGCAGAGATTGCCTGCCAACTGGGTGTCGTGATCGGTGGCGCCCTCGGCATGGCCCGCAACCATCGACATCACGAAGCCCGGGGTGCAGAAACCGCACTGACTGCCGTGATGGGTGACCATGGCCTGTTGCACCGGATGGCTGCCGCCCAGCCCTTCGACCGTGCGCACCGCCTTGCCATGCAGTTGCGGCAGGAACAGGATACAGGCGTTCAGGGCGCGGGTGCCATCGGCATCGCTGACAGCCACGGTGCAGGCGCCGCAATCGCCCTCGTTGCAGCCTTCCTTGGTGCCGGTCAATCCGCGTGCCTCGCGCAGCCAATCGAGCAGTGTCGCCGTGGGGTCGACCCCTGCCAGCGTGACTGTCTCTCCATTCAGAAGAAACGAGATGTCCATCCTGTGAAACCGGTCGCGTTACCCTGTTGGCCCATGGCTGCCCACCTTCGATGCGACGTAGAAAGGGGCCGGGCTGTTGTCTGTCAGGAAGGTTAGAAACCGGAACCGTTGTCTGGCAAGAAAAACTCAATCTGCAATGCAGCAATTTTCGACAACTTGTCGCAAGAGGGGGCCTCGGCGCTAAAATTTACTCATTTGAATCATCTATTTGCCAAGGTGGCTGGAAAATGACTTTGAAAGACCTTCAGGTTTTGACGAATAATCATCTCTGGCTGTTTGGGAGATTGACGGTAGTTTCCGACCTTGCCGCCGTGTCAGAGCAACGTGGAGTGTCGATGCAGGCCGATGAAAATGGCCAATATCCCGAGCGCTATCGTCAGGGGATGCCCCGGCGTTTTAACGCGCCCAGGATCGGTGCGCGAACGACCCCGCGGCCCCCTCGCCAGCGCAAGACGGGGGAACACAGCCAGGGCGACAAGGGTGACAAAGACAACCCAGTCATCGAGCCAAGTCATTCGTTTATCCACTGCAATCGGGCTTTTTGCCAGTTGCAGAGCATCCGCCGTGGCGCCCCTGAACCGGATCGCCTATCGTCGCGCCCATGAGCAGTGATCCCCGATTCATCCATCTTCGTCTTCACACCGAATACTCGCTCCTAGAAGGCGCGGTTCGGCTCAAGAAATTGCCTGCGCTCTGCGAGAAAATGGGCATGCCGGCAGTGGCGGTGACCGATACCAACAACCTGTTTGCGGCGCTGGAGTTTTCGGTCGCAGCCAGCGGGGCGGGTATTCAGCCGATCATCGGATGCCAGATGGATCTGGCCTATGTCGAAACGATGCCCGGCGAAAAGCCGAAGCCACCGGCGCCGCTGGTCCTGCTGGCACAGAGCGAGGCCGGGTATGAGAACCTGATGAAGCTGAACAGCTGCCTCTACGTGGACAAGGGCGGGCAACTGCCGCAGGTCACGCTGGAGGAACTGGAGGCGCTGGGCGCCGGGCTCATCTGTCTCAGCGGCGGGCCGGACGGTCCGGTCGGGCGCCTGTTGCAACAGGGCCAGCGCCCGGCGGCCGAGGTGCTGGTGGACCGGCTGGCGGCGATCTTTCCGGACCGGCTTTATATCGAGTTGCAGCGCCATCCGGGCGAGGATGGGGCTCCGCAAGCCGAACGGTTGACGGAACGCGGCCATGTGGAAATGGCCTATGCCAAGGGCCTGCCGCTGGTAGCTACCAATGACGTCTACTTCCCCGAGGCCGGTATGTACGAGGCGCATGATGCGCTGATCTGCATCGCCGACGGCGCCTATGTGGACCAGGCCGAGGGCCGCCGCCGCCTGACCGCGCAGCATTATCTGAAATCGCCGCAAGAGATGGCGACGCTTTTTGCCGACCTGCCCGAGGCGATCGAGAACACCGTCGAGATCGCGCGGCGCTGCGCCTTCATGGCCTATCGGCGCGACCCGATCCTGCCAAAATTCGCCGATGACGAGGTTGTGGAACTGCGGCGCCAGGCCAATGAGGGCCTGCAGGCGCGACTGGCCGTGATCCCGCATGCGGTCAGCCCCGAGGAATATCAGAAACGGCTTGATTTCGAGTTGGATATCATCGAGGGGATGGGGTTCCCCGGTTACTTCCTGATCGTTGCCGACTTCATCAAATGGGCCAAGGATCATGACATTCCGGTGGGGCCGGGACGGGGCTCGGGCGCGGGCTCGCTGGTCGCCTATGCGCTGACCATCACCGACCTTGATCCGCTGCGCTATTCGCTGCTGTTTGAACGCTTTCTCAACCCTGAACGGGTGTCGATGCCCGACTTCGATATCGACTTCTGCATGGACCGGCGCGAAGAGGTGATCCGCTACGTGCAGGAGAAATACGGCCGCGACAAGGTGGGGCAGATCATCACCTTTGGTGCGCTGCTGTCCAAGGCTGCGGTGCGCGACATCGGGCGGGTGTTGCAGATGCCTTATGGCCAGGTGGACCGCCTGTCCAAGATGATCCCGGTCGAAGGTGTGAAACCCGTCAGTATCGAAAAGGCGCTGAAAGACGAGCCGCGCTTGCGTGAAGAGGCCCGCAACGAAGAGGTCGTCGACCGGCTGCTGACCTATGGCCAGCAGGTCGAGGGGCTGCTCAGAAACGCCTCGACCCATGCCGCCGGTGTGGTGATCGGCGACCGGCCGCTGGACGCGCTGGTGCCGCTCTATCAGGATCCGCGTTCCGACATGCCGGCGACCCAGTTCAACATGAAATGGGTGGAACAGGCGGGGCTGGTCAAGTTCGACTTTCTCGGCCTGAAAACCCTGACCGTGATCCAGAATGCGATGGATCTGATCTTCAAGTCGGGGCGCCCGCTGCATGTGGCCGCCGACGGGCGGCAGCTTTACGAGCCCGCCGAGGGGGCCGAAAACCAGATCAACGCCATCCCGCTGGAGGATGAACCGACATACAAGCTCTATTCCGCGGCCAAGACGGTGGCGGTGTTCCAGGTGGAAAGCTCGGGCATGATGGATGCGCTCAAGCGCATGAAGCCCACCTGTATCGAGGATATCGTGGCCCTCGTGGCGCTTTATCGTCCGGGTCCGATGGAGAATATCCCGGTCTATTGCGAGGTGAAGAACGGGCTGCGCGAGATCACTTCGGTGCATCCGCTGATCGATCACATCCTTGAGGAAACGCAGGGTATCATCGTCTATCAGGAACAGGTGATGCAGATCGCGCAGGTCATGGCGGGCTACAGCCTGGGCGGCGCCGACCTGCTGCGCCGCGCCATGGGCAAGAAGATCAAGGAGGCGATGGACGCCGAGCGGCCCAAGTTCGAAAAGGGCGCGGCAGAGAACGGCGTCGATGCCAAGAAGGCCTCCGAGGTGTTCGACCTCCTGGAGAAATTCGCCAACTACGGTTTCAACAAGTCGCACGCGGCGGCCTATGCGGTGGTCAGCTATCAGACAGCCTGGCTCAAGGCCAACCACCCGGTGGAGTTCATGGCGGGTGTCATGAACTGCGATATCCACCTGACCGACAAGCTGGCGGTCTATTTCGAAGAGGTCCGCAAGGGGCTGGGCCTGCCCTATGTGCCGCCCTGCGTGAACCGGTCTCAGGCCACGTTCGACGTGGTGAACGGAGAGTTGGTCTATGCGCTGGGCGCGCTCAAGAACGTGGGCGTCGAGGCGATGCGCCTGGTGGTCGAGGGGCGCGGCAGCAAACCCTTCGTCAATCTCTTCGACGTGGCCCGTCGGGTCGACCTGAAGAAGGTCGGCAAGCGCCCGCTCGAGATGATGGCGCGCGCTGGGGCCTTTGACCAGCTCGACCCCAACCGCCGCCGCGTCTTTGACAGTATCGAGTCGCTGATGGCCTATTCCGGCGCGATCTTCGAACAGAAAAGCTCCAACCAGGTCTCGCTCTTTGGTGAGGCAGGTGACGACCTGCCCGAACCGCGTCTGGCGCAGGCCCCCGACTGGCTGCCCGCCGAGCGCCTTTCCGAAGAGTTCAAGGCCATCGGCTTCTACCTCTCGGGCCACCCGCTCGACGACTACATGCTCTCGCTGAAACGCAAGGGCGTGCTGACGCTGGACGAGGTCACCGAACAGGCGCGCTCGGGCCCGGTGCTGGCCAAGATGGCCGGCGTCGTCGCCGGGCGGCAGGAACGCAAATCCGCCCGTGGCAACCGCTTTGCCTTTGCCCAGATGTCCGACCCGACCGGCGCCTTCGAGGTGACGCTGTTCTCGGACGTGCTGGAGAAAAGCCGCGAGTTTCTCGAAACCGGGTCCCATGTGGTGCTGACCGCCGAGGCGACGATGGAGGCCGATCAGCTCAAGCTGTTGGCGCGCTCGGTCGGCCCCGCCGATGCGGTGGTGGCCGAGGCCGGGGCCACCGGCCTGCGGGTGTTCATGGACAGCGCCGGCGCGGTCGAGACGGTGGCCCATATCCTGGCCGAGGCGGCGCAGGCCGCCCGCAATGCGGCGCGCGGACCGGTCCAGCTCTGCCTGATGGATCCGGGTCTGCCGGGAGAGGTCGAGATGGATCTGGGACAGGAGTTTCCCTTGAATCCACAGATCAAGGGCGCACTCAAATCGCTCGACGGGGTGGTGGACGTCGAAGAGATGTGAGCCGTCTCAGGCGGTGACCCCGGCCAGTTCGGCCAGGCCGTCACGGTCCAGCCGATCGCGAAAACCGATGCAGACAAGGCCCGCTTCATGCGGGCCTTGTGCTGCGGTGACCTCCCACCGGCGGCCCACGGTCTGGATCAGCCACAACGCCCCGTCGACATCGCGCAGATAACCCTTGGCGCGGATCACCCCATGGGGTCCGGTGGCCAGGTCGCGGGCCAGCTCCTCGACTGGCTGGCCACTTTCCGGGGTCAATACCACACTGTCGAACAGCCGGTCGGAATGGTCGGCGGGCTGGCCCGCGCCAGGGGCGGGCAGCACGCCCAGCAGCGCGCCGGGGGCCACCCGGCCGCGTTCGGCCGGGATGGCAATCGCGCCCGGGGCGGCCTCGGCCAGCCAGGCCATCAACTCGGTCTGAGCCGCAGGCGCCAGCAGGTCTGTCTTGTTCACCACCACGATCTCGGCATCCGAAAGCTGCCGGGTGATGGTGTCGCCGACATAATCGTCCTGTGCGCGCTGGCGCACGGTCTCGCCGTCCACCACCACCACGATCCCGTCGGATCGGATACCTTCGGCCAGCAGCATGGTCGACACGATGGCGCCGGGGATCGCAACGCCCGAGCTCTCTACCAGGATATGGTCGGGACGCGGTTCCATCGCGGCCAGATCGCCAAGTGCACCGATCAGGTCACTGCCGAAGGAACAGCAGATGCAGCCCCCCGCGATCGAGATCATGCCGTCCTCTTCGGCCTCGATCAGGTCGGCGTCGATGGGCAGGTCGCCGAATTCGTTGACCAGCACCGCCAGTCGCCGCCCGGCCGCATGGCGCAACAGGTGATTGACCAGCGTCGTCTTGCCCGCGCCCAGATAGCCGCCGATGACGGTGACCGGAAGCGGCGCCATCAGAGCGCCGCGGCTGGAAAGACGCGCCCGCCCTGCACCGTGCCCCAGACCCCGATATCCTTGAGCGCCATCGGGTCGGTCTGGGTCGGGTCGCTGTCGAGCACCGCGAAATCGGCCCGCTTGCCCACCTCGATCGAGCCGACCTCGCCATCCATATGCAGGGTATAGGCCGCGCCCAGGGTGATCGCATAAAGCGCCTCGGAAACGCTGATCCGCTCCTCTTCGCCCTGCACCCGGCCCGAGGCGGTGATCCGGTTGACTGCCGCCCAGGCGGTAAAGAGCGGCCCCAGCGGGGTGACCGGCGCGTCCGAGTGGATGGCCATGGGCACGCCGGTATCCAGCGCGGTGCGGCAGGCATTCATCCGGCAGGCGCGTTCCGGTCCCACCGTCAGCCGGTAATGCTCGTCCCCCCAATAGAAATGGTGGTTGGCGAACAGGTTCACATTCATGCCCAGGCTGCGCATCTTGCGGAACTGCGCCGCGTCGGCCATCTGGCAATGTTGCAGGGTAAAGCGGTGGTCGGGGCTGGGATGCGCCTTGAGCGCGGGTTCCAGCATGTCCAGCGCCATCTGGGTGGCCTGATCGCCATTGGTATGGGTATGCACCTGCACCCCGGCGGCCAGCGCCCTGTGATAAAGCTCGGACATCTGCTCGGGCGCGGTGTACCACAGCCCGTTGGGCGCGCCGTTGTAATAGCCGGGCCAGCGCAGCCGGGCGGAAAACCCCTGGATCGAGCCATCGGCCACGGCCTTGATCCGCCCCAGCCGCAACCGCTCGGTCGAGCGCGGCTTGAGCGAAACGCAATAGTCCACGATTTCCTCGGCGCTCATCCCAAAGAACACGCGCAGCGGCACGATACAGGCGGGATAGTCGTCCTCGGCGGTGACCCTGAGCATCATGTCGACGCTGTCATCGGTCAGGCGGGCGGCCAGGTCGGTGCAGGTGGTCACCCCCGCCCGCACGCAGAGCTTGCCATAGTCGCGCAGGCCCCGTTCGTCACAATCGGTAAGCGCCCGGTCGAACCCCACATGAGGCCCCACCGGTGTCATCGCGTCGGGGCCGTAGAGCGGGCCAAGGGGCACCCCGTCCTCGCCTAGCGGGATGCCGGGATGGTTCACGCCGGGTTTCATCAGCCCTGCCAGTTCCAGCGCGCGGGTGTTGACGTTCATGATATGGCCCGAGGCGTGCAGTATGCCGATGGGCCGGGTGGTCGAAACCTGGTCGAGCTCTTGCCGGGTGACCCGGCGGTTCTCCATATAGATCGGGTCCAGCGCCCAGGCCGCCAGAGGCGCTTCGGGGTCGGTCATCTGGGCCTCTGCCTCGCGCAGCCGGTCCACCACCGCGTCGATGGATTTCAATCCGGACCAGACCCGGCCATCAGGGTCCATGCGGTCGAACCAGCCGACATAGACATTGCGCCAGAGTGTGCCCTCCATCGTGTGGGCATGCCCCTCGACAAAGCCGGGCATCAGCACCTTGCCGGCAAAGCGGTCGTCCAGACGATAGTCGCCCCAACTGGCCAGCTCCTCGAGCGTGCCGATGCCCAGGATACGTCCGTCGCGCACTGCCACATGGCTCACCTCGGGGCGAGAGGGGGCCATGGTGATGATTTTGCGGGCGGCATAGATGATCGTCTCGGCCATGGGGCCCTCCCTGTCTGACGCTCTGAGCTTAGGGTGCTTTCTTTCGTTGAAAAAATGGAATTAACTGGGAGCTAAGATCGGATTTTTAGGGGAAGCCCATGTTGAACTTTACCCTGAAACAGTTGCGCTATGTCGAGGCGGCGGACCGGTCCGGCTCTATCGCCAAGGCCGCCGACGAGCTGAACATCTCGCAAAGTTCGATCACCGCGGCCATCGACGCGCTGGAAAGTGGGCTGGGCTTCGACCTGTTCGTGCGCACCCCGGCGCGCGGCATCCGCGCCACCGCCTCGGGGCGCGACGCGCTGGGCCTGATCCGCCGGTTCATCCACCAGTCGCACCAGTTCGAAGAGGAACTGAGCTCGCTGGGCGGGCTCACGCGCGGCACGGTCCGCATCGCCTGTTATGCCACCGCCGCGCCCTCGTTCCTGCCGCCGGTCCTGCGCGCCATCACCGAGGGGTTTCCCGATCTCTCGATCCAGCTGCTCGAAGGGAACATGGCCCGGATCATGGAATTCCTTGATGAGGGCGAGGCCGATGTCGCCTTTACCTATTCCCAGGTACTGAGCGACCGCTGCCGTTTCGAGCCGCTGTTCGAGGCGCCGCCCTACGCGATGGTCTCGGTCGATGATCCGCTGGCGGGCCAGTCCAGCACGACCTTTGCCGAACTAGCGACCCGGCCGATGGTGATGCTAGACCTGCCGCATACGCGCGATTATTTCGTCGGCATGTTCGAGGCGCTGGGCCTGTCGCCCAACATCGCCCATTCCACCCGTTCGTCCGAGATTGTGCGCGCGCTGGTGGCGGGAGGCTTCGGGTTCTCGCTGCTCAACATCCGGCCGGTCGACTATCGCGAAAGCGAGTCGCGCTATCGCATCGTGCCGATCAGCGATGCACCGCTCAGTCCGATTTTTGGCATCGCGACCATGGACGGCGCACAACAAACCCGGATGGTACGCGCCTTCGTGCAAAGCTGTACCGAGTTGAGGGATCGCGGAGTGTTCGAGGATCTCGTGGTGCGCTGCCCAGGCCAGCCAACCCCGCCATTCCCCAGAAAAATGTGAGAATGAGGCATAATTAATCCTGTTTTTTGGTCCGAATGGGTCGGCTACGGTCGATTCCATAACAAAAGACCCAACCAGGAGGACTACCCCGTGAAGCATCTGTTCAAGGGCCTGATTGCCGCGACTGCCGTCGCGTCTGTTCTGGTCGGAACCACCGCATCCGCCGAGGAGCCACGTCAGGGCGGCACGCTCAAGACCCAGCTTGGCAGCAACCTGCGCACCCTCAATTCGGCGGTGCAATCGGGGATCGTCACCGGTTTCCCCGGCGCGCAGCTCTTTGCCTCGCCGCTGCGCTATGACGACAGCTGGACGCCGCAGCCCTATCTGGCCGAAAGCTGGGAGGTTTCGGCCGACGGTCTCAAGGTCACGCTCAATCTGGTCAAGAACGCGGTGTTTCACGACGGCCATCCGATCACCTCGTCCGATATCGCCTTTTCGGTCAAGGTGATCCAGGAGGCGCATCCGTTCAAATCCATGTTCGCACCGGTCACCTCGGTCGACACGCCGGACGACCATACGGCGGTGCTGAACCTGTCCCATCCGCATCCGGGCCTGATGCTGGCCATGTCGGGCCAGCTGATGTCGATCATCCCCGAGCACATCTATGGCGACGGGCAGGACTTCAAGACCCATCCCCGCAATATCGAGGACGTGGTGGGATCGGGCCCCTTCAAGTTGGCCGAATACAAGAACGGCGAACATGTCATCCTTGAGCGGTTCGACGACTTCTTCATCGAGGGGCGCCCGTATCTGGACAAGATCGTGATGCGGATCATCACCGACAGTTCCGCCCGCGCCATCGCCTATGAGAATGGCGAACTGGATTTCGGTGCCTTTGAAAGCGAGCCGCTGATCATCAACCGGCTGAAGAAGGTCGATCACCTGACCGTCACGCCCACCGGCTATGGTGCCATCGGCGCGCTGGACTGGCTGGCGATCAACACCACCAAGGGTCCGCTGGCCGACAAGCGGGTGCGCCAGGCCATCGCCTATGCGATCGACAAGAACTTCATCCAGAACGCGCTGATGCAGGGAACGGTGCAGGATTCCAATACCGGTATCCACCCCGACAGCCCGTTCTACAACGCCGACGTCAACACCTATGCGCTGGATCTGGACAAGGCCAACGCCCTGCTGGACGAGGCGGGCTTCCCGATGAAGGGGGACGAGCGGTTCGCGGTCACCATCGACTATGGCTGGCCCTCGGCCAAGCCGCACGTGGAATATGTGCGCGCCGCATTGAAAAAGGTGGGCATCAATGTCGAGGTCCGCGCCAGCGCCGATTTCCCGACCTGGGCCAAGCGCATGGGCACGATGGATTTCGATCTCAGCTGGGACGCCGTGTTCAACTGGGGTGACCCGTCGATCGGGGTGCACCGCACCTATCTCAGCTCGAACATCGCCAAGGGCGTCTGGTCCAACACCCAAGGCTATTCCAACGCCCGTGTGGACGAGCTGCTGGACATGGCCGGCAAGGAGAACGACCCCGAGAAGCGCAAGGCGCTTTATGCCGAGTTCCAGAGCATCGTGAATGACGAGGTGCCGATCTACTTCATCCAGACGCTGCCTTATCACACGGTCTATTCCAACAAGGTGATGAACGCGCCGGTGAACGGCATCTGGTCCACCTCGTCGCCGCTCGATCAGGTCTGGCTGAAAGAGTAACGCGACCGCGACACCGACCCCGGCGGCACTGGTCCGCCGGGGCAATTCCGAACGGCGGGGTCCTCTGGTGAACTTTCTGCGCGTCACCCTGATACGTATCCTTTACGCGGCGATCCTGCTGATCGCGGTTCTGGTGCTGAACTTTTCGCTGATGCACGCGGCGCCGGGGGATGTGGCCGATACCATCGCCCAGGCGGCAGGCGGCATCGACGCCGAGGCGCTGGAGCAGATCCGGCGCGAATACGGGCTGGATCAACCGTTCCTGGTGCAGCTTGGCCGCTATATCGGCAATGTGCTGCAATTCGATCTGGGCTATTCCTATTTCTACAGCGACAAGGTCACCAACCTGATCCTCAGCCGCCTGCCGGCGACGCTGCTTCTGGTGATTTCGGCGCAGCTGCTGGCGCTGGTGGTGGGGGTGGTGCTGGGCGTGTTCTCGGCCCGCAAACCCAATGGCATCCTCAGCCATTTCGTGACCTTCCTGGCGCTGTTCGGCTATTCGGCACCGGTGTTCTGGACCGGGTTGCTGATGCTGGTGATGTTCTCGCTGATGCTGCCGATGTTCCCGGTGGCCGGCATGCGCGATGTCACCATCGAAGGCGGCTTTTTCGTACAGGCGCTGGACATTGCCCATCACCTGGTCTTGCCGATGCTGACCTTGGCCTCGATCTTTCTGGCGCTCTATTCGCGCCTGTCGCGTGCCGCGATGATGGAGGTGCTGGGCTCGGACTATGTGCGCACCGCCAAGGCCAAGGGGCTGAGCCCGCGGCAGGTGGTCTATAAACACGCGCTGAAAAACGCGCTGTCGCCGGTGATCACGCTGGCGGGGCTGCAACTTTCGGCCGTCGTGTCGGGTGCCGTTCTGGTGGAAACCGTGTTTTCCTGGCCGGGGTTGGGCACGCTGGCCTTTCAGTCGATCCTGGCTCGCGACACGCCGCTGATCCTGGGCATCCTGTTCTTTTCGGCGCTGGTGGTGATCGTGGGCAACCTGCTGACCGATCTGGCCCTGCGCCTGGTCGATCCGCGCGTGGGGGGCAAGAGATGAGCGAACCCGTGACCCTGCCCGAAGAGGCCCCGGAACAGGCCCGCCATCCCTTTACCGAGGCCTGGGAGATGTTCCGCCGCAACCACGCCGCGCTTGTGGCGCTGGTGCTGCTGGTGCTGATCTGCGTGCTGGCCCTGATCGGTCCGGCGCTGTATGGCCGCGATCCCTATGACATGGTCTGGGCCCCCTTCACCCGGCCCGGCGAGAACTGGGATTTCATCCTGGGCACCGATTACCTGGGCCGGGACCTGCTGGCGATGATCATCAGCGGCGCGCGGGTGTCGATCATCATTGGCCTGTCCGCCGCCTTTGTCTCGATCTTCATCGGCGTCACGGTGGGGGCGCTGGCCGGGTTCTATCGCGGCTGGGTCGAAGAGGCGCTGATGCGCTTTACCGAGTTCTTTCAGGTGCTGCCGACGCTGCTGTTCTCGATGGTGATCGTGGCGCTGTTCGGGGCCTCGCTGCCGATGATCACCTTTGCCATCGGCGTGGTCAGCTGGACCGCCGTGGCGCGCATCACCCGGGCCGAGTTCCTGCGCATCCGCGAGCTGGAATATGTCACCGCCAGCCGCGCCTCGGGCGCGAAGAACGCCAAGCTGATGTTCCGGGTGATCCTGCCCAACGCGCTGCCGCCGATCATCGTGCAATCGGCGCTGATGGTGGGGTCCGCCATCCTGTTCGAGGCGGGGCTGTCCTTCCTTGGCCTGACCGATCCTAACGTGGTCAGCTGGGGCCAGATCATCGGTTCGAACCGGACCTATTTCCTGGATGCCAGCTTTACCGTGACCATTCCGGGCGTGGCGATCTTTGTCACCGTTCTGTGCATCTCGCTGGTGGGCGACGGGCTCAACGATGCGCTCAACCCGAAATTGAGGGCGCGCTGATGACCGAAGCACTGCTCAAGGTCGAAAACCTGCGGATCGAGCTGACCACCCGCGCGGGCGTGGCGCCGGTGATCGACAACCTGTCCTTTGAGTTGGGGCATGGCGAGAATATCAGCTTTGTCGGCGAAAGCGGCTGCGGCAAGTCGATGACAGCGCTGGCGATCATGGGGCTCTTGCCCGAGGGGGTGGGCCGCGTCGCCTCGGGCCGCATCCTGTTCGAGGGCGAGGACCTGACCGCGGCCAGTGACAGCCGGTTGCGTGACATTCGCGGCAACGAGATCTCGATGATCTTTCAGGAGCCGATGACCTCACTCAACCCGGTCTATACGGTGGGCGAGCAGATCGCCGAGGTGCTGCGCGCCCATCAGGGCCTGTCGGCCCGCGCCGCCCGTGACATGGCAGCCGACCTGCTGGACGCCGTGCGCATCCCCAACGCGCGGGCGCGGGCAGGCGATTACCCGTTCCAGATGTCGGGCGGACAGCGCCAGCGGGTGATGATCGCCATGGCGCTGGCCTGCCGTCCCAAGATCCTGATCGCGGATGAGCCGACCACCGCGCTGGATGTGACCGTGCAGGCGCAGATCTTCGACCTGCTGCGCGATCTGCGGCGCGATACCGGCACTTCGATCATCCTGATCACTCATGACATGGGGGCAGTGGCGGAAATGGCCGAACGGATGATCGTCATGTATGCCGGGCGCAATGCCGAGATCGGGCCGGTGGATCAGATTATCGAGCATCCGCGCCACCCCTATACCAAGGGGCTGATTTCCTGTGTGCCCCATATCATGGCGACCCTGACCGAGGACCGTCCCGACCTGACCGAGGTGCCCGGCATCGTGCCCGGCCTGCGTGAATTCGGGCAGGATCGCTGCCTCTTTGCCTCGCGCTGCGCCTATCGGACCGAGCAATGCCTGCGCCAGCGCCCCCCGGCAATGGCGTTTGACAACGGACAGCTGGCCGATTGCTGGCATGCGGAGACGCTGTAGATGACCGACCGGCCCCTTCTTGACGCCGAAAACCTGACCGTTCGTTTTGCGGTGCGCCGTGGCGGCACCTTTGGCCGCAAACAGTTCCTGGACGCGGTCGACGGCGTCAGCTTTGCACTGGCGCGGGGCGAGACGCTGGCCATCGTCGGCGAAAGCGGCTCGGGCAAGACCACCACCGCGCTGGCGGTGGCGCGGCTGGTGGCGGCGCATTCGGGCCGTGTCGAGCTGGACGGGGCCGATATCCTGGGGCTTGAGGGCGAGGCCCTGCGCAAGGTCCGCCGAAAGGTGCAGTTCATCTTTCAGGACCCTTACTCCAGCCTCAACCCGCGCCAGCGGGCCGAGGATGTGGTGCGCGAACCACTGCTAAGCCTCACCGACATGCCGCGCGATGAACAGCAAAAGGTGATAGACGAACTGTTCGTTCAGGTCGGTTTGCGGCCCGAGCAGAAACGGCTGTTCCCGCATCAGTTTTCGGGTGGACAGCGGCAACGCATCGGCATCGCCCGGGCGCTGGCGACCCGGCCCGAGCTGATCATCTGCGACGAGCCGGTTTCGGCGCTGGACGTGGCGGTTCAGGCGCAGATTCTCAATCTGCTCCGGCGGTTGCAAAAGGAATTCGGGCTGACCTATCTCTTCATCAGCCACGATCTGGGCGTGGTCCAGCACATGTGCGATTCCATCGCAGTGATGTATATGGGCCGGATCGTCGAACATGGTCCCCGGCTGAGCCTGTTCAACAACCCGCTGCATCCCTATACGGCGGCGCTGCTCTCTGCGGTGCCCTCAGTCGACAAGGCGCGGCGGGCGGCGACGCGGCGCATCCTGATCCCGGGCGACCCGCCCGACCCTGTGAACCTGCCGCCCGGGTGCCGGTTCGCCAATCGCTGCCCGGTGGCGCAACCGCAATGTCGCGAGGCCGAGCCAGCGTTGCGCACGGTCGCGGGCGGTCAGCGCGTCGCCTGCCATCTTGTGGGTGACGACGGGACCGCGCCGCTCTGAAACGCACCTTCATTCCGCCGAAAATACTCCGGGGGAGGTGACAAAATTCTACGAATTTTGCACCGGGGGCAGCGCCCCCTTTCCCTATCCCGCCAACCGGTCCAGCAGCTGTTCCAGAACCTGCTTGTCTCCGCTTTCGACCGGCGCGGTGCGGCTGCGCCAGAGCGTCGCCTGGCTGCGCAGGATCAGCCCGTCGCTGAGGATCTTCAGGTGGTTTGCCCGCAGGGTCTCGCCGGTCGAGGTGATGTCGGCGATCGCTTCGGCGGTCTCGTTCTTGACCGTACCTTCGGTCGCGCCCTGGCTGTCGACCAGAGTGTAATCGGCCACGCCCGCAGCGGTCAGAAACTCGCGCACCAGCCGGTGATACTTGGTGGCGATGCGCAGCCGATGCCCATGCCGTGCACGGAACCCCGCCGCCGCCGCGTCGAGATCATCCAGCGTATCCACATCCGCCCAGCAGGCGGGTACCGCGATGATCAGGTCGGCCTGGCCAAAGCCAAGCTGGGCCACCTCTTCCAATTGCTGATCCCAGAGCGGCAGTTTCTCATGCACCAGATCGGTGCCGGTAACACCCAGATGAATACGTCCCGCTGCCAGCTCGCGCGGGATTTCTCCGGCTGAAAGCAGCACCAGCGACACGCCCTCGATCCCATCGACGCGGCCCGCATATTCGCGGTCCGACCCGGTGCGGCTGAGCGTGATGCCGCGCTTGTCGAACCAGGCAAAGGTCTTTTCCATCAGCCGCCCCTTGGACGGCACCCCAAGCTTCAGGCTCATGTCCGGGCCTCCGTCAGCAAGAGCATCAGGCCGGGGCGCAGCACGCCCCCCACTGCCGGAATTTCGGCCCCGTTACCCAGCCGCCGGGTCAGCGCGTCATAGCGCCCGCCGGTGGCGATAGGCGGCAGGTCGGGTCGCCGCTCGGCATAGAAACCAAAGACGAAACCGTCATAGTATTCCATCGAGGTGCGCCCATAGGAGGCTTCGAAATCGAGCCGGTCCACATCGACCCCGCGCGCCCGCAGCGCGGCGATGCGCGCCTCCAGCCGGTCGAGCGCGGGGGTGATCTGCGGCAGGTCCACCGCGATATCGCGCAGGTGTTCCAGCGCAAAGGGCATGGTCTCGCGCACCGACAACAGCGCATCCAGCCCGGCCATTTCATTGTCCGAAATGGGTGCGGCGGCGGCATCTGCGCGCAGGACCGCGATCCGCGCCTCGACATCGGCGCGGTCACGCTTGCCGATCTCTGGCGCGCCCCCGGCCAGCGGGTCAGCGGCGGCCAGCAGTGCCGCGCGCGCGGCCGGCACCGGTGTCCGGCCTGCATAGCGGTCGAGCAGCGCCCGAAACCGGCGCGGGCGCCAGATATGACGCATCAGCGCCGCCTTGCGCGGCTCTGTCGTTTTCAGCCCGGCCACGGCGGCCATCAGGATACCGATATCGCCGGTGGCCGCGCGCAATGCCAGACCGTCGAGCGCCTGGGCGATCAGGGCAAAGACCTCGGCATCGGCGGCGGCGGGGTTGGTGCGGTCGAACACCTCGTACCCCACCTGGATGTATTCATTGGCGCGGTCCGGGTCGTGTTCCTGCCGCCGGAACACCTCGCCCGCATAGGTATAGCGGGCGGGTTCGGCGCCGTGCTCCATGTGTTTCTGCACCACCGGCACGGTGAAGTCGGGGCGCAGCATCTGCTCGCCCCGCAGCGCATCCGAGGTGATATAGGCGCGGGCACGGATATCCTCGCCATAAAGGTCAAGCAGGGTTTCGGCCGGTTGCAGGATCGGCGTTTCCACCGCCTGCGCGCCTGCCGCCTCGAACCGCGCGCGCAGCTGCGCGGCCTGCTCCAGAATACGGGCGCGGGTGATCATCCCGCCTGCTCCGCCAGAATCTCGCGCACCTTGGCCACCAGATCGGAGCGGGCGACCTCGTATTGGCTGGGGCGCTCCTTCCATTCTTCCAGCGTGGCATTGGCCGCGATCTGCGCGCCCAGGATCAGGTCCTTGATCTGCACCACGCCATTGGCCTTTTCATCGCCGCCTTCGATCACCGCAACCGGCGAGTTGCGCTTGTCGGCATATTTGAGCTGGTTGCCGAAATTCTTGGGGTTGCCGAGGTAAACCTCGGCCCGGATACCGGCGTTTCGCAGCTCGGCCACCATCGCCTGGTAATCCGCCATGCGGTCGCGATCCATCACCGTCACCACGACGGGGCCATGCTCCACGGCCTGAATGCGGCCCTTCTCACGCAAGGCCGCCAGCAGGCGGTCAACGCCGATGGAAACACCCGTTGCCGGGACTTCCTGACCGGTGAACCGCTTGACCAGATCGTCATAGCGACCACCGCCCGACACCGAGCCGAATTGCCGCTTGCGGCCTTTTTCGTCAAAGATTTCAAAGGTCAGCTCGGCCTCGTAAACCGGCCCGGTGTAATAGCCGAGGCCGCGCACGACCGAAGGGTCGATGACGATACGGTCAGAGCCGTAGCCACCTGCGGCCAGCAATTCGCCGATCTGTTCCAGTTCGTTTAGACCGCTTTGTCCCACAGAGGACTGGCCAATCAACTGGGAAAGCAGGCCGAAAGTCTGGGTCGCGTCATCGCCTCGAGATTGAAGAAACTGACCGATTATCTGAGCCTGCTCCATACTCAATCCAACACCATCAATGTAGGCGCCAGAGGCATCGAGTTTTCCTGCGGTCAACAGTTGCCAAACCCCGTCAATGCCAACCTTGTCGAATTTGTCGACAGTTCGCAAAACCGCCTGCTTAGTAGATTCATCGTCTTCTGTGAGGCCTATGGTCTCCAACACACCATCGAGAACCTTGCGGTTGTTCACCCGCACCACATAGTCGCCGCGCGGGATGCCGACCGTCTCCAGCGTATCGCTCAGCATGGCGCAGATTTCCGCATCGGCGGCCATGGAGGCGCTGCCCACCGTATCCGCATCGCATTGATAGAACTGGCGATATCGGCCCGGGCCGGGTTTCTCGTTGCGCCAGACCGGCCCCATCGCATAGCGGCGATAGGGCGTCGGCAGGTCGTTGCGGTGCTGGGCATAGACGCGCGCCAGCGGTGCGGTCAGGTCATAGCGCAGCGCCATCCAGTCGCCCGCGCCGTCATCCTCGGATTCCTGCCAGGCAAAGACGCCCTCGTTGGGGCGATCGACATCGGGCAGGAACTTGCCCAGCGCCTCGACCGTCTCGACCGCGCTCGATTCCAGCGCCTCGAAGCCGTAGCGATGATAGACCCCCGCGATGGTGCGCAGCATTTCGGTGCGCTGGGTCACCTCGGCGCCGAAATAGTCGCGAAAGCCCTTGGGCGTCTCGGCCTTGGGGCGGGGCGTTTTCTTGGGCTTGGCCATGACGGGCGTCCTCGGGCGGTCGTTGTTCCGCGCGCGGTCTAGCCCATGGCCCGCCCCGGGGCAAGGCGCAGCACCGCCGCAGAGCGGGTTCAGATATCGGCGAAATCACCACCGCGCCCCTTGCCCGCGGCAAAGCGGGCGGCCCCGGCGCGGCCTTCGGCGGCAAAGGTGGCGGTCGAGCGCCATTCGCGGCGCAGCGCGGCGGCCAGGTCCGCGGGTTCCATCCGCGCGGACAGGTGATCGGCCAGCATGCAGGCCTGCGGAAACCGGGTCAGGTCACGCGCCAGTTCCTGCGCCATGGCCAGCGCCTCCCCCTCGGGGCAGGTGCGGTTGGCAAAGCCCAGGGCCAGCGCCTCGTCGGCCTCGACCGCGCGCCCGGTCAGGATCAGGTCGCTGGCCCGCCCCTGACCCAGCAGGCGCGGCAGGCGGACGGTGCCGCCGTCGATCAGCGGCACGCCCCAGCGGCGGCAGAACACGCCCGTCACCGCGCCCTGGGCCATGACCCGCAGATCGCACCAGGCGGCCAGTTCCATGCCACCCGCCACCGCCGGTCCCTCGATCGCGGCAATCACCGGTTTCGACAGCATCAGGCGTGAGGGGCCCATCGGGCCGGGGCGCGGGTCGCCCACGGGGTCGTTCCAATCCGGGGGCAGGTCGAGCGCGCCGATCCAGGCATCCGCCGCGCCGGAACCGGCCGATTTCAGGTCGAAGCCTGCGCAAAAGGCACCGCCCGCCCCGGTCAGGATGGCGACGCGCTGGTCGGGATCGGCCTCGAAATCCAGAAACGCCTGATACAGCGCGCGCGCCGTGTCGGGGTCGACTGCGTTGCGCGCCTCTGGCCGGTTGATGGTGATGGTGGTGACGCCCAGGGCGCTGTCGATGATCACGCTCATGTCTGTTCTCCCTGCCACAACTGTCGGACCGCGGCGGCGGGGCTGGCAAGCGTGACGTTGCGCCTGTATGGGAGGGGGCACACCACCGTGAAAGGACCGTGACATGACGCATCTCGAAGAACGGATCGCGCATCTGACCCGCACCGTGGATGAATTGAGCGACGTGGTCGCGCGCCAGCAGGACGAGATCGACCGGCTGACCCGGCGGGTCGCGATGCTGTGGCAGCGCGAGGCCGACCGCGCGCAAGAGGGCAGCGGCGGCGTGATCCTGGGCGACGAGCGCCCGCCGCATTACTGAGCCCGGAAACCTGCCCTAGTGAAAGTCCCGGCTGGGGAACAGGCGCTTGGCCTGCTCCCTGGGATGCATGGCGCGGGGTTGCGGGCGCGGGCGGGGGGCGCTGTCGGTCTGCGGCGTGGTCTGGCCGACCGCGTTGTCCAGCGGGTGGCCCAGATCGGCAAGACGGGGAGAGAGATCCTCGATCCGCTGGGCGATCAGATGCACCACGATCCCCTCGCGTTGCAGGGTGCCGGTCACCCGCAACAGCCGCCCCCCCATCACGATGCGGCGGAACTGTTCATAGATCTTGGGCCAGACCACCACATTGCTGACCCCGGTTTCATCCTCGAGCGTCAGAAAGATCACCCCCGAGGCGGTGCCTGGCCGCTGGCGGGTGATGACAAGGCCGCAGACGCTGACCCGGTGGGCGGTCACGGTGGCCAGCTTGTCATGCGGGGTCAGGCCGGGGATCGCGGGGCGCAGCAGTTCCATCGGGTGGGCGCGCAGGGTCAGGCGCATCGACACGTAATCCTCGACCACCTCCTCGCCCAGATGCATGGCGGGCAGGGCCACCTGCGGCTCGTGGATGATCTCGCCGTCGAGCGGATCGTTGAACAGGGGCAGCGGCGCCTGCCCCCGGATCGCCCGCACCTGCCAGAGCGCGTCGCGCCGGCCAAGGCCCATATCGGCAAAGGCATCCGCCTCGGCCAGCCGTTCCAGCACCGCCGGTGTCACACCGGCGCGCAGCCACAGCGCCTGGGGATCGGGATAGCCATTGCCACGGGCCGCCACGATCCAGCCGGCATCCTCTTCGCGGAACCCCTTGATCTGGCGAAAGCCCAGCCGCAGGGCCAGCGCCCCGTCGGCGCGGCGTTCCAGCCGGTTGTCCCAGTCGCTGGCATTGACGCAGATCGGGCGCACTTCGACCTGATGGTCGCGGGCATCGCGCACGATCTGGGCCGGGGCATAAAACCCCATCGGCTGCGCATTCAGCAGCGCGCAGGCAAAGACCGCCGGGTGGTGGCATTTCAGCCAGGCCGAGACATAGGCCAGCATGGCAAAGGCCGCCGCGTGGCTTTCGGGAAAGCCGTAATCGGCAAATCCCTCGATCTGGCCGAAACAGCGTTCGGCTACCTCCTGACTATAACCCTTGCGCCGCATACCGGCGATGAACTTGTCCCGATGCGCGCCGATCGTGCCCATGCGGCGGAACGAGGCAAGCGAGCGGCGCAGATGGTCGGCCTCTTCCGCCGTATAGCCCGCGCCCACCACGGCGATTTGCAGCGCCTGTTCCTGAAACAGCGGCACGCCAAGGGTGCGCGCGGTCACCGCCGCGAGTTCCGGGCCAAAGGGGTCGGCCTTTTCCAGCCTCTGGCGGCGCCGGATATAGGGTTGCACCATGCCCCCCTGGATCGGGCCGGGGCGGACGATGGCGACCTCGATCACCAGGTCGTAAAAGGTGCGCGGCCGCATCCGGGGCAGGAAATTCATCTGCGCCCGGCTTTCCACCTGAAACACGCCCACCGCATCGGCGGCACAGAGCATGTCATAGGTGGCCGCGTCCTCTTGCGGCACGGTGTCGATGGTCAGGTGCCGCTGCTCGTGCTGGCGCATCAGGTCAAAGGCCTTGCGGATACAGGTCAGCATGCCCAGGCCCAGCACATCGACCTTGAGGATGCCCAGCGTGTCGATATCGTCCTTGTCCCATTCGATGAGGGTGCGGTCCTCCATCGCGGCATTCTCGATGGGGGCGAGTTCGTCCAGCCGCCCGCGGGTGATGACAAAGCCGCCCACATGCTGTGACAGATGGCGGGGAAAGCCGATGATCTCGCCGATCAGGCGGATGGTCAGCGCCAGCCGCCGGTCCTCGGGGTCAAGGCCCAGCTCGCGTATCCGCGCAGGATCGGCGCCGCCGTTGGACTGGCCCCAGATCTGGCCCGAGAGGCTGGCGGTCACGTCCTGGCTGAGGCCCATGACCTTGCCCACCTCGCGAATGGCCGCGCGCGAGCGGAAATGGATCACCGTGGCGCACAGGCCGGCGCGGTGGCGGCCGTATCTCTGGTAAATCCACTGGATCACCTCTTCGCGCCGTTCATGTTCGAAATCGACGTCGATATCCGGCGGCTCGCCCCGGTATTTCGAAATGAAGCGCTCGAACACCATGGCGATCTGGTCGGGCGAGACATCGGTGATGCCCAGCAAATAGCACAGGATCGAGTTGGCCGCCGAGCCGCGCCCCTGGCACAGGATTCCCTGCGAGCGGGCGAATTGCACAATGTCGTGCACCGTCAGGAAATAGGCGGGAAAGCCCAGTTCGGCGACCAGCTTGAGCTCCTTGGCCACCAGTTCATGCACGCGCTGCGGCGCGCCGCCGGGATAGCGGCGCACGATCCCCTCGGCGGTCAGCCGCTCCAGCCGGGCCTGCGGGGTTTCGCCCTCGGCGACCTCGTCGGGATATTCATAACTCAGCTCGCTCAGGCAGAAACTGCACCTGGCGGCGATGTCCAGCGTGCGGCGCAGGGCGGCGGGGTGGTCGCGGAACAGCCGGGCCATGTCGGCATAGCCCTTGAGGCGGCGTTCGGCATTGGGCAGGGCGCGGGTGCCGATCCGGTCGATGGTGATATGCTCGCGCATGCAGGTCAGCACATCGGCCAGCTGGCGGCGACTGGCGCGATGCATCAGCACATCGCCCACCGCCACCATCGGGGCCGAGCTGCGCAGGGCCAGTCGGGCGCAGGCGGCCAGCCAGGCCTGATCGGACCCGTCATAGCGCGGTGCCGCGCCCAGAAACACATGGCCGGGAAAGCGGCGCTGTACCTGCTGAAGATGGGGCAGAGCGCCGTCGAGCCGCCTCTGCGGCAGTGCGATCAGGATCATGCCGGTGCAGCCCGCCAGCAGGTCGGCCAGATCGAGATGGCAATCGCCCTTTTCCGCCCGTCGCTTGCCCAGGGTCAGCAGCCGGGTCAGCCGCTGATAGGCGGCGCGGTCGCGGGGCAGGGCGATCCAGTGCAGCGGGCTGTCGCGCAGCACCAGGCGGCAGCCGGTGATCAGCCGGGGCAGGTGCGGCGCCTCGGGCCGGGCGATCGGCTGCGGATGCCCGACCTCCTGGCGCGAGCAGGAATCGGTTCGATGCTGCGAGCGGATGCGGATGGCCTCGTCCGCCTCGCGCCGCAACTCCTTTAGCGCGGCATAGGCCCGCACCACCCCGGCCAGAGAGTTGCGGTCGGTGATGGCGATGGCATGCAGGCCCAGCTCGGCGGCGCGGGTGACCATTTCCTCGGGATGCGAGGCGCCGGTGAGGAAGGTGAAATTGGTGGTGACGCAAAGCTCGGCATAGGTCATGCGAATTCCCCCTGTACGAACCAGCCCGGGTTCTGCGGTGTATGGAACAGCCACAGCCGCCGCCCCTGCCGGGTCTCGACATGCCAGTAATCGCGGACCCCGCTGCGCCAGTTCTCGTCGGGCAGCCACCATTCGGGGGCGATCCGTTCCGGTCCGGTGACGCGCGCCGTGCTCAGCGACATGCGCCGCCAGCGGAACCGCTCGGGCGGGCGCGGGCCGGTGGCGGCGAGGGGTTCGGGCGGGAACAGCAGGATCGGGCGCGGGCGGGGCGATGCCCAGCTCCCCTCTGGTTCCGACCAGGCCGCGGCGGCGATGGTAAAGCCGCGTTCGGGGATATGGCTGTCGACGGGCAGAAACCGCTGGATGTTCTCCAGCCCGATCCGGGTGCCGATCCGGCTGATCAGGTCATCCAGCCGGTCGGCCCGGCCCGAGGAGACATGGCTGAGCTGGCGCACCGGCAGCGGCTCGACCCGGGTTGCCTCCAGCCGCATCTGGTCGATGCCATAGCCCGCGTCGACCTCGCGCACGCCGCGTTCGAACAGCGGCAGGATACGGGCGGCATCGCGCAGCGGGCGGGCCAGGCGCAGTTCGACCGTCTGCGCCTCCTGATCGACCCGGCGCAGGGTCAGGCACAGGCTGCGCGCGCCCGCCTCTTGCGTCTTGAGCCGGGCGCAGAGCTGGTCCAGCAGGCGCCCGGTGCCCGCCATCACGTCATCGAACAGGCCGATCGGGTCGGGCAGGGTCAGGCGAACCCCGTAATGGGGCGGCTCGGCCAGGGGCGAGATCTGTTCGGGTTGGCGCCCCATCGCCTGATCCAGCCGCAGCAGCGGTTCGGGGCCGAACCGGCGGGTCAGCGGCGCGCGGGCGGTGCGCTCGAGCTCGCCGATCCTGCGCAGGCCCAGGCGGGTCAGGCCGGTGACGGTGTCCTCGCCCAGGCGCAGGGCGGCGACGGGCAGATGGTCCAGCGCCGCCAGCGGTTGGCCGGGTTCGGCGCAGCCCTCGCCGTGATGGGCCAGCGCCCAGGCCGCGCCACGCGTGTCGGCCAGCCCGATTCGGGCGGCCAGCCCCGCGCGCGCAAGGCGCTGGCGCATGTCGGAGAGCAGCATCGCCTCGCCCCCGAACAGATGCGCCGCCCCGGTGATGTCCAGCACCAGCCCGTCGCGCCCCTCAAGCCCGACCCAGGGGCAATAGCGCGTGGCCCAGCGGCGCAGCATCCGCAGGAAGCGCGCATCGCCCGCCGGATCCGCGGGCCGGGTTTGCAGATCGGGGCAAAAGGCGCGGGCATCCGCATAGGCCATGCCGCGATGCAGCCCGGCCCGCTCCGCCCCGGTATCGAGGCAATAGAGCCGGTCCGCATTGGCCTGTTTCAATGTCAGGGCAAAGGGGCCGTCAACCGGGCGCGCCCGCAGGGCCCGGTCGCTGGCCAACCGGGGAAACCAGATCGAGACGACGCGACGCCCTATTCCATCGAACATGCCAGGCCCCCAATGTTCCTGATTTGTTCTTAATAATTTCCCACCGCATCAGAGTCGAGTCCGATGGGTCGAAAACCGGGGCGCAATGCCAGCGGGTTTCGGCCGCGTTGCTGCCCATGCCCTCGGGGATCAGGCACAATCCGGTCGTCTTGCCATCCTTGGCCGCCAGTTGCAGGCGCCGCCCGGCGGTCAGGCTCAGCGGCGCCGTCAGCTCGATCACCACAAGGGGCAGGGCGCCGTCGCGCAGGCTTTCCTCGGCCACGGCCAGGGTGTCGGTCTGGTCCCTGGTCTGGGCCAGCAGCAGCCGTGCGGGATCGAAATAATCGGCCAGTCCCAGGGGGTTGATCAGTTCGGGCCGCCAGCTCTCGCGCAGCCACAGAAGGCCGCTCACCTGGGCGGCGGTGACGGCGGCCATGGCCACGGCCAGGGGGCCGCAGGCTTCGTGCACCCGACCGGGGCGCAGGGGAAAGGAGGCGTTCAGGGACGGCATGGATCAAAAATAACCACAGGCGGTGCCGGGTTCAAATAGTCTCGGTCCGGCGCCGGGGCCGAAAATGGCAAAACCGGCGCGCGGAACGCACCGGTTTCACGGGCAGACGACCCAACGGGAGAGGTGCCGGTCGCGGCCCCCGGTCCTAGCCGAAGACGCGGGTCAGCGCCTGATCGACCGCATCGGTGATGGCGTCGATATCCTCGGCGGTGGCGATCAGCGCCGGCGAGAAGCACAGCGTGTTGTTGCGACCCGGGATCGAGCGATTGGTCACCCCGATGATCACGCCCTGCGCCATGCAGTCGGCAACCACGGCCTGTGCCTGTTTCTCGGTCACCGGTTCCTTGGTCTCGCGATTGGCCACCAGCTCGGCGCCCAGGAACAGGCCCTTGCCGCGCACATCGCCGATCACGGCGTGCTTTTCCATCAGCGCGTGCAGGTTGCCCAGCATCCGCTCGCCCATGGCGGTGCAATTGCCCAGCAGGTCCTCATCCTCGATGATGCGCATGTTTTCCAGCGCCGCGGCGGGGCCGGCGGTGCAGCCGCCAAAGGTCGAGATATCGCGGAAATAGTTCAGCGGATCGTCGCTGTTATCCTTGAACATCTCGAACACTTCTTCGGTGGTCACCATGCAGGCGATGGCCGCGTAGCCCGAGGCGACGCCCTTGGCCATGGTCACGAAGTCGGGCTTGATGCCGTATTGCTGATAGCCGAACCAGGTGCCGGTGCGGCCGATGCCACAGACGACCTCGTCGATATGCAAGAGCACGTCGTATTGCTTGCAGATCTCCTGCACCCGCTCCCAATAGCCCTCGGGCGGGGTGATAACGCCGCCACCGGCGGTCACCGGCTCAAGGCACAGCGCGCCGACGGTCTCGGGGCCCTCGCGCAGGATCACCTCTTCGATCAGGTCGGCAGCGGCGCGACCGAACTCGGCGCCCGACAGATGACCCAGCCCCAGCTCTTCCTTGCGATATTCCATGCAATGGGGAACCTTGACGAAATCCGGTGCGAAGGGACCGTATTGCGCGTTGCGCTCGTCCTGGCCACCCGCCGACATCGCCGCCAGCGTCGAGCCGTGATAGTCGCGGTCGCGATAGAGGATCTTGGTCTTCTTGCCGCCGTATTTCTTGTGCGCGATCTGGCGCACCATCTTGAACGCCTTCTCGTTCGCCTCGGAGCCCGAGTTGGTGTAATAGACCCGGCTCATCCCCGGCATCTTGGAAATCAGCTTCTCGGCATACAGCGCACCGGGAATCGAGCCCGCCGAGTTCGCAAAGTAGCAAAGTTTCATCAACTGGTCATAAACCGCCTTGCAGATGGACTCACGTCCATAGCCCACGTTGACGGTCCAGACGCCGCCCGAGACGGCGTCGAGATGCTCTTTGCCCTTCTGATCCCAGACCCGCATGCCCTTGCCTTCGACGATGATGCGGGGGTCGTTGGTCTCAAAGGGTTTGTGCTGGATCAGATGGTGCCAGATATGGGCGCGGTCGGCTTCGACCACCCGACTCAGATCGTTTTCGTTGAACGTGCCGTCCATGAGGGGCCCTCTCCTGATGACTGTTTGATCGACTCCGATGTCCCAGAAAAACCGAGACGCGTGATAGAGTCCAGAGACGTCAAATCCTGGGCATCCGATAGGGCCAGAAATATACCTCACATATATCCAATATGGCTGCCCTTACGGCAGCTTGCCGCGCTGCTTCCCCGGATAGCGGGCTGAAAAATATAGGTATTTCCAGATTTGAGGTTTTGAAATCCGCACGTTGGTCTGTCCAAGACTTGGCCCAATGGCAGAAAAATTCGTTGATCGAAAGGGGGATTTCCTTTCGGAGTAGGGAGGGGCGCTCGGACGAGGGCCCGCGAAACAGCAGAAACGGCTGAACCGTTCGCGAAATTCCTCCGCCATTCCGGCGGAACACAGGGAGAATTAGATGATGACTGCAAAAACGAAGCTTTTGGGTGCTGTGGCCGGTCTGGCGCTGGCGGTTGGCGCCATGCCTGCGGCGGTGGCTGCCGAGGGCGAGATCACCGTGGCCTACTTCCTCGAATGGCCGATGCCGTTCGAATACGCCAAGCAGAAGGGAACCTATGACGAGGCGCTGGGCGTCAAGGTCAACTGGGTCAGCTTCGAGAGCGGCGTGAAGATGTCGGCGGCGATGGCGTCGGGCGATGTGCACCTGTCGGTCAGCCAGGGTGTTCCGCCCTTCGTGGTTGCCACCTCGGCCGGGCAGGACCTGCAAATCCTCGATGTGGCTGTGTCCTATGCCGACAACGACAACTGCGTCGTGCGCTCGGAGCTGGAGATCGACAAGGACAATGCCGGTGAACTGGCGGGCAAGAAGGTTGCCGTGCCGCTGGGCACCGCCGCGCACTATGGTTTCCTCAAGCAGATGAACCATTTCGGCGTAGATGTCGCCAGCATGGATGTCGTCGACATGGATCCGCCCGATGGCGCCGCGGCGATTGCCCAGGGCGCGGTTGACATGTTCTGCGGCTGGGGCGGCTCGCTGCGCCGTGCGCTTGAGCATGGCAATGTGCTGCTGACCGGTGACGAAAAGACCGAACTGGGTATCCTGGTGTTCGACGTGACATCGGGCCCGGCGGGCTGGGTCGCTGAAAACAGCGAGCTGGTTGCAAAGTTCCTCAAGGTGACGGCGGATGCAAACGCCATGTGGGCGGACGAGGCCAACCATGCCGAGATGCTGCCGCTGATCGCCAAGGATGCCGGCATGGATGAAGAGGCGACCGCCGCGACCATCGCCACCTTCAAGTTCCCGACCATCGAGGAGCAGATGAGCGGTGCCTGGCTGGGTGGCAATGCGCAGACGTTCATGAAGGGTGTGGCGGATGTGTTCGTCGAGGCGGGCAGCATCGACAGCGCGCTGGACACCTACGAGAACGCCGTGAACACCGGGCCGCTGGCCGCGGCAGGCGGCATGTAAGCCGACCGGACGACGGGCGGCGGGCTGTCCCGCCGCCTGCATTTTGCATGTTGCCCGGAACCGGCGACACCATACCCCTGCAAATATCTCCAACAGGAAAGGCGGGCCATGTCGGGACTGTCTATCGAAAACATATCCATGCGCTTTGACCTGCCGAACGGCAGCTCGGTGCAGGCGCTGAAAAACGTCTCGTTGCATCTCAAGGAAGGCGAGTTGATGAGTGTGCTCGGCCCTTCGGGCTGCGGCAAGACAACATTGTTGAATATCGTCGCCGGGTTTCTGGCGCCGACCGAGGGCCACATCGCCATGAACGGGCACAAGGTCCACGGACCTGACGCGGAACGCGGCATGGTGTTCCAGCAGGGCGCCTTGTTCGAATGGATGAACGTGCGCGACAATGTCAGCTTTGGCCCGCGCATGAAGGGGCAGCGCGAGGCGGAGTATGGCAGCCATGTCGACCATCTGCTCGACGTGACCGGCCTTGGCGATTTCAAGGACAAGGCGATTTATGAGCTGAGCGGCGGCATGCAGCAGCGCGTCGCGCTGGCCCGTTGTCTGGCCAACGATCCCGACGTGATCCTGATGGACGAGCCGCTGGGCGCGCTGGACGCGCTGACCCGCGAAAAGATGCAGGGCCTGGTTCTGAAGCTCTGGAAAGAGACTGGCAAGACCATCATCCTGATCACCCACTCGGTCGAAGAGGCCCTTTTGCTGGGTGAACGGCTGCTGGTCATGGCGCCGCGCCCTGGACGCATCCACAAGGAATACCGCCTGCCCTATGCCGATATGGGGGTGAATGCGGATCTGCGCGAGGTCAAGAAATCCGAAGGCTATTCCCAGACGCGCGAGGAAATCCTCTCGATGATCTGGGACATGGAGGAAGAAATCATGGGACGCACGGAGGCAGCACAATGATCGGCCTGATTATCCTTGCGGTCTATGTGGCGATCTTTGTCGGGTCGTTCCTGGCCGTGCGCTTTTTCGTGCGCAAGACCACCAATGACTTTACCTCGCTCAAGACCGTGACTTTCGGTGACGAGAGCGCGGTCACCTCGAACCGGATCGCCTCGGTGGTGTCGGTTCTCACCATCTTTCTGATCTGGGGGTCGTTCACCGGGTCGAAATACGTGCCCTCGTTCCTGCACGCGCCGGCGCCTTTTGTCGGCGAAACCTCGTTTGTCTACACGCTCGAGGATGCCAATGGCGCCCGCGACGACGCCACAGTCCATGTCAAGGTCTACCCCTTTGGTGAAAAGACCGAGAATTTCGACGTGGATCCGGGGCCCGGCTTTGCCAAGGACGACGCGGTGTCGATGACCGCATCGCGCTCGACCACCATCATCTTTGACAAGAATGACGAGGCCAAGCGCAAGGAAGGCTCCAGGATCGTGGCCATCGACGGCACCGCCATATCCGAAGGTCAGTCGATCAAGACCGGGTCAGGGCAGTTTTCGCTGACCGACAAGGGGGCGATCAGTTTCCGGCCGCCCTCGGGCTTGCAGATGGAACCGATCTGGCTGCCGCCGCCCGAAGCCGTGGTCAGCCGTCTGGGCGAGATTGCCAAGTCCGGCTATCGCGACAGCACCTTGTGGGAGCATCTGGGCTTCTCGCTGTTCCGTGTGATCGCCGGTTTCTTCTTTGGCGCGCTGGTGGGCATTCCGCTGGGCTATGCCATGGGGTTGAGCGACTGGTTCCGCGGCTGGTTCGACCCGATCGTCGAATTCATGCGCCCGGTGCCGCCACTGGCCCTGATCCCGCTGGTCATCATCTGGGCGGGGATCGGCGAGACGGGCAAGATCATCCTGCTGTTCCTCGCGGCCTTGTGGATCATGGCCATCGCCGCCCGCTCGGGTGTCTCGGGGGTCAGGATCTCGAAGGTGCACGCCGCCTATTCGCTGGGCGCCAGCAAGGCGCAGATCATGCGCCATGTCATCGTTCCAAACTCGCTGCCCGAGATCTTTACCGGCGCGCGGGTGGCGATGGGGGTCTGCTGGGGCACCGTGGTTGCCGCCGAACTGGTGGCGGCGGAAAAGGGCGCCGGTATGATGATCATGGTCGCGTCCAAGTTCCAGCTGACCGATATCGTGATCATGGGGATCATCCTGATCGGCGTGATCGGCTTTGGCATCGACATCCTGATGCGCTGGGCCGAACGGGTGCTGGTACCCTGGAAGAGCAAGGGCTGATCCACCTTCGGCAAGAAAAAATCGGGGCCCTGCGGGGCCCCGGTTCTATTGTTGCGGCAGGCACGTGTTATTACGATCTTTCCTTGCCGGGCGTGTTTGTGCCACATCTGCGCGCAAGGCATCACTCAGGGAGGACAGGACATGACCGGCAGCAGCATCTATGACCAGCATCTGGACCGGACACGCGCCAATTTCACCCCGCTGTCACCGCTGAGCATGATCGAGCGTACGGCGGCGATCTATCCGGATTACCCCTCGGTGGTGTATGGCACCCGCCGCT
Organism: Ruegeria sp. SAZD011; assembly: GCF_059612545.1. Classification (NCBI taxonomy): domain Bacteria; kingdom Pseudomonadati; phylum Pseudomonadota; class Alphaproteobacteria; order Rhodobacterales; family Roseobacteraceae; genus Ruegeria; species Ruegeria sp. SAZD011. The sequence continues at coordinate 158,850 of NZ_JBXWQU010000022.1, read as the reverse complement.
ACACCTGGGCGGAAACCTATGCGCGTTGCCGGCGTCTGGCCGGGGCGCTGGCCGCGCGCGGGATCGGCAAGGGCGACACCGTTTCGATCATCGCGGCCAATATCCCCGAGATGTACGAGGCGCATTTCGGCGTGCCCATGGTGGGCGCGGTGCTGAATGCGATCAACACTCGGCTGGACGCCCCGATCATCGCCTTCGTCCTGACCCATGCCGAGGCAAGGGTGCTGATCGTCGATCCCGAATTCTCGGCCGTTGTGCGCGATGCCTTGGCACAGATCGACCGCCCTGACCTGCTGGTCATCGACATCGAAGATGCCAGTTTCGCAGGCGGGGAGCGGCTCAGCGCACTTACCTATGAGGAACTGCTGGCCGAGGGTGACCCCGAATTCACCTGGTCGCTGCCGGATGACGAATGGGACGCGATCGCGCTGAACTACACCTCGGGCACCACCGGCAACCCCAAGGGGGTCGTCTATCATCACCGCGGCGCGGCGCTGAACGCGAACACCAACATCCTCGACTGGGGGATGACGAAACACTCGGTCTACCTTTGGACCTTGCCGATGTTCCATTGCAATGGCTGGTGTTTTCCCTGGACCATGGCGGCCAATGCCGGGGTGTCCGTCTGCCTGCGCGCGGTACGGGACGAGCCGATCTATCGCGCTTTCCGTGAGGAAAAGGTGACCCATTTCTGCGGCGCGCCCATCGTGCTCAACATGCTTGCCAATGCGCCCGCGCATCTCAGGGATTTCGACCACCAGATCAAGGTGATGACCGCAGGCGCGCCGCCGCCCGCCGCCGTGATCGAAAAGATGGAGGCGATGGGCGTCGAGGTGACCCATGTCTATGGCCTGACCGAAACCTATGGTCCGTCGGTGGTGTGTGCCTGGAAAGAGGAATGGGATGCGCGGCCGGCCAGTGAACGGGCGGCGCTGAAGGTGCGCCAGGGGGTCAAGAACGCGGCCCTGTCCGGCCTGATGGTTGCCGATCCCGACACGCTGGAACCGGTGCCCGCCGATGGCGAGACCATGGGTGAGATCTTCATGCAGGGCAACGTGGTGATGAAAGGGTATCTCAAGAACCCCGATGCCACGGACAAGTCGTTTCGCGGTGGCTGGTTCGCCTCGGGCGATCTGGGGGTGATGCATCCCGATGGCTATATCGCGCTCAAGGACCGGTCCAAGGACATCATCATCTCGGGCGGCGAGAACATCTCGTCGGTCGAGGTCGAGGACGTGCTCTACAAGCACCCTGCGGTGATGGAGGCCGCCGTGGTCGCCAGGCCGGACGAGAAATGGGGCGAGACGCCTTGCGCCTTTGTCGAACTGAAACCGGGGCATGCGGTCGAGGCCGCTGATCTGATCGCGCATTGCAGGGCGAACATGGCACATTTCAAAGCGCCCAAGACGGTGGTGTTCGGTGAATTGCCCAAGACTTCGACCGGGAAGATACAGAAATTCCTGCTGCGCGATCGGGCGCGTACGATCTGATCTGGGCGGGCACCGGAAAATTGCAAATTTTCCGGCCCGTTTTCCGTGCCGGAAAACGGAGGCGCGTCCGGTGCCGAGGTGTCCCTTCTAGCGTTTGCGGTGATGCAACACCCGGCCTAATGTGTTCATCAGCAACTGAGCCGCCAGGATCGAGGTGCTGCCACTCTGATCGTAATCCGGTGCCACCTCGACCAGGTCGATCCCGGCGATCTCGCCGCGCTGTGCCAGCCCGTCGATCAGTTCCAGCACCTCATAATAGAGAAACCCGCCATGGCTGGGCGTTCCGGTGCCAGGCGCAATCGACGGGTCGAAGGCGTCGATGTCGATGGTCAGGTAATAGCGGGCGCCTTCGGGAATACGGTCGAGCATTGCCGCCGTTCCCATCCGCCGCACATGTCGCACCGACTGGATATCCGATCCCATGGCGCGGGCGGCGTCATAGCCGTCCTTGGCGGTGGAAGAGACATTGCGGATACCGATCTGGGTCAGCCCGGTGACATGCGCCTTCTCCGCCGCGCGCCGCATCGGGTTGCCGTGGCCATAGCGCACGCCATGCCGTTCGTCGACAAAATCCAGATGCGCGTCGATCTGCACCACATGGATCGGGTCTTGATCGTCAAAGGCATTGATGCAGGGAATGTTGATCGAATGGTCACCGCCCAGCACCACCGGCAACGCCCCGGCCTGCAGGATCTTGCGCACGCCGAACTCGATATTCGCGTGGCTCTTCATCGTGTCTGTATGCACGATATCGGCATCGCCGATATCAACGATCCGCACCTTGGCGGGATCGAGATAGGTGATGTCATCCTCGAAATCATAGGCGCCCGCATGGCCGAAGGAAAACAGGGTCGAGGCCTCGCGGATGGCGCGCGGTCCCATACGTGCCCCGGATCGCCACTGTGCGCCAAAATCGAATGGAGCGCCGAGGACCGCCGCATCGGCGTCGATACTGTCCCAATCCTCGACATAGGGGTATTTGCCAAAGGTGCAGATCCCCACAAACGGCAGGTTCAGCCGTCCGCTGTCATATCCGTGTGATGCCATGCCTGCCTCCCGCTCATCCTTGCCACATTAACGGCGCCCGGAGCGGGGCTGTCCAGTGGCTTTCGGGCGGGGGGCGTTTTCCGACACGGAAAACGGGCCGGAAAACATGTGTTTTCCGGCGGCGCCAAGATCACGCGGGGGCGTGACGATCTGGATGTGCGGCGGCAAAGGCCGGGTGTTTTGCACAGGCCGCCTCGACCGACAAGAGGCGTGGCAGGTCGCTGATATCCACTTCCCAGCGGTGCGCATTGTAGATTTGGGGCATCAGGCAGATATCGGCCAGCCCGGGCGCATCGCCGCAGCAATAGGGCGATTGTTCGAACCCGGCCAGCATCGTCTCGAAGGCTTGCAGCCCGGGGCGGATGAAATGGCGCATCCAGGCGCCCGGCATGTCCTCGGCGCCGCCACTGAGGTCGGTGGCGTGACGCGCGACCTTCAGGTTGCAGACCGGGTGGATATCGACAGCGATTGCCTGCGCCAGCGCCTGTACCTGCGCCCGGCCCGCCGGATCGGCGGGCACCAGGCCCAGCCCGCGGGTCTGGTCGAGATAGTCGAGCATCGCCAGCGACTGCGTCAGCCGCAGCCCGTCGATCTCGAGAACCGGCACCAGCCCCTGCGGATTTCGGGCTAGGTGTTCTTCGGAGCGGTGTTCCCCCTTGACCAGATCGACCGGCACCGCCGTATAGGAAATGCCCGCAAGGTTGAGCGCGATGCGCAGCCGGTAGCTGGCCGACGAGCGCCAGTAGTCATAAAGGATCGTTTCGGTCATTCCGGCGTCTCTCCTGTCAGGGGCAGGCGGATGTTAGGCTGTTGCCCGCGCGGTGTTAACAGCTTTCGCTCCATGGCGGTTCTCAATCCTTTGCGGGCTTTCCTCGCGAAAGGGGCCCGGTGACCTGCACCTGACCCCATCCTGTTGTTGCTCGGTTCTCAGACGGTCTTGTTCAGCTCCTTGGCGTGCAGCCACGCGGCGTGCTGCGGCGCCTTCTTGGTGCGCGACCACTCTTCGAGCATGTCCCACTTGACCTCGTCCATCCGCTTCAGAAGCGCCTCTTCCTCCGGGTCCGGGCAAGCCAGTTCGACACGGTGGCCGTTGGGATCGAAGAAATAGATCGAATGGAAGATCGAGTGATCGGTGACGCCCAGAACCTCGACACCATTGGCCTCCAGATGTTCCTTGAACTCGATCAATGTCGCGCGGTCCTTGACCTTGAACGCGATATGCTGGACCCAGATCGGCGTGTTCGGGTCGCGGCCCATCTCGGGCTTGGTCGGCAGTTCGAAGAAGGCCAGCACGTTGCCGTCGCCTGCATCCAGGAACAGATGCATATACGGGTCCGGTTCATGGGTCGAAGGGACATGATCCTCGGCAATCGCCAGGATGAAGTCCATGTTCAGCATCTTGCCATACCACTCGACGGTTTCCTTGGCGTCCTTGCAGCGATAGGCGACGTGGTGGATTTTCTCGATCTTCATGGGGTTACTCCTTGAATGCGGCGGCTTTCAGCGCCTTGGACAGGACGGCGCGGTCGCCGATATGGTTGGCCAGAACCAGCACGAGGCGCGCGTTGAGCGCGTCGCTTTCCGCCTTGTCGAGGCCCTCATGGGCGGCCAGCAGTTCGGCATAGAAATCGTCTGCGCCAGCGATGTTCGGGGTCAGTGTCAGATCGGACATGAGGCTCACTCCTTGCCGGTGGCCCGGCGGATCGCGTGCCGGAACTGGGTTTCGTCGAATGTCGCGCGGCGGGCGGCGACATGCTGGTCGGGGCGGATCAGGTAGACGGCGCTGTCATTGTCGCCCAGATAGCGGCGCTTCAGCTCCATCGTCGGGTCGTCCTTGACCGACAGCGCCAGGCGCGTGACCTCGATCCCCTCTTCCTCGATCAGGTCGGGGGCATCGGCGTCGATGGTCAGCAGGATGAACCTGTCGCCCAATTTTGGCAGCAGGAACCCGTCGCCCAGCGGCGCGTCGGGGCATGGGCTGCCGGGACGGGTGCGTGCCGGGCCGTCCAGCAGCGCATCGGCCGAGTTGAGCGGCGAGCCGTCATAGGTGCAAGGCACCGACAAGCGGCCCGAATTCACCAGCGGGCGGGCGAATTCATACTGCTCGCTCAGGTCCAGCACCGCGTCGCGCAGGACGCGCGACATCTCGGATTTGGGCGTGATGAAATCGGTCGAGCGCGACGAATTGAGGATATTCTCATCCGCGCCGTGGATCCGCTCCATATCATAGCTGTCCAGCAGGCTTTCGGGTGCCTTGCCCTCCATCACCAGTTTCAGCTTCCAGATCAGGTTGTCGGTATCCTGCAGGCCGGAATTCGCCCCGCGTGCGCCGAACGGCGAAACCTGATGTGCCGCGTCGCCCGCAAACAGCACCCGGCCATGGCGGAACTTCTCCATCCGGCGGCACTGGAACGTGTAGATCGAGACCCATTCCAGCTCGAACTGCACATCCTCGCCCAGCATCGCCTTGAGGCGCGGGATCACGTTCTCGGGGCGCTTTTCACGCTCCTTGTCGATATCCCAGCCCAGTTGCAGGTCGATGCGCCAGACATTGTCAGGCTGCTTGTGCAGCAGGGCGGATTGACCCCGGTTGAAGGGCGGATCGAACCAGAACCAGCGCTCGGTCGGGAAACCGGCATCCATGATCACGTCGGCGATCAGGAAGTTGTCCTCGAACACGCGGCCCACGAAATCGAGTCCCAGCATCGACCGCACCGGAGAGCCGGCGCCGTCGCAGGCGATCAGCCAGTCGGCCTCGACGGTGTACGAGCCTTCGGGTGTCTCGACCTCCAGCTTGACATGGTCGGGATGGGTGCCGATCGCCTCGACCTTGTTGCGGCCGCGGATTTCGATCGGTGCACCGGCCTCCTGCAATTCGCGGACCCGGTTCACCAGGTATTCCTCAAAATAGTATTGCTGGAGGTTGATGAAGGCGGGGCGCTGGTGGCCACCCTCGGGCAGCAGGTTGAAGTCATAGACCTGCCGATCGTCAAAGAACACCTTGCCCAGGTTCCACTCGACCCCCTTGTCGACCATCGGCTGACCACAGCCGAGCCGGTCGAGGATCTCCAGCGGGCGCTTGGCATAACAGACCGCGCGGCTGCCAAAGCTGACCTTGTCATTGTCGTCCAGCACCACGACCTCGATCCCCTGTTGGGCAAGGTCGATGGCGGCGGCCAGCCCGATGGGGCCTGCGCCGATCACGATCACCTTGTGGCGTGCCGGGCTGGAGGCGTCCTGATCGGGACTGCGCTCATAGGCATAGAGTGGGACTTCGAAGATTTTGTTCATGGGTCTCTCCTCCCAGGTCTGGGCGCACCCGGCGGGCCGAGGGCGCAAGTCTCCCATCCTCTGCCGGGCACCCGCCAGAGGTCTTGTCACATCGTCTCATCAGTTCACCCGGCGTGACACGATCTGGATCAATGTCGTTCGGGCCGGGGGCTCATCCGCACGGGCGGGTCCCCCTTTGGGGTCAGCCTTGCAGGGCCTCCCACATTTCCAGATCACGCTGCGCGGTCCAGATGCGCGGCGTGTCGATGCCGCGCGCCTCGTCATAGGCGCGCGCCACGTTGAACGGCAGGCAATGCTCGTAGATCGCGTATTCGGCGAATTTGGGATCGCATTCGGCGCGCACCGCGTCCCAGGCCTCTTTCAGCGAGCCGCCGCGCGCGGCCACGCGCGCTGCCGGGCGATAGGTGCTTTGTACGAAATCGCGGGTATTCTCGATGGCGGCATTCACCATCTCCTTGCCCACCAGCGCATCGCCGCGCCCCGGCGCAATCGCGTCCACGTCGAACCAGGCGATGTTGTCCAGCGTGTTGCCCCAGTCGTTGAAATGCCCGTCGCCGCAATAGCAGGCCGAGTGGTATTCGACGATATCGCCGGTGAACATCACGTTCTGATCCGGCACATGGATCACCGCGTCACCCGCCGTATGGGCGCGACCCAGATGCATGATATCGACCCGGCGGTTGCCCAGATACACGGTCATGCTGTCCGAGAATGTGGTGGTGGGCCAGGTCAGGCCCGGAATGCTCTCATGCCCCTCGAACAGGCGTGGAAAGCGCTGGAACTCGCTGTCCCAATCCTCTTGCCCGCGTTCAACCACCATCGAACGGGCGGTGTCGGACATGATCACCTGACCGGCACCAAATGCGCTGGCGCCCAGTACACGCACGGCGTGGTAATGGGTCAGCACCACATGGGAAATCGGCTTGTCGGTGACCTCGCGGATACAGTCGATTACCTTTTGCGCCAGGCGCGGAGTGGCCTGCGCCTCGACCACCATGACGCTGTCATCGCCGATGATGACGCCGGAATTGGGGTCGCCCTCGGCGGTAAAGGCATAAAGCCCCTCGCCCACCTCGGTAAAGCTGATCTTCTTCTCGCTCATGTCGCCTTGCGACGCGAATGCCTTGGCCATGTGTCAGTCCCTTTCCAGGAATTCCAGCCGGTTGCCAAAGGGGTCTTCGGCAAAGAACCGGCGGCGGTTCTCGATTGTGTCGTCCCAGCGCGGGCTCTGGCCCAGGGCCTCGATTCGCGCGGCGACGGTGTCTATGTCAATGACGGCAAAGCCCGGATGGGCCTTGCGCGCGGGGGTGAAATCCTGCTCCACCCCCAGATGCAGTTCGGCGCCATTCAGCGCCAGCCACAGCCCGCCGCGCGCTTTCAGCGCATCGGGCTTGGCGATCTCGACCAGACCCAGACCCGCGCACCAGAAGGCGCGCGCCGCGTCCTCGCCCCCGGCGGGGATCGCGATCTGGATATGGTCGAGGGCCAGGGTCATGGGCGGCTCAGCCCCAGGCCTTGGCGGGCAGGATCTGGCCCACGCAATCGCCAAAGCCGACGGTATAGCCATCGCCGCGCGCATTGCCGCGCAGGGTCAGCGTGTCGCCATCCTCGATAAAGCCGCGGGTCTCGCCGGTCTCCAGCGTGAAGGGCTCGCGCCCGGCCCAGCTGAGTTCCATCAGCGAGCCGAATTCGCTGCGCTCCGGCCCCGAGATGGTGCCAGAGCCCAACAGATCGCCCGCATTCATCGCGCAGCCACCAATGGCGTGATGGCACAGCTGCTCGGCCGCCGAATAATACATGCGGCTGTAGTTGGTCTTGGCAATGACCGAAGCGTGATCGGCGCCTTCGGGTTGCATCAGAACCTCTAGCTCGATGTCATAAAGCCCGTCCTTGCTGCCTTTGAGATAGGGCAACAGCTCTTTCTCACGCGGGGGTGTGGGGGCGCGGAACGGCTCCAGCGCGGCGGCGGTCACGATCCATGGGCTGATCGAGGTGCCGAATGCCTTACCCTGGAACGGCCCCAGCGGCTGATATTCCCAGCCCTGGATATCGCGCGCCGACCAGTCGTTCAGCAGCACATAGCCAAAGATCATCGCATCGGCCTCGTCCACCGTGATCGGCTGGCCGAACTCGGACCCGGTGCCGACGATGGCGCCCATCTCCAGCTCGATATCGAGCCGTTTCGAGGGGCCAAAGGACGGCATTTCCGCATCGGGGGCCTTGGTCTGGCCATTGGGGCGGTGGATCGGCGTCCCCGACACCACGACCGAGGAGGCGCGGCCGTTGTAGCCGATCGGGATATGCAGCCAGTTTGCCGGCAGATCGGGCGAGCCGCGCAGGATGGCGCCCATGTTCTGGGCGTGCTGCTTGCCGGCATAGAAATCGGTGTACTCGCTGACCACCAGCGGCATGTGCAGCGTGGCCTCGGCCATCGGCACCAGCAGCGGTTCGACAGCCTCCTGCTCTTTTGACCCTTTGACCAAAAGCGCAGTCAGCCGCTCGCGCAGCGCGGCCCAGACGGCGGGGCCTTCCTCCATCAGATCGTTCCAATAGGGCACGTCGAACAGCGGATAGTCGGTCAGCGCGATCAGGCCCTCGGCCTCGGCGGCGGCGATGTCGAGGATCATGTCGCCGATGGCGACGCCACAGCGGGGATCGTCCTCGCCGGTCGAGAAGACGCCATAGGGCAGGTTGTTCAGCGGAAACGGGTGATTGGCATCGTTGGCCGAAGCCACCCAGGATTTCAGAAGGGGCATGTTGTCTCCAAACGCTTGTCACGGGCGGGGCCGGGATTTTTCGTCGAAAAATCCGGGCCCCCTCAGCCGCAGCCTATTTCTTGCCGGGGGTGCCGTCGAATTTCTTCTCCAGCGAGGTCCAGCAGTCGATGTAATCGTCCTGCAATGGCGCTTCCTTGGCGGCGAATTCGGTCAGGTGCTGCGGGAAACGGGTCTCGAACATGAACGACATGGTATGGTCCAGCTTGTCGGGGCCGAGATTGGCGTTCGACGCTTTCTCGAACGCTTCCTTGTCCGGTCCATGCGGCAGCATCATGTTGTGCAGGCTCATCCCGCCGGGGACAAAGCCCTGCGGCTTGGCGTCGTACTGACCATAGATGTTGCCCATCAGCTCGGACATGATGTTCTTGTGATACCAAGGCGGGCGGAAGGTATCTTCCATCACCATCCAGCGCTCGCGGAACAGCACAAAGTCGATATTGGCGGTGCCCGGCACGCCCGACGGCGCGGTCAGCACGGTGAAGATCGACGGATCGGGATGGTCGAACAGGATCGCGCCCACCGGGCAATAATTGCGCAGGTCGTATTTGACCGGGGCGTAATTGCCGTGCCAGGCCACCACGTCCAGCGGGCTGTGACCGATCCGGGTGGTGTGGAACTGGCCGCACCATTTCACGGTCACGGTCGAGGGCGCCTCGCGATCCTCGAACGCCGCCACCGGCGATTTGAAATCGCGCGGATTGGCCATGCAGTTGGCGCCGATCGGGCCACGGCCCGGCAGCTCGAACTTCTGGCCATAGTTTTCGCAGACAAAACCACGGCAGGGGCCTTCCAGCACCTCGACCCGGTAGACCAGGCCGCGCGGCAGGATAGCGATTTCCTTGGGTTCGACGTCGATGATGCCCAACTCGGTGGCAAAGCGCAGCCGGCCCTCTTGCGGCACCACCAGCAGCTCGCTGTCGGCGGAGAAGAAATAGTCATCCACCATCGACTCGGTGACCAGATAGATATGGCTGGCCATGCCGACCTGGGTATTCACGTCCCCGGCGGTGGTCATGGTGCGCATGCCGGTGAGCCAGGTCAGCCCCGCGCCCGAATGTGCCACCGGGTCCCAACGGTACTGGCCCAGGCTGATCACATCAGGGTCGATACAGGGGGCCGATTTCCAATAGGGCAGGTCGATCTTTTCATAGCGGTGCGAATGCTTGACCGAGGGCCGGATGCGATAGCACCAGGTGCGCTCGGGGCGGGTCGCGGTAAAGGCGGTGCCACTCAGCTGTTCGCCATAAAGGCCATAGTTGCATTTCTGCGGGCTGTTCATGCCCTGGGGCAGGGCGCCGGGCAGTGCCTCGGTCTCGAAATCGTTGCCCCAGCCCGGCATGTAACCTTCGGTCGTGCCGGCGGGCGTCGCGGCCTGCGTCAGCAGATGGGGGTCTGTCGGTCGGTTCATGTCGCGTGTCTCCGGTAATCTGCTTGCGGATTAATAGTTGATTTTGTAACTAACAAGCATGACAGAGACCAATTTACCCGAAAATGATGACTTTGAGTTGCGAAGTTTCCTGCCATTCCTGCTGAATCAGGCGGCCGAGCAGAGTTCGCTGGAGTTTCAGCAGGTCTACAAGAATCGCTATGGCATGCTGCGGACAGAGTGGCGGGTACTGTTTCACCTGGGAAATTCCGGCGAGATGACGGCCAAGCAGATTGGCGATCTGGCGCTGATCCACAAGACAAAGGTCAGCCGCGCGGTCGCCAAGCTGGGGCAACGGCGTTATCTTACACGCACTCGTGATGAACGCGACCGCCGGTCCGAGCGTTTGGCATTGACCCCGGCTGGCGAGGCGGTCTACCGCGAGTTGCGCGGCATTGCCGAGCAGTATGACGCACGGATGGCGGCCAAGTTCACCAAGGGCGAGGTGGCGCTGTTGCGGGTCATGCTGCGGCGTTTGGCGGCGATGGAGTGATCCTCGCAACCGGCGGCGCGACTGCTTAGATAGGCCCCAAGATCGGCGCGGGCGCCGTGGGACTGGAGATGCGCATGGATGCGGCAGGACAATTTCACGCCGAGGCGGATGCCTCATCGGCACAGCTGATCTCGTGGCTGCTGCAACGCGGTCTCGAAGGCGCGCGGCAGGACGAATTGTTGCATGGCTATTGCGAGCGGCTGGTGGAACTTGGCGTGCCGCTCTATCGCCTGCATGTGGCGCAGAGCGCGTTTCACCCGAAATATGGCGGGCTCGGATTCAACTGGTTCCGCGATCAGGGGGTATCCAGCGAGGAATACGGCTATACCGAGACCCCGAACGCGGCCTGGGTGCGCAGCCCGCTCTATCACCTGCTCGACAGCGGCGAGCAGGAGTATCGGGAACGTCTGCTGGACAGCAATGGCGACAGCCGCTTTCCGCTGCTCAACGAGTTGCGCGAGCGTGGGGCGACCGATTATTTCGCCGCTGGCGTGATCCTGGAAAAACGCGCGCATTTCGAGCGTATCGACCCGGCGAACACGCCCGAAGGGGTGCTGATCTCGTGGACGAGCAACGGGCCGGACGGGTTCTCGGACACCGATCTGCGGCTGGTGCGCGAGTCGCTGCCGCAGCTGGCGCTGGCGCTGAAATCGGCGGCCAACCGGCAGATGGCGGGTGACCTGCTTCAGGTCTATCTGGGGCGCGATGCGGGGCGGCGGGTGCTGTCGGGAGAGATCCAGCGCGGATCGCTCCAGCAGATCGACGCTGTGCTGTGTTACTTTGACCTCAAGGACTTCACCGCACTGACCGAACGCACACCGGGGCCCGAGCTGATCGCGATGCTGAACGACTATTTCGGCATGGCGGTGGCGATCATCCAGGGCCATGGCGGCAATATCCTGAAGTTTCTGGGCGACGGCATCCTTGCCATGTTCAATCTGGACACGCCCGAACAATCGGCGGCGGCCGGGCTGGACGCAGTGGTGCAGATGCGCCGTTGCATGGAGCAGAAGAATGCCGACCGCCAGGCTCAGGGCGAGACCACCACCGGGGTCACGCTGGCCCTGCATGCGGGCGAGATCCTGTATGGTAATATCGGTGCCGAGAACCGGCTGGATTTCACCGTGATCGGCCCGGCGGTCAACCTGACAGTGCGCCTGTCCGGCCTGCACCGGTCGGTGGGGCGCAACATCATCCTGTCCGAACCGGTGGCCGAGATCGCGGGCCATACGGCGCATGATCTGGTCAGCCTGGGCAGGTACATGCTGCGCGGCGTGTCCGAACCGCAGGAACTCTATACCATCTACGAAGCGCCCGCCTGATCAGAAATCGATCTCGACGCCGGGCAGTTGCAGCGCTTTCATCATGTCGCGCAGCTCTTGCCGGGCGGCGATGTTCGAGATGTTGAGCTGCTTGACCCCAACGTCCTTGAGGTCAAGGAGAGTCAGCCCGCGCGGAAACAGTTCACGAAAGATCACGCGCTCCGAGAAACCGGGTGCGATGCGGAACCCGATGCGGCTGGCCAGCATCTCGATGGCGCGTTCCATCTTTTCCTTGTTGACCATGCGCTGGGTGCCGACGCGGTTGCGCACCACGACCCAGTCGATCGGTTTCAGCCCGGCCTGCGCCCGCAGTTGCCGCGCGTTCCAGACCATTTCGGAATAGACCGAGGGGCCAAGGATCTTTTCGCCGCTGGAATCGATCCGCGCCAGCAGGTCGAAATCGACGAAACTGTCGTTCAGCGGGGTGACCAGCGTGTCGGCCAGCGAATGCGCCACCTGGCTCAGCCTTGTATGTGAGCCGGGGCAGTCGATCAGGATGAAATCGCTGTCTGCCTCGAGCCGTGCCACCGCAGCGGACAGGCGATGGTCGAACACGTTCTCGCCCGGCTTCAGCGAGGCCGGGTCGATCTCGGGCAGGTCGTGGTTGCGGGGCGAGGGCAGGTCCAGCCCTGATGCCTTGTTAAAGGCCGCGCGGTTTTCGAAATAGCGGCCCAGGCTGCGCTGGCGCAGATCCAGGTCCAGCGTGTTGACCTTGTAGCCCAGCCGCGCCAGCGCGCTGGCCACATGCATGGATACGGTGGATTTGCCCGCGCCGCCCTTTTCGTTGCCGACGACGATGATATGCGCCATTGCCTGCGTCCCCTGATCTCCGAACCTTTGCTGGCCCGGTATTGGGGCACACTATATGTTGTGTGCCGGGCGAAGGGAAGCGCAGACAGGGCTCTGTGCCTCGCCTCCGGTTGGTTTCTGTGTCCCGAGCCGGTTGCGGCAAAGAAAAAGGGCCGCCCGCATGGGCGACCCTTGAAGACGAACAAAGTCAGTGGGTTCAGAAACCCAGGCCTTCGTATTTCTTCTTGAACTTCGACACGCGACCGCCGGTGTCCATCAGGCGGGACGAGCCACCGGTCCAGGCCGGGTGCGACGAGGGGTCGATTTCCAGCGACAGGGTGTCGCCTTCCTTGCCCCAGGTGGATTTCATCTGGATGACGGTGCCGTCGGTCAGCTTGACGTCGATCAGGTGGTAATCGGGATGGATGTCGTTTTTCATCTTTCCGCTCCTTACGCTTCGGCGTCAGCCTTGGGTTTGTAGTTGGTGACTTCGGCGATACGGGCCGATTTGCCACGGCGCGAACGCAGATAGTAGAGTTTCGCACGACGCACACGGCCACGGCGGACAACGGTGATGCTGTCGATGTTGGTCGAATAGAGCGGGAACACACGTTCCACGCCTTCGCCGAACGAAATCTTGCGAACGGTGAACGAACCGGCGATGCCGCTGCCGTTCTTGCGGCTGATGCAGACGCCTTCATAGTTCTGCACACGCGAACGGGTGCCTTCGGTCACCTTGTACCCGACGCGAATGGTGTCGCCGGGTTTGAAATCGGGGATATCTTTCCCCAGGGCGGCAATCTGTTCCGCCTCGAGCTGTGCGATAAGATCCATCGCTTTTCTCCTGGTTTGCCCGTGGTTCTACCCACGAAGATATGTGCGTCCCGAGAGCTCGTGGTCTTCGATCGGGTCCGCCGCAGCGCCCGCCCGAGATCGGATCGTCCGTTTCTTTTGTTCGGTCTGCCGCCCCGGTGGACCGGTCGAAGAAACCGGATGGGGCGCGGAAACAGGCCAAACGCCCGGAGCCGCCAGAGGCGATTCCAGACCGGCCTCGTTTAGGCGCAACTGGGGCCGGGATCAAGAGTGTTGCGAGTCCTGGAGCGACTTTTTAAGGCAGGTCGGCAAAGGTTCCGCCGATTTTCGCTTATCCCCGGGCGGGTGGTTGCTTTTGGCCGGCGCCGCGCCAATCTCTGAGGCAGTACCGATTTCAAATCACGGTTTCACAGAGAGTCATTATGCGATCCCTGCTCCTTCTCTCCGTCTTTCTTACCCTGATGGCCGCCTGTGGCCGCCGCGCGCCCGAGCCCGAGCCGGTCGCAGCCCCCGACCCGATGCGGGCCGAACTGGCGCAACTGGTCACATATCCGAAATTCGGTGATGCCGATCCACATCCCTGGGACGGGCGCGCGCCGCACAGCTATCCGATCCACGGGATCGACGTATCGCGTTGGCAGGGCAATATCGACTGGCCGACCGCCCGTGCGGCAGGTGTGAACTTTGCCTATATCAAGGCGACCGAGGGCGGCGATGTCGCCGATCCCAAATTCGCCGAACACCGTCGCGGCGCGCAGGCGGCAGGGGTGCCCTGGGGTGCCTATCACTATTACTACTTCTGTCGCCCGGCCGAGGAACAGGCGCGCTGGTTCATCCGGCATGTTCCGCGTGGCGCCGATCTGCCGCATGTGCTCGACATGGAGTGGACCCACCGCTCGCGCACCTGCCCACTGCGTCCCGAAGGCGCCAAGGTGCGGGCCGAGGCACGCAGGTTCCTCGACATACTTGAGGCGCATTACGGGCGCCGTCCCATCATCTATACGACGGTCGACTTCTATCGCGACACCGGTATCGGACAGTTGCGCGATGCCGAGTTCTGGCTGCGCTCGGTCGCGGGCCATCCGCGCCAGGTCTATCCCGGCGCCTACTGGACCTTCTGGCAGTATACCGGCACCGGGCTGATACCGGGGATCGAGGGCAAGGTGGATATCAACGTGTTCCGCAGCGCCCCCGATATCTGGCTGCGCTGGAAGGCCGGGTTGATCGGCTAGGTGCGCCACCGCTTCCCTCGGCTCGCACCTTGCCCTATGACAGCGGCCATGAGCAACGCACCCACCCGTTCCCATGGCCGCAAGGCCATCCGCCCGACGCTGCAACCCCGCGAGCTGATCACCGACACGCCCGATCTGCATGGCGTGTGGAAGGCACGGGTGATCACCCTGTTTCCGCAGGCCTTTCCCGGTGTTCTGGGCGAAAGCCTGACGGGCCGCGCCCTGAAAGAGGGGCTTTGGCAACTGGAGACCATCGAACTGCGCCAGTTCGGCATCGGTAAGCATCGCAATGTCGATGACACCCCGGCAGGCGGCGGCGCTGGCATGGTGTTGCGCGCCGATGTGCTGGCCCCCGCGATCGAAAGGGCGATGCAAGGCGCCAGCGGCAACTGGCCGCTGATCTACCTGTCGCCGCGCGGCCGCCCGATGGATCAGGCGCTTATGCAGTCGCTGGCGCGTTGTGACGGGGTCACGCTGATCTGTGGCCGCTTCGAGGGCGTCGACGAGCGGGTGCTGGAGCATTACGGCATTCAGGAGGTTTCGCTGGGCGACTTCGTGATGACCGGTGGCGAGATTGCGGCGCAAGCCCTGATCGACGCCACCGTGCGGTTGCTGCCGGGCGTGCTGGGCAACCAGGCCTCGACCGAGGAGGAGAGCTTTTCCTCGGGCCTTCTGGAACATCCGCAATACACACGCCCGGCTGAATGGATGGGCCGCCCCATCCCCGAGGTGCTGATGTCGGGTCATCACGGCAAGGTCGCGGAATGGCGCCGCGAAAAGAGCGAAGAGATCACCCGCGCCCGGCGTCCCGACTTGTGGCGGCAGCATCAGGCGGCCAAGGATGATTGACAGGCCCGCAGGTCAGCTGTGCTAATGGCTTTGCGGCCAGCAGGGAGGACGACGGGTCTTGTTCTATGGAAAGCTTCAGGGTGAAAACGCGAACCGCTTCCGCGAGGCGCTCAAGACGTTGCAGGAACTGTTCGGCGCGGTCTATGCCTCGGACAACCTGATCGGGCTGCAACGGGCAGGCGGGTTCCGCGAGGACAAGAAATTCGTCGAGACCCTGCGCCGTAACGCTCAGACCCAGCAGGAACTTTCCATCGCCTGGCGGCTGCATACGCTGCTCTGGGTGGCGCAGAACGTGATGCACCTGCCCGGCGATTTTGTCGAATGCGGGGTGTGGAAAGGGTTCTGTTTCGCCTTCCTGACCGACTACCTTGATTTCGCCAGATCGGACAAGACGCTCTATCTCTATGATACCTTTCAGGGCATCCCCGAGGCGATGAACTCTGAAAACCGCTCGAACCAGGTCTATGAAAAGGACACAGCCAACGACCCGGATGCGATCCTGAAGGTTGTGCAGCAGCGCTTTGCCAAGGTTCCGAACACGCGGATCGTACAGGGCATGGTGCCCGACAGTTTCGCGCAGGCCTGTCCCGAGCGGATTGCGCTGTTGCATATCGACATGAATTCGGCGGCCTCGGAAATTGCTGCGCTGGAGGCGCTGTTCGACAAGGTGGTGCCGGGCGGGATGATCGTGTTCGACGATTACGGCTGGACCGGCTACGCCGCGCAACGCCACGCCGAAAACGCCTTCATGGCGGCGCGGGGGCACACGGTGCTGGAGATCCCCACCGGGCAGGGGTTGGTTATCAAGCACTGAGGGCGCGCGCGGGGGACGCTTGTTTGCGCCTCGGGGCCGGGGTGTTTACTTTGCGGGACAAAGCGGACCCATGTATTCTGGCGACGAATGGCGGCTTTGGACATGTCGATGGCACGGCAAATCGGGCAGGTGACGCGCATCACCTGCCCAATTGTGAGGTTGGCTTAGGTCGCATGCGCCCAAGCACCGGCGGACATCGCGGTTTTTGCGAATTCTGCGAAGTCCCGCGCCCTACGGCCCAAGGCCTGCTCGACCCCGTCAGCCGTATGGGCGTTGCGCCCGTCCAGGGTTTCCCGAGCGATCGCGGTGAAAACGTCTGCCACGAATGTATCTCCAGAGGCAGCGACGTTGGCGTGGAAGTCCTCAAAGCTGATGGGGATGTGCTGAACCGGGCGGCCCAGCGTGGTGGACAGGACCTGTGCCATCTCGGCAAAGGTCATCAGCCGCGGGCCGGTGACTTCATAGCGTTCACCGATATGTCCCTCTTCGGTCAATGCCGCAACGACCACATCTGCGATATCGTCAATGTCGATGATCGGCTCTGCAATGTCTCCGCCGGGCATCGGCAACACGCCCCCAAGGATCGGGTTGCGCAGATATCCTTCGGAGAAGTTTTGTGCGAACCACGCAGACCGTACGATGGTAAACTCAAGGCCAGAGTTGCGGATCACCTCTTCGCCCATGCTGGCGAAATGCTCACCCCGGCCCGAGAGCAGAACGATGTGCTGCAAGCCGGTATCCAAGGCCACCTTGGTAAAGGCGTCCAGCTTCTCGATGGCGCCGGGAAAGGCCAAATCCGGAAAATAGGTCACGTAGGCTTTGGATACACCGACCAGGACCGGGGCCCAGGTGGCGGGGTCCTCCCAGTCGAACGGTGTATCGGAGTGGCGGGCGCCACGCCGGACGGTCATGCCTTTCGCTTCCAGTTTCGTGGTGACGCGTGACCCGGTTTTCCCGGTGGCGCCGATGACAAGGATGGGTTGGTTGGTCATGTTGATCTCCCATGTTGAATTCCAGGCGTGTTCATTGCGCCGGTTGGAGGGCGATGCCGGGAAACCCGATGTCAATGGAACAATGCCGCAGCCCAACCTGACGCCATCAGGCAGAACAGCGAGAAGGTGTAGATCAGGTAGAACTGGACCTGCGACCCCGGGTGTGGACGCCTCTTGAGCGCCGGCCTCGGATGGCTCGACTTTTGGGCGACATGCGGCATGGTTACACGCTCTCGCGGACCTGGCCGACGAGGATCGACCAATCCATGCCCAAGGCACTGTAGACATCACCGGCCTGATCGCTTGCGTTGTCGGCGAGGATTTCGATCATCAGGCTGGCACCATCCGCGACAACCACACCGGCTTGGGTCAGGCGGACAAGTGCGGTTTCGCGTTTGGTCATGTTGAAGGTCCCGCTGGCATCAACGGCAACGTATGCCTCGAACCCTTCGCGCACGGCCCGCATTGCCGGGAAGGCGGCGCAGACCTCGAGGGAAAGGCCAGCAAAGATCAGCTTGCTCCGTCCCGTTGCACGAATGGCTTCTTCCACCCGGGGGTCATCCCATGCATTGACCGTTGTCCGGTCGATAAAGGTCTGATCGGGCAATGCCGCCCGCAGCTCGGGAATGGCGGGCCCCCAGAGTGTCTGCGCCGAGGTGGTGGTTGTGACAATCGGCAGGCCGAGCGCCTTTGCGGCCTTGGCCAGCCCGACGATGTTGTGTTTCAAATCGGCGATCGAATAGTCACGGATACCAGTCATCAGGCCGACCTGATTGTCGACAAACACGACAGCAGCATTGTCACGGGTCAGCGGTTCGGGGTTGTACAACTGGGTCATAGTCTTCTCCCTTCTGTTTGGGTCTTCGGTGGCGTTGATTTCAGTCAATGGATCCGAGGAGACCGGAGCGATAAGCCTCCTCCACCGCGTCAAGCTCGTCCGCGTTTCCCATGGCGTACGGGCCTCTTTGGACAAAGGCTTGACGAAGGGGCTGGCCCCGGAACAGGACGACGTGAGCGCCGTCTTCCGAAGTGAATGAGATGTTCGTGGCATCGGCGAACGCGATGGCCTTGCCGGGTTGCAGATCGGCAGATCCTGTGGTCCACGTTGCGCGGGAACTGCCCTTGATGGCGAGGATCCAGGCGTGGTGGTCTTTGCTGCCCGCATGCTTGAACTGGCCACCCGCCTCCAGGTGGATATCAAGCAAGGTCAGCGGGTTGTCTGGCGCAATCACTCCCTGAATGCCGCCGCCTTCACCAAGGACAAGTCGTGCAGTGGCCTTGTCGCCCGAAAGCCTCGGAATGTCTGCGGCGGCCACGTGAAAGGCGGCAGGCGCATCATGCCGATGCGCTGCGGAGAGGTTGACAAAGACCTGCAGCGCATGGGTCTTGGCACCCGGACGGGGCGCCTCGTCGTGAAGTGCCCCGCGCGCCGCCTTGAACCAATAAAGATCACCGGGCGCCAGATCGAGGTCATTGCCAAGGGAGTCGCGGTTGTGAAACGCGCCTTCGCTATCCTCGAACATGATGGTTACGGCGGACAGCCCGGCATGGGCATGTGTCCCGAAGGTGGGCTGCGTCATGGTGAAGTGATCCACCATGATCAGCGGGTCCATCAGCCCTCGGAATTCCCCGTGTTGATAGCTCTGGGCCTGAAAGCCGTCACCAATCGCGAGCAGGCGACCGCCGCTTTGGGCATGGGTTTCACAGGGGATACCTGCAAGCTTGTCGATTTGCCGTGTGTTCATGTCAGTCTCTCGCTTTTGTTGAATTGATAATATGGGCGAGACAATCGAACGAAAATCGGCCAATATCAGAACCTATCGTTCTATTTGTGGGACAATGAGAGGGGTCAGAGTGGATCTCAACGACGCATTCTATTTTGTTCAGGTTGTTGAAAAGGGGGGCTTTTCGGCGGCCTCGCGGTCGTTGGACATCCCGAAATCGCGCCTCAGCCGCCGTGTGCGGCAGCTTGAGGATGACCTCGGGGCGCGCTTGTTGCAGCGCACATCGCGCATCGTCTCAACGACGGAGGTTGGCGCGGAATACTATCGCCATGCAAAGGACGCCTTGGCCCGGTTCGAGATCGCCGAAACCGCGGTCCGGCGGAAGACCAACGCCATCGAAGGAACCGTCACCGTATCCTGTTCGGTGGGCATGGCGCAATTCGGCCTCGATCGGGTCTTGCCACGTTTCTTGCAGGACAATCCCGGCGTGACAGTGGTTCAGCGGGTGTCAAATCAGATGGAGGATTTGATCAAGGGCGGGATCGACGTGTCCGTAAGGGGGCATATGGAAACGCTGCCGGATTCGAGCCTGGTCCAGACGCGGTTGGCACGAGTGGAATGGCACCTGTTCTGTTCGCCAGAACTCCATGACAGTTTGGATCGAACGGACGACCCCGTCGCACTGACTGATCACCCGGCATTGGTTCTGGGCAGGCCAGGCGCAACGCACCAATGGGTGCTGAGAGGCGGCGAGGGACAAACCGCATCGGTCCCCTGCAGGGTGCGATTTGCGAGTGATGATATGTCTACGCTCAAAAACGCCGCAGCTTTGTCGTTGGGGCTTGTCGCCCTGCCAGCCTATGTCTGT
The DNA here is from genome assembly GCF_059612545.1 of Ruegeria sp. SAZD011. NCBI lineage: Bacteria > Pseudomonadati > Pseudomonadota > Alphaproteobacteria > Rhodobacterales > Roseobacteraceae > Ruegeria > Ruegeria sp. SAZD011. The sequence continues at coordinate 138,923 of NZ_JBXWQU010000022.1, read as the reverse complement.
CGATCAGAGGTCGCAGCCGGATCGCTTGTGCGCGTCTTGCCGGGTTGGACAGCAGGCCGTCCGCAGATTAGCCTGTTAATGCCATCGCGACGGGGCGTGTTACCGGCGTGCAAAGCGTTCCTTGATCACTTAAAGAAGGAAATGCCAGCCGTTTTGGCTGGCGGTGCAGGCCAGCCCAATGTCAAATCGCAGAAATAGGCTGTTTGCATGATGGAGAGTGCCGGCACTGCACCCAGATCTGGCATTCGTGCTCAACGCAGCATTCTATACCATGGGTGCGAAGCCGGCAGCCGCTGCTACGCATAACGACTCAGGGTGTAGATATCGCCGATCAGGTGCAACCCCAACCGCGGTCAGAACAGCCCTTCGGGAGGGTCGGCGACGATGCGGCGCTGGTCGAGGTCCACGGTGGGCACGGCAGCCTGGGTGAAGGGCAACAGGACAGGCGATTTCAACGTGGCGCCGCCAATCTCCAGCAGGTCCGAGGCGCCGTGGTTCTGGACCGAGATCACCTTGCCCAGAAGGGTGCCGCCGGTGTCGAAGACCTCCAGCCCGATCAGGTCGGTGTGATAGAACTCGTCATCGGGCAGCGAGGGCAGCCGGTTGCGTTGCGTATAAAGGCGCAGACCCTTGAGCGCGTCGGCCTCCTCCTTGGTCTCGACGCCACCCAGATGCGCGGCAAAGCCGTTCTTGATCGCACGGGTCAGCACGATGGGAAAGCGCCGGGTGCCGGTCTCGTCGGTCAGCGGCGAATAAAGCTCGATATCCTCGGGCACCGCGCAGAAGCTTTTCAACCTTACCTCGCCGCGCACCCCGAAAGAGCCCGCCACCGAACCCACGCAAATCAGATCGCTCATTTTTGCCATCCCTCGCATAAATCCGCCTCGACCCGCCCGCCGGCATCCAAGCAGCGGTCCCGGTGGGCATTGCGTTCGTATACCACTCCGACGACAAAGGCGACCGTGACAAAGAAAAACAGCCGGACGGGGCGGAGCATGGAGCTATCGTGTCTCGACCGTCAGGTGGCGGTCGCGCGCTTCCCAGCCTGCGGTTTCCAGCTCGGGCATGTCAGAGACCTCTTGCGGCCAACCGATGCAGAAGTACCCGATCAGCCGCCAATCCTCGGGCGTGCGCAGATCGCGGCAAAGGCGGTCGGGGTCGAGGATCGACACCCAGCCCAGCCCCAGCCCCTCGGCCCTGAGTGCCAACCAGAACAGGGTCACCGCAGAGACCACCGAGTAACGCCGCATTTCCGGCATCGTGCCGGCCCCCAGACCGTGCCCCTTGACCGTGGCGTCATCGCAGAACACCGCCAGTTGCACCGGCGCCTCCTGCATGCCCGACAATTTGAGCTGGCTGTATTGCCGCGCCCGGTCGCCGGAATAGCCTGTCAGCGCTTCGGCGTTCGCGGTTTGGTAATTCTCTAGCGCCGCCGCGCGGGCGGCCTTGCTTTCGACGCGGATCACGCGCCAGGGTTCGCTCAGGCCAACGGAGGGCGCCAGGCGAAAGGTGTCGAGGCAGCGCGTCAGCACTGCCTCGTCCACCGGATCGGTGCGGAACCGGCGTACATCGCGCCGGAGCCGCATCAGCAGGTCGAACTGCGTGCGGAAATCGTCGGAAAAGCTCTGATCCCGCACGCGCGACCCGCTTATTCTTCGGCTGCCGCTTCGGCTGCTGCAGCGGCCTTCGCGGCCTTCTCTTCGGCGCGTTCCTTGGCTTTCTTGCCCGGCACGGCCTTGTTGGGGTTCGAGCGCTCGGTCTTGCCGACGACACCGGCGGCTTCGAGCATGCGCGCGACGCGGTCGGTGGTCTGGGCGCCCTGGCTCAGCCAGTACTGCACGCGCTCGACATCCATTTTCACGCGCTCTTCGCTGTCTTTCGGCAGCAGCGGGTTATAGGTGCCCAGCTTCTCGATGAAGCGGCCGTCGCGCGGCATGCGGCTGTCTGCGGCCACGATGCGGTAGAAGGGACGCTTTTTCGAGCCGCCACGGGCCAGACGGATTTTCATTGCCATTGTGTTTCTCCTTTGATGGCGTCACGCCGGGGGGGCGTGTTTCGTGTTGACCGGGTATTGCCCGGTTATTCCTGGTGTTTCCTGTGGTGTCGGATGACTTCCTGAATGATGAAATTCAGGAAAGCCTTGGCGAAATCAGGGTCCAGATCGGCCTCTTTCGCCAGGTCTTCGAGCCGCTCGATCTGTTGTGCCTCGCGCACCGGATCGGACGGGGGAAGGTCGTGCTCGGCCTTGAGCTTGCCCACGGCCTGGGTGTGTTTGAACCGCTCGCCCAGCGTGTAGACAAGGATCGCGTCCAGCCGGTCGATGCTGGCGCGGTGGCCTTTCAGCAGTTCGGCGGCGCGCGCCACGGGATCAGGCATGGTGTCAGTCAATGGCCCATCCTTTCGGTTTGAACAGCGGGTCGGCGTAATGCGCGATTTCCATGTCGATCCCATGTGCCAGCTGGGTGCCCTCCAGCTTGGCGGGCGAGGGGTGGCGATAGACTGCGTCGTTGCCGTCGATGGTCGGTGCCTCGGGGTCCTTCTTGGCCCCCAGCCGCTCGGCCAGGCGGATCGAGTCGAGGTTCTTGGGGTCGATATAGCTGACGGCGGTTTCCCAGCCGAGATGGCGGTAGAAGTGTTTGCGGGCGGCATGGGTCGCCTCGAGCGCATAGCCCTTGCCGGCGGCATCGGGCCAGATCACCCAGGCGATCTCGGCCTCAGGCCATTGCGCCGGTTTCCAGCCACCCGCCATGCCATAGGTCTCGTCGGTCACCTTGTCGTGGATCATCCACATGCCATAGCCGCGGATCTGCCAATGGCCGATCTCGGCGGCGTAGAGCATCCACGCCTCATAGGGGTTCAGCGGCCCGCCCATGAAGCGGGCGCGATAGCTGGTGAAGGTCGATTTGAAATCCGGGTAATCCTCGGGCTCGGGGCCGCGCAGGATCAGGCGCCGGGTTTCGATGACGGGGATGGTATGGGTCATGCGAACGCCCCCTGGTGCGGGTGGCGCCAGACCTGGCAGGGGTGGCCTGCGACCTCTCCGTCACGCTCATATCGCGCGCCCAGCCGCTCGGCCAGCCGCAGCGAACGGGTGTTGGCCGGGTCGATATAGGAGATCACCCCGTCCAGGCCGAAGTGCTGCGCCCCATACGCCCGGGCCGCGCTGGAGGCTTCGAATGCGTATCCCTTGCCTTCGAACCCGTCGAAGATGTGCCAGCCCAGTTCCGGCTCGTCCCAGCCGTCGTTGAAGATGAAGCCGATGCGCCCGGCGGTGGCGCCGGTGGCGCGCTCTTCGACCATCCACATGCCATAGCCGCGCAATGCCCAATGGCCATAGGTGGCCAGGAACCCGCCCCAGCTGCGGAAGCGCGGGAAGGGGCCGCCGACAAAGCGCGACCGGTCCGAGGCGCCAAAGGCGGCGAATGCCTCGAAATCGCATTCGCGCGGGCCGCGCAGGATCAGGTTTTCGGTTTCAATCACGGGAATCGAGAGGGTCATGCCAACCCCCGCAGGTCGTGCGCGATCACCACATCGCCCGGGTCTTCGCCGATGCCGTCGGGGTCGATCACCCCGCCCAGCCGCAGGCCCAGCGCGATGGAGCGCGCATTGTCCGGGTCGATGATATTGGTCAGGTGGTCCCAGCCGAAATTGCGCCGCGCCCAGATCATCACCGCACGTGCCGCCTCGGCGGCGTATCCCTTGCCCTCGGCCTCGGGGATCACGAACCAGCCCAGTTCCGGACCCGGATAGCCGTCGGGTTCGTAGATGCCCACCTCGCCCACATAGGCGCCGGTGTCGCGCCGCTCGACGCCAAAGGGGCCATAGCCGCGCAGGGTCCAGATGCCGACATCCGAGGCCCAGACGCGCCAGGCGGCGGCGCGCTCCATCATGCCGCGTTCATGCACCGCGCGGGGCGAGGCAAAGAAGGCGGCCCAATGCTCGAAATCCTCAAGCTTTGGTGCGCGCAGGGTCAGGCGGTCGGTGTGCAGGGTGGGGATGCTCATGCCGCCCCCGCTGCCAGATCGTCGGGGCCGGGATGGCGATAGACATGTTCGGTGCCATGAGTGACGTTGTCATAGCTGCGCTCGAAACGCGCGCCCATGCGCTCGGCCAATGCGACCGAGCGGGCATTGCCCGGAAAGATGTTCGAGCTGAGCGTTTCAAAGCCCAGCACCGCATAGGCGTAACGGCGGATTTCCTCGGCGGCCTCGCGGGCATATCCCTTGCCCTCGGCGCCTTGGTAGACGACCCAGCCCAGCTCCGGTTCCGGCCAGCCCTCGGGCGACCAGATGCCGACAAAGCCGACCGGCTCTCCCTCGCGGGTATCGGCCATCCAGAAGCCATAGCCATGCAGCACCCAATGGCCGATCATCGAGGCGAACCAGCGCCAGGCCTCGTTGCGGCTGAGCGGGCCGCCAAAGCCCCAGCTGCGATCACCATCGGCAAAGAAGGTGGCCACGCCGTCGAAATCGCGCGCCTCGGGCGCGCGCAGGATCAGGCGCTGGGTGGTCAGGGTCGGGATCTGTAGGTCGATCATGCATAGGCCTCCATGCCGCCATCCGACAGTTCGGACGGGGCCGGGTGGCGCCAGATCTCCAGTGCGCCGAACCGTTCATGGGTGAACAATCCGTCCTGTGCCGCGCCCAGACGCTGGGCGACGCGGCGCGAGCCGTCATTGCCGGGCGCCACCAGGCTGATCGCGGTCTGCCAGCCCAACACATCATAAGCATAGTCGCGGGCGGCGCGGGCGGCTTCGGTCGCGTATCCCTTGCCCTCGAACCCGTCCATCAGGTCCCAGCCGATTTCCGGCTCGGGCCAGCCCTCGGGGCACCACAACCCGATGATGCCTGCAAAGTGGCCAGTTTCCGTCTCTTCGACCGCCCAGCGTCCATAGCCGCGCAGCTGCCAATGACCCAGCTCGACCGCCAGCATGCGCCAGCTTTGTTCCGCCGGGACCGGCCCGCCCACGAATTTCGACCGGTCCGACGCAAAGAAGGCCGCAAAGCCCGGGAAATCCCGTTGCTCCGGCGCGCGCAGCGTCAGCCGTTCGGTCGATATGGTGGGGATCGGAGTCATGTTACTTCTTCTTCCCCAGTCCGCTCAGACCCGGCGGCAGGCCCATGCCGCCACCCAGACCGGGCAGACCGCCGCCAAGACCCTTGCCGCCGCCCATCGCCTTGGCCGCTGCCTCCAGCGCCTTGGGGTCCATGCCCTTGGCCATCTCGGCCATGTCGGCGGGCGTGCCGCCCTTGCCGAACATGCCCTTCATGGCCTGTTTCAGCATGCCGCCCTTACCCATCTTGCCCATCTTCTTCATCATGTCCGCCATCTGGCGGTGCATCTTCAGAAGCTTGTTGAGATCGCTGACCTCCATCCCGGCACCGGCGGCGATCCGCTTCTTGCGGCTGGCCTGGAGCAGGGCGGGATTGGCGCGCTCGCGCTTGGTCATCGACTGGATCAGCGCGATCTGCTGTTTCAGGACACGGTCGTCGAGACCGGCGGCATCCATCTGCTTGGCCATCTTGCCCATGCCCGGCAGCATGCCCATCATGCCCTGCATGCCACCCATCTGGATCATCTGTTCCAGCTGCATCCTGAGGTCGTTCATGTTGAACTGACCCTTGGCCATGCGCTTCATCATGCGCTCGGCCTGTTCCATCTCGATGGTGTCCTGGGCCTTTTCGACCAGGGCGACGATATCGCCCATGCCCAGAATGCGGCCGGCGATACGCTCGGGCTCGAAGGTTTCGAGCGCGTCCATCTTCTCGCCCAGACCGACGAAGCGGATCGGCTTGCCGGTCACCGCACGCATGGACAGAGCGGCACCGCCGCGCCCGTCGCCGTCCATCCGGGTCAGCACCACGCCCGAGATGCCGATCTTGGCGTCAAACTCCTCGGCCACCTCGACGGCGACCTGGCCGGTCAGGCCATCGACCACCAGCAGGGTTTCGCGCGGGGTGACGACGTTGCGGACATCCTCGACCTCCTGCATCAGCACCTGGTCGATATGCAGGCGACCGGCGGTGTCGAGCATATAGACGTCATAGCCGCCCATCATCGCCTGCTGCTTGGCGCGCTTGGCGATATCCACGGGCTTCTGGCCCGGCACGATCGGCAGGGTATCGACCCCGATCTGCGCGCCCAGCACCGCCAGCTGATCCATCGCCGCCGGGCGATAGACGTCGAGCGAGGCCATCAGCACCTTCTTGCCCTCGCGCTCTTTCAGGCGCTTGGCCAGCTTGGCCGTGGTTGTGGTCTTGCCGCCGCCCTGAAGGCCGACCATCAGGATCGGCGCGGGCGGGTTGTCGATCTTCAGCTTGCCGGGGTCTTCTTCGCCGCGCAGCACGTCGACCAGCGCGTCATGCACGATCTTGACCACCTGCTGGCCCGGCGTGACCGACTTGGTCACCGCCTGACCGGTCGCCTTGTCCTGCACCGCCTTGACGAAGTCACGTGCCACCGGCAGCGAGACGTCGGCCTCGAGCAGTGCGACGCGCACCTCGCGCAGGGCGGTCTTGACGTCTTCCTCGCTCAGCGCGCCCTGCTTGGTCAGGCGGTCGAAGACGCCAGAGAGGCGTTCGGACAGATTTTCAAACATGGCTCTCCGGCTCCTTTTGCCTGTTGCGGTCGCGCCCCCAAGGTAGGAAGCGGTGGATCAATACACTATCGCCTCCACGGGCGTAACACGCTGGTGGAGGGCGATCCCCGGTCAAGACCAGGGACCGGAAGGTTTGACGCTTCCGGACAGTTGCGGCGGGATTACGCGGATCGGGCCGGGGAGTCAAGCCGCGCGGGCGAAAGGGGGCTCTGCCCCCGGCACCTATGGTGCCTCCCCCGGGATATTTTCAGCAAGAGGAAAGAGACGGGCCTGTCTCTTCATTTCGCCACAAATACTCCGGAGCGCGAGGCAGCGCCTCGCAAAGGATCAGAAATCAAGCCCCAGATCGACGGTGCGATAGGAATGGGTCAGCGCGCCTGACGAGATGTAATCCACCCCGGTGGCCGCGATGGCGGCGACCGTGTCGAGGGTGACATTGCCGCTGGCCTCGGTGATCAGGCGACCACGTGCCATGTGGACCGCGCGGGTCAGCGTTTCCGTGTTCATGTTGTCGAGCAGCACCGCATCCGCGCCACCCACTGTCAGCACCTCTTCCAGCTGGTCTAGGCGGTCGACCTCGATCTCGACCTTGACCATGTGCGAGGCGCGGGTGTGGGTCGCCTCGAGTGCGGGGCGGATACCGCCGGCGGCGGCGATGTGGTTGTCCTTGATCAGGATCGCATCGGACAGCGAATAGCGGTGGTTGAAGCCGCCCCCGTGCAGCACCGCCTGTTTCTCGACCAGCCTGAGACCCGGTGTGGTCTTGCGGGTGCAGGTGATGCGCGCGTCGGTGCCGCGCGTCTCGGCCACCAGCGCGGCGGTCAGCGTGGCGACGCCGCAGAGCCGCCCGGCAAAGTTCAGCGCCACCCGCTCGGCCGACAGGATGGCGGCGGCCTCGCCCTCGATCACCATCAGCGTGTCACCGGTGGCGCAGGTCTGGCCATCGGCAACAAGCGTCTTGACCCGCAGCGCCGGGTCGACCAGCCGAAAGGCCAGTGCGGCGACCTGCATGCCCGAGACGGTGGCGGCGGCGCGGGCGTTCAGCTGCGCGCGGTAACGGGTGCCCGGCGCGATCACGGTGCGGGTGGTGATGTCGCCATAGGCGCCCAGATCCTCCATCAGCGCGGCACGCACCAGCGGTTCCAGGATCAGGTCGGGCAGGGGGGCATGGGTCATGGAGGGTCCTTGGGTCAAAGCATGTTGCGCAGCGCCAGCGCCTGCTCCAGCGTCAGGTCCGAGCGTTTGCCGGGGCCGGGCGCGGCCTGCGGGAAATCGGTGCGATAGTGCGCGCCGCGGCTTTCCTGCCGCATCAGCGCGGCGGCGGCAATCATCGTGGCGGCGGCCGTCATGTTGGCAAAGGCGTCGCAGGGGGGATGCGCGGCCTCGATCTGCGCGATGCCGCGCAGGGCGCGGCGCAACCCGTCACCATCACGCAACACGCCCACATGATCGGTCATGATCTGGCGCAGTTCGGCAACCGCCCGCGCATCGGGCGCATCGCCGCCGGGGGCAAAGGGGATGTCCACCCGTGCCGCCACCGTCTGGCGCACCTGCCGGGCGATGTCGCGGGCGCAGGCGCGGGCAAAGACCAGCGCCTCCAGAAGCCCGTTCGAGGCCAGCCGGTTGGCGCCGTGCAACCCGGTCGAGGCCGCCTCGCCACAGACCCAGAGGCCCGGCAGGCTGCTTTTTCCATCCAGATCGGCGGCCACGCCCCCCATATGGTAATGCGCTGCCGCCGCTACCGGTATCGGGGTAGAGAGCGGGTCTATACCCGCCTTGGCACAGGCCTGGGCGACGGCGGGAAACAGGGTGGGCAGATGCGCGCCGATGGCCGCGCGGGTATCCAGCGCGGGGGCATTGCCCGCTTGTGTTTGCAGATAGACGGCGCGGGCGACCACGTCGCGCGGCGCCAGTTCGCCGTCGGGATGCCGCGCGGACATGAAGCGCTGGCCTTGCCGGTCGATCAGCGTTGCGCCTTCGCCGCGCAGCGCCTCGGTCGCCAAGGGTGCGGGATCGGCGCCGGTGGCGATGGCGGTGGGGTGGAACTGTACAAATTCGGCATCGGCGATCCGCGCGCCCGCGCGGGCGGCCATGCCCAGCGCCTGACCCCGGATGCGGGCGGGATTGGTGGTCTGGGCATATAGCCCCGCCGCCCCGCCCGCCGCCAGCAGCACGGCGGGCGCGCGCAGGGTGACGGGGGCGGAGCCTTCGGGTGCGGCCGATGTGAGGCAGGCGCCGGTGACCCGCCCGGCCTCGACCAGCAGACGCGCGACCTGCACGCCTTCGAGCACCTGAACCGACCGGGTTTGCCGCAAGGCCGCGATCAGGGCGCGCATGATCTCGGCCCCGGCCTGATCGCCCTTGACCCGCACCACGCGGGCCGCTGAATGCGCCGCCTCGCGCGACATCACATAGCCGCCGTCGCGGGTGCGGTCGAAAGTGGTGCCCAGATCGGTGAGGTCGAGGATATGCGCGCGCGCCGCCCGGGTGACGTGATCGGCCACCTCTTGCAGCACCGTGCCCGCACCCGCGCGCAGCGTGTCGCGCGCATGCGCCTCGGGCGTGTCGGCGGGGGCCATCGCGGCGGCCACGCCACCTTGCGCCCAGGCCGAGCTGGCGCCATGGCCCAATGGGTCGGGCGAGATCATCAGCACCGGGTGGGGCGCCAGTTTCAGCGCCGCATAGATCGCGGCCAACCCGGCGCCGATGATGACCACGCGATCGGTGCGCAGGTCCTGCATCGGGGCCTCAGACCCCCAGTTGTCGGCTGAGATCGATCATCCGCTGCACCGCCAGCCGCGCCTGCCGGGCGATCGCGGCCTCGACCTCGACCTGACCGGTCATGGTGTCGAGCGCATAGAGCACCTTTTCCAGCGTGATCTTCTTCATATAGGGGCACATGTTGCAGGGACCGACGAAGTCGACCTCGGGCAGGGCATCGGCGATGTTCGAGGCCATCGAGCATTCGGTGATCAGCAGCGCCTTTTCCGGCTTCTCCCGCGTGACATAGTCGATGATGCCGCTGGTCGAGCCCGAGAAATCGGCCTCGGCCACCACATCGGGGGGGCATTCGGGATGGGCGATCAGCCGGGTGCCCGGGTTCCATTCGCGGAAGTCGCGCAGGTCGCGGGCACTGTACTGCTCGTGCACGATGCACGACCCCTCCCACCAGACCACGTTCTTTTGCGGCACCTGGGCGGCCACGTTCTGGGCCAGATACTGGTCGGGGGTCATGAGGATCGTGTGCTCGGGCAGGGCGGCGACGATCCGGGCGGCGTTGGAGGAGGTGCAGCAGATGTCCGAGGCGGCCTTTACCTCGGCTGTGGTGTTCACATAGGACACAACCGGCGCGCCGGGATATTTCGCCCGCATCTGGGCGATGCCCTCGGCGGTGATGCTTTCGGCCAGCGAACAGCCCGCCCCCATATCGGGCATCAGCACGGTCTTGTCGGGGCTGAGGATCTTTGAGGTCTCGGCCATGAAATGCACGCCGCATTGCACGATCACATCGGCATCGGTGCGGGTGGCCTCGATCGCCAGTTGCAGGCTGTCGCCGACGAAATCGGAAATGCCGTGATAAATCTCGGGCGTCATGTAGTTGTGGCCCAGGATCACCGCGCCGCGTTCGGCCTTGAGCTGGTTGATGGCGCGGACATAGGGCGCGTGGATGGCCCAGTCGGCGGGGCTAACCACCCGCGCCATGCGGGCGTATTCAGCGCTCATCTCGGCGGCGAGTGTGGGCGAAGGGGCAAGGTCATACTTGTCGGCGAGGCCGGCACGCATTGCGGGAAGGTCGAACACGGGGCGATAGGTCCTGCCAGTTGCGAGGGGGTGGCGTTGAAATAGGGGTATTTGACGCCGCTGGCCATAGGTGGTGATGGGACAATTTCCCGAAAGAACGCCTTGTTTTGGAACTTTATGACTTTATCTTCAGGGTTGTTTGTTTGCAAACAAACAATGTTTATTACACTTCTATCTTGATTGTGGAATTCTTTCCTCATTGAGGTCATTGGTGGGCGAACGACGCAACGCGCGGTGAACTGGTCGCGCCATGGGTTGCGATGGGGCGATGATCGCGGCAAGAGGGGCGGAATGACTTGACAGGGAACCCGACCATGGACGCCTCTTCGGCCTATCAGGACACATTGCCCGTTTCCTCGGACGCGCTGCTTGGCCAGCTTGACGACTGGGGGCTGGCCTATCGACTGTTTACCCATGTGCTGCTCAGAACGGTCGAAGACGCCAAGGCGGTCGAGGGAGAGCTGACCCGGCCCGGGGAACGGGCGTTCCGGATCAAGAATCTATACCTGCGCGACAAGAAGAAGCGCAACTATCTGGTGACGCTGGAGCAGGATCGTGAGATCGACCTGAAGGCGCTGGGCGCGGTTCTGGGCGCGGGCAACCTGTCCTTTGGCTCGGCGGACCGGCTGTTGCAGAATCTGGGTATCCTGCCGGGTGCGGTCAGCCCGCTGGCGATGATCAACGGGGTTGGGCAGGGGGTCAGGCTGATCATGGATGCGGCGGTGCGCGAGGCCGAGGTGGTCTATATGCATCCGCTGGTCAATGATCGCACAGTCGCGATGGCGCGCGCGGACCTGATGGCGTTTCTCGACCGCATCGGGTGCGAGGTGACCTGGCTGGACGGGGCCGAACGCGCCTGACGGCGCGTGCCTGCGGCGCGAGTATTTTCAACCAGAAAGAAGCAGGGGGTCAGACCTCGTCCGCCAGCGCCATGTCGAGGGCGGCGGCGACATGGGCCGCCGAGGGGTTGACGAAGAGATGCCCGCCGGCGCGAAAGGTGATGTCGTCCACATGGTCGGGAAAGGCCAGTGGTAGTTCGGTACAGGCCAGCAGGATCGCGGTGCCCGGTTCGGCGTGGCGGTCGCAAAAGGCCAGCAGGCGCGGGCGGGCGTTTTCCGAGACGCCCGCGTAAAGGTCTTCGTCGATCAGCGCCTGCATTTCGGCGATGTCCTCAAAGGGCAGGGGAGGATTCGCCATGACCCCGACGGGGGCCAGTGCGTTGGCGTAGTCGCGGGCCTGCATGGTGACGGCAGTGCCCAGAACCAGGGCCCGGGCGCAGCCGGTTTCGGCTGTGGCCCGCGCGGTGGCGTCAAAGATCGACAGGATAGGCATGTCGACCCCCCGGCGGATCGCATGCAGCCGCGCATGCGGCGTGTTCGAGGCGATCACCGCGAAATCGCAGCCCGCCCCCTGAAGGGTCAGCAGGGCGTTGCGAAACACCGCGTCGAAGCCGGACCAACTGGCTTCGTCCCCGGGGCGGCCGCGCAGGGCGCGGGTCTGGGCTTGGGTCACGGACTCGATGGTCATCGGGGGGATCGGCAGCGGCGTGTCATGGCCGCGCGCGGCAAAGAAACGACCGGCCCCCTGCGCGATGGCGCGATAATAGTCGATGGTCGAGGGCCAGCCGACGCCGCCCAGGATGCCGATCTTTTTCATGGAGCCTCCGAAATGTCTGGTTCTGCGCAGAGGGTCGCGCGGATAGCCTGAATTTGCCAGTGTTCGCTCGGCAAGGGAAGATTTGTGTTGCAGAGGCGAACGTAGCGCAGGAAAACTGTCGGTAATTGTTGAAATCTGCACAGTTTGAGGCCCTAAGCCGCATGGAGAATTGGGATGAGGTGCGGACCGCCTATCAGGTGGCACGCATGGGAACCGTCAGTGGCGCCGCCGAGGTGCTGGGTGTGCATCATGCCACCGTGATCCGCCATATCGACGCGATCGAGGCGCGGCTGGGCGTCAAGCTGTTCCAGCGCCACGCGCGCGGCTATACCCCGACCGAGGCGGGTCTGGACCTGCTCAGAGTGGCGCAGGCGACCGATGACCAGTTCAGCCAGCTGGTCGGGCGGCTCAAGGGCGTGGGCGACGATGTCTCGGGCGAGCTGGTGGTAACCTCATTGGAATCGCTGGCGCCGCTGGTGGTACCGGTGCTGGGAGCGTTCCAGCGCAAGCATTCGGGTCTGATCGTGCGATATCTGACGGGCGCGCGCCTGTTCCGGCTGGAATATGGCGAGGCGCATGTGGCGATCCGGGCCGGGCGGGTGCCCGACCAGCCCGACAACGTGGTGCAGCCCTTCATCGATCAGGAGGTGGGGCTTTATGCCAGCCGGGGTTATGTGGCGCGGCGGGGGATGCTCAAGGGGCCCGAGGACCTGAAAAACCACGAGTTTGTCGGCAGCGATGACGAGAACAGCCGGGCACCGTTCTATATCTGGCTGCGCCAGAACGTGCCACCCGAGGCGATCTCGTTTCGTTGTTCCGATACCTATTCCGCCGGGCACGCGGTGCGGGCGGGGGCGGGGATCGGCTTTGTCTCGCGCTGGGCCGCCGCGCGCGACCCGGATCTGATCGAGATGCTCCCGGCAGAAGAAGAATGGGCGGGCAAGCTGTGGCTGGTGACCCATGTCGACCTACACCGCACGCCCAAGGTGCAGAGCTTTCTGAAGTTCCTCAAGCAGGCTGCGCGCGAATGGGAGGTCTGAGTCCCGAGGGGCGGGGTCATCTGGCGATGCTCTGCTTTTCGGCGCTGGTGGCGGGCAGCTTCTCGCTTGGTTCGATGGTGGCCAACGAGATCGCTCCGGCCGCGCTGAACGCGGTGCGGTTCGGGATTGCCGCGGTGGTGATTGGCATCGCGGCGGCGGCTACGACCGGCATTCCGCGCACGGCGCTGCGGGCGCCGTGGCGCTATGCGCTGCTGGGCGGGCTGTTCGCCGCCTATTTCGTTCTGATGTTCGAGGGGCTGAAGACGGCACCGCCGGTCAGCGCGGCGGCGGTGTTCACCCTGACCCCGGTTCTGTCGGCGGTTGCGGGCTGGCTGCTGCTGCGGCAGGTGACCACGTCGCGCATGGCACTGGCGCTGGCGATCGGGGCAGGGGGCGCGCTGTGGGTGATCTTTCGCGCCGACTGGGCCGCTCTCCGGGCGTTTCAGATCGGACAGGGAGAGATCGTCTATTTCTGGGGCTGCGTGGCGCATGCGATCTATACGCCGATGGTGCGGCGGCTGAACCGGGGCGAGCCCGCGGTGGTGTTCACGCTGGGAATGCTGGTGGCGGGCTGTCTGCTGCTGACCCTTTATGGCTGGGAAGACCTGCGGGCGACGGATTGGGCTGCGCTGCCACCCATCGTCTGGATCGGGCTCTTGTATGTGTCGATCTGTGCCAGCGCGATGACATTTGTGCTGCTGCAATTCGCCACCCTGCGGCTGCCTTCGGCCAAGGTGATGGCCTATACCTATCTGACGCCAACCTGGGTGATCTGCTGGGAGATCGCGCTGGGCAATGGTGCGCCGGGCGGGCTGGTGCTGGTGGGGATCGCCATGACGGTGGTGGCGCTGGTCATGCTGTTGGAAACACCGGCGCGGCGGGGATAGCCGGGCGGCTCATCCGCCCGGTTGGGCGTCTTCGCCCAGTTCCGTCGCAAGAAAGCGCTCGAACGCATCCAGATTGACCGGCTCGAACTGACCGAACCCCTGCATCCAGACCGAGGCCTGCCGCAGAGCGTCGGGTTCCAGCTTGCACCATTTCACCCGGCCGCGTTTCTCTTGCGTGATCAGCCCGGCACGGGTGAGGATCGCCAGATGTTTCGAGATGGCCGCAAGCGACATCTCGAACGGTTCGGCCACATCGGTCACGGCCATGTCATCCTCGAGCAGCATCGCGAGGATCGCGCGCCTTGTAGGGTCGGCAAGCGCCGAAAAGACATCGTCGAGCGGGTCTGACATGAACTGGCAGAACCATATGCCGGCTGGATCGTCAACCGTTTGGTTGAATATGCATTTCTGGCGGTTTTGACCCCGGACCTGCCTGCGGCGCATTTGCACTCCGTTTTGGAGGGCAATAAATACCTTTTTATTTCAATGGGATGGGTGCAGATTTGCTGGGGTGACAGAGGCGTTGACTCTGTGCCCCGGTCGCCTTAGCACATGCCCAAGATTGCGTAGGGGTGCCACCCGTGACCGAAGACGACCAAAAGCAGCGGCTGACGCAGCTTGAGGCGCGGATCGAAGCGGCCAAGAAGGCCCGCGAAACCGGCACCAAACGCGCGGATGCAAGCCATGCCCAGGGCGAATTGGCCTGGCGGATGGTGATCGAGATGGTTTCCGGTCTGGGGATCGGATTTGGCATCGGGTACGGGCTGGACAGCCTGTTCGGGACAATCCCGATCTTCCTGGTGCTGTTCACATTGCTGGGTCTTGCCGCCGGGGTGAATGTCATGCTCCGCAGCGCGCGCGAAATCCAGGCGAAGACAGAGGCCGAAGCCGCAAAGGCAACGGCCGAGAGAGACGAGAGGGACTAGACGTGGCAAGCGAAGCACACGCCGCAGACAAGGCAGCAGAACACGCGGCAGAGGGTGGTAGCCTGGTCTTCCACCCGATGGATCAGTTCATCGTCAAGCCGCTGTTCGGCGACGGCGCGGTGGGCATGTTCACCATCACCAACTCGACCCTGTGGATGGGTCTGGCGGTGCTGGCGATCATCGGCCTGCTGGTGCTGAGCACCTCGAAACGCGCCATCGTGCCGGGCCGCATGCAGTCGATTGCGGAACTCGCCTATGGCTTCATCTACAAGATGGTCGAGGACATCTGCGGCAAGGACGGGGTGAAATACTTCCCCTATGTCATGACCCTGTTCATGTTCATCGTGACGGCCAACTTCCTGGGCCTGCTGCCCAAGTCGTTCACCACCACCTCGCATTTCGCGGTGACCATGGTGCTGGCGCTGGCGGTATTCCTGACCGTGACTATCCTGGGCTTCGTCAAGAACGGCGCCGGGTTCCTGAGCCTGTTCTGGGTGTCGAGCGCGCCGCTGGCGCTGCGTCCCATTCTGGCGATCATCGAACTGATTTCCTACTTCGTGCGTCCGGTCAGCCACTCCATCCGTCTTGCCGGTAACGTCATGGCAGGCCACGCGGTGATCAAGGTGTTCGCAGGCTTTGCCGCCATCGCCGCGATCAGCCCGGTTTCGGTTCTGGCGATCACCGCGATGTATGGTCTCGAGGTGCTGGTGGCCTTTATCCAGGCCTATGTGTTCACCATCCTGACCTGCGTCTACCTCAAGGACGCGCTGCACCCGCATCACTAATCTCAGCGGCGGGCCCGTGCCCGCCCTGTGTATCCAACACCCTGACATTCAACTTCCAATCGTAAGGAGACACATCATGGAAGGCGATCTCGCACATATCGGCGCAGGCCTGGCAGCAATCGGTTCCGGCGCAGCCGCAATCGGTGTGGGCAACGTGGCCGGCAACTTCCTGGCCGGCGCCCTGCGCAACCCCTCGGCCGCCGCGTCGCAAACCGCGACCCTGTTCATCGGCATCGCATTCGCAGAAGCCCTGGGGATCTTCGCGTTCCTCGTCGCTCTGCTGCTGATGTTCGCCGTCTAATTCGCGGAACCTGATCCTTACGCGCAGGTGGGCCCAGGCCATAGCGGCCCACCTGTTGTAAAGACAACGTTCCGACGGAGGACAACATGGCGACTGAAACAACCGGAGCTGTCAGCACCTGCGTCGATTCCCATGGCTCTGCCATCGGCATGCCGCAGCTGTGTTTCGACTGGTTCCCGAACCAGATCTTCTGGCTTGTCATCACGCTGGTCGTCGTCTTTCTGGTCCTGTCGCGCGTGGCCCTGCCGCGTATCGCGGCAATCCTGGCCGAGCGTCAGGGGACCATCACAAACGACCTCGCCGCTGCCGAAGACCTGAAAGCCAAGGCCGCCGCAGCGGAAGAAGCCTATACCAAGGCGCTTGCCGATGCCCGCGCCGAGGCACAGCGTATCGCCGCCGAGGCCCGTGCCGAGATTCAGGCTGGCCTGAACGACGCCATCGCCAAGGCCGATGCCGAGATTGCCGCCAAGGCCGCTGAATCGGAGAAGGTGATTGCCGGTATCCGTGCCGGTGCGCTGGAAAGCATCGAAGCGGTTGCCAAGGACACCGCCGAAGCGCTGGTCGACGCGCTGGGTGGTAAGGCCGACGCTGCCGCTGTTTCCGGTGCCGTCGAGCAGCGGATGAAAGGATAAGAGACATGCGTAACATTCTCGCCCCTGTCCTGAGCCTTGTCCTGATCGCTGGCGTGGCCAGCCCGGCGCTTGCCGCGAGCGGCCCGTTCTTCTCGCTGAAGAACACCGATTTCGTGGTGACCATCGCGTTCCTCGTCTTCATCGCGGTCCTGTTCTACTTCAAGGTGCCGTCGATGA
Source organism: Ruegeria sp. SAZD011 (assembly GCF_059612545.1). Lineage (NCBI taxonomy): Bacteria > Pseudomonadati > Pseudomonadota > Alphaproteobacteria > Rhodobacterales > Roseobacteraceae > Ruegeria > Ruegeria sp. SAZD011. Next base: position 122,120 of record NZ_JBXWQU010000022.1, on the reverse strand, counting down.
TCGGCGGGGCGCTGGACAAGCGTGCCGAAGGCATCCAGTCGGACCTGGACGAAGCCCGCAAGCTGCGTGAAGAAGCGCAAAGCCTCCTGGCCTCCTTCGAGCGCAAGCAGAAGGAAATGCAGGGTCAGGCCGATGCCATCGTGGCCGCGGCCAAGGACGAGGCACAGCGTGCTGCGGAGCAGGCCAAGCTGGATCTGCAGGCGTCGATCGCCCGCCGTCTGGCCGCTGCCCAGGACCAGATCGCCTCGGCCGAGGCGGCAGCGGTCAAGGACGTACGCGACCGTGCCATCGCAATCGCGGTTGCCGCCGCCGGCGACGTGATCGCCAGCAGCATGACCGCGACCGAGGCCAACAAGCTGATCGATGCCGGCATTGCCGACGCGGGTGCCAAGCTGCACTGACGTCAACAGCATGTACCGATCTGGAAAACCCGGCCGATGGTCGGGTTTTTCGATTCCAAAGATGTCGTCAGGGTAGTTGCCCGGGCGCAGTTCAGCTACGCCCGGCCTCATGCTCCAACCGCTGCCGGGCGATGGCCTCGTTGCGTTCGGCCTTTTCCTGATCGGCCAGACATTGCTCGACATAGCTCAGATGGTCGGACACGGCAGCGCGGGCGCCGGCCGGGTCACGTTCCTGAAGCGCGGCGTTGATGGCGCGATGCTGGTCCAGGATCGCCTCGCGTGTGGTGCGCTGGTGGAACATGATCTTGCGGTTATAGAACACGCCCTGCCGCAGCAGGTCGAACATCGAGCGCAGCATATGCAGCATCACCACGTTGTGGCTGGCTTCGATGATCGCCATGTGAAACTCGGCATCCAGTCGGGCCTCGTCCTCGCTCTTGCCGCGTTTATGAGCCTCGACCATCTTGTCAAAGATTGCCTGAATCACCTTGAGGTCGCTTTCCGAGCCCAGCCGCGCCGCGCGTTCGGCCGCCAGCCCCTCGATATCGCGGCGGAACGAGAGATAATCGAACATCGCCTCTTCATGCGAGGCGAACAGGCGGGTCAGCGCGGGCGAGAAGGCATTGCCCAGAACCTCGGCCACGAAGATGCCCGAACCCGCCCGCGACACCAGCAGACCCTGTTCCTGCAATTCGGCCACCGCGTCGCGCAGCGATGGGCGCGACACGCCCAGCCGCTCGGCCAGGTCACGTTCGGCGGGCAGCCGTTCGCCGGGTCGCAGGATGCCTTGCAGGATCAGCATCTCGATCTGGCGCACGACCGAGGTCGACAGTTTTTCGGGTTGGACTTTCTGGAATGGCATATGCGGGCGGGGCCTCTGAATGTGGTCAAAACATATGACCGGGCGCGGCGGGACGCAACAGGGTGCGTTCACGTCCTCTGTAACATTGGTCAGGGTTATTGACTTAAATTCCCCGCTTCCTAGTCTCGCCCCGATCTAGAGGGAGGACCGGAGCATGAGTCTGGAAGAGATCTTTGCCACGCGGGCGGGGCGGCTGAAGGCCTCGGAAATCCGCGAGCTGCTGAAACTGCTCGACCAGCCCGATATCCTGTCCTTTGCCGGAGGCATTCCCGACCCGGCGCTGTTCCCGGCCGAGGCCTTTGCGACCGCCTTTGCCGAGGCGCTGACGCCTGCGCACCAGGCGCAGGCACTGCAATATTCGGTAAGCGAAGGCTACTTGCCGCTGCGCCGCTGGCTGGCCGATCACATGGGCACGCTGGGCGTGCCCTGCGGCGCCGACAACATCCTGATCACCTCGGGTTCGCAACAGGCGCTCGATTACCTGGGCAAGCTGTTCCTGTCGCCGGGCGATACCGCGCTGGTGGGCTGGCCCACCTATCTGGGCGCGCTGGCGGCATTCAACGCCTATGAACCGGCCTATGACCGGCTGCACATCAACACCAACCGCGCGCCCGAAGATTACCGCACCGCGGCCGAGGCCGCCGGCGGACAGGTCAAGATGGCCTATCTCTCGGCCGATTTCGCCAACCCGACAGGTGAGACGGTGGATGAGGCCGGACGCGCGCGCCTGCTGGACCTGGCCGAGACGCTGGACTGTGCGGTGATCGAGGACGCGGCCTATCAGGCGCTGCGCTATGACGGTGCGCCAGTGCCGCCGATCCTGGCGCTTGAGATTGCGCGCAAGGGTTCGATCGAAGCCTGCCGGACGCTCTATTGCGGGTCGTTTTCCAAGACCCTTTCGCCTGGCCTTCGGGTCGGGTGGGTGGTGGCGCCGCAGGCGGTGATCCGACAGTTGGTGCTGATGAAACAGGCCGCCGACCTGCATTCCTCGACCATCAACCAGATCGCCATTCATCGGGTGGCCGAGACCCTGTTCGACAGCCATGTCGCCAGCCTGCGCGCCACCTATCGCCGCCGCCGCGACGCCATGCTGGCGGCGCTGGCCCGGCACATGCCCGAGGGCGTCGACTGGACCCGCCCCGAGGGCGGCATGTTCGTCTGGCTCACCCTGCCGCAGGGCATGGATGGCGCCGCGCTGCTGGCGCGGTCGCTGGACACGGTGCGGGTGGCCTTTGTGCCCGGGCGCGCGTTCTTTGCCGATGGCTCGGGCGCTAACACGCTGCGCCTCAGCTTCTCCTGCGCCTCGGAGGAGATGATCGAAGAGGGGATGGCCCGGTTGGGGCAGTTGCTGCGCGCCGGGTGAAACCCTCTGTTAATCGGACATGATGCAAAGTGCAGCCATGCTCCGCCTGCTCTCTCTCATCGTGTTGCTGGCCGGTTGCGGCGGCCCCGGGCGCGAGTTCCGGGGCCTGCCTGCGACCCGTGTCGATGTGGGCGGCAGCGTGTTCGACGTGCGGGTGCGCGGCAATCTGGCCGAGGCGATCCGGGTCAATCCGCAATACGCCCCCCGCTTTGGCCCGATCCGCGAGCGGGCGGGGTTTGCCATGGCGCAGGTCTCGGGCTGCCGGGTGGTTGGCGTACTGGGCGATCAGGCGGTGGCGACCGGTGTGCTCAGCTGCGACGGGCGCCCGGCCAATTGGGCACTGCCCGCGGCGATGTTGCGGTTCGACTGTTTCGAGGTGGACAGCTGGACCAGTGGCGGTACCGAGTATACCGATTTCGAATGTACCCCTTATTAGGGGTAAACGGGCCGGAAATCGCCATATATTGGGGATAACTCCGCTTGATCCTCCAGATGATGGGGCGGGGGCGTTGACAGGCGGCAAGTGGCACGGGCAGGCTGATTGAGCACTGGAATCACCGAAAGCCGCCCGCACTTGCGTTTCAACAGGCTCAAACTGACCGGCTTCAAAAGCTTTGTTGACCCGACCGATCTGATCATCGCGGACGGGCTGACCGGTATTGTGGGCCCCAATGGCTGCGGCAAGTCCAACCTGCTTGAGGCGCTGCGCTGGGTGATGGGCGAAAACCGTCCCAAGGCGATGCGCGGCGGCGGCATGGAGGACGTGATCTTTGCCGGTGCCTCCTCGCGCCCGGCGCGCAACTTTGCCGAGGTCACGCTGCTCATGGACAATTCCGAGCGGCTGGCGCCCTCGGGGTTCAACGATGCCGACCAGTTGGAAATCGTACGCCGGATCACCCGCGACGTGGGCAGCGCCTACAAGGCCAATGGCAAGGATGTGCGCGCCCGTGACATCCAGATCCTTTTTGCCGATGCCTCGACCGGAGCGCATTCCCCGGCGCTGGTGCGGCAGGGCCAGATCGCCGAGCTGATCAACGCCAAACCCACCTCGCGCCGCCGTATCCTGGAAGAGGCGGCGGGGATTTCGGGCCTTTACCAGCGGCGGCACGAGGCCGAGTTGAAGCTGAAAGGTACCGAGACCAACCTGACCCGCGTCGATGATGTGCTGGAACAGCTGGGCACCCAGCTGGCGCAACTGGCGCGTCAGGCCCGGCAGGCGGCGCGCTATCGCGAGATCGGCGAACAGCTGCGCCTGGCCGAGGGTCAGCTGCTCTATCGCCGCTGGCGCGATGCCGACGATGCGCGCGCCAAGGCCGAAGAGGTGCTGCGCCACCGTACCCTCGATGCCTCGCGGGCCGAGGCGGCCGCGCGTCAGGCCGAGGCGCTGCGCGCCGAGACCGAGGCGGCGCTGCCTGCGCTGCGCGAGGAAGAGGCGATAGCCGGTGCCGTGCTTCAGCGCATGCATGTGCAGCGCGACACGCTCAATGATCGCGAACAGCGCGCCCGTCAGCAGATCGAGGTTCTGACAGCGCGCATTGCGCAATTGGGCCGCGACATCGAGCGCGAGACCGGGCTGAACCGCGACGCGGGCGACACCATCGAACGGCTGGAATGGGAGGCGCGCGAACTGTCCAAGGCCGGCGCCGGCCATGCCGACCGGCTGGCCGAGGCGGCGGAACTGGCCCGCGAGGCGGCCGCCGTCCTGCAAGAGCGCGAGGATCATCTGAGCCAGGTGACCGAGGATGTGGCGCGGCTGGCCGCCCGCCACCAGTCGGCGCAGCGCCTGGTCGAAGACAGCCGCAAGACGCTCGCCCGCTCCGAGGCCGAGGAGACCCGCGCCCGGGGCGCGGTCGAAGAGGCCCACGCGGCGCTGGACCGCGCTGGCGAGGCCTATGCGGGCGCCGAGAGTGCTGCCGAAGAGGCTGCCGAGGCTGCCGAGGCCGCCGAAGAGGCGTTGGCCGCCGCCGACGAGCTGCGCGGCGAGACTCAGGCGCGCGAGGCCGAGGCCCGCGCGCAGCTCTCCGAGGCCGAGGGCGAGCTGGGCGCCATCCGCGCCGAGACCGGCGCGCTGGCCAAACTGGTTGAACGCGACACAGCCGAGGGCGGTCAGGTGCTCGACCTGATGCGGGTGGAGCCGGGCTATGAAAAGGCGCTGGGCGCGGCGCTTGCCGATGACCTGCGCGCGCCGCTGGTCGAGGGCAAGGGGCCGTCGGGTTGGCTCGATCTGCCCGATTACGCGCAGGGCCAGCCGCTGCCCGAGGGCGCCGACCCGCTGGCGCGGCATGTGTCCGGCCCCGACCGGCTGAGCCGCCGTATCGCACAGATCGGTCTGGTCGATGCCGCCACCGGCGCCCGCCTGCAAGCGGCGCTGAAGCCCGGTCAGCGTCTGGTCAGTCTGGATGGAGATCTGTGGCGCTGGGACGGCTTCCGCGCCTGGGCCGAAGACGCGCCCAGCGCGGCGGCGATGCGGCTGGAACAGCTCAACCGGCTGGAGGCGCTGAAGCAGGAACTGGCGCAGGTCAGCGCCCGTGCCGAAGGCGCGCGCGCGGCCCATGAGCGCCTGTCGCAACGCCTGCGCGAGGTGACCGAGGCCGACCGCCAGGCCCGCGAGGCCCGCCGTGCCGCAGATCAGCGCATGGCAGACGCCGCCCGCGCCCAAAGCCGCGCCGAGGCCGAACGCAACCTGGCCCAGGGGCGTCTGGAAACGCTTGGTCTGGCCGTCACCCGCCACAAGGAAGACGCGATGGCCGCCCGCGCCCAGCTGCGCGAGGCCGAGGCGGGGTTGGCGGATCTGGGCGATCTCGACACCGCGCGCGCTTCGGTAGAGGATATCCGCCACACGGTCGAGGCGGCGCGGATCACCATGCTGACGCACCGTTCCAGCCATGACGAGGTGCGCCGCGAGGGCGAGGCCCGCACCAAGCGCGCCCAAGAAGTCACCAAGGATCTGAGCGGCTGGCGCCACCGGCTGGAAACCGCGGGCAAGCGCATCGCCGAGTTGGAAGAACGCAAGGCCGCCTCGGAGGAAGAGCTGACCGAAGCGATGCAGGTGCCCGGCGAGATTGCCGAAGCGCGTGAGGAACTGGCGGAACAGACCGAAATCGCCGAGGCCCGCAGGGCCGAGGCCGCGGATCGGCTTGCCGCGGGCGAGTCGAAACACCGCGAGGCGGCATTGGCCGAGCGCGAGGCGGCCCGTCTGGCGTCCGAGGCGCGCGAGGGACGTGCGGCTGCCGAGGCCCGGGCCGAGGCCGCCCGAGAGACCATGCAGGCCGCCGCCGAACGCATCGCCGAAGAACAGCAACTGACCCCGAACCAGCTTTTGGCGAAGCTGGCGCTAGAGCCGGACGCCATGCCCGACAGCGACACGCTCGAAGCCGAGGTCAACCGCCACAAGCGCCAACGCGACGCCATGGGCGCGGTCAACCTGCGTGCCGAAGAGGACGCGCGCGAGGTGCAGGAAGAGTTCGACTCGCTGTCCAAGGAAAAGGGCGATCTGGAAGAGGCGGTAAAGACCCTGCGCAGCGGTATCGCCAGCCTCAACCGTGAGGGGCGCGAGCGGCTGCTTACCGCCTTTGAGCAGGTCAATTCGAATTTTGCCATGCTGTTCCGCCACCTGTTTGGCGGCGGCGAGGCCAATCTGGTCATGGTCGAAAGCGACGATCCGCTGGATGCGGGTCTCGAAATCATGTGCCAGCCGCCGGGCAAGAAACTGTCGACCCTGTCTCTCTTGTCGGGGGGTGAGCAGACGCTGACCGCGATGGCGCTGATCTTCGCGGTCTTCCTGGCCAACCCGGCGCCGATTTGCGTGCTCGACGAGGTCGACGCGCCGCTTGACGATGCCAACGTGACCCGGTTCTGCGATCTTCTGGACGAGATGTGCCGCCAGACCGACACAAGGTTCCTGATCATCACCCACCACGCGGTGACCATGGCGCGGATGGACCGGTTGTTCGGCGTGACCATGCAGGAAAAGGGCGTCAGCCAGCTGGTCTCGGTCGACCTGAAAAAGGCCGAGGCGCTGGTCGCCTGATCCGCCTCACCGCAACGTGACTGGGGGCGGGTAAGCAGCCGGGTTAGGTTTGACCCATGATCCTGCGCCTTGCCCTTGCCTGCACCCTTGTCGCAACACCCCTGATGGCCACCGAATGGCGCCTGAAAGAGGGCGACCGTCCCCTGAACGCAGTCGAGTTGGAGGCATTGGCCGGGCGCACGCTGACCTTCTACGACGATGGCCGCTCGACCTATTCGGCGGGGGGCTCGTTTTCCTATACCTATTCCCCGGCCAATGGCGGCGGCACCGCGTTCGGCACCTATCACATCGCCGAGGATGGCAGCATCTGCACCCGCTTCCGCAACGGTCTGGGTCGCTGCGACCTCTATGTCCTGAACGGTACCCGGCTGTTGCTAATCACGGAAACGGGCGAGCGGTATCCGGTCCGGCCAGAGTGAGATCGGGCGAAATGCTCCCCTGATTGAACGGGTTCGCCAAAGGTTCATGTCTTGCACGGCGCCCCGCCGCCGCTGGATATGCACGATGGTTCGGGCTAGCATCCGTCCATGCACAGATTTCGCAATGCCCGCCCCGCCGATGCCGATCGCTGCTTCGAGATCGAAACGTCCGCCTACGAAGGGGACGAAGCGGCAACGCTTGAGAAGATCTCGAAACGGATCGCGCTTTATCCCGAAGGCTTTCTCATTCTTGAAAAAGAGGGCGAGGTGGCGGGATTCATTAACAGCGGTTGCGCGTACCAGGTCGAGATGTCGGACGAGGCGTTCAAGGAGCTTGTCGGGCATGACCCCGAGGCCCCGAATGTCGTGATCATGTCCGTTGTCGTCGACCCTTCGCAACAGGGTACAGGTCTGGCGCGGGCTCTGATGGAGGAATTCGTCGCGCGGATGAGGGCGATGGGCAAGAGCGCGATATATCTCATCTGCAAGAAGCATCACGTGCCGCTCTACGAGAGATTTGGATACGGCTACATACGGCCGTCCGCCTCTGAACACGGAGGTATGGCATGGCATGAGATGTCCATGGAATTGTGAGTTCCAGCGCGGGCAAGCCGCTGAAACTCATGCATTTTCAGTACCCCCAGCGCCTGTTCCCTGATTGCCCGTGGCGGTCACGCCTTGGTGGCGAGCAACCCGCACAGCTGGGTCGATACAGCCTAGGAATGCTTGCGGTTAGACAGGTTTACGCTGTCTTGACCCAGGGCGATGTCTCACAACCTTGCCAGCAACTCTGCGGTGGGCCAGGCATCGGCGGGCAGACCCAGACGCGCCTGTTCGGCCTGTACGGCGGCCCGCGTGCCCGCGCCCAGGATTCCGTCGATCTTACCCACGTCATGGCCGCGCGCCTGCAACTTCTGCTGCAGCGCCTTCATTTCGGCACCGTCCAGCCCGGGCGCGGGGCTGCCGGCGTCATAGACCTGACCGCCCTCCAGCCTGGTGCCGAAATAGGCCGCCGTCAGCACATAGACAAAGCTCTGGTTCCATTCGAAATAGACGTCGAAATTAGGATAGGCGAGGAAGGCCGGCCCCTTGTGCCCCTGTGGCAGGATCAGTGAGGCGGGCAGATCGGTGAGGGTTCCGGCGCGCGGGCGCACGCCCATCGCCTGCCAGTCCGCCGTGCTACGCGGCTTGCCAGGGCCGCTCAGCGACCAGTCCATCCGGGTGGGCACATTTACTTCTTGCAGCCAGGGCTCGTTCGGACGCCAGCCCAGATGAGACAGCATCCGCGCGCCCGACAACAGCGCATCGGGGGCCGAGGTCTTGAGGGTCACATGCCCGTCGCCATCTCCGTCGACGCCGTTTTCCAGAATGTCGCGCGGTAGCATCTGTACCATGCCGATCTCGCCCGCCCAGGCGCCGGTGGTGCGGGCGGGGTCGAAATCGCCATGCGCGAAAAGTTCGATCGCGGCAAAGATCTGCGGCCGGAACAGCTCGGGCCGACGGCAGTCATGCGCCAGCGTGACCAGCGCGTTGCGGGTGTTGAAATCGCCCTGATAGCCGCCGAAATCGGTCTCGAACGCCCAGAAGGCCAAAAGCACGCCGCGCGACACGCCGTATTCCGCCTCGATCCGGTCGAACACCGCATCGTATTTGCGCCCCATCGCCTTGCCGGTATCAAGCCGGTTTTGCGAGATCAGACGGCGCGAGAACTCGACAAAGGGTTTCTGGAACACGCCCTGTGCGCGGTCGGCCCTGAGCACCTTGGCGTCCTGCGCCGCCCCCTGAAAGAAGCGGTCGACCAGCGCCGGGTCATGGCCCATCGAAACCGCTTCGGCCTTGAGACCATCGACAAAGCTCGAAAAACTGCCGCCACATTGTGACAGCGCCGGAGAGGCCAGCACAATAGCGGCCATGATCTGGGGAAGAATGCGCATGATGTCCTGTCGGTTTGGTTCTGTAATACGATCAGAAGATCGCCGCCAGCGCCACCAGCGTCAAGGTCAGACCCAGGGCCAGCGCCCAGACCTGCCACAGCAGGGTCACCGCGCGTTCGATCTCGCGCGGGCCGATTTCCTTGCGGCCCTCTTCGTTTACCCAGGCCAGATGCCGGATTTCGCCGTGATAGCTGCGCGGCCCGGCCAGCGCGATGTTGAGCGCGCGGGCCATGGCGGCCTCGGGCCAGCCGGCATTGGGCGAGATATGGCGCTGGGCGTCCTCGACGATGCCGCGCCAGTGGCGCCAGCCATTGGACAAGAGCACGATCATGCCGCAGGTCAGCCGGGCCGGGATCAGGTTGAGCAGATCATCCAGCCGTGCAGCGGCCCAGCCGAACTGCGCATAGCGCTCGTTCAGATAGCCCACCATGCTGTCGGCGGTGTTGATCGTCTTGTAGAGCAGCAGGCCCGGCAGGCCACCGACCAGAAACCAGAAGGCGGGCGCAATCACCCCGTCGCTGAGGTTCTCCGCGGCGCTTTCGATGGCGGCGCGCGCCACCTGCGGTTCGGACATGGTGGCCGTATCGCGCGAGACGATGCGGGCTACGCTGCGCCGCGCCTCGGGCAGCGACAGGCGCAGGGCGTCAGCCACATCCGCCACATGTCCGGCGAGCGATTTCTGTGCCAGCAGGATGGCGCAGATCAGCACCTCGGCCACCGGTCCCAGCAGGGACAGCAGCGCACCCACCGACAAGGCACCCACCGCCAGGATCGCGGTCACCGCCACCCCTTTGAGCCGGCGATGTCCGCCCTCGTTCAACTCTTCGTCCAAAACCGAGATGATGTCGCCGATCAGAACCGCCGGATGGCGCAGGCGCGACCACAGCCATTCGGGCTCTCCCAGCGCGGCATCCAGCAGCATGGCAAAGCCGAGCAGCAGGGCGGTGCTCATAACGCGCTCTCCAGCCGGTCCCAGCCCTCGGCCGGGGGCAGGCCCAATCGCAGGAAATGGTTGGAATAGGGAAAGATGCGGCTCCAGATCCGGGCCTGGGCCAGGCGGTCCTGCCGGGCGGCGGCATCATCGACGTGGTAAAGGCGGAACAGGTCGGTGCCGCCTAGACGTTCGGCGCCGCGCGCGGTCATCAGCGTGTCGAGCCGGGCGGCCTCCTGCGCCAGTCTGATCCGGGTCTCTTCGGCCCATGCGGCGTCGTTCAGTGCCCTTGTCCCGATGCGCAACGCTGGCCCCGACACCGCCCAGGGGCCGGTCAGGTCGTTGAGGCGCGCGATGGTGTCGGGCAGGGCGATGGCAAAGCCCAGCCGCAGCCCGGCGAGCCCCCAGAACTTGCCAAAGCTTTTCAGCACAACCGTTCCGGGGCGCGTGGCCAGATGCGCCAGCGAGGTCTCGGGTGCCACGTCGCCAAAGCTCTCGTCGATGACGCAAAGCGCGCCTTCGGCCTCGGCCTCGGTCCAGATGCGGCCGTCGGGGTTGTTGGGATGCACGATCACCCGTGCCTCGGCCGGGCCATCATCGACCACCTGCCAGCCATGGGCGGCAAAGGCGGCGGCATGTTCGTTATAGGTGGGCCGGGTGATCCGTACCCGCGCGGGATCTGCCAGCGCCGGAATGCGCGCGATCAGGGCCGAGGCGCCGGGCGCGGGCAGGATCGCCGCCGCGTCGGGCAGATGCCAGAACGCGCGCGCGGCGCGCGTCAGTTCACCAAAGGCGCCGTGATCGGGCAGCGCGGTCCAGTCCTCGGGCAGCAGCGTGCCGACCGGATAGGGCAGGGGGTTGATGCCGGTCGACAGGTCGATCCAGTCGGCGCGCGCGCCGCCATACTGGCGCATCGCCCCGTCCAGCCCGCCGCCATGGTCTCGGCGCGCGCGCGGATCGGTCGGATCGTCCGGCTTGGCGGACGGATTGGCAAATCCCGTGTTCATGTTCTTGTCTTCCCCGACATCGCGACTTGCATCAAGCGGATTTCCGCCCGAAGCTCAAGGGAGGAACGCGGCTTCCGGTGCGCGGGAACCGATGTTAACAATTTGTAAAGAATTTGATCAGATTACGGAGCCAAGGGAGACTGGCGCCGCAAACCAACTCAAACAGAAGTGCCGGGTTTACTGTTATGCATGTGTTGATCGTCGAAAGTAACCCAGAGCTTGGCACGCTCTGGCAGCGTCACCTGCAACGTCAGGGTCTGGAGGTCACGTTAGTGACTTCGCAAGAGGATGCGATCCTGGCGCTTTATCGGGCAGAGTTCGAAATCATCGTTCTGGATCTGGTGCTTGAGCAGGGCAGCGCCCTGGCGGTTGCGGATTTCGCCAGCTACCGCCGCCCGGATGCGCGGGTGATTTTCGTAACCAACACGACCTTCTTTTCAGACGGTTCGATCTTTGCCCACAGTCCCAACGCCTGCGCCTATGTGCATGGCGACACGCCGCCCGAGGATCTGGCCGCGATGGTGGAACACTACGCCACAGCGCGCTGATCGCGACCATGCGGCGCGAGATAGTCGAGCTCGGGTCCGATCGGAACGATTCGGTGCGGATTGATGCTGTCATGGCTGTAATGGTAGTGCCGGATGATGTGATCCATATGCACGGTGCCAGCCACACCGGGCCATTGATACAGTTCCCGCGTATAGGCCCAGAGGTTTGGATAATCGATCAGCCGCCGCCGGTTGCATTTGAAATGCAGATGATAGACCGGATCAAAGCGGATGAGCGTGGTGAACAGGCGCCAATCGGCCTCGGTCAGCCGGTCGCCCATCAGGTAACGGTTGTGGGCCAGATGTAAGTCGAGCCAGTCGAGCGTATCGAACAGCGGCTGAATGGCGGCGTCATAAGCCTCTTGCGTGGTGGCAAATCCGCATTTGTAGACGCCATTGTTGAGCGTTTCGTAGATACGCGCGTTGACCGGTTCCATCGCCTCGCGCAGCGGCACTGGCCAATAGTCATCGCGATTGCCGGTCAGGTCATCGAAGGCAGAGTTGAACATGCGGATGATCTCTGCGCTTTCGTTGGACACGATGGTCTGGCGCTCGGTATCCCACAGGATCGGCAAGGTGACGCGTCCGGAATAGGCTGGGTCGGCACGGGTATAGATCTGATGGGCATAGTTCAGCCCATACAGGCGGTCACCGGTGCGGCCCTCTGCCTCGGGTGCAAAGGTCCAGCCCTGGTCCAGCATGTCGGGATGCACGACCGAAACCGGGATATGTGTGGACAAACCCTTGATTTCGCGAAAGATCAGGGTCCTGTGCGCCCAGGGACAGGCATAGCTGACATAAAGGTGGTAGCGCCCCGAGGCGGCGGCAAAGCCGCCTTTGCCGGATGGTCCGGGGGCGCCATCGGGGGTGACCCAGTTGCGGAACTGCGCCGCCGAGCGCTGGAAGGCGCCGCCGCTGGATTTGGTATCGTACCAGGTGTCATGCCAGATGCCGTCGATCAGCAGGCCCATCGGAGTCTCCTTCTGCTTTGATCAGCATCTAGGATCTGCGGTGCGGGATACCACGCCGTTGCCGCGCACCTGACCTGCGCAGGTGCACATCCGGCGCGGCCCCGCGGAAACCACGCGGGTGCCATGCACCGAACATGAAAATCTTTGCTTGATTTTAAGAGAGGTTGCGGCAGGCTGATGAGGTTGGCACGGAGACGCGATTATGAGCACATATATTTCAAAGGAAGTCAGCGACGATCTGGCCCGCGCCCGGATCGCCGGATTGAAGAAGATGAGCCGCCTGCGGGTAGAACATGGCGGCATGTTTTACACCGTCCTGCGGCTGTGGCGCGACGGGTTTGCCGTCGAAGCCGTAAGCACGCCGCCACTGCGCGGGCTGGTCGATATCTACGAGGGGCCGAACCTGCTCTATCAATGCCTGATCGTGGCCTCGGGCGGCGAGGGCGGCGAGATGGTCTATGAGTTCAAGCGGCACACGCTGGCGCAGGACCGCGCGCCGCTCGATTTCGAACGCGCGGTGGATGCGCCTGTCGGGTTGCTGGGCGAGGGATAGCCCCCTGCGGGCGTTCTCGCTGAGCCCGCTCCCGCACTACACCTATTGCAGATCGCCAAAAGCCTTGTTCAGCCGGTCGATCGCGTCCTCGATCCGCGCCCTCTGGGTGCCAAGGTTGAAGCGCAGAAAATTCTCGCCACCGGTACCAAAGCTGGTGCCGTGATGTACCGCGATCCTGGCCTGCTGTTCGACCCGCTCGGTGAATTCGGCCCGGTCCATGCCAGTGCCTGAGAAATCCACCCAGGCGAGATAGGTCGCCTCTAGCGGCATCGCGCGCAAACCGGGAATGGCCGAGATGGCGCTTTCGAAGAGGCGCCGGTTCTCGTCCAGATAGGCCAGCAGCCCATCAACCCATTCCGCCCCTTCGGGAGAATATGCGGTCAGCGTCGCCATCTGCCCGGTCGAGTTCGGTGCCAGCGAGAGCGCGGCCATCCGCTTGGAGAAACGTCCACGCAGTTCGGGGTCGGGGATGATCACCTGCCCGGTATGAAGGCCCGCGATGTTGAACGTCTTGGACGGCGCGGTGAGCATCAACAGCCGGTCGACGATATCGGGCGCCGCGTTGGGCATCGGGATATGGGTATGGCCGGGATAGACCAGGTCATGATGGATCTCGTCGGACAACAGCAAAAGGTCATGCCGCTTGGCGAAATCGGCCACCGCGCGCAGTTCCTCTTGCGTCCAGACCCGGCCGCCGGGATTGTGCGGCGAGCAGAGGATCACCATGCGCTCGTTGCCGCTCATCTGCGTGTCATAGGCGGCGAAATCCATCTCGTACCGGCCGTCATTGTTGACCATCTGGCATTCCACCACTTGCCGGCCCGCATTGCGGATCACCTTGGCAAAGGCGTGATAGACCGGGGTGAACAGCACGATCCCGTCTCCCGGCTGGGTATAGGTGTCGAGGCACATGCCCACACCGTTCACCAGCCCGGTGGTGGTAAAGATCGCCTCGGGCGCCACATCCCAGTCGTGGCGGCTGCGCATCCACCAGCGGATCGCGTCGGTATAGGGCTTGTCATAGTTCACATAGCCCAGCACGCCATGGTCGGTCATCTCGCGCAGCTTGGCCAGCACGTGTTCGGGCGCGCGGAAATCCATGTCGGCGACCCACATGGCCAGACCGTCCTGTGCGGGCACGCCATAGATGGGTTCCATCATGTCCCATTTCGAGCAAAAGGTTCCGTGGCGGTCGATCAGGTCGTCAAAGCTCATCTGGGTCTCCGAGGGTCAATTGTCGGCCAGAGGCTAGCCAGTTTGCCGCCATGCGCAAGGGGCGTTGCAGCAGGGCGGTCAATCGCCTAAATCGGGACCATGAAACGTGCTATTCTCATTCATCCCGATCCGCGCCTGAAAAAGGTCTGCGCGCCCGTGGCCGATATCTCGGACGAATTGCGGGCGCTGGCCGACGACATGCTGGAGACCATGTACGACGCGCCGGGCATCGGCCTGGCCGCGCCGCAGATCGGTGTGCTCGACCGCTTGATCGTGCTGGATTGCGTCAAGGAAGAGGGCGCTGCCGCGCGCCCGCTGGTGATGTTCAACCCGCGCGTGGTGGCCGCCTCGGACGAGACCAATGTTTACGAGGAAGGCTGCCTGTCGATCCCCGAGCAATATGCCGAGGTGACCCGCCCCAAGGTGGTGGATGTCGAATGGATCGACCGCGACGGCAAATTGCAAAGCGAGACCTTTGACGGGCTCTGGGCCACTTGCGTGCAGCATGAGATCGACCATCTGGATGGCAAGCTGTTCATCGACTACCTCAAGCCGCTGAAACGCCAGATGATCACCCGCAAGATGCAGAAGCTGAAGCGCGAGCGGGCGCGGGCGTGAGCGTCCTGCCGATCCTGACCTGGCCCGATGCACGCCTGTCGCAGCGCTGTGACCCCGTCGAGGGGATCGTGCCCGACGATCTGATCCGCGACATGTTCGACACCATGTATGCCGCCAAGGGGCGTGGGCTGGCCGCGCCGCAGGTGGGCGTGATGCAGCGGTTCTTTGTCATGGATGTCGGCTGGAAAGAAGGCACGCCCAGCCCGATGGCGATGATCAACCCGGTGATCATGGCCGCCGAGCGGGTGCCGGTCGAGATGGAGGAAGCCTGCCTCTCGATCCCCGGCCTCTCGGTGCCCGTCACCCGGCCCAAGGCGGTAACAGTGCAATGGACCGCGCCCGAGGGCGACATTCACATGGCCGATTTCGATGGGTTCGAGGCGCGCTGCATCCAGCACGAATTCGACCATCTGAACGGGGTCGTCACGCTGGATCATCTGGACCCGCAGGCCCGCGCCGCCATGCTGTCCGCTTATGAGGAAAACCACCCATGACCGTCCGCCGCTGTCTGCCCTGGCCCGACAAGCATCTGCGCAACCGCGCCGCCGAGGTGAGCGAGATCACCGACGAGATCCGCGCCATCTGGGACGACATGATCGACACGATGGAGGCGATGCCGGGCGTGGGCCTGGCCGCGCCGGAGATCGGGGTGATGCTGCGACTGGCGGTGGTCGATGGTTCGTCCGAGCGGGGCCGCGCGGTTCGCATGGCGAACCCTGAGATCCTGCATGCCTCGGTCGAGCTGCGCGAACATGACGAGGCCAGCCCCAACCTGCCCGGCGTCTCGGCCAAGCTGAAACGCCCGCGCGCGGTGACGGTGCGGTTCCTGAACGAACAGGGTCAGGTCGACCGGCGCGATTTTGTCGGCATCGAGGCGACCAGCGTGCAGCATCAGATCGACCACCTGAACGGGCGGATGTATTTCGACAATCTCAGCAAGGTCAAACGCGACATGCTGCTGCGCAAGGCGCGCAAGCTGGGGGGGGCTGAGGTCATGCGCGTCGTGTTCATGGGAACCCCCGATTTCTCGGTTCCGGTGCTGGAGGCGCTGGTAGGTGCGGGGCATGAGATCGCCGCAGTCTATTGCCAGCCACCCCGCCCGGCGGGGCGCGGCAAAAAGGACCGCCCGACCCCGGTCCATGCCCGCGCGTTGGAACTGGGGCTGGAGGTGCGACACCCGGTCTCGCTGAAAGGGGCCGAGGCGCAGGCGGATTTCGCGGCGCTGGGCGCCGATATGGCGGTGGTGGTGGCCTATGGGCTGATCCTGCCGCAAGCGGTGCTGGACGCGCCACGCCACGGATGCCTCAATATCCACGCAAGCCTGTTGCCGCGCTGGCGCGGCGCGGCGCCCATTCACCGGGCGATCATGGCGGGAGATGCTGAAACGGGCATCTGCATCATGCAGATGGAGGCGGGGCTGGATACCGGGCCGGTGCTGTTGCGCGCCACGACACCCATCGGGGCAGAGGAGACCACCGGCGCGTTGCATGACCGCTTGTCGGCCATGGGGGCCGACCTGATCGTCGAGGCGCTGGCACGTCTGCCCGAGTTGACTGCGGAGCCGCAGCCCGAGGATGGCGTCACCTATGCCGCCAAGATCGACAAGGCAGAGGCGCGGGTCGACTGGACCCGCCCGGCGGTCGAGATCGACCGGCAGATCCGGGGCCTCTCGCCCTTTCCCGGCGCCTGGACCGAGATCGCGGGTGAACGGGTGAAACTGCTCGCCTCGCGCCTGGCCGAGGGGCAGGGCGCCCCCGGCGCAGTGCTGGACGATGTCCTGACCGTGGCTTGCGGCACGGGCGCCATCTCACTCACCCGCTTGCAACGGGCGGGCAAAGGGGCGCAGGATGCCGACATCTTCCTGCGGGGCTGGCCCGTGCCAAAGGGAACCCGCCTGTAGAAGGGGATCGCGTATGTTCATGGTTCTGATGGGAACGGTCGTGATTGCCGGGATCGTCGGTTACATCTCGGAAAAATCGGGGTTCACCCATAACGGCTATCTGCAATCCATCATCATCTGCGTCGGTGGGGCGTTCCTGTTCTATTTCGTGCGGATCATGTTCGGGATCGGCTTCGGGTCTCCGGGGATGAATGCCATTCTCTCTTCGATTGGCGCGCTGATCATCGTGCCCTTCCATTGGAGGAAATGAGATGCATGTCGTTGTCCTCATCATTATCGGCGCCGCTGCCGGGTTTCTCGCCACCCGGTTGATGCGGGTAGAGGCGGATATTCCCACCACCATGCTGATCGGCATCGTGGGCGCGCTGATCGGCGGGCTGATCCTGCGGGCGCTGTTGACGATGATGGGCTGGTTGTCGGGCTTTGTCGGCGCGGTGCTGGGGGCGCTGCTGGTTGTCTGGCTCTGGCAGGCCTATCTGCGGCGGCGCTGAGACGCGCCGGGGGGATGCGAGGCTCTGCCTCGCGCTCCGGAGTATTTTGGGCGAAATGAAGGGGTGTCAGCCGCGCGTGCGAGGCGGGCGGCTCTTGTAGACCGGCAGGCGCCAGCCAAAGATCAGCGAGCCGGCGCGCAGCCCCCAACAGACAAGCGCGCAGAGGCCCAGCGCGGGCAGGGTGGCGAGCCCCAGCCCGGTGGCGATCACTGCCGCCACCGCCCCCGCCAGCGCGCAGGAGACATAGAGTTCGCCCTGTTTCAGGACCAGCGGCACCTCGTTGCAGACCACATCGCGCATCAGCCCGCCCAGACAGCCGGTCATCATGCCCATCAGCACCACGATCACCGGCGGTTGACCTTGCGCCAGCGCCACCCCGGTGCCGGCAGCCACCGCGATGGATAGCGCGAAACTGTCGAGCCAGATCAACAGGCGATAGCGGCTTTCGACCAGATGCGCGGTGAAAAAGACCAGCGCGGCAGCGCCCGAGGCGATCAGGATATAGGCGGGTTGCCCAACCCAGAACACCGGGTCGCGGCCCAAAAGCAGGTCGCGCATGGTGCCGCCGCCCACCGCCGTCAGGCAGGCGACAAAGGCAAACCCAACCAGGTCGAGCTGCGCCCGGCTGGCCACCAGCGCGCCGGTCAGCGCAAAGACCAGGACCGAGGCGTAATCGAGCAAGGCAAGCAGGCTCACGCGCGGGCCTTCTTCGGCTTGAAGGGTTTCATGCCTGCGCGCGCCAACTCGTCGGCGCGTTCGTTTTCCGGGTGGCCCGCATGGCCCTTGACCCATTCCCAGGTCACGTCATGGCGCGCCTGCGCCGCATCCAGCCGCTGCCACAGCTCGACATTCTTGACCGGCTTCTTGCCGGCGGTCTTCCAGCCGTTGCGCTTCCAGCCGAAGATCCAGCCGGTCACGCCGTTCTTTACATAGGCGCTGTCGGTGACCACGGTGATTTTCGAGGGCCGTTCCAGCGTTTCCAGCGCGTTGATCGCGGCCAGCAGCTCCATCCGGTTGTTGGTGGTCTCACCCTCGCCGCCGGAAAGCTCACGTTCCTTCAGCACGGTCTCGCCCTCGATGGCGCGCAACAGCACGCCCCAGCCGCCGGGGCCGGGATTGCCGGAACAGGCGCCGTCGGTATAGGCAAAGAGCTCAGGCATGGGCGCGCATCGCGATCCAGTCCTCGACCTTGCCGCTGAGGCCCGGCCCGGCGCCGAAGGCGCGATCGATAACGGTAAAACCGGCCTGCTGCAACAGATGCGCCAACGCGTCCTCCTGATGGTAGCTATAGAACCGGCCGAGGCTGTCACGCCCTTCGCCGGTTCCGAGTTTGAGGGCGATATGGAAAATTCCGACGGGTTTCAAGGCCCGATGGAGCCGGGCGAGATGGCCGGGAAACTCGGCATGGGGGGCATGCAGCAGGCTGAAATTGGCCCAGATGCCGTCATAGGCGGCGGTCTCCTCGATCTCGTCGAACCGGGCCTGACGGGCGGTGACGCCCGGATGTTGCGCCGCCAGCGCCACCATCTCGGCCGAGGCATCAACCGCCACGACCGCAAGTCCTGCCCGTGCCATTTGGGCCGCAGAGGTGCCGGGGCCGCACCCGAGATCGAGCACCCGACCGCCGCTTGGCAGCATGGCCATAAAGGCCTCCAGCATGGGGTCGGCGGCGTTGTGATCCTCGGTCAGCGCGGCATAATCGCTGGCGCGGTCGTCATAGATGCGGATTGTTTCCGGGTCGCTCATAGAAAGGCCCCCACCGCCAGACACAGGGTGACAACCGCTGTCAGCAAGAGGCGCAGCCGCATCCACCAGACCGGCGCCAGGCCCCAGCTGGCAAAGGCCGCATCCAGCATCAACAGGCCCAGAAAGCCGAAGATCAGGTTGATCGCCGCTCCGGTTGGGCCGCCCCCGGTCATGAAGAACGCCCAGAGCGCGGGCAGCACCGCAAGCGCATAGCCGGTCGCGGCGCGGCGGTCATCGGCCTTGGTGGCAAAGCCCCAAAGGACGCCGGACATGAAGGCAAGGATGATCTGGCCATAGGCGATCTGCACATAAGGTCCCACAAAACGCGGGCCGAGCGCAGCGGCGCCCCAGGCTTGCAGGGCGGGGCTCAGGTAGGTGAGCGCGCCCCAGAGGAACGGGATCAGCCCGGCAAGGCCCAGGATCAGCGGTGCGCGGGGGATGGTGGTCATGTGCGCTCCTTCAAAGGTGAGCCGATGAGGCAAACAACGGCAATGCCGAGATTGAAAAAGGGGGCTCAACAACCGACCGAGTTTGTCGACCGCGCCTGTTGAGTATTCGCGGCCAGACTAGCCACGATTGCCGTTGGGTGAAAGCGCGGTTTCAGTGACGCTTTGCCAGCAGGTTGCAAATGCTGGCTGTCGCGTTTGCAACAGAACCGTCTACCGTGCCGAAATTCGGGTGGGGATCATTTGCGCAGGCTCAAGCCGGCTGCCGCAATACTCGCGGAACCTTGAACTCGACATGTTCGACCGCGGTTTCGACCACCTCGACCGTCACGTCGAACCGTGTGCGAAAGGCGTCGATCACTTCATTCACCAGCAATTCGGGGGCCGAGGCCCCAGCAGAGACGGCGACGGTTGCGATGCCGTCCAGCGCGCGCCAGTCGATGTCCTCGGCGCGCTGCACCAACTGCGCATAAGAGCAGCCCGCCTTGGCCGCGACCTCGACCAGGCGGCGCGAATTCGACGAGTTCGGCGCCCCAACGACCAAGAGCGCGTCCGATTTCGGCGCCACCGCCTTGACCGCCTCTTGCCGGTTGGTGGTGGCGTAGCAGATGTCTTCCTTGTGCGGGCCGACGATCTGCGGGAACCGGGCCTGAAGTGCTGCCACGATGTCGCGGGTATCGTCCACCGACAGGGTTGTCTGGGTGACAAAGGCGAGGCGTTCTGGGTCGCGCACCGCGATGCGGGCGACATCCTCGACCGTTTCGACCAGCAGCACCTCGCCCTCGGGCAATTGCCCCATGGTGCCGATGGTTTCAGGGTGGCCGCGATGGCCGATCATGATGATCTGAAGGCCGCGTTCCGCGTGCCGTTCGGCCTCGATATGGACCTTGGACACCAGCGGGCAGGTGGCATCGACATAGACCATCCGCCGCCGCTCGGCCTCGGCCGGAATCGACTTTGGCACGCCGTGGGCGGAAAAGATCACCGGGCGATCATCGGGACATTCATCCAGTTCCTCGACGAATACCGCCCCCTTGGCACGCAACCCGTCGACCACGAACTTGTTGTGCACGATCTCGTGCCGGACATAGACGGGGGCGCCCCATTTCTCGATTGCCATCTCGACGATCTTGATGGCGCGGTCGACACCGGCGCAAAACCCGCGCGGCGCGGCAAGATAAAGGGTGAGGGGCGATTTGGTCATGGGCGGGTCTCCTTGCCTGAGCACAGGTAAGGTTTTGTGCGGTTCAGATCCAGCCCGGTTCTGGGTGTCACGAATCCGTCACCGGAGCCGGCTAGAAGGCGGGTATTGAAGCAGGCAGTGATACTTAATGATATACGGCCAGATGATCGCTCATCTGGCCGTATTTTCTTGATGGGGTGTGCTGGCTCGGATCAGTTGCCGTTGGCCGCAAACGAGCGCGGCTCTGCCGGCACTTCGCGCGGGGGACGGCCGATCACATCACGCAACTCTTCAAGCTCGATGAAATTGTCGGCCTGGCGGCGCAACTCGTCCGAGATCATCGGCGGCTGGCTGCGGATGGTCGAAACGACCGAGACACGCACGCCCTGACGTTGCAGGCTGGCCACCAACGGGCGGAAATCCCCATCGCCCGAGAAGAGCACGATATGATCGACGCGCGGGGCCAGTTCCATGGCATCGACGGTCAGTTCGATATCCATGTTCCCCTTGACCTTCCGGCGCCCCATGCTGTCGGTATATTCCTTGGCCGGTTTGGTCACCATGGTGAAACCGTTGTAGTGCAGCCAATCGACAAGCGGACGGATCGGAGAGTATTCGTCGTTTTCCAACAGCGCGGTGTAGTAGAAGGCTCTCAGCATTTTGCCGCGACGCATGAACTCCTGCCTGAGGAGTTTGTAGTCGATGTCAAAGCCCAGAGCCTTGGCCGCCGCATAAAGATTAGAACCGTCGATGAACAGCGCTAGCCGTTCGTCCTTATAAAACATAATTGTTCCTTCCGGTATGCACCGAAGCCGCCATGTATCCGTGAGTGAGTGCTTAAAATCGGCGGATCAGTAGTGCTAATGTAGGAGAATGGGCTTGTATAGCAAGTGCACTCTTGACGCGAACGGAAACCGACAGTGATGAATTCAGAGCAAATTGCCGTTATCGCCTTGGGTGGAAATCTGTCTTTTGATCAAAACCCTCCGGAAGTGACGTTGCGGAATGCTGTGCGTGAGCTTTCTGACAGGGGTTTGGTGATTCGCGGCGAGAGCCGTTTTTTCACGACACCCTGTTTCCCGGCAGGCGCAGGACCTGACTACATCAATGCAGCGATTTCCATCAACACAAAACTATCTCCGGTTGCTCTGTTGGCGCTGTTGCACGAGGTCGAAGCGAAATTCGGGCGCGCGCGGGCGCAGCGTTGGGGCATGCGAACGCTGGATCTGGATCTGGTTTGCTATGGAGGCGAGGTCCTGCCCGACCGCGCCGGCTATCAGGCCTGGTTGCAACTGGAACCAGCCCGTCAGGCCGAGCTGGCGCCTGACCGGCTGATTCTGCCGCATCCTCGCTTGCAGGAACGGGGGTTTGTTCTGGTGCCGATGGCGGACGTCGCGCCGGATTGGCGCCACCCGGTGTCGGGCCTGACCGTGCGCGAGATGCTGGCGGCTCTGCCGCCCGAAGACCTTGCGGAAATCCGGCCGGTCTGACCGGAAAGCCGGGCATTTCCTGCTTGTCAAGCCGGGGAAACGCGCCTAGAACCGTGCTTTCTGGACAAAGCTGCACTTTGGAGAGTCGCTGATGGCCCGCGTGACGGTAGAAGATTGCGTAGACAAGGTTCCGAACCGGTTCGAGCTGGTATTGCTTGCCGCTCATCGGGCGCGTGAGATCTCTGCCGGCGCCTCGATCACCGTGGACCGCGACAATGACAAGAACCCGGTCGTGTCGCTGCGCGAGATCGCCGACGAGACCCAGAGCGCCGACGAACTGCGTGAACGCCTGATCGAGGCGAACCAGACCCAGATCGAGGTGGACGAGCCCGAAGACGACCAGATGGCCCTGCTGATGGGTGCCGAGAGCGACCGCCCGGCCGAGGACGATATGTCCGAAGAACGCCTGCTGCGCGCCCTCATGGAGGCCCAGGGGCAGGGCTGAGAACGCCGCGTGAGAGGATGCGGACCGGATGATTTCTGCTGACGACCTGATTGCCCTGGTCCGCAACTACAATCCCAAGACCAATGCCGAGCGTCTGACCCGGGCCTATGAGTTCGGGCATCAGATGCATGATGGCCAGTTCCGCCATTCTGGCGAACCCTATTTCACCCATCCTGTTGCCGTCGCCGCCATTCTGACCGAACAGCGGCTGGATGATGCCACCATCATCACCGCGCTGCTGCACGACACGATCGAGGATACCAAGGCCAGCTATGGCCAGGTGTCCGAGCTGTTCGGCGAAGAGGTGGCGATGCTGGTCGATGGGGTGACCAAGTTGACCAACCTGCAACTGTCGTCGCGCGAGACCAAGCAGGCCGAGAACTTCCGCAAGCTGTTCATGGCCATGTCCAAGGACCTGCGGGTGATCCTGGTCAAGCTGGCCGACCGTCTGCACAACATGCGCACCATCAAGGCGATGCGCCCCGAAAAGCAGGCCGTCAAGGCGCGCGAGACCATGGATATCTATGCGCCGCTTGCCGGGCGCATGGGCATGCAGTGGATGCGCGAAGAGTTGGAGGACCTGGCCTTTCGCGTGCTCAACCCCGAGGGGCGGCAGTCGATCATCCGGCGTTTCATCACGCTGCAACGCGAGACCGGCGATGTAATCCACAGGATTACCGGCGACATGAGGCATGAACTGGACAAGGCGGGCATCGAGGCCGAGGTGTTCGGTCGCGCCAAGAAACCCTATTCGATCTGGCGCAAGATGCAGGAAAAGGACCAGGGCTTCTCGCGCTTGTCCGACATCTACGGGTTCCGCATCATCACCCAGTCCGAAGAGGATTGTTACCGCACGCTGGGCGCTATCCACCAGCGCTGGCGCGCGGTGCCGGGTCGGTTCAAGGACTATATCAGCCAGCCGAAATCGAACGGCTATCGCTCGATCCACACCACGGTGTCGGGGCGCGACGGCAAGCGGGTCGAGGTCCAGATTCGGACCCGCCAGATGCATGACGTGGCCGAAACCGGGGTGGCGGCGCATTGGTCCTATCGCGACGGGGTGCGCACGCAGAACCCCTTTGCCGTCGATCCGGCGAAATGGATCGCGGGCCTGACCGAGCAGTTCGACAGCGAAGAGGATCACGAAGACTTCCTCGAAGCGGTCAAGCTCGAGATGTATTCCGACCAGGTGTTCTGCTTCACCCCCAAGGGCGATGTGGTCAAGCTGCCGCGCGGCGCCACCCCGATCGACTATGCCTATGCCATCCATACCCGGATCGGGCATGCCTGCGTCGGGGCCAAGGTGGACGGGATCCGGGTGCCGTTGTGGACCCGCCTCAAGAACGGCCAGTCGGTCGAGGTCATCACCGCCGAGGGACAGACCCCGCAGGTAAGCTGGCTTGAGATTGCGGTGACCGGCAAGGCCAAGACCGCGATCCGCCGCGCGTTGCGCGAGGTGGACCGCGAACGGTTCATCAAGCTTGGGCATGAACTCGCGCGCTCGGCCTTTGACCATGTCGGGCGCAAGGCCACCGACAAGGCGCTTGATACCGCCGCCAAGCACTTGCGACTGAAGGATCGCGACGAGTTGCTGGCGCGGCTGGGTTCGGCAGAGTTGACCGCGCATGACGTGGTGCAGGCGGTTTATCCCGAGTTGGCCCCAGACGAGGGCGACGCCATTCCGCCGCGCCGCGCCGTGATCGGTCTGGAACCGGGGCAGAGCTTTGATCGCGCGCCCTGCTGCCAGCCGCTGCCGGGCGAGCGCATCGTCGGCATCACCTATCGCGGCAAGGGTGTGGTGGTTCATACCATCGACTGCGACCGGTTGAGCGAGTTCGAGACCCAACCCGAACGCTGGGTCGATCTGCACTGGCATTCCGGCACCCACCCCGCCGCCTATGGTGCTACGCTGGACCTGACCATCGGCAATGATGCCGGGGTGCTGGGACGGATTTGCACATTGATCGGTGAGAAGAAGGCCAATATTTCCAACTTGGAATTCATAGACCGCAAACCGGATTTCTATCGCCTCATGATCAGCGTCGAATTGCGGGATGTGGAACAGTTGCATTCGTTGATGCTGGCGCTCGAGGCCGAGGGTGACGTGGCCTCGGTCGAGCGCTACAGGGAAAAGGCCAAGGCGGGCGCCGCGGCCGGGTAAAGGCCGACAGGCAGGGAAAGGACATCCAAGCGTGGTTTTCAAGCGCCGAGATCGACGCTCTCCGCTGCAGGTGCTGTGGGAACTGATCTGGCCGCGTGGCGGTTGGACCCGCGCCTTTCACTATGTCAAACACCGGGTCCGCCGTCTGCCGGACCGGCCCGAGCGCATCGCGCGCGGCATCGGGGCTGGGGTATTTGCCTCGTTCACGCCGTTCTATGGCATCCATTTCGTGATCGCGGCGATCCTGGCGCGGCTGATCAACGGCAATATCCTGGCCGGGCTCAGCGGCACGTTCTTTGGCAATCCGCTGACCTATGTACCGATCGGGGTGATCTCTTTGCAGACCGGTCATTTCCTTTTGGGGACCGAGTTTCACGAGGGGGCCAAACAGGGTCTGATGCGCAAGTTTGCCCGTGCCGCGGGCGACCTTAAGGATAATTTCCTGGCGCTTTTCACTGATCGTGACGCCGACTGGCAGGCACTCGACCTGTTCTATGACGAGGTGTTCTTTCCTTATCTGGTTGGTGGTATCGCTCCGGGTATCGTTGCGGGTGTGGTCTGTTACTACCTCAGCCTGCCGGTGATCAGCACCTATCAGAAACGCCGCCGCTCCAAGATCAAGGCCAAGTTCGAGGCGATCAAGAAAAAGGCGCAGGCCGATCTGCCAAACCCGGAAAATCCCGGCTAGGGTCGGGCGCGAGCGAGTCGGAAAGGAAATCCCGTCATGTCTGTTCCCCACCTGCGTCTTGGCGTGAATATCGACCATGTGGCGACCGTGCGCAACGCGCGCGGCGGTGCCAGCCCCGACCCGATCCGTGCCGCGATCCTGGCCGAACAGGCCGGTGCCGACGGCATCACCGCGCATCTGCGCGAGGATCGCCGCCATATCACCGATGCTGATATCGACGGGCTGATGTCGGCGCTCAGCGTGCCGCTCAACTTCGAGATGGCCGCAACCGACGAGATGCAGAAGATCGCGCTGCGCCACAAGCCGCACGCGGTCTGCATCGTGCCCGAAAAGCGCGAGGAGCGCACCACCGAAGGCGGACTTGAGGTCGCGCGCGAGGAAAACCGGCTGGCCCATTTCATCGCGCCGCTGCGCGAAGCGGGTTGCCGGGTGTCGATCTTCATCGCCGCCGACAAACGCCAGATCGAGGCCGCGCACCGGATCGGCGCGCAGGTGATCGAACTGCATACCGGGGCCTATTGCGATGCCCATGCCGAGGGCGATTTCGCCAAGCGCGACCGCGAGTTGGAGGCGATGCGCGAAATGTCCGCCTTTGCCCATTCGCTGGGGCTCGAGGTGCACGCCGGCCACGGCCTGACCTATGACACGGTGCAGCCGGTCGCGGCCTTTCCCGAGGTGATGGAACTGAATATCGGCCATTTCCTGATCGGCGAGGCGATCTTTCGCGGGCTCACACCCGCCATCGCCGAAATGCGCCGCCTGATGGACGAGGCGCGGGCATGACACCGGGGCTTGGCCTTGTCGTCCTGGGCTGGCTAGTGGCGGGCGGCAGTCCCGGGCCTGCCACCCTGACGATTGCCGGTACCGGCATGGCCGAAGGGCGCGGGGCCGCACTGGCCGTGGCGCTGGGCATCGTGGCCGGTTCGGCCAGTTGGGGATTGGCCGCTGCGCTGGGCATGAGCGCGCTTATGCTGACCCAAGTCTGGATCGTCGAGACGGTCCGTTATGCCGGGGCGCTTTACCTGCTTTGGCTGGCGGTGAAATCCCTGCGCGCGGGTCTGGCCCCGGAAGGCGTCAAACCCTTCAGAACCGCCACGGGCACGGCCCGGCGGCTGTTCCTGCGCGGTTATCTGATCCACCTGACAAACCCCAAGGCGATCCTGAGCTGGGGTGCGGTCTTTGCCATCGCGCTGCCGCCTACGGCATCTCTGGCAAGCGTATTTGCGCTGTTCGCTGTGCTCATCACCGCCTCGACTTGCCTGTTTCTGGGCTATGCGCTGCTGTTTTCGACCCGCGCCATCGGCGAGGGATACCGCCGCCTGCGCCGCTGGTTCGAGTTGAGCTTTGCGCTGCTCTTTGGCGGCGCGGCGCTGAAACTGCTGACGGCCCGGTTGCAATGATCCTGGGTATCGGCACCGATCTGGCCAATATCGAGCGGATCGAGCGCACGCTCGACCGCTTTGGCGACCGCTTCCGCAACCGCGTGTTTACCGAGATCGAGCAGCGCAAGGCCGAGCGTCGCGCCGACACCGCCGGCACCTATGCCAAGCGCTGGGCCGCGAAAGAGGCCTGTTCCAAGGCGCTGGGCACCGGCCTGCGCATGGGCATCGCCTGGAAGGACATGGCGGTCAGCAACCTGCGCAGTGGTCAGCCCGTCATGCAAGTCACCGGCTGGGCCGCCGAACGCCTGCGCGAGATGACGCCCGAAGGTTACGAGGCGATCATCCATGTCACCCTGACCGATGATCACCCCTGGGCGCAGGCCTTTGTCGTGATCGAGGCGCGTCCGCTCGCCGAGGCGGGGGAGGTGAACTTGACTTACCCCGCCCCGCCCCGCATGTAGCCCCGAAACGCCCGCAGCAACTGGAGAGCCTGATGGCCAGCAAAGCCGCCAAGACCGGAAATGCCTTTGTCGAGACGATCAAGACCATCGTCTATGCGCTGCTGATCGCGGGCGTGTTCCGGACGCTGTTCTTTCAGCCGTTCTGGATCCCCTCGGGCTCGATGAAGGAAACGCTGCTGATCGGCGATTTCCTCTTCGTCAACAAGATGGCCTATGGCTATTCCTATGCTTCGTGCCCCAGCCTGATGTTGCCGCAATTCGGCATCGACATCGACGCCGAGGATGTTTGCGGCTGGGCCAAGGGCGATAATGACCGCCTGTTCGGCGGCACGCCCGAGCGTGGCGACGTGGTGGTGTTCCGCCACCCGGTTTCGGGGCGCGATTTCATCAAGCGTCTGATCGGCTTGCCGGGCGATCGCATCCAGATGAAGGACGGCGTCCTTTACATCAACGATCAGGCGGTAAAGCTGGAAGATGACGGCGTGTTCGAGGAACTGGCCGAGGCACAAGGCCCCCAGCGCCTGCGCCCGCGCTGCGAGAACGGTCCGGTGGGCGAGGGCGGCATCTGCCAGAAGTCGCGCCAGATCGAGACGCTGCCCAACGGGGTCAGCCACAAGATCGTCAATATCGGCAATCAGGCCTCGGACCATACCGGCGTCTATTCGGTGCCCGAGGGACATTACTTCTTCATGGGCGACAACCGCGACAATTCCAGCGACAGCCGCCTGCCGCAATCGGCCGGTGGGGTCGGCTATGTGCCTTATGAGAACCTGATCGGTCGGGCCGACCGCATCATGTTCTCGTCGGCGGGCCGGTCGATGCTGTTCTTCTGGACCTGGCGCAGCGATCGTTTCTTCAAGGGGATCGAGTGAAGCTTTCGGCAGAGATGAAGGCCTTTGAGGCGCGGCTGGGCCACTCTTTCGAGCGGCCCGAACTGCTGGTGCGCGCGCTGACCCATGGTTCGATCTCCTCGGCCACCCGGCAGGACAATCAGCGGCTGGAGTTTCTGGGCGACCGGGTGCTGGGGCTGGTGATGGCGACGGCATTGCTGGAGGCGGACAAGGACGCGACCGAGGGTCAGCTGGCGCCCCGCTTCAACGCGCTGGTGCGCAAGGAGACCTGCGCCGAGGTTGCCCGCGAGGTCGATCTGGGCGCTGTGTTGAAACTGGGCCGCTCCGAAATGATGTCAGGCGGGCGACGCAAGCTGGCGCTCTTGGGCGACGCGATGGAGGCGGTGATCGCCGCCGTTTATCGCGATGGCGGTTTTGCCGCTGCCGAGGCGGTGATCCTGCGGCTTTGGGGCGCGCGTATCCATCAGGTCGAGGCCGACGCGCGCGACGCCAAGACCGCGCTTCAGGAATGGGCGCAGGCGCGTGGCCAGACTCCGCCGCGTTATACTCTGGTAAAACGTTCTGGCCCCGATCATGCGCCGGTCTTTACCATTCTGGCAGAGCTTGCCGATGGCCGCCGGGCCGAGGCCACCGCCGGGGCCAAGCGGCAGGCCGAACAAACCGCCGCGCGCAAGCTGCTCGACAGTCTGGACTAGGCCCGCGATGCTGGCCCGCCTCGCCCTCCTGCTGCCCGCCTTGGCGCTGGGATATTGCGGGCAGGACGAGACCGCCACCGCCTATGGTGCCGCCGGGCAGGTCTGGCAGACCCAGAGCATCGACGGCGCCGCCTTTGCCGCCGGGGCAGAGCTGCGCTTTCCCGAACCGGGCCAAATTGCGGGGCATGGGCCGTGCAACAGCTTTACCGCCCGGCTGGACGCGCCCTATCCTTGGTTCGAAATCGCCGATCTGGTCGCCACCCGCGCCGCCTGTCCAGAGCTTGAGGCCGAGGGGGTCTTTTTCGCCGCATTGCTGGCGATGGAACAGATCGAGGTCTCGGGCGCGGTGCTGATCCTGCGCAACGAGGCCGGGCACGAGATGCTGTTCAGGGCAGCCGACTGATCAGGTCGATCAGCCGCCCGCGCGCCTGCGGCAGCGGCGCATGGCCCAGGGCGGGCGCGACGCGGTGTTCCAGGAAATAGCCGGTGGTGCGCAGGGCCAGTGCGATCTCTGGATCCGATGCCGGGCCTTCGCCGCGCAGGCAGGGGGGCAGCGGCAACAGCCGGTCGGCCCATTCGCCCGCGGCCCCCGCGCTGACCGCGCGCCCGCTGCGCGGCGAGACATAGACCAGATCGTCGCTGGCGCCGGTCACCGCGCAGGCGCTCAGGTCAAGGCCAAAGCCCAGCGCGTCAAGCAGCGCCAGCTCCCAGCGCAGATAGGCCAGCGGCCAGATCTCGTCCTGCCCCAGCAGGTCCAGCAGCTGTTCGGACTGCTTGTATAGTCGGGGATGCGGCTCGCGCTCGGGCAGGCAAAAGGACAAGAGCGAGACAACCGCGTTCAGCCCGGCCAGCGCCAGCCGCCCCGACATCGCCGCCGCCGCGCGTGAACGCAGCGGTTCCACCGTGAAACTGCCCAGATGCTCCTCCAGCCGGGCGCGCCAGCTGAGGTCGAGCTGCGCCCCCGGTTGCAGGATCGGCGCGATGCGGCGGCTGGTACCACCCCGCACCACGCCCGCATGGCGGCCATGGCTGGCGGTAAAGGTGTCGATGATGGCCGACGTCTCACCGTGGCGACGCACGGAAAGCAGGATACCCTGATCACGCCAATCCATGTCGCCCCTCACGCTCGTTCGGGGCCAGAATGGCCGCATCCGGGGGCAGACCGCAAGGCCCGCCCGCGCGGTTCAGGCCCGTCTGGGCCTCAACCGCATTTGGAATGGCCGCAGCTGCGGCAGGTCATGCAGCCCTCGACCATCTGCATGTCGAACAGGCCGCAGCTGGGGCAGGCCTTGCCGCGCGGCGCGTCGCCATTCACCACCTGCGCCTGCGGGTCCGATTTCAGGCCCATGCCCTCGCCTTCGAGAAAGCCGATGGCGATCAGGTGCTGTTCGATCACCCCGCCGATGGCCGCCAGGATCGAGGGGATGTACTTGCCCTTGACCCAGGCACCGCCGCGCGGGTCGAACACGGCCTTTAGCTCCTCGACCACAAAGGACACATCGCCGCCGCGCCGGAACACCGCCGAGATCATCCGGGTCAGTGCCACGGTCCAGGCGAAATGCTCCATGTTCTTGGAGTTGATGAAGACTTCGAAGGGGCGGCGGTGGCCGTTGATGATGATGTCGTTGATGGTGATGTAGAGCGCATGCTCGCTGTCGGGCCACTTGATCTTGTAGGTGTTGCCTTCGAGATGCTCGGGCCGGTCCAGCGGTTCGGACATATAGATGACGTCGCCATGGGGTGTCATCGGTTCGGAATCGGATTTGGCGACAACGGTGGGGGCCTCTCCATCACCGAATAGTAGCCAACCGGCCGAAACACCAAACACTTTTGACGCAGCCTCAGCTCCTTCTTTGGAAAGTACTTGCGAGCCATTGGGGGCTACCCAATTGGAATATCGGCTGCGGCTAACTTTAATAGCGTCTGAGGCTTCTTGTTGAGTAGTGTATCCTGCCCTTTCCTGCGCCCATTTTAGACGTTCGGCAGATGTCTTAAGATTTGGAAGGTCGTCCTTTTTCTCCTCAGCCACACTCAGCACACTCCCGGTCACATCATTGGGCCGATAGGTGGTGCAGCCCTTGCAGCCCAGATCCCAGGCCTGCATGTAGACGTCCTTGAACTCGTCGAACGAGATGTCCTCGGGGCAGTTGATGGTCTTGGAAATCGAGCTGTCGATCCATTTCTGCGCCGCCGCCTGCATCCGCACGTGATCGGCAGGCGCGAGCGTCTGGGCGTTGACGAAATAGTCGGGCAGGGGCGTGTCGCCGAACTTGTCGCGCCACATCTGCACCGCGTAATCGACCACCTCTTCCTCGGTCCGGCTGCCGTCCTTTTGCAGCACCTTCCGGGTATAGGCATAGGCAAAGACCGGCTCGATCCCCGACGACACGTTGCCGGCATAAAGCGAGATGGTCCCGGTGGGCGCGATCGAGGTCAACAGCGCGTTGCGGATGCCGTGGGCGCGGATCGCCTCGCGCACGTCCTCGTCCATCGCCCGCATGGTGCCCGAGGCCAGGTATTTCTCGGCGTCAAACAGGGGAAAGGCGCCCTTTTCCTTGGCCAGCTCGACCGAGGCGAGATAGGCCGCGCGGGCGATGGCGTGCAGCCAGTCCTCGGTCTGCTTGGCGGCCTCGTCGCTGCCATAGCGCAGGCCCAGCATCAAGAGCGCATCGGCCAGCCCGGTCACACCCAGCCCGATCCGGCGCTTGTTCTGTGCCTCGGCGGCCTGTTCGGGCAGCGGGAATTTCGAGGCATCGACAACGTTGTCCATCATCCGCACGGCGGTGGCGACCAGCTTCTGCAGCGCCTCGGGGTCAAGCTCTGCTGCGTCTTCGAACGGGTTCGTCACCAGCCGTGCCAGGTTGATCGAGCCCAACAGGCAGGCGCCATAGGGCGGCAGGGGCTGTTCGCCACAGGGGTTGGTGGCGGCGATGGTTTCGACATAGTTCAGGTTGTTGGCCGCGTTGATCCGGTCGATGAAGATCACGCCCGGTTCGGCATAATCATAGGTGGCCTGCATGATCTTGTTCCACAGGTCGCGCGCCGCGACCGTGTGATAGATCTTGCCGTCGAATTGCAGCTCCCACGAGCCATCGGCCTTGACCGCCTCCATGAAGGCATCGGTGACCAGCACCGACATGTTGAACATGCGCAGGCGGGCGGGGTCGGACTTGGCGGCGATGAACTGTTCGATATCGGGATGGTCGCAGCGCATGGTCGCCATCATCGCGCCCCGGCGGGAACCGGCGGACATGATGGTGCGGCACATGGCGTCCCACACATCCATGAAGCTGAGCGGCCCCGAGGCGTCGGCGGCCACGCCCTTCACATCGGCGCCGCGCGGACGGATCGTCGAGAAATCATAGCCGATGCCGCCGCCCTGCTGCATGGTCAGCGCCGCCTCTTTCAGCATCTCGAAGATGCCGCCCATGCTGTCGGGGATGGTGCCCATGACAAAGCAGTTGAACAGCGTCACCTGCCGCGCGGTGCCCGCACCGGCGGTGATGCGCCCCGCGGGCAGATATTTGAAATCCTCCAGCGCGGTGTAGAATTCCCGCTCCCAGCGGTCGGGATCCTGTTCGACGCGGGCCAGATCGCGGGCGATGCGGCGCCAGCTATCCTCGACCGTCTGGTCGATCGGGGTGCCGTCCGCCTGTTTGAAACGGTATTTCATGTCCCAAATCTGCTCGGCGATGGGGGCGGCGAAACGGCTCATCGGATGATTCCCTCGTGCTGGAAGAGACATCCAGACTAAACCAAATGTGAGGTAGGCCACAACTGCTTGATGCCGGGGTGGGGTGAGCTACAATATCAAGGTGGCCTTGGGGCGACTCTGTGGGAAAGCTGTGGATAACTACCTCAATCTGATCAAGCTCAGCGTCGGGACGGAAAGCGTCGACAACCTTGCCGAATGGCAGGCGATGCGGCGGACGCAGACGCCGGACGGGTTGCCGCGTCATGTCACCCGCATGTGGCCCAAGCGCGAGTCCGAGATCCTGGCGGGCGGCTCGATCTATTGGGTGATCAAGGGGTTGATCCAGTGCCGCCAGCGGGTGCTGCGGATGGACGAGGTGACCGGCCAGGACGGTACCCGGCATTGCGCGCTGGTGCTCGACCCCGAATTGCACCGCACCCACAGCACCCAGAAACGCCCGTTTCAGGGCTGGCGCTATCTGAACCCCGCCGACACGCCGCCCGACCTGCCCAAGGGACGCGCGCAGGACGATGCGTTGCCCGAGGACCTGAACCGGGCCTTGGCCGAGATCGGGGTGATCTGAACCTCAGCCGGTCCAGGGGCTGTGACGCAGGATATCGGCGAATTCCGCGACCAGCTGCGGGAACTGGGTCCGGGTGTGGATCAAGAGAGACACGCTGCGCTGTTCCTCCAGCCCGGCGATGGGGCGGAATGTCAGCTCTGTCGGCTGTACCTGTGCCACCGAGCGCGGCAGGATCGTCACCCATTTGCCCGTCCGCACCATCGCCAGCAGCGAATGGGTGTTGTGCACGGTGATCCGGGCGCGGGGCAGGGCGGCGCGTATTTCGGGCGCCTCGATCAGCCCGCACAGGCTGTTGCGGATAAAGCCCGAGGCAAAAACCGCGTCGATATCGGGCGCTTGTGATTGCTGCGCCAGCGGATGGCCGGTGGCGCAAAGCAGGCCATAGGCGTCCTCGAACAGGGTTTCGCGTTCCACCCCGTTCAGAACCGGCTGGCCCGAGACGATACCCAGATCGGCCTGCCCTTGCAGGATCGCATCCACCACCCTGCCGCTATCCATGTCACGCAGTTCCAGATCCAGCGAGGGATGGCGCTGCATCATCGTCTCGATCGCGCCCGGCAGCGCCAGACCAGAGGCCGAGGGGATCGACGCCACCCTGAGCAGCCCCTGCGGCGCCCGCGCCGCCGCCTCGATCGCCTGTATGGTATCGTCGAACTGGCGCAACTGCTGCTGGGCAAAGCGGAACACCTCTTGCCCCAGCGGGGTCAGCCGGTTCTTGCGCTCGTTCTCGAACAGGCGCTGGCCCAGATGTTCCTCCAACTGTTTCAGGGTCATCGACAGCGCAGACTGGGTCCGCCCCATCCGCATTGCGGCATCGGCCAGGTTTCCTGTTTGTGCAACAGTGCTGAAACAGCGCAGCATCTCGATCTTGATCATGAGTTCAGAAAACCTGAAATTTCATTAAGAAGTTTAAGTTTGACCGATATGGTGCGCGGAGTCCACCATGACCCAATTCATTCGAGGAACTGGGCCAGAGGCATGTCGGACACAAAACTCAATCTCATCGCGGGCGAATGGCTGGCGGGCGAAGCTGAAATCGAAAACCGCAACCCGTCAGACCTGAGCGATCTGGTTGGTATGTTTGCCCAGGCCAGCGCCGATCAGCTCGATGCGACGCTGCTTCAGGCCCGGCGCGCACAGGCGGAATGGGCGGCTTACGGGATGGAGCGTAAGCAGGCGGTGCTGATGGCCATCGGCACCGAGCTGATGGCCCGGGCCGAGGAGTTGGGCACGCTGCTCAGCCGCGAAGAGGGCAAACCGCTGGCCGAGGGCAAGGGCGAGGTCTATCGCGCAGGCCAGTTCTTTACCTATTACGCCGCCGAATGCCTGCGCCAGTTGGGCGAGAATGCCGACAGCGTGCGCCCGGGCGTCGAGATCGACGTGCGCCGCGAGGCGGTGGGCGTGGTCGCGGTGATCAGCCCGTGGAACTTTCCCACCGCCACTGCCTCGTGGAAGATCGCGCCGGCGCTCTGCTATGGCAATGCGGTGGTGTGGAAACCGGCCAATATCACCCCGGCCAGCGCCGTGGCGCTGACCGAGATCATCGCGCGTCAGGACATCCCCAAGGGCCTTTTCAGCCTGGTCATGGGCTCGGGTCGCAGCATTGGTCAACGACTGGTGGAAAGCCCGCTGGTCAACGCGATTTCCTTCACCGGCTCGGTGCCGGTGGGCAAGGGTATCGCGTCCGCCGCCATCCAGAACCTGACCAAGGTGCAGATGGAGATGGGGTCCAAGAACGCGCTGGCGGTGATGGATGATGCCGATCTGGATCTGGCGGTGACACTGGCGCTGGGCGGTGCCTTTGGCGGCACCGGGCAGAAATGCACCGCAAGCTCGCGGCTGGTGGTGCATGCCGCAATCCACGATGCCTTTGTCGAGAAGCTGGTGGCGGGCGCACAGGCGATGAAGGTGGGACATGCGCTGGCAGAGGGCACCCAGATGGGGCCGGTGGTGAGCCAGCAACAACTGGCCGAGAACCTCGCCTATGTCGATCTGGGCAAGTCCGAGGGCGCCGAACTGGCCTGCGGCGGCCAGCGGCTGGAGATGCCGCAGGACGGCTATTACATGTCGCCCGGCGTGTTCCTGAACACCACCAACACCATGCGCATCAACCGCGAAGAGATGTTCGCGCCGCTGACCAGCGTGATCAAGGTCGGCAGCTATGACGAGGCGCTGAGCGTGGTGAACGATACCAATTTCGGCCTGACCTCGGGCATCGTTACCCAGTCGCTGGCACGCGCCACCCATTTCCGCCGCAACGCGCGCACCGGGGTGGTGACGGTGAACCTGCCGACCGCGGGTACCGATTACCACGTGCCGTTTGGTGGCCGCGGCGACAGCTCTTACGGGCCGCGCGAACAAGGCAAGGCTGCGGCCGAGTTCTATACCACGGTCAAGACCGCTTACATCAGCGCGGGGGCACCACAATGAGCTATCGCATCGACGGCCTGCAATATGCCAACTGGTCGGAAAAGATCTTTCGCCAGCTGCGCGCGGGCCATGTCGATGCGGTGCATGTCACCATCGCCTATCACGAAAGCTTTCGCGAGACGGTCCTGAATTTCGAGAAATGGAACCGCTGGTTCGAGCAATTCCCCGACCTGATCATGAAGGGGCAATGGGCCGGCGATATCGACATCGCGCGCGAGACCGGGCGCACCGCGATCTTTTTCGGGTTCCAGAACCCCAGCCCGATCGAGGACGATATCGGGCTGGTCGAGATCTTGCACACGCTGGGCGCGCGCTTCATGCAGTTGACCTATAACAACCAGTCGCTGCTGGCGACCGGTTGCTACGAGGCCGAGGATGCGGGCATCACCCGCATGGGCCGTCAGGTCATCAAGGAGATGAACCGGGTGGGGTTGGTGGTGGACATGAGCCATTCCGCCGACCGCTCGACCATCGAGGCCGCCGAGATCTCGGAACGCCCCATCGCCATCACTCATGCCAACCCGCATGACTGGGCCCCGGCCCTGCGGAACAAGCGTGATGACGTGATCCGGGCGGTGACCGAAAACGGTGGCATGCTGGGGTTCTCGGTCTATCCGCATCACCTGAAAGACAAGTCCGACTGCACGCTGGACAGCTTCTGCGAGATGATCGCGCGCACTGCCGAGCGGTACGGCGTCGACCATCTGGGGATCGGCACCGACCTCTGTCAGGACCAGCCCGACAGCGTTGTGGAATGGATGCGCACCGGGCGCTGGTCCAAGGAGATCGACTTTGGCGAGGGTTCCGCCAGCGCGCCGGGCTTTCCCCCGATGCCGCACTGGTTCCAGGACAATCGCGATTTTGGAAATATCGAGAACGGGTTACGCGCGACCGGCCTGAACAAGGACGAAGTGGCCGGGATCATGGGCGGGAACTGGTACAGGTTCTTTGCCCAGAACTTCGTCCCGCAAGGATGAGAGAGATGGACACCGCCCCGAACAGGCACATCCAACGCAGGGATCCGGCAACAGTCATGCGGCTGTCGCGGCTGGGGTCGCTGCATCAATGCCGCCTCAGCTTCATGCGCATCCTGACCCGGCGCATGGCGCGCGAGAACTGGATTTTTTCGCGCCCCATGTTCCGCATCGACGCGGCGGGTGTGGGGCATGCGGTCTATACCGCGCAGGGACCCGACCGCGCCTATTCGCTGGTGGCCTTTGCCCATGACCTGCCGCCCGAGATGCGTTCGGACCGGGTGATCGCCACCGCCTGGGACGCCACATTCACCCTGTTCGACGGCATCCCGACCGAGGACGATATCGCGCGCCTGTCGCAGAACGTGCCGCTGCAAGAGGCGGGCCGGGTCAGCGAGTGCGAGATCTCGGTCAGCCGGGCCAACCGGTCTGTGCGGCTCTGGGCGCATGTGGTCGACGCGCTGGCGAGCGGGCAACAGCCCGACCGCGCCGAGATCGACAAGGTGGGCTATCTGATGCGCACCACCGCTGTCTATGGCTCGGGCAAGCTGGGCGCGGCGGATCGCGAGCAGATCGCCGACCGCCCCGAGATGCAGGCGCCGTTTCAGGCCGAGATGCTGTCGGTCTATCTGACCCGTGTCTTCGTGCGCGATCTGGTGCAGCACGTGGCACGGGCCAAGGGCGGCGAAGGCGCGGTCGATCTGGACCCGGCGCTGGCCCGGCGCATGGGGATCGGCAATTCCACGGGCCTGGGCATGGCGCCCTATATCGTCAATCACCCGATCCTGTTCAACAACTGGGTCATGGCCCGCGAAGAGGCGATTGCCCGCGTGCGCAGTGTCGCCACCGCCGACCCCGACGCGGCTGCGCAGTTTCGCCGGATGCTGAGGCGCAGCGAGGTGTCGCTGGGCCAGTGGCGCTCGGAACACCCGATCCAACTGGCGAAACTGGCCGATCTGCGCCGCGACATGGAGGCGCTCTCGCGCCATGTGGCAGGGGACGACCTGTTGAACGATCATCCCTGGGACCGGCTGATGCGCTGGGCCGAGGGCGCGCTCAGCGAGGAGGGGCAGGAACTGGTCGCCTCGCTGATCCTGGAACCCTATCCCGATCTGGTCGACGGTCTGGACAGCTGCATGGCCGATGGCAATCCGGGCGCATTTCGCATCGACGGGGCCATGCCGATCTCGGAACTGCGCGGCCTGATCGCCGCCAGCTACGCCTGGGCCTTCGATCTGGACTGGTCGGCGCCCGAAAACTGCGCCCGCGCCTGGTATGTCTCCGAGGAGAAGCTGGAACCGCGTCTGGGCGAGCGGTTCGACGAGCCGATCGCCGAGTACGAACAGCCGCTGGCCCCGGCCCGCGATGCGGCGGCGGCCCATGCGGCGCTGGCCGATTGGGACGGTGCCCGTCCGGTGGCGGAATTCCTGCTCGCCCATCCCGAACACCGCCACACCGTGCGCCGCGCCCAGATGAGCCGCGTGGCCCCCTATGGCGAGATCCACGACAACACGATCAGCGCCTCGGTGCTGCCCATCGACATGCTGCGGGCAAAGTTGGCCTTCTTTGGCGCTATCCATTTCGACCCCCGTTCGGATCGCTGGGTGCGGATTTGCATGTATGCGGGCGCGCCTTACCCCGAGGAGCTTTCGCCCGAGACGGCGGATGACTGGGTCTATCCAGAGGTGTCGGCATGAGCTTTTCCCTCAACGAGATCGAGGCCACCACCAAGCGTGCCACGCGTGGCGCGGGCTATCCCTGGGGCCTTGCCGAAGAGGCGGCCAAGGCGACCCGCTGGCTGGCCGCCCATGACATTGACGCCTGCGCGGAACTGGCCGCGCTGCTGACCCGGATCGACGGGGTGCCGCTTGCCGATCTTTCTCCCGACACCGGCGGCGCGAACTGGGCGGCTCCGGGCGGAACGCTCTGCCCGCTGGCGGCGGGGGCGGCGCTTTCGGATCGCGCGGCAGAGCTGTCCGATGCAGGGTTTCGGCTGGAACAGGTGGCCCGGCCCGCACTGCTGGTGCCCTTCGCCGCGCTGATCGCGCAGCAGATCGGTCGCCCGGTCACCCTGCACTGGGAGGGGGGACGTGCCGTCACCGATGGTAAGGTGCTCGACCTTTCCGGCGTGACACCGGACCTCGCGCCTCTGGTCGAGGTGACATTGGGCGGCCAGATCGACGCCGCGACGCCCATGCGCAGCCGCGCCCAACCCGCGCCCGAGGCCTGGGCCACCCTGAACCGTTTCGCCCATCGCACCTATGCCCCCGCAACCGAGGAATCCCGGTTGAAGGGCGCAGGTGCCGGGCTTTCCGACAATGACTGAACCGAGGACCCCATGACCGAAACCCGCACCCTGAGTCTGGACGAGATCGAAGATCTGAGCTTTCGCGCATTGGTGGCCGCTGGCACCTCCGAGGCCAATGCCCGGCCATTGGCCGTGGCCACCGCCGCGACCGAGGCCGACGGTATCGCCAGCCACGGGTTGCTCTATATCCCGATCTATTGCGAGCATGTGCAATGCGGCAAGGTCGACGGGCGGGCCGAACCCCGGCTCGACCGTCCCGCGCCCTCGGTGTTGACCGCGGATGCGGCGACCGGGTTTGCCCATGCGGCGATCGATCTCGGCTTTGACCAGCTGATGCCGCTGGCGCGCAGCCAGGGCGTTGCCGTTCTGGCGATCCGCAACAGCTATAACTGCGGCGTGCTGGGCTATCACACCGCCCGTCTGGCCCGCGCCGGGCTGGTGGGGCTGGGCTTTACCAATGCGCCCGCTTCGATCGCGCCCTCGGGTGGCTCGAAACCGGTGGTCGGCACCAACCCGTTCTCGCTTGCCGTGCCGGGTGAGGATGGTGAACCGGCGATCCTGATCGACCAGAGCGCCAGCACCATCGCCAAGAGCGAAGTGATGAAACACGCCCGCGAGGGCAAGCCGATCCCGGTCGGCTGGGCACTGGACGCCGACGGCAACCCCACCACCGACCCCGAGGTCGGGTTGAAAGGCTCGATGGCGCCATCGGGGGGCTACAAGGGAGTCGGGGTTGCCCTGCTGGTCGAGACCATGGCCGCCGCGCTGACGGGCGCGACGCTGGGCATCGACGCTTCGCCCTTTTCCGGCACGGCGGGAGGGCCGCCGCGCACCGGACAGTTCTTTATCGCGATTGACCCGGGCGCGACTTCGGGTGACCGGTTTGCCCCATTGGTTGCGCGTCTGGCGGGGGCGGTTCATGACCAGGACAACGCCCATTTGCCCGGCGACGGGCGTCGCGCCCGCCGAATCCGCTCGCGCGAAGAGGGAGTCGCGGTCAACGTCGCGACCCTCGAACGGATCGAAAAGATCATCGCGGCATAAGCGCCATTTCAGACGTCGCTTATGCGCTACAAACCATCGGTCCTGCGTCACTCTGACCGGCGCGGGATCGCTAGAGTAAGCAAATTGTTGCGTCAGGGAGGGATCGCATGTCAGTAAAACCACCATTCACCGAGATCGAGGTCAAAAGGGCCGCGTCCGGTTTCTATCAGGGACATAGCGTCGAAATCGCTCTGTTCTCCAAGGCGATCATGGTCGGCCTGGTCCTTTGGGCCCTGGTCTGGCCCGCGAATGCCAATGGCGTTCTGGGCAGCCTGAACTGGCGTCTGCTGGAGGACTTCAACGTCTTCTACATCGTCATCGTCGGCTTCTTTGCCGTGTTCCTGTTCGTGCTGGCGGCGCTGCCGCAGACCGGCAAGCGGATCATGGGCCGGCCCGGCGAGGGCACCGAGTTCTCCAACTTCTCCTGGTTCTCGATGATGTTCGGTGCCGGTCTGGGCGTCGGCCTGATGGTGTTCGCCACCGCCGAACCGCTGGGCCTGTGGGGCTCGAACCCTGTCGTGGTTTCGGGCGCTGTTGCCGGCAACTCCGAGGAGGCGCTGCAATCGGCCTATCGCTACACCTTTGCCCATTACGGCTTTCACGCCTGGGCGATCTATGTGGTGACCGGCCTGGCGCTGGCCTATTACGCCTATACCCGTGACATGCCGCTGACCATCCGTTCGGCGCTGACGCCGCTGTTCGGCCCGCTGATGAACGGGTTCCTGGGCCATGTGGTCGACATTCTGGGCGTGGTGGCAACCATCCTTGGCGTGTCGGTGACCATCGGCTTTGGCGTGTCGCAGTTCATCGATGGCATGTATGCCATCACCGGCATGGAATGGATGATGGACATGACCGGCGACGCACCTGCTCCGGGTACCGTCGGCCTGATCTCGGGT
Organism: Ruegeria sp. SAZD011; assembly: GCF_059612545.1. Classification (NCBI taxonomy): domain Bacteria; kingdom Pseudomonadati; phylum Pseudomonadota; class Alphaproteobacteria; order Rhodobacterales; family Roseobacteraceae; genus Ruegeria; species Ruegeria sp. SAZD011. Next base: position 81,397 of record NZ_JBXWQU010000022.1, on the reverse strand, counting down.
CTCTTCGTGATCATGGGTCTGTCGGTCATTTCGGCGGTATCGGGCGTGGGCCGCGGCGTGAAGTATCTTTCGAACCTCAACCTGGTGATGTCGCTGATCCTGCTGTTCACCTTTGTGGTGTTTGGTTCGTTCCTGTTCGCCATGACGACCTATGCCTCGGCGCTGGTCGACTATATCCTCCACTTCCTCTCGATCAGCTTTGGCGCCTATGGCCCGCAGGATCCGGCTGCTTTTGCCGCCGCTCTGCCGACCGAGGCCGCCCCCTATGCCGACGCGCTGCGCGGTGGGGCGACCAATGCCTGGGGCTCGTTTGACGGGTTCAAATCCGGCCTCGAAGGCGAAGCCGCCGCACTGTCCGACGAGGTTCTGGCCGCGGCCTATGCCGCGGGTGAGCCGGGCCGTCAATTCGGCTGGCAGGCAGGCTGGACCACCTTCTACTGGGCCTGGTGGATCGCGTTCTCGCCCTTTGTGGGCCTGTTCCTGGCGCGCATCTCGCGCGGTCGCACGGTGCGTGAGTTCATCGTCGGCTGCCTGTTCGCCCCGGCGCTGGTCTGCTTTGCATGGATGACCATCCTGGGGGGCACCGCCATCGACCTGGAACTGACTGGCAATGCCAATGGCGCCATCATCGGCGCGTCGAACACCGCCAAGCTGTTCGTGACCCTGGGCCAGATGCTGTCGGGTGGGTTCTTGTCGGCGATCACGGTGATGTGCGTTGTGCTGATCATGACCTTCCTCGTCACCTCGGCGGACTCGGGCATCCTGGTGATGAACACCATCATGTCGGGCGGCGATCAGGAAGTCGGCAACAAGCATAAGATCGTCTGGGGCGTGATCCTGACCGCGGTGATCGGTACGCTGCTGATCGCGGGCAAGACCAATGGCGGCGCCGACCCGATGGAGGCGCTGAAGAGCGCGATGATCATCGGTGCTCTGCCCTTTACCGTGGTGATGGGGCTGATGTGCGTGTCGCTGGTCAAGGCGCTTTATCGCGATGGAAAACGTGAAAAGCTGGGCCTGACCGTGGGCAAGCCGGCCGAATAAAGCCAATGTGCCGGGCGGTTTGCCGCCCGGCCCCGACCCTTGCAGACGGGCCTGTGCCGGATTGGCGCGGGCCCGTTTCGCTTATATGTGTCATGCCGTCTCCAGCAGGGCGCGCAGCGTGTCCAGGGTCGGGTCCATCTCTGCCTCGGAAAAGGCGCAGAACCCCAGGATCAGCCCGTTGCCGCGCCCCGGCACCGCGCAATAGCGCGAGAGGGCGGATACGGTCAGCCCCGCCGCACGGGCGCGCTCGGCCAGCGCCGTGTCATCAAGGCCGGGGTGCAGGTGCAGCACCGTCTGCATTCCGGCCTGATGGTCGGCGGCGGTTCCATATTCGGCAAACTCCCGCGCCAGCCGGTCCAGCAGATAGCGCCGGCGCTCGCCATAGACCCGGCGCACCCGGCGCAGATGCCGGTAGAACTCGCCGCTCGACATGAACTCGGCCAATGCCTGCTGCGGCATCGAACTGGCCCGGACCCCGAACCGGCGCACAGTCTGGCGGAACGGCTCCAGCAGTGGCTCGGGCGCGATCAGGTAACCCAGTCGAAGCGCATTCGAGAAGATCTTGGAAAACGAGCCCACATAGATGGTACGGCTTCGCGGATCAAAGCCCGCCATGGCGGGGATCGGGCGCCCGGCATACCGGAACTCGCTGTCGTAGTCGTCCTCGATGATCCAGGCATCGCCGGACCGCGCCCATTGTGTCCAGGCACTGCGACGGCTGGGCGACATGGCACCGCCCAGCGGATAGTGATGCGAGGGGGTCAGCACCGCCAGTCGCGGCGCTGTGTCGGCTGGCGGCAGCGTCGCCCCCTGTTCGTCGAGCGGCAGAAAGACCGGCTGCAAGCCCTGTGCCGTGGCAAAGCTGCGCAATGGCCCATAGCCCGGATCCTCGAGCGCGATGGCCTCGCCGGGCCGCGACAGGCTGCGCATGCACAGTTCCAGCGCATCGGTGGCCCCGGCGGTGATGATGATCTGTTCGGGCGCAGCCTCGACCCCGCGCCAGTCGCGCAGATGTGCAGCTATGGCGCCGCGCAGCGCCGGATTGCCGAAAGTGTCGCCGGTCGTGAACATCGCCTGCGGGTTCGACCGGCAGAGCCGTGCCACCGTGCGCGCCCATTGCCGGTAGGGAAACAGCCGCATGTCCGGCGTGCCCGCCACGAAAGGACGCGCTTTGGCGGGGGCGGTTTCGACCTGCGTCGGTCGGGTACGTGCGGCCGGAGGGGCGGTCTCGACTTCCCCCATGGCACAGACAACATGGCCCGAGCCCTGGCGCGCGCGCAGATACCCTTCGGCCACCAACTGCTCATAGGCGGTTACCACCGTCGAGCGGGACACGCCAAGCTCGACCGCCAGTATCCGTGTGGGCGGCACCGCTGTGCCCTCGGGCAGGGCGCCGGTACTGGCACGCGCGCGGATGGCGGTACAGATCTGTTCAAAGACCGGCACCGGGCTGTTGCGCTCAATCGAGATGGCGGGCCAAGAGGTCTGGCTCATGAAATTGGTTTGCCTGTTTATTCTGACTTTGGAGGTTAACGGCTGACCGCCTTGTGGGCAAACAGAGAGTAGTGCAGGAGGGGCGGAGATGACGGAACGCAGAAACGAACTGGGTCAGCCGATCGGGGCGGCACTGCCGGCGTGGCGGGGATGCCCAAGACCCCAGCGGCAGCAGATGGAGGGCAGCTTTGCCCGGCTGGAGCCGTTGCAGGCGGCCCGTCATGGCGCCGATCTCTGGCACGCCTTCGCCGCCGATACCGAGGGGCATGGATGGACCTATCTGCCCTTTGGTCCATTTGACGCCGAGGCCGACATGACGGCGTTTCTGGAGGCGATGAGCAAGACCGGGGACCCGCTCTATTTCGCCATTTGCGACAGGGTCAGCGGGCAGGCGCAGGGCATTGCCAGCTATATGCGCATCCAGCCCGAGCATGGGGTGATCGAGGTTGGCGGCATCACCTTTGCGCCGGTTCTGCAACACAGCCGGGTGGCGACCGAGGCGATGTTCCTGATGATGGCGCATGCCTTCGACACGCTGGGCTATCGCCGTTACGAGTGGAAATGCGACGCGCTGAACGCGCCGTCGCGCCGGGCAGCGGAACGGTTGGGGTTTCGCTATGACGGTTTGTTCGAACAGGCCATCGTCTACAAGGGTCGCAATCGCGATACGGCCTGGTTCTCGGTCCTGGATCGCGACTGGCCCGAACTGCGGCAGCGCTTTGTCGATTGGCTGGCGCCCGAGAATTTCACGCCCGATGGCCAGCAACGCCGCAGTTTGGGCGACGACCGGGCCTAGGCCCGGATTACCTCCACAAAGGTCTCGTTGTAACACGCGCCCCTCTCGATATCTGTTCGGATATCCGAGGGGATCAGCGCGTTCACCGTCTGCCCGGTGGAGGAGCTTTCACGCCAGGTGCCCTTGGGGCTGTAGAGGACACCGGGCCGGGTGGCATCGGTGATCTTCAGCCGCAACGCCACCGCGCCACGCCCATTGCGCAGAACCACGGGGTCGCCATCGCTGAGATCCAGCCGCGTCGCGTCCACGGGGTGCATCTCGACCGTCTCGGGGTCAAGGCTGTCCGCGTGCCCGCCAAAGGTGGCATTGGTCCGTTTCGACGAACTGGGTGTGATCAGGGTAAAGGGCAGGTCGGGCGCAACCGGATCATGGCGCGGCAGGCCGCAGCCGAACCGATCCTCCAGATCCTGACTGTAAAGCTCGATCCGCCCCGAGGGCGTGGCGGGCATCACGGTGTCGCACATCACCAGCGGTGCATCGGAAGGCCTTGCCATATCCAACGCGCGATCGGTCGGCATTTGACTGGGCGCCTGGCCCCCCAAACGCGGATCGGTGCCGTCTATTGCCTGGTCCATCAGCACCGCGTCGCTGTCACGGAACTCGGGCTCGTCATAGCCGAACCGGGCGGCCAGCCTGCGGAAGATCTCGGTATTCGGCAGGCTCTCACCCACTGGGGCAATCACCGGTTCGGCCCGTTGCAGCCAGGTCTGCCCATAGGCGCCATAGATATCGTCGAACTCGAAATGACTGGCGGCGGGCAGGATCACGTCGCAATAGGCCATGCTGTCGGTCATGGTCACATCGGCGCCGACGATGAACAGATCCGGCCGGCTGAGCGCGCGGATCATGTTGGACTGGTCCGGATGTGTCGCCACCGGGTTGTGATTGTAGATCATCAGCGCATGGACCGGCGGGTCGAGCCTGTCGTCCAGCAGATGTGCCGCCACATCGACGATGTTGAACACCCGCGTTCCAGGCTGCTTCAGATGATCGCCCTGAAGTCGTGCCGTGGTGCGCGGAAAGGCGAGGCCGGGCTTGGCGATCACGCCTGCGCCGGGGCGGCCATGCTGGCCGGTCAGCGCGTTCAGGGCCATTGCCGCGCGCAGGCCTGCCCCGCCCGAGCGGCCGCGCTCGATCCCGTTGCCCAGAGAGGTTGCCATGGTGCGCGCTCCCGCGATCCAGTCGGCCAGCATGTGGAACTCGACCGGGGTCAACCCGCAATGGCGCACCACCGCGTCCACGTCATGGGTGCGCGCGGCCTCCAGATACCGGTCGGCGCCCAGCACCCATTTGCCGATGAACCCATGGTCCAGCGCGCCGCGTCGTTCCAGTTCAGCCGCCAGCGCCAGTGCCAGCACCACGTCCGAACCGGGGTGGAGTTGCAGGTGCAGATCGCATTGTTCGGCCAGCTTGATCCGGCGCGGGTCGATCACCACAACCCGCCCGCCCGCCGCGCGGACCCGTTTCAGAACCCGCATCAGATGCAGGTTCGAGACGGTGACATTGTTGCCCCAGACCAACACCAGGTCGGCCAGTTCGGCCTGTTCCGGTGGCATACCGGGAGCAGAGCCGAACAGACTTGTATACGCGGTGCCGCGCACGCCGCCGCAGAGCGATCCGCGATCCAGCATCGTTGCTCCCATCCGGTAAAAGAACCGCCGGTCCATCGAGCCGCCTGCCAGCTCTCCATGCGGGCCGGCATAGTTCAGCGGCAGCACCGACTGCGGCCCATCTGTGGCGATTGCGCGAGAGAACCCCTCGTGGATCAGGTCGAGCGCAACCTCCCAGCTGATCGGTTCATAGGCTCCGGAACCGCGCGGCCCGGTGCGGCGCAGGGGGCGGGTCAGCCGACGGGGACCATGCACGAAATCAGGGTAATAGCGCGCGACCTTGTTACAGATCACCCCGGCGGTAAAGGGATTGGCCGCAGATCCACGCACCTGCGCAACCCGGCCGTCCTCGACAGTGACGCTCAAACTGCACGTATCCGGGCAATCCAGCGGGCAGACAGAGGGCAGGGTAAGGGTCATCTTGGTCTCCGATCAGAAGGTGAGAGGACAAGATAGCCAAACAGGACTGGTGGAAAACGGCCAAAACAAGACAAAACAAGCAGACCAATCATCGGCAGCTACCCGCCATTCAGCCTTGGGCCGCATCACTGCGGCCTTAAGAACACGTTTTAAGGGACTGGAAACAAAGTTCTTCCCCTATCAGCAATAATTTGCTACCGAAAACTTAATAAAAAAACTGAGGCAGGCAGACGGTTAATGAAAACGGGCTTTCGTGGCACGTTCGTCATTTCCTGGTCGCAAACGGATTTGGATGGTCTTGAGGGGGCTCCCCTCGACGCGCTGACCGCGGGGGCGGTCTGGTCATGGCGTGGCGAGACCGTGCAGGTGGATGGGCCCACGGGCGTGTTGCGGCTGGACCGGGCGGACGGAGAAGAGGCGCTGCGCAAACGCGCGGCCCGCAAGGTGAGGCGTCTGGTCGGGGCGGCGGTACAGCATCGTACCGATGTCGAGGCGATCGAGGTCGAGGACCCCTTGATGGATCAGGCCTTTGTGGTCACCAACGGGGCGCAGAGCTATACCATCACCGTGATCGAAACAGGCAATGGCACGCCGCCGCTGCTGATGTTCATCGACGAATTGCCACCGCGCGATACCGATCTGTGGGTGGTGCATCACAACCTGAACAGCGCCGATCCGCTGCCGGGCGCGCGCGAACGCGGCGGGGTGATCTGTTTCACCCCCGGAACCCGCATCGCCACGCCGACCGGCCCGCGCCTGATCGAGGAGCTGCGCGAAGGTGACAAGGTTCAGACCCGAGACAGCGGCCCGCAGGAGATCCATTGGATCGGTCAGCGCCGGATGACCGGCGCGCGCCTGTTCGTGATGCCGCACCTGCGCCCGATCCGCATGCGGGTGGGGGCGCTGGGCATCGACCGGCCCGATGCCGAATTGCTGGTCTCGCCCGAACACCGGATGCTGCTGCGCGGTCCGACCGCGCAGGCGCTGTTCAACACCGACGAGGTGCTGGTACCGGCGCGCGACCTGGTCAATGACAGTACGATCATGGTCGACCTGACCCTGCGCGAGGTGACCTATGTCCACCTCATGCTGCCCAGCCACCAGATCCTCTGGGCCAATGGCATCGAAACCGAAAGCTTTCATCCCGCCCACGCGGCGCTTTCGGCGCTGGCCGAGACCGACCGGCGCCGGCTGTTGCAGCGCATGCCCGAGATCGAGATCGACCCCTACCTCTATGGCGGCTTTGCCCGGCGCAGCCTGACCCCGACCGAGGCGGCGTTGATGTTGCACGAGGCCGCTTGAGGCCGATCCCGGATGCGCGGGCGGTTCATTCCGCGCATCCCCTGCAAAACCCCTGTTGACTCCCCCTGCTGCGCGGCTATAAGCGCGGCTTCATTGGTGTTGGTGGCTCCCGCAAGGGATCGCCTGTCATGCCGCAAGGCAAGAGGACAACGCCCTTCATAGTGGCCCTTTGGGCCTCGACCATAACGAAGGAGATCAGCCGTGACCAAACGCACGTCTGCCAAGTACAAAATCGACCGCCGGATGGGCGAAAACATCTGGGGTCGTCCGAAATCCCCGGTCAACCGCCGCGAATACGGCCCCGGCCAGCACGGCCAGCGCCGCAAGGGCAAGATGTCCGACTTCGGCCTCCAGCTGCGCGCCAAGCAGAAGCTGAAAGGCTATTACGGCGACCTGACCGAAAAGCAGTTCCGCCGCATCTACGGCGAAGCCGAGCGTGTGAAAGGCGACACCGGTGAAAACCTGATCGGCCTGCTGGAACGCCGCCTGGACGCCGTCGTCTACCGGGCCAAGTTCGTGCCGACCGTCTTTGCCGCCCGTCAGTTCGTGAACCACGGTCACGTTCTGGTCAACGGCAAGCGCGTCAACATCCCGTCCTACCGCGTGAAAGAGGGTGACGTGGTCGAGGTGCGTGACCGCTCCAAGCAGCTGGCCTCGGTTCTCGAAGCCGTGTCGCTGGCCGAGCGCGACGTTCCGGATTACCTGGAAGTCGACCACTCGAAGATGACTGCAACTTTCGTCCGTACCCCCAGCCTGGGCGATGTGCCCTACGCAGTGGTGATGGAACCGAACCTGGTCGTCGAATACTACGCCAAGAACTGATCCGTTCAGTTCCCGAGATTTCCGAAAGCCGCGCATATTCTGCGCGGCTTTCTTTTGTCCGGGTTGACCCTGTCGGTCGCTGTGGGTATCGCGCGGCCAAAGCCCTTTTTGCGCAAACCGGAGCCCGCCGCCATGACCGCCAGCAAACGTATCGTCCTGTCCAGCGACCACGCTGCCATCGAACTGCGTCGCGCGGTTGCCGCGCATATCTCGGCCCAGGGCTGGGAGGTGGTCGATATCGGCCCGCAAACCACCGAAAGCACCCATTACCCCAAACATGGCCGCGCCGCGGCAGAGCGGGTCGCCTCGGGCGATTGCAGCCTGGGCATCGTACTGTGTGGCACCGGTCAGGGCATCATGATGGCCGCCAACAAGGTCGCGGGCATCCGTTGCGGTGTCTGCTCCGATACGTTCTCGGCCCGGATGATCCGCATGCATAATGACGCCAACATGCTTTCGATCGGCGCGCGCGTGGTGGGCGAGGGGCTGGCGCTGGATATCGTCGATGCGTTTCTGTCGGCGGAATTCGAGGGCGGCCGCCATGCAATGCGCGTGGACATGATCGAAACGCCCGAGGGCTAAAGCGGCAGCGGCCGTCCCTCGGCAATCGCCTCCATCGCGAAATAGCTGGTGACGCTGTCCAGTTCGACCTTCTCGATCAGCCGCTGATAAACCTTGTCATAGCTGGCCATGTCGCGCGTAACCACCTTGAGTTGATAGTCGTAGTCGCCCCCGATGCGGTGGAAATCCACCACTTCGGGGATGGTCAGCACATGTGTGCGGAACTTTTGCAGCCACTCCGCCGAATGGTGGCGCGTGCGCAGCATGACAAAGACCACCAGATCGAGCCCGAGTTTCTCGCGCGCGACGCGGGCGGTGGAGCCTTTGAGCACGCCCTCATCCGTCAGCGCCTTCAACCGCCGCCAGCAGGCATTCTGCGACAGCCCGACCCGGTCGGCCAGGTCCCGCTGGCTGAGCGAGGCATCGCGTTGCAGCTCTTTCAACAGTCTTGTGTCAATATGATCTATCTTTTTCATTTCGTCTATCAAATGACACGAAAATTCAGAAAATCAACTAAAGATAGGTGAAAAATTCTCTGGTTTGTTAGGTCAATCTTCCCTCATCAGCAGGAGGCCGCAGACATGACCCTTTCCCAGTTTCGCCAAGTGATCGAAGGTGATGCCCGTGCCGGACGCCTGGCCGACGGGCTGATCGGAGAAGGGGTGATGATCCCCGGCCTCAACGGGGACGTGCCGCTGGTCTATGCCGATTACGTCGCCTCGGGCCGGGCGCTGCGGCAGGTAGAGCGGTATGTGACCGAACATGTCCTGCCGTTCTATGCCAACAGCCATACCGAGGCGTCCTTTTGCGGATCGTACATGACTCGTCTGCGCAGGGAGGCGCGGGACGAGATCGGCCGGTGTGTCGGCGCCACGGAAGACGACGCGGTGATCTTTGCCGGGTCGGGCGCCACTGCCGGATTGAACCGGCTGGTCAGCCTGTTTGGGATTGGGGAGGCTGACCGGCCGGTTGTCTTTATCGGACCCTATGAACATCACTCCAATATCCTGCCCTGGCGCGAAAGCGGCGCCAAGGTGGTCGAGATCCCCGAGGCACCCGAGGGCGGGCCGGACCTGGCCCGTCTGGACGCGGCGCTGCGCGCCCATGCGGGCAGCGACCTGATGATCGGCGCCTTTTCGGCGGCCTCGAACGTGACCGGCATCATCACCGACACCGTGCCGGTGACCCGGTTGCTCAAGGCGCATGGGGCGCTGTCGGTCTGGGATTATGCGGGCGGTGGGCCCTATCTGCCCATCGACATGGGCGAGGGCGTGCTGCGCAAGGATGCCATCGTGGTCTCACCGCACAAGTTTCCCGGCGGCCCCGGTGCCTCGGGCGTTCTGGTGGTCAATCGCGGCGCGGTGCGGCGCGATGTGCCGACCTGGCCTGGTGGCGGCACGGTCCGCTTTGTCTCGCCCTGGGGACATGATTACAGCCCCGACCTGGCCGCGCGCGAAGAGGCGGGCACGCCCAACGTGATCGGCGATATCCGCGCCGCGCTGGCCTTTATCGTCAAGGACGCGGTGGGCGCGGACGAGATCGCCCGGCGCGAGGCGCTTTATAACACCATGGCGCTGGAGGGATGGGCCGACAATCCGCACCTGATGCTGCTGGGCACCGACAAGGGTCACCGGCTGCCCTTCTTCTCGTTCCAGGTGCGCGACGACGCTGGCCGTCCGGTGCATCAGCAGTTGTTCACCCGGATGCTGAGCGATGTTCATGGCATCCAGGCGCGTGGCGGCTGTGCCTGTGCCGGTCCTTACGGCCACCGGCTGCTGGGGATCGACCGGGCCACCTCCGAGGCGCTGCATGCCGATCTGGCCGCCGGGCGCGAGATGCACAAGCCCGGCTGGGTGCGGCTCAACTTCTCTTACCTGATGGAAGAGGCGACCGTGCGCTTCATCATCGGCGCGGTGAATGACCTGTCACGGCGAACCGGAGACTATGTGCCGCTCTATCAGGGGGATCCTGCCACCGCGCGCTTCAAGGCCGCATGAGGGAATTGCGTCTTTTCTCAGCCGAATGAGACCGGTAAGAGGGGCTAATCTTCAGGAGCGCCCCGCATGAACCAGTTCACCCCGCAGCCCGGCATCATGGACATCGCCCTCTACCAAGGCGGCAAGGCCCATGTGGACGGTGTGGCCAATGTGATCAAGCTCAGCTCGAACGAGAACCCGCTGGGCCCCAGCCCGGCGGCGGTCGAGGCGATCCGGGCCACCGCGGCGCAGGCGCACCGCTATCCCAGCACCGACCATGCCGAACTGCGCGCCGCCATCGGCGCGGTGCACGGGCTGGACCCCGACCGCATCATCTGCGGTGTCGGCAGCGACGAGGTGCTGCAATTCGTGGCCCAGGCCTATACCGGTCCGGGGGACGAAGTGATCTATACCGAGCACGGGTTCTCGATGTATCCGATCCTGGCGCGGATGGCGGGGGCGACCCCGGTTCAGGTGCCCGAGCGTCAGCGCGTTGTCGATGTCGATGCGATCCTGGCGACCGTCAACGACCGCACGCGGCTGGTGTTCCTGGCCAATCCGGCCAACCCCACCGGCACCATGATTTCCGAGGCCGAGGTGACACGGCTCGCCGACGGTCTGCCCGGCCAGGTGTTGCTGGTTCTCGACGGGGCCTATGCCGAATTTGTCGAGGGGTTCGATGGTGGCGCCGGGCTGGTCAGCGCCCGCGACAACGTCATCATGACCCGCACGTTTTCCAAGATTTACGGGCTGGGCGGGCTGCGCATCGGCTGGGGTTATGCGCCGCGCGACATCATCGACGTGCTGAACCGCATCCGTCAGCCCTTCAACCTGTCGACCATGCAGCTGGCCGCGGCCGAGGCGGCGGTGCGCGATCAGGATTGGGTCGCCCATTGCCGGGAGCAGAACACCATCTGGCGGGGCTGGCTGGCCGCGCGGCTGGCCGAGCTTGGCGTGCCTTCGGACGTGTCCTGCGCCAATTTCATCCTGGCCCGTTTCTCCGATCAGGGTGAGGCCGAGGCCTGCGACCTGTTCCTGCAATCGCGCGGCCTGATCGTGCGCCGGGTGGCGGGGTATAACCTGCCGCAGGCGCTCAGGATCACGGTGGGCGATGAGGCCGGCTGCCGTGCCGTCGTCGATGCCGTGCGCGCCTTCAAGGAGGGTCGCGCATGAACCCGGTCTATGACCGCGTCGCCCTGATCGGTCTGGGCCTCATCGCCTCGTCGATGTTCTGGGCAATCAAGCGCGCCGGGCTGGCGGGCGAGGTGACGGGCTATGCCCGCTCTGAGGCGACCCGCGACACCGCGCGCCGGATCGGCCTGTGCGATCGGGTCTGCGACAGCGCCGCCGAAGCGGCCGAGGGGGCCGATCTGGTGGTGCTTTGCGTGCCGGTGGGCGCGATGGGGCAGGTGGCGGCGAAAATCGGTCCGGTGCTGAAACCGGGCGCCACGGTGTCCGATGTCGGCTCGGTCAAGCGCGCCGTGATCGACGCGGTGGGGCCGCATATTCCCGAAGAGGTGCATTTCATCCCGGCTCACCCGCTGGCCGGGACCGAGCATTCGGGGCCGCAATCGGGCTTTGCCGAGCTCTACGACAACCGCTGGTGCCTGCTGGTGCCGACCGAGGGCAGCGACCCGCAGGCGGTGGCCCGGCTGCGCGCGCTGTGGGAGGGCATGGGCGCCAATGTCGAAGAGATGGAGGCCGATCATCACGATCTGGTGCTGGCCGTGACCAGCCATGTGCCCCATGCCATTGCCTATACGATGGTGGGGGTGGCCGACCATCTGCGGCGGGTGACTGAAAGCGAGGTCATCAAGTATTCGGCGGCGGGGTTTCGCGACTTTACCCGCATCGCCGCATCGGACCCGACCATGTGGCGCGACGTGTTCCTGAACAATCGCGAGGCGACGCTGGATATCCTGGGCCGCTTCACCGAGGAACTGTTCATGCTGCAACGCGCCATCCGCATGGGCGACGAGACCTATCTGTTCGACTATTTCACCCGCACCCGCGCAATCCGCCGCGGTATCATCGAGGCGGGGCAGGACACCGACGCCCCCGATTTCGGACGCGTCAAGGGCAAGCCCACATGACCGGGCGCGGGCATATCCTCGCGGCTCTGGCTCTGACGTTCTGGGCGCTGCCGCTGGCGGCCAATGCGCCGGACCGCTCGTTGCGGCCGGTGCCCCGCGCGGTTGCTGCCGATCCGGTGGTTCAGGCCGCCATCGCTGTTGCGACAGAGGAGGCCGCCGCCTCGGTTGCGGTGACCCGGATGCGCCCGAACCTGCGCCCGCCCTCGGAGCAGGAAATACTGGCCGCCGCCACACCACCCCGCCCAGACGCGCCCGGCCTCGACCTGTCGCCGCGGCCCGAGCTGCGCCCGAAAGAGGTGGAAGAGCGAGCGCTGTTCGGCCGCAAGAAGCGGATGAAGGGCGCGGTCTGCGGAAACCCGGATATTCAGGGCAGTGCGGCAGGCCGGGTTCCGGGCAAGATCAAGGGTTGCGGCATCAAGGACGCGGTGCGTGTCACCTCGGTTTCGGGTGTACGGCTCAGCACCCCTGCGGTGATGGAATGCGGCACCGCCGAGGCGCTGAATCACTGGGTTGCGCGCAGCGTCAAACCAACCTTTCGCCGTCGCGGCCCGGTGGTCGAGCTTCAGGTCGCGGCGCATTACGCCTGCCGCACTCGCAACAACCAGCGTGGCGCCAAGATCTCGGAGCATGGCAGGGGCCGCGCGATCGACATCTCGGCCTTTGTGATGAATGACGGCGAGCGGATCACCGTTCTCGAAGGCTGGAAACGCGGCGCCACGCGCAAGATGCTGCGGCAGGTTTGGAAAGAGGCCTGCGGCCCGTTCGGCACCGTGCTGGGGCCAGAGGCGGACCGCTATCACAAGGACCATCTGCATCTGGACACCGCCCGCCACCGGGGCGGCCCCTATTGCCGCTGACGCCTTTGTCTCCTACCGCAAGATGATGCGCGGCGCCGGACCCAGCGGGATCGGCCCCAGCGTCACAAAGCCACGGCGAAAGCCCAGTTCCACATCCAGCGCGTCCGGGTTGCCGCCCAGCCCCGCCAGCATGGTCAGCACCCGGCTCAGCGGCTCGGCGGCCTGCTGGGGCAGGGCGCCTGCCTGCTGCGCCATCGCCACCATCTCGCGCCAGTTCTCGGCCTTCAGCGCCACCGATCCGGTGGGAATGCCGTATTCGTCGACGCTGACCTTGCCGGCGGCGAACAGGCGCAATTCACCCCAGGCGGCCTCGGCCAGAGAAAGGTCGATCTCGACCGGTTGCGGGCGGCGCTCTTCCAGCGCGGCGCGGTCCCATGGGCGGTCGAAGGTCACCGCCATCGAGATCTCGGCCCGTTCGAAACTGCGCGGCAGCCCCTCGGCCCCGCCCATGGCGCGGCGCAGGTCGCGACCCGGTGCCAGATCGCTGAGTTCGGCGTGCAGCACATAGGCCTCGGGTTGATCCTGTTGCGTCATCGACAGGGTCAGTGCGTCGGCATCGGCCAGAACCTCGCCATCGCGGGTGACCGACCATTCACCCGCGCTCAACCCCATCGTGCGCAGCTCCAGCGCCACACCCGGCGCCAGGTCCAGATCGGCGCGCATCGCGTCCGCCTCAATCACCAGGGTCCGGTCGAAGTAAGACAGGCGTTGCGGCGTGTCGGGGAACAGCAGGCTTTGCCGTCCGGGCCAGATCGCCGGGCTTTGCAGCGCCAGCCAGTCGGCCCGCCAGGCGGTGCCGGTGTCCGGGTCGGCCAGTGCCGGAGCCTCGATTTCGATGCGATGACGCAACGGATAGCCCGACAGTCCGGTCTCGGCATATTCGGCCTGCCAGCCGCGCGTGGCCTGCGTTTCGAACCAGCTCACGACCGAGCCGCGCAGGCCGAACCCCGCAACCGCCCAATAGCCCGACCAGATCACCGCCGCCAGCAGCGCCACCCGCACCAGGTTCAACATCGCCTGCCCCTTTTGTCTCTGCTCGTTTTCCTGTTTATAGGCCGAAACGGGCAAGGACCAGCGCGATGACGATGTGGGTATTCGGATACGGATCTTTGATGTGGAACCCGGGTTTTCCGGTGGCGCGGCGCGAATTGGCGACGCTGAACGGCTGGTCGCGCTCTTTCTGCATGAGTTCGATCCACCATCGCGGTACCGAGGAAAAACCGGGGCTGGTGCTGGCGCTTGACGCCGTGCACGACGCACAGTGCCGGGGCATCGCCTTTGCGGTCGAGCCGGGGCACGAGGCACGCACTCTGGACGAGTTGCGCGAACGCGAACTGATCTCCTCGGCCTATCTTGAGCGTGAGCTGGACGTGGCGCTGGATATCGGCGGCCTGGTGCGCGCGGTGACCTATGTCATCGACCCCGACCATGAACAGTATTGCGGCGGCATGCCGCTGGAACGGCAGGCCCAGATCATCGCCACCGCGATCGGCGGGCGCGGCCCCAATACCGAGTATCTCTACAACACCGCGGCCCATCTGGCGGAAATCGGGCTCAACGATCCCGATCTCGACTGGCTTTCCGCCCGCGTGCGCGAGATTACCGCATAAACCCTTGGCGTTGCGCCTCTCTTTTCGGTAGGTTCGGGCCAGAGCAGTCAAGGGTTCAGGAACGCCGCGAATGGCCCAGCCAGACCGAGAAGCGAGGCCGCAGTTCTCGCACCCGACACGCCAGATCCTGATGATGCTGGTCGTCATCGGCCTGTCGGGTTTTGGCGTCTTTGTCGCCATGCCGCGCGTTTTGCCGGTGTTTCAGGCCAACCCCTATCTGAACGGGTTCATCCTGCTGGTCTTCCTGATCGGTGTGCTGGCCTGTTTCTGGCAGGTGGTGCAGCTGATCGGGTCGGTCCGCTGGATCGAGGAGTTCGCCGCCGGGCATGAGCGCGAGGATACCAGACCGCCCTCGATGCTGGCGCCGCTGGCCTCGCTGTTGCGCTCGCGCGTGGCGCGGATGCAGATCTCGTCCAGCTCCACCCGCTCGATCCTCGACTCGGTGGCCGAACGGATCGAGGAAGAACGCGAGATAACCCGCTATATCACCAACGTACTGATATACTTGGGGCTTCTGGGCACGTTCTTTGGCCTTGCAACCACGATCCCGGCGGTGGTGGACACCATCCGCAGCCTCAACCCGCAAGAGGGCGAAGAGGGGTTGGCCGTCTTCAACCGGCTGATGACCGGGCTTGAGGCACAGCTGGGCGGCATGGGCACCGCCTTTGGTTCATCGCTGTTGGGTCTGGCCGGGTCGCTGATCGTCGGATTGCTGGAGCTGTTCACCGGCCACGGCCAGAACCGGTTCTACCGCGAACTCGAGGAATGGCTGTCGACCATCACCCGGGTCGGGTTTTCCTCGGGCGAAGAGGGGCACTCGGAAAGTGGGGCCATCGCCGGGGTTCTCGATGCGATGGTCGAGCAGATGGACGCACTGCATGCGATGTTCGCCACCTCGGAAGAGGGCAGGGCCGAGGTCAATGGCAAGCTGGGAGCGCTGGTCGACACAATTGCCGAGATGAACCAGCGCCAGGCCGAGACCGAGGATGTGACTGCCGCGCTCGACCGGGTGGCGGCGGGGCAGGAGGCGCTGCTCGACTTCCTGCGCGAACAGGGCGCCCATGACGGGCTTGACGCCGAAAGCCGGATGCGGTTGCGCTCGATCGACGTGCAGATGCTGCGCATTCTCGAGGAGATTTCCGCCGGTCGGCAGGAAAGCATGGCCGAGCTGCGCAAGGATATCGAGCTGTTGGCCAAGGCGCTGTCGGTTCCGCGGCGTCCGCTGCGCGGCGTCACCCGCGACGAGGGGTGATCCATGGCCCTGTCACGCCGCACCGGACACAGGTTTCAGGGGTCGGTCTGGCCGGGGTTCGTGGATGCGATGACCGGCCTTCTGATGGTGCTGACCTTTGTGCTCACCATCTTCATGGTGGTGCAGTTCGTACTGCGCGAGACCATTTCCGGGCAAGAGGACGAGCTGGACGCGTTGGCGGGCGAGGTTGGGCGGCTGGCGCAGGCGTTGGGGCTAGAGGAACGCGCCAACAGTCAGTTGCAGGCGCGGTTGGGCGCGCTCAACGCCACGCTCAACGATACCCAGGACGATCTGAGCCAGGCTCAGGTGCTGATTGCCTCGCTGACGGTCGAACGTGACCGCAGCCGCGCCGCGCTGGACGAGGCCGCGACCCGGATTACCGCCTTCGAGGCGCAGGTCGCCGCGCTGTTGGCCGATCGCGACCGGGCGCTGGGCGATGTGGCGGCGCTTGAGGCCGAGCGGGGCCGGCTTCTTACCGAACAGGAGGCGTTGAACCTGGCACTGGCGCAGGCTCGCGACGAGATCGACGACCGGGCCGAGGCGGCAAGGCTGGCCGCCGCCCGGCGCGAGGCGCTGGAGGCGATGATTGCCGATCTGCGCCGCTCGGGCGAAGAGAACGCCGCGCAGATCAGCTCGCTGGAACAGCAGTTGAGCGAGGAAGAGGCTGCCCGCCTGGCCGAGGCCGCCGCCGCTCAGGCCCTGCGCGAGAAGCTGGAGAACGCGGATGCTGAATTGACCGCGATGACTCTGGCATTGGAGGCGCAGCGCCGCGAGGCCGAGGATACGCTGACCTTGCTGGCGGCGGCGGACGCCGCGCGCGAACAGCTGGACGCGAAACTGGCCGAGGCGCTGTCCCGGATCGAGGCGGCCCGCGCCCAGGCACGCGAACGCGACGAACTGGCCGAGCGTCTGACCCGGGTGCTGGGCCAGATGGAGGTGGCCCGGTCCGAGGATGCCGCGCGGGTCAGCGCGCTTGAGGCCGAACTGGACCGGATCCGCGCCGAAGGCAGCGAGACCCGTGCTGCTCTGGCCGAAGCGCGCGCCCATGCGGAAGAAACACAAAGCGCGCTTGAAGCGGCGCTGGCCCAGCAGCGCGCGGCCACCGTGGCGACCCGTTCGCAATATCAGGACGAGCTTGACCGGCTGCAATCCGAACATGCCGCCGCGCGTGCGGCGCTTGAGGCGGAACTGGCCAAGGCCCGCGCCGAGGCCGACACCACTCGCACCGATCTGGAGGCACGCCTGGCGCGCGGCGAGGCCGAGGCAGCCAGCATCCGGGCGGGACTGGAAGCGGAACTGGCACAGGCGCGCGCCGATCTGACCGCCGCGCGCGCCGCCGCTGATTCCACCGCCGAAGATCGCGCCTCGGTCGAGGCGCGGCTGCTGATGGCCCTGGAATCGCTCGAGCGTGCGCAGGCCGCCGCTTCGGATAACGAGGTGTTGCAGCGGCGTCTGCTGGCGGCGCTCGACGCGCAGACCGAGGCGGAAAGCAGTGCCGCCCGCCAGCGCAGCCTGGCCGAGGAGCGTGCAGCGTTGCTGGCGCAGGCGCGGGCCGCTCTGAGCGAGGAACAGGCGGTGTCGACCGAGGCGCAGCGCCAGACCGCGCTGTTGAACCAGCAGGTCGCAGCCTTGCGCAACCAGCTGGGCAGCCTTCAGGCGTTGCTGGACGATTACAAGGCCCGCAACGCCTCTGCCGAAGTGCAGTTGCAAAGCCTGGGCCAGGACCTGAACGCTGCGCTGGCCCGTGCCGCCTCGGAGGAGCGCAAGCGCCGCCTGCTGGAAGAGGCCGAGCGCAAGCGGTTGGAGGAAGAGGCCCGTGTGCTGGCCGAGCAGGCCAAGGATCTGGAGCGCTATCGCTCGGAATTCTTCGGGCGGCTGCGCGACGTGCTGGGCAATCAGGAAGGCGTGCGGATCGAGGGCGACCGCTTCGTGTTCTCCTCCGAGGTGCTGTTCGATCCGGGCAGCGCCGATCTGTCGCCCGAGGGTCAGTTCGAGATCGCCAAGGTGGCGCGGATCCTGCGCGCGATTGCCGCCGATATCCCGCCCGAAATCAATTGGGTGATCCGGGTCGATGGACATACCGACAACGTGCCGCTGCTGGGCACCGGCAAATATGCCGATAACTGGGAGCTGAGCCAGGGCAGGGCGCTGTCGGTGGTGCGCTACATGGTCGACGCGCTCGGACTGCCGCCCGACCGGCTCTCGGCCAATGGGTTCGGCGAATACCAGCCCGTCAATCCGGCGGATACCGCCGAGGCGCGGGCGCAGAACCGGCGGATCGAATTGAAGCTGACCGAGAAATAGCGGCTAGTTCACCGTTACCGTTGCATCTATCCGGTCAACCTCGACCCCACCGCGTAACAGTATCGCCGCGCCCTGATAGGTGCCACCGGGCCAGGACGCGCCCTTGAGCCGTCGGCCCGCCGCGCGAAAGAATTGGGCCTGGGCACGGTCCAGTGCCGAATCCTGCTGAATCAGCTGCCCCTGCGGACCCTCGATGATCAGCCGAACGATATCGCCGGCCTGCCCGCCAAAGGCCAGGACGAAGAACACCAGCGCGCCCGCGTCCGCGGGCAGACCGGGGCGGGTCGCGGTCCCGTCCTTGACCTGGTCATAGTCGGGAACCGCGTCGGTAAAGCCCGCGTCGAGCAGCCCGCTGGCCACGTAGGCGGGCGTTTCTCGCCAGAGGCTGCCCGTGGATGCGCCGCATTGCGTCACGTCGCCGGTGTGGAACGGGTCGACCACCGCGCCATTCCGCCGAACCGACAGATGCACATGCGGAAACTGGGCCTTGCCGCTGATCCCGACCTGACCCAGAACCGTGCCGCTGTCCACCCGGTCGCCCTTGCGGACCCTGACCGAGCCATTCTTGAGATGGCAATACTGAGTTTCCCAGCCGTCTTCGTGCCGCAGCACAACCCCATTGCCGCATTCGCGGCCCTTGACCGCCGCGGCATTGTCAGGGCCATAGACGCGGTCCTCGACCCCGTCGCGCAGCCCGGTGACGATGCCGGGAGCAGAGGCCAGCACGTCGACGCCGGCCCGCATCCGGGCCATGGTGGCCAGCGCGAAATCGGTGCCCTTGTGCCCATCATAGCTGAGTCCGCCGCAGGTGAAGTCGCGCGCACCCGAGCCGGGATCGCGGTCGACATATTGCTGGATGTGGCAGGTCTCGCCCAGAGTACAGGCTATTGGCAGGTCCAGAACGGGATCGCTCGCCGCGGGCAAGGCGGCGAGCGAAAACAGGAGCGTCAGCC
This sequence comes from Ruegeria sp. SAZD011, assembly GCF_059612545.1. Lineage (NCBI taxonomy): Bacteria > Pseudomonadati > Pseudomonadota > Alphaproteobacteria > Rhodobacterales > Roseobacteraceae > Ruegeria > Ruegeria sp. SAZD011. Next base: position 62,303 of record NZ_JBXWQU010000022.1, on the reverse strand, counting down.
CCAGGCGCATCAATCGGCGGTCAGCAGCGGTGGCTTGTCGCCGGAAATTCGCGGCCGGTCGGGCCCGTCGATCTGCAGCACCAGTTCGCCGCCCTTGACGCTGACCCGGACGACACCGCCCTTGGCCAGCTTGCCGAACAGCAGCTCCTCGGCCAGCGGTTTCTTGATGTGCTCCTGGATCACGCGGCCCAGCGGGCGGGCGCCCATCTTGTCGTCATAGCCCTTGTCGGCCAGCCACTCGGCGGCTTGCGGAGTCAGTTCGATATGCACATGGCGGTCCATCAACTGGGCCTCCAGTTGCAGCACGAATTTCTCGACCACTTGCAGGATGACCTCCTTGGGCAGCGGCGCGAACGAGATCACCGCGTCCAGACGGTTGCGGAACTCGGGCGTGAAGGTGCGCTCGATGGCGGCGGTATCCTCGCCCTCGCGCCGGTCGCGGCCAAAACCGATGGCCGATTTCGCCTGTTCCGAAGCCCCTGCGTTCGAGGTCATGATCAGCACCACGTTGCGGAAGTTCACCGTGCGCCCGTTATGGTCGGTCAGCTGGCCGTGATCCATCACCTGCAACAGGATGTTGTAGACATCCGGATGCGCCTTTTCGATTTCGTCCAGCAGCAGCACGCAATGGGGATGTTGGTCGACGCCGTCGGTCAGAAGCCCGCCCTGATCAAAGCCGACATAGCCCGGCGGTGCGCCGATCAGGCGCGAGACGGCGTGTTTCTCCATGTATTCCGACATGTCGAAGCGCAGCAGTTCCACGCCCAGCGTCTCGGCCAACTGCTTGGCCACCTCGGTCTTGCCGACACCGGTGGGACCGGCGAACAGGTAGTTGCCGATGGGTTTTTCCGGCTCGCGCAGGCCCGCGCGGGCAAGCTTGATGGCGCTCGACAGTGCTTCGATCGCCTTGTCCTGGCCGAACACCACCCGTTTCAGGCTGGCTTCGAGATCTTTCAGAACCTCGGCATCGTCCTTGGTGACGTTCTTGGGTGGTATGCGGGCGATCTTGGCTACCACGGCCTCGATCTCCTTGACGCCGATCGTCTTGCGCCGCTTGCTTTCGGCGACCAGATGCTGCGCCGCGCCGGCCTCGTCGATCACGTCGATCGCCTTGTCGGGCAGCTTGCGGTCGTTGATGTAGCGCGCGCTGAGCTCCACCGCAGACTTGATCGCGTCGGCGGTATAGCGGACCTCGTGATGCTCCTCGAAATAGGGTTTCAGCCCTTTCAGGATCTTGACGCTGTCCTCGACCGTGGGTTCGTTCACGTCGATCTTCTGGAACCGGCGGCTGAGCGCGCGGTCCTTCTCGAAATGCTGGCGGAACTCCTTGTAGGTGGTCGAGCCCATGGTGCGCAGCTTGCCGCCCTGCAACGCGGGTTTCAGCAGGTTCGAGGCATCCATCGCCCCGCCCGAGGTGGCCCCGGCACCGATCACGGTATGAATTTCGTCGATGAACAGCACCGCGTCGGGGTGATCCTCAAGTTCGGTCACCACCGCCTTGAGCCGTTCTTCGAAATCGCCGCGATAACGGGTGCCTGCCAGCAATGCGCCCATGTCGAGCGAATAGATCGTGGTCTTTGACAGCACCTCGGGGATTTCCCCGGCGACAATCTTGCGCGCAAGGCCCTCGGCGATGGCGGTCTTGCCCACGCCCGGATCGCCCACCAGAAGCGGGTTGTTCTTGCGGCGGCGGCACAGGACCTGGATGCAGCGCTCGACCTCGTGGTCACGGCCGATCAGCGGGTCGATATCCCCGGCGCGGGATTTGGCGTTCAGGTTCACGCAATATTTGGACAGCGCGCTTTCCTTCTGCTCGCCCTCACCCGTGGGCGCGCTCGATGTCTCTTCCTCGCCATGTTCGGCGCCGGTCACCGGGCGGTTCTCGCCATAGGCGGGATCCTTGGCGACGCCATGGGCAATGAAATTGACCGCGTCATAACGGGTCATGTCCTGTTCCTGAAGGAAATAGGCGGCGTTGGATTCGCGTTCGGCAAAGATCGCGACCAGCACATTGGCGCCAGTCACCTCGGTCCGGCCCGAGCTTTGCACATGGATCGCGGCGCGCTGGATCACGCGCTGGAACGCGGCGGTCGGGACCGCCTCGGACCCGTCGATATCGGTGACGAGGTTCGACAGATCCTCGTCGATGAACTCCACCAGAGTATCGCGCAGTTCCTTCAGATCGACGCTGCACGCCTGCATCACCCGCACCGCGTCGGGTTCGTCCAGCAGCGCCAGCAGCAGATGCTCCAGCGTGGCGAATTCGTGGCGCCGTTCGTTAGCAGCCGCCAGGGCGGCGTGAATGGCCTGCTCAAGTGTGCTCGAGAATGAAGGCACAGGCGTGCTCCTCTGTCTTGGGTCGGGAGGGGGCCGAGTAGCGGTCGGACCCCACATCCAACCATGTGCTCATAGTATTAGAGTTTGGTTGATGTGTGCGGCTCTTCAAGGGTTTTCTTGCCTTTGCCGCTCACATTTCTGGTGACAGGTGGCTCGAATGTTGCATTTGCGGCATCAGAACCGGTCCTTGCGGGCGCGGATTTCTGCAAAGACACGGGCAGGGTCGGCGCCCTGCATGCCCAGATGGCTCTGGATACCGGGATCGGCTGCGCGCAGGAACGGGTTGGTGGCCTTTTCCAGCGACAGCAGGCTGGGAACGGTTGGACGCCCCTCGGCCCTCGCATGATCTATCTCGTCGGCGCGGGTTTTCAAGGCCGCATTGCCCGGATCGACGGTCAGCGCGAAACGGGCGTTCGACTGGGTGTATTCATGACCGCTGCACACCAGGGTGTCGTCGGGCAGGGCGGCCAGTTTCGACAGGCTGGCCCACATCTGGTCCGGCGTGCCCTCGAACAGGCGCCCGCATCCCAGCGCCATCAGACTGTCGGCGGTAAAGACTGCCTTGGCTGCGGGCAGGTGGAACGCGATATGCCCGACGGTATGGCCCGAGACGTCGATGACTTCGACCGTTGCGCCAGCGAACTCGAACCGGTCGCCCTCGGACACGGCCAGGTCCAGCGGAGGCAGGCGATGGGCATCGGCCTCCGCACCGATCACCGTGGCACCACCGGTGCTGAGCAATGCTTCCAGCCCGTCGACATGGTCCCAATGGTGATGAGTCAGCCAGATCTGATCCAGCGACCAGCCGCGCCTGTCCAGTTCGGCCCGGATGGGCGCTGCTTCGGGCGCGTCGACCAGCGCGGTCTTGCCGCTATCGCTGTCATGTACGAGGAAGGCGTAATTGTCGCTGAGGCATGGGACCGTAATGATTTCAAGGGGCATGGTCTTTTGGCCTTTCGTTGCTAGACTGCCCCAGCCAAACAGATCGGGCGAGCGGCTGCAATGCATCTGGACGTGCAGGACTTGAGGAATTTCTACTACCGCAGCACGTTGGGGCGCGCGGCGCAGGCGGCGATCCGTGGCCGACTGCTGGAGATCTGGCCCGAGGCCAAGGGCCAGACGGTTGCCGGCTTTGGTTTTGCGGTGCCGCTGCTCAGGCCTTATCTGACCCAGGCGCGGCGGGTGATCGGCCTGATGCCCGGCCCGCAAGGGGTTATGCACTGGCCCGCCGGCATGCCCAATGTCTCGGTCCTGTGCGAAGAGACGCAGTGGCCGATCGAGACCGGCCATGTGGACCGGCTGGTTGTGATGCACGGGCTGGAAACCACTGAACACCCGACCCAGGTGCTGGATGAATGCTGGCGGGTGCTGGGGCCGGGGGGCAAGGCGATATTCGTGGTGCCCAACCGGGCCGGGCTGTGGTCACGCTCGGACAAGACGCCGTTCGGCTTTGGCCGCCCCTATACGCTGGGCCAGCTGGAAACCCAGCTGCGTAAGCACCAGTTCCTGCCCGAGTTCCATTGCTCGGCCCTGTATCAGCCGCCCTCGTTCAAACGCTTCTGGCTGAAATCGGGTGCCCTGATCGAGCGGACGGGCACCCGGCTGCCCACCATCATGGCGGGGGGCGTGTTCATGGTCGAGGTCAGCAAGCAGACCAATCCGCAAAAGGGCAACATGATCCGCGCCAAGACCCCCGGCCGCATCCGGGTGCTGGAAGGGCTGTCCAATCCGATGCCCGAACCGGCCAGCCCGTAGCGTCAAAATCAGTAGCGGATCAAGATTTGACGTTCGATTGCCAGGTTGCTGGTCACGGTCGGCGGCTCTCTGACCCAATCCCATTCCCTGAACTCGCCGCCTTCACCTTCATGCGTAAAGTCGATTTCCCCGCGTTGCCCCAGGTGGAAATCGGCAATCGGCACCATCCCCAACGCATCCCAATCGTGATAGTAGCTGCTTTCCAGCTCTTCCAGAGAATACTCAACCCCGGCCGGGATATAGACCAAGGTCAGTTCGTGCTCTTCTTCGAAGGAGCAGCACGCATCGCGAGGATAGGACTCGATAGTTGAATAGACCGGCAACAAGGTCCCACCTTCCCCCTCGGGAAACTGCACGTCCAGCACGTCGTTTTTGTCCATGGAAAAACTGCCCCGGACAGAGCCGTCTTCAAAGAGCTCCTCGCTGGCACCGGGGGTGTAGATCAGGCGGACGGTATCCGCTTCCTCGGCGTCAGCATCGGCACCATCGATGGTGCCGATGTTTTGGCCAAGCCCGGTGACAACGGTGTCCGCTCCTCCGCTTCCCATCCGAATAGAAAATTCACTGGTTGTGTCCGGGTCGATATAGACCGTCTCGTCAGCTTCGCTGCCTGCGTAAATCCTTGCGCCATCAACCTCGTCCAGCGTCTCGACGTCAATCTGCTCTGGCTCTTGATTTCCGGTGACAACAGTCAAACCGTCGTCCTGGATCAGGGAGGGGGGGCCGTCTTCTTCCCCGACCGGGGCGTCGTCGTCGCCTTCTTCCCCAACCGGGAGGGGGGGGGCCATCCTCCTCGACCGGGAGGGGCGCGTCGTCTTCAACGATCTCTGCATCGCTATCGTCATCGCTGCCGATCGCTGTTGCAATAGCGGCGATGCCCAGGGCCGCAAATAAAATTGTTCCAAGCATTGGCGTTCATCGGTTGAGTAACAAAAAATAACAAACGGCAAGATTGCAAAAAAATTCAATGCTGTCCATATCGTGTAACAGGTGCAGGAGTACCGCTGCGCGCATCTCACCAGCGCAGGGCAGGCAGCAGGGCAGGGAGCCGGCCCATTTCGAATCCCGAAGTCTGCGCAACTGGGGTCGCTTTGCAGCGTTGATCGCGGCAACAGCGGCCAGAAGGGCGTGTTATCATCATGGCGGCGGAGGGTCGTTTGAACCCCGTTCCGCGTCACAGGAATCGCGAAAAGCTGCAATCGGGTAACATTTTTCAAGCACTTAAGAGGGTCCAAAGGGTCGCAGTTCAGGTAACGCATTGAAAACACATGATTTGGGTGCGAGACCGTTATCGCTATACTATATTGCGACACTGGGACTGCTCTGCTACATCCCCCCTGATTTTGATGACCTGCCGCCAGGGCGGGGTATCTTCACGCCCCCGGGGTCGCGCGCCACGCGCGTTCGGGGCCAAAATATCGGAAGGGTGGACGTGTCCGAACCAGCTTCGATTTCCGCAGGCATTGCTCAGCGCTATGCCACCGCGATTTTTGCGATCGCGCAAGACAACAATGACCTCAAGGGTCTGGAAACCGGCATCAACGATCTGACCGCCGCCCTGGGTGACAGCGCTGACCTGCGCAGCCTGATCGCCTCGCCGCTGGTCTCGCGCGCCGATCAGGAGGCCGCGATCACCGCGGTTGCCAAAAAGATGAAACTGAATCCGGTTCTGGCCAACGCGCTGGGCCTGATGGCGCAGAAACGGCGTCTGTTCGTGCTGCCGCAACTGCTGAACGCGCTGCGCGACGCGCTGGCAGAGGCGCGCGGCGAAGTCACGGCAGAGGTCGCATCGGCCAAGGCACTGACCAAGACCCAGATCGAAAAGCTGACCAAGACGCTGAGCGAAAAGGTCGGCAAGTCGGTCACCATCAATGCGACCGTGGATGAAAGCCTCATCGGCGGTCTTGTCGTCAAAGTTGGCTCGAAGATGATCGACAGCTCGATCCGCTCCAAGCTCAACTCCCTCCAGAATGCAATGAAAGAGGTCGGATAAATGGGTATCCAAGCTGCAGAGATTTCTGCAATCCTGAAGGACCAGATCAAGAATTTTGGTCAGGAAGCAGAAGTGGCCGAAATCGGTCGCGTGCTGAGCGTCGGCGACGGTATCGCCCGCGTTTACGGCCTCGACAATGTTCAGGCCGGTGAAATGGTCGAATTCCCGGGCGGCATCATGGGCATGGCGCTGAACCTGGAAAGCGACAACGTCGGCGTCGTGATCTTCGGTTCCGACCGGGACATCAAGGAAGGCGACACCGTCAAGCGCACCAACTCCATCGTGGACGTGCCGCAGGGTGACGAACTGCTGGGCCGTGTTGTCGACGGTCTGGGCAACCCGATCGACGGCAAGGGCCCGATCAATGCCAAGCAGCGCGGCGTTGCAGACGTCAAGGCGCCCGGCATCATCCCGCGTAAATCGGTGCACGAGCCGATGGCGACCGGCCTCAAGGCCGTCGACTCGATGATCCCGATTGGTCGCGGCCAGCGCGAGCTGATCATCGGCGACCGTCAGACCGGCAAGACCGCGATCGCGCTCGACACCATCCTGAACCAGAAATCCTATAACGATGCCGCTGGCGACGACGAGAGCAAGAAGCTTTACTGCGTCTACGTGGCCGTTGGCCAGAAGCGCTCGACCGTGGCCCAGCTGGTCAAGAAGCTGGAAGAAAACGGTGCGATGGAATACTCCATCGTCGTCGCCGCCACCGCATCCGACCCCGCGCCGATGCAGTTCCTGGCCCCCTATGCCGCAACCGCGATGGCCGAGTATTTCCGCGACAATGGCCGTCACGCGCTGATCATCTATGATGACCTGTCCAAACAGGCCGTGGCCTATCGCCAGATGTCGCTGCTGCTGCGCCGTCCGCCGGGACGTGAAGCCTATCCGGGCGACGTTTTCTACCTGCACTCGCGGCTGCTGGAGCGTTCGGCAAAGCTGAACGAGGACTTCGGCGCCGGTTCGCTGACCGCTCTGCCCGTCATCGAAACCCAGGGCGGCGACGTGTCGGCCTTTATCCCGACCAACGTGATCTCGATCACCGACGGCCAGATTTTCCTGGAAACCGAACTGTTCTACCAGGGCATCCGCCCCGCCGTGAACACCGGTCTGTCGGTCTCGCGTGTGGGCTCCTCGGCCCAGACCAACGCGATGAAGACCGTTGCAGGCCCGGTGAAACTGTCGCTGGCCCAGTATCGCGAAATGGCGGCCTTTGCCCAGTTCGGTTCCGACCTCGACGCCGCAACCCAGCAGCTGCTGAACCGTGGCGCGCGTCTGACCGAGCTGATGAAACAGCCGCAGTATTCGCCGCTGACCAACGCGGAAATCGTCTGCGTCATCTTTGCTGGCACCAAAGGCTATCTCGACAAGATTGCCCTCAAGGATGTCGGCCGGTGGGAAGCGGGCCTGATCGCGCATATGCGCGGCAAGCGGGCCGATGTTCTTGATTGGATCACCAAGGAAGATCCCAAGATCAAGGGCGACGCCGAGGACAAACTCAAGGCAGCGATCGACGAATACGCCGCCACGTTCGCATAAGGAGAGAGTTGGGACATGCCTTCTCTCAAGGACCTTAAAAACAGGATCGAGTCGGTCAAATCGACCCGCAAGATCACCAAAGCCATGCAAATGGTCGCGGCGGCAAAGCTCCGCCGCGCCCAGGAATCCGCTGAAGCGGCCCGCCCGTATGCCGAACGGTTCAATGCCGTGATGGCGGGGCTGGCGGCCTCGGTCGGCGGCAGTGACAGTGCGCCGCTGCTGCTCCGTGGTACGGGCAGCGATCAGGTGCATCTGCTGGTCGTCATGACGGCCGAACGCGGTCTGTGCGGCGGGTTCAACTCGAACATCGCCAAACTGGCCCGCACCCGCGCAAACGAGCTGTTGGCCAAGGGCAAGACGGTCAAGATCCTGACCGTCGGCAAGAAGGGCCGCGACGCGCTCAAGCGTGACTTCGCCAAGCATTCGGTGGGTCATGTCGATCTCAGCGGTATCAAGAGCTTGGGCTATGCCAATGCTCAGGATATCGCGCGTGATGTTCTGGCTCGGTTCGATGCCGGTGAATTCGACGTTGCCACGATCTTCTACGCGAAGTTCGAGAACGTCGTGACCCAGGTGCCGACCGCGCAACAGATCATCCCGGCGGCCTTCGAGACCGACGGCGAGGGCGACGAGGTTGCGCTGTTTGACTACGAGCCCAGCGAAGAGGCCATTCTGGCCGACCTGCTGCCGCGTGGTGTGGCGACGCAGATCTTCTCGGCGCTGCTTGAAAACGGGGCCTCGGAACAGGGTGCCCGGATGTCGGCGATGGACAACGCGACCCGCAACGCCGGCGAGATGATCGACAAGCTGACCATCGAATTCAACCGCTCGCGTCAGGCCGTCATCACCAACGAGCTGATCGAAATCATTTCCGGCGCCGAGGCGCTGTAAGAAAATCCGGAGACGAAACATGGCGAATGCAAAAGGCAAAGTCACGCAGATCATCGGGGCCGTCGTCGACGTCCAGTTCGATGACGCACTGCCTGAAATTCTGAACGCGCTGGAAACCGAGAACAACGGCAAGCGCCTCGTTCTCGAAGTGGCTCAGCACCTGGGCGAGAACACCGTCCGCACCATCGCGATGGACGCGACCGAAGGTCTGGTCCGTGGCGCTGTGGTGACCGACACCGGCGGCCCGATCTCGGTACCGGTTGGCTCGGCCACCCTGGGCCGCATCCTGAACGTGATCGGCGAGCCGGTGGACGAAAAGGGCCCGGTCAACGCGACCGAGACCCGCGCCATCCACCAGCCTGCCCCCGAGTTCGAAGAGCAGTCGACCGCGACCGACATCCTGGTCACCGGCATCAAGGTCATCGACCTGCTGGCCCCTTACTCCAAGGGCGGCAAGATCGGCCTGTTCGGCGGCGCCGGCGTGGGCAAGACCGTTCTCATCATGGAACTGATCAACAACATCGCAAAAGTGCACTCGGGTTTCTCGGTGTTCGCGGGTGTGGGTGAACGGACCCGTGAGGGCAACGACCTCTACCACGAGATGATCGAATCCAACGTTATCAAACCGGATAACCTGGAAGAGTCGCAGGTGGCGCTGGTCTACGGCCAGATGAACGAGCCTCCGGGAGCCCGTGCGCGCGTTGCACTGACCGGCCTGACCCTGGCCGAGCAGTTCCGCGACCAGTCCGGCACCGACGTTCTGTTCTTCGTCGACAACATCTTCCGCTTTACCCAGGCCGGTTCCGAAGTGTCCGCTCTGCTCGGCCGTATCCCCTCGGCCGTGGGTTACCAGCCGACGCTGGCCACCGACATGGGTGCGATGCAGGAGCGCATCACCTCGACCAAGGCAGGCTCGATCACTTCGATCCAGGCCGTCTACGTTCCCGCGGACGACCTTACCGACCCCGCGCCGGCAACCACCTTTGCGCACCTCGACGCAACCACCGTTCTGTCGCGTGCGATCTCGGAACTGGGCATCTACCCGGCCGTGGACCCGCTCGACTCGTCGTCGCGGATCCTCGATCCGCAGGTTGTCGGCGAAGAGCACTATCAGGTTGCCCGCGACGTTCAGGGTATCCTTCAGCGCTACAAGTCGCTTCAGGACATCATCGCCATTCTGGGCATGGACGAACTGAGCGAAGAGGACAAGCTGACCGTGGCCCGTGCCCGGAAAATCCAGCGTTTCCTCAGCCAGCCCTTCGACGTGGCAAAAGTGTTCACCGGCTCGGACGGTGTGCAGGTTCCGCTGGAAGACACCATCTCGTCGTTCAAGGCGGTTGTGGCCGGTGAATACGACCACCTGCCCGAAGGCGCCTTCTACATGGTTGGCGGCATCGACGAAGTGATCGCCAAAGCCGAGCGGATGGCCGCAGAAGCCGCCTAAGGAGTATCCCTGATGGCAAACACGATGCAATTCGACCTCGTCAGCCCGGAGCGCCGCCTCGCGTCGCTTCAGGTCAGCGCGGTCCAGATTCCCGGCGCGGACGGGGACATGACGGCAATGCCCGATCATGCCCCCACCATCACCACGCTGCGCCCCGGGGTGCTGAAGGTCGAAGGACCCGAAGGCACCAGCGAATACCTGGTTACGGGCGGCTTTGCCCAGATCGGCGCCGACACCCTGTCGGTGCTGGCCGAGAAAGCCATTCCGGTGACCGAGGTGACGCGGGCGCATCTGGACGAACTGATCGCCGAGGCGCGCAGCTCGCACGAGGCTGCCAAGGGGCAAGAGCATACCAGCGTCGTTGACGACGCAGCCAAGCTCTTGGCCGATATGGAGGCCCTGGGCACGCATATGGGGCTTTAAGCCTCTGTCGCGCACGGGAGATGAACAGGGGCCAGCCGGGCAACGGGCTGGCCCTTTTTGCGTCAAGCTTTGGCCCGATTGACAGGGTAAGACGCAGGTAACAAACCAAGACTGCCCGGATTTCGAGCCAATGAAGCTTCTTTCTTCCCATTCCGTCGCCATTCAGCAGGGCGACGAGGCGATGTTCTCTGATTTCGAGAATGGCGGCGACATGTGGACCGGCTCGGGCACCCGCGAAAGGCGCAAACCCATCGGTTTCGAGCAGCCCTTCCGGTCCGCCCCGGTGGTGATGGTCTCAATCTCGCTGTGGGATGTGGATACCGGTGCGGCGGTGCGGGCCGAGGTCAAGGCCGAGAATGTCACGCCCGAAGGCTTCGACCTCGTGTTCCGGACCTGGGCCGATACCCGCGTGGCGCGTCTGAGGCTGGGATGGACCGCGATCGGCGAGGTCCATAACGAGGACGACTGGGACGTGACCTGACCAGCCGCGGTGGCCCCAGAAAATTCGTCGAATTTTCTGGGGCGCCGACCGGTTTCCGGTTCATTTGAACCGGAAGCCGCTCTCAGTCCATGTGATAGAGCGACTCGTAGATCGGGCGCAGAGTCTTGTCTTCGAACAGCGACGAGACCGAAGTGCCGTTCCAGATGTTCAGGATCGCCTGGGTAAAGATCGGCGCGGTCGGGACCACGCGGATATTCGGCGCTGCCAGGATTTCAGCCGTCGGCTGGATGGAATCCGTGATCACCAGCGATTTCATCACCGAATTGCTGACCCGCTCGACAGCCGGCCCGCTCATCACCCCGTGCGAGATATAGGAGTGGACCTCGCGCGCGCCATTGTCCAGCAGCACCTGCGCTGCCTTGCACAGGGTTCCGGCCGTGTCGCAGATGTCGTCGACGATCAGGCAGATCTTGTCGGTCACATCGCCGATCACCGTCATCTCGGCGACTTCGCCCGGTTTCTCGCGGCGCTTGTCCACGATCGACAGCGGTGCATTGATCCGTTTGGCCAGTTCACGCGCGCGGGCGACGCCGCCAACATCGGGCGAGACCACCATCAGATCGCCCATTCGATCTTTGAACTGGGTGCGCACATCCAGTGCAAAGATCGGCGAGGCATAGAGGTTGTCGACCGGAATGTCGAAGAAACCCTGAATCTGGGCCGCGTGCAGGTCCATGGTCAGGATCCGTTCGATCCCGGCGCCGGTCAGCATGTTGGCCACCAGCTTGGCACTGATCGGAGTGCGTGCCTTGGTGCGGCGATCCTGCCGGGCATAGCCGAAATAGGGAATGACCGCGGTGATCCGGCTGGCCGACGACCGCCGCAGCGCATCGGCGATGATCAGCAGCTCCATCAGATTGTCATTCGCCGGGTTCGAGGTGGGCTGGATGATGAACATGTCCTCGCCGCGGACATTTTCGAACACTTCGACGAAAATTTCTCCGTCATTGAAACGCTCGACCCGGGCATTGACCAGCCCCTGATCGACCCCGCGATAGAGGCTCATACGGCGCGCGATGGAGCGGGCAAGCGGAAGGTTGGCGTTCCCAGCGATCAGCTTGGGCTCGGTGAGTGACGGCATGACGATTATCCCCAGGCAGCACTGTCTGTTGTGACAGATTCGTGATGTTGACACCGCTTAGCATGGGCGTACGGTCCCGCAAAGCGCAGGCAGCGGAGAAAACGAATATGGCTGATATCGACTACTATTTTGCGACACTTTCCCCCTTCTCCTATCTCGCCGGGCAGCGTCTGGAGGAAATCGCCGCCCGCCACGAGGTGAAAATCGCCTACAAGCCGATCGACATCATGGCGCTGTTTGCCCGCACCGGTGGCGTGCCGCCCAAGGATCGCCATCCTTCGCGTATCGAGTATCGCGCGCAAGAGTTGCAGCGCCAGACGCGCAAGACCGGCTTGCCGCTCAACATGAAACCGGCGTTCTGGCCAACCAATGCCGCGCCGTCCTCCTATGCGATCATCGCGGCGGGGCGGGCCGGGGGAGGTGATCTGGGCGCGCTTTGTCATGGCATCCTGCGCGCCTGCTGGGCAGAGGAGCGCGATATCGCTCAGGATGAAGTGATCCGTGACTGCCTGTCCAGCGCCGGGTTCGATCCGGGACTGGCCGATAGCGGCCTGCTGGCCGGGGCCGAAACCTATGCCGCCAATCTCGAAGAGGCGGTCGAGCGCGGTGTCTTTGGCGCACCTTTCTACATCACCGCCGACGGGCAGCGGTTCTGGGGACAGGACAGGCTCGACGATCTCGACGCCCATCTGGCGGAGATGAAAGGGTGAGGACGGCGCAGGTCCTGCCGCAAGCCGCCCATGTCAGCCATTTCGGCCATGGTCCACGCCCGGTGTTGGCTCTGCATTGCACCATCGCCCATTCCGGTGCCTGGAAGGGGCTGACACGCATCCTGGGGGAAGAGGCGCGCTTTACCGCCCCGGACATGCTCAGTCACGGGCGCAGCCCGGACTGGGACGGGCAGGGTTGTTTCCAGGACCGTATCCTGCGTATTGCCGAGACCTGCCTGACCGAGGGACCGATGGATGTGATCGGCCACTCCTTTGGTGCTACGGTGGCGCTGCGCCTGGCGGTGGAACATCCCGAGCGGGTGCGCAGCCTGACCCTGATTGAACCGGTCTTCTTTGCCGTGGCCGGCCAGGACGCGCCCGAGTTGATCGACAGCCACGCGAGCGACGCGCAGCCCTATCTCGATGCGCTATCGGCCGGAGACCGTGCGCTTGCCGCGCGGCTTTTCAACCGGATGTGGAGCACCGCCTCAAGCCCGCGCTGGCCCGATCTGCCCGAAGCGACCCGCGCTGCCATGATCCGGGGAATCCATGTAGTGCCGACGATGGATGCCGCGCTGTTCGACGATACCGCCGGGTTGCTGACGCCGGGGCGGCTCGACCGCGCGGCCATGCCGGTTCTGCTCTTGCGTGGCGCCTTGACCCATCCTGTGATGGAAGCGATCTCGAAGGGCCTCCAGCGCCGTTTGCCCGATGCAACGGAAGAGGTGATCGAGGGCGCCGGTCACATGCTGCCGATCACCCATCCAGAGGAGACGGCGACCCATATCCGCGCGCTCTGGTCGCGGGCAGGCTGAGCCCGCCTCTTCATTTCGCCAAAAATACTCCGGGGGAGGTGACAAAATTCTCCGAATTTTGCACCGGGGGCAGTGCCCCCTGCACCCCTTCAGAGTAAGGAAAGGAACTGGTCGATCTGATCCGTTCCGATAGACCAGTCGCAGACCATGCGACAGGCCAGCATCTCGCTCTCGTTCGCGCCCTCCAGTTCCGCACCCCACAGGTGATAGGACGCGCCCGCACCCATCAGGCGCCGATGGGTCGCGCGCGGGAAGCTGGCAAAGACGATGTTGGCCTGCGGTTCGTGCAGAAACGTAGCCCCCGACGCCTGCAGCCCCTCGACCAGGCGGGCGCAATTGTCATTGGCCCGACGCGCCGAGCGCAGCCAGAGATCATCACTCAGATAAGCGTCCATCTGTGCAGACAGATAGCGGTGTTTTGAAACGAGATGCGCGCCGCGCTTGCGGCGCAGCTCGAACTCCCAGGCATGTTTCGGATCGAAGAAGATCACCGCCTCGACCCCCATGCAGCCATTTTTGGTGCCGCCAAAACTGACCGCGTCAACACCCGCCTTCCAGGTCATCTCGGCGGGCGAGGCGTTGAGCGCCACCAGAGCATTGGCAAAGCGGGCGCCGTCCAGATGCACCGGCAGGCCGTACTCCTTGGCCACCGCACAAAGCGCCTGCAACTCGGCGATGGAATAGACGCCGCCGCGTTCGGTCACCTGGGTGATCGAGACCGGGCCGCGCTGTGGCCCGTGCACGCCACGGGTCTCCTCTCCGGTGATCGAGGAGCGCAGCGCCTCGGGCGTCATCCGGTCGCCGCCGGGCACAAGCGTCAGTTTGGCGCCGCCTGAGTAGAATTCGGGCGCGTTGCATTCGTCCTCGTGGATATGGGCCACGGGCGAGCAAAAGACTGTCTGCCAGGGCTGTGACAAGGTGGCCAGCGCCAGCGAGTTGGCCGCTGTCCCGGTTGCAACCAGATAGACCGCCGCGTCGGGCGCCTCGAAAATTCGACGAATTTTCTCCTGCACCGCCTGCATCTGTGTATCTGCCCCATAGGCCATGGCATAACCTTGGTTGGCCTCGGTCAGGGCAGCCAGGATTTCAGGGTGGACGGGACCTGAGTTGTCAGAGGCAAAGAACATCAGATTGGCTCCTCGATGATATGGTCTTCCCAGTCTTCTTCGGGGGTTTCAAACTCGGATACGGTGATGCCGCGCACCGAGACGCCCGCGCGATGCACGCTCTCAGGATCGCCCGAGATCAGCGGATGCCAGTCAAAAAGCGGCTTACCCTCCCACAGCAGCCGATAGGCGCAGGTGCGGGGCATCCAATAGGCGTGGCTGTCCAGATTGTCGGGGGTCAGCACGATGCAGTCGGGCACAAACTGGTGCCGGATCGGGTATTGGGTGCAATGGCAGCTCTCGTCATCCAGCAGTCGGCAGGCGACCCGGGTCAGCTCGACCTCGCCGGTATCCTCATCCTCGAGCTTGTTCAGGCAGCATTTGCCGCAACCGTCGCACAGCGCCTCCCATTCGGTCTTGTTCAGCCGCGCCAGCGGTTTGCGCTCCCAGAAACGCGGGCGCAGCCCGTTGCGGTCGATCGGATCTTTCATAGGGCGGCCAGGATGTCGCGGGCGCGGGCGCAATCGGCGTCCATCTGCGCGATCAGGGCGTCGAGCCCGTCAAAGGTCATCTCGGGGCGCAGGTAGTCGACCAGCCCAACGCTCAGGGTGGCGCCATAGAGATCGCCGGAGAAATCGAACAGGAAAGTTTCGATATTGGGTTGCTCGCCGTTGAACATCGGCCGTACCCCGACCGAAGCAGCACCGCGATAGCTGCCCTTGTGCGGCCCGTCCAGCACGTCGACCAGCACCGCATAGACGCCGAACCGGGGCGGATGCAGGCCGTCGATGGACATGTTTGCGGTGGGAAAGCCCAACTCGCGGCCGCGCTGCTCGCCACCGATCACTTCGCCCTCGATCCGGTGCCAATGGCCCAGCATGGCAGCGGCGTCGCGCGGGCGGCCCTCGCTCAGAGCGGTGCGGATCGCGGTCGACGAGATCACGCGCTCGGTCTGTTCAAGGAGCGGCGCGACGGTGACGCCGAAGCCCATTTCCTGACCAAACCGGACCATGTCGGCGGCGTTGCCGCTGCGGGCCTTGCCGAAACAGAAATCGGCACCGATCACGACATGAGCCAGGCCCAGCCCGTCGCAGATGACGCTGCGCGCGAACTCTTCGGGTGTCAGCCCGGCCAGCGCGGCGTTGAAAGGCAACTCATACAACCGTTCGACACCCAGTTTTTGCAGCCGATGCGCGCGTGCCGGGCCACGCATCAGGCGAAAGGGCGGACTGTCGGGGGCGAAATACTCGCGCGGATGTGGCTCGAAGGTCATCACGCCAAGCGGTACGTCGGGCGCGGCCTGCCGCGCCAGCTCGATCACCGAGCGATGCCCGATATGCACACCATCGAAATTGCCGATGGCGACACTGGCGCCCCGGTCGGCAGGTTCGACGAATTTGTAATCCCGAATGATCCGCATGGCAGCAGGCCTAGCGTCCCGCGACGGCGGGATCAAGCGCTGCTTGCCGGAACCGGATCGGCAACGCATACTCCGGGACCGGCGGGGGTGTTTTCGTCCCACCCGACAGGAGTTACAATCGGATGCAAACACTGTTCCAACTGCCGGTCCCGGTTGCGGCGTTCGTGTTCGTTGCGGCTACGCTGGTGCTGGCATTCTCGGCCTATGGGCTGACCCGGGCGATACTGTGCCGCTCGGGTGAGGCAAAGTCCGACCTTGCGGGCCCTATCTTTACCCGTGTCGGGGCGTTGCATGCACTGATCCTGGCGCTGGTTTTCGCACAGGAACTGATCAATGTGCGCGACATCAGCACCGCCAGCGCGCGCGAGGCGGTTCTGGTCGGGGACGCGTTCTATGATCTCAAGCGCTATGATCCGGAGGAAACGCTGCCGATCCGCAAGGATCTGGCGGGTTATGTGCGTCTTGTCCTCGAGCAGGAATGGGACAGCCTTGCAGAGGCGGATATCCTCTCTCCCGAGGCCTGGGCGGCCTGGGAAAGGGCCTATGTCGGGGCCTTGGAACTGGAACCCGCGACGGATCGGCAGAACGTGCTGAAGGGTATCGTGGTCGACCACCTGCGCGAGGTGTCCGGTTTGCGGCGATTGCGCGAGAACGCGGCGATCGCCAATGTACAGGACCTGTTCATGATGGCTGCGGTTGCCGGGCTGGTCCTGACATCTGCGGGCCTCTTCACCCATGCGCCGAACACGCACAACATCTTTCTGTTGTCGATCTTCGCGGCCTATACCGGCTTGATCGTGTTCTTTGTGGTCGCCTTTGCCAATCCCTATCACGCGCCGGGCATGGTGATGCCAACGGGATTTGAAAATCTGTTCATGGGAGAGCTGGCCGAGCTTGGCCGATGACGTAGCCGAGACGGGCTAGGCAACACCGCAGCCCCAGAGGTGCTGCGGTTTTAGTCGACAGCAGTCGGGTTCAGTCGAACTTGCGCGAGGGGGCCAGCACCATCGCCTCGCCCACCAACACCTTTTTGCCATCGACGGCGCAATGGCAATCCAGCTTGACCCGGCGCTTGGCAAAGTCGATGTCGATAACCTTGACCTCTGCATAGACCGTGTCGCCGGGGCGCACGGGGGCGAGGAATTTCAGCGACTGGCCCATGTAAACGGTGCCATGTCCCGGCAGTTGCTCGCCGATCACCGCCGAGATCAGCCCGGCGGTCAGCATGCCATGGGCGATGCGCCCCTCAAAGATGGTGTCGCGGGCATATTCGTCGTCCAGATGCACCGGATTGCGGTCGGTCGAGACCTGGGCGAACATCTCGATATCCTCGTCGGTGACCTGCTTGCGCAGGTACCGGGTCATGCCCATCTCGATATCTTCGATACAGATCGTTCCGCGCGGCAGATTGTCCAACATGTCACCCTCTCTATCCAGGCGATGGAGCAACTTTGAGCAAGTCTCCACCTGAGTTTGGCAACTTTATTACTTTGCAGGTGCAGAAAATCAAGTCCTTTCTGCTCAGCGCAGTTGTCCAATAGTATAGGTTGGGGTCCGGTTTTCCCTGTCCAGATAGGCTGTTAGCGCTTCGGGGTCGGGGCTGTGGCCAGTTTTGGTTTCCGATGCGGCCAGACCGCCCGAGATGAAGAGGGAATCAATCCCTTCGCCCATCGCCCCGGCGACATCGGTCTGGATGCCATCACCGATGGCCAGGATCTCGCCATCGCCCACATCCTGGCCCAGCGCGGTCAGCCGACGGCGGGCCAGATCATAGATCGGCGGGTGCGGTTTGCCGAAATAGAGGCTCTCGCCCCCCATCTCGGTGTAAAGCCGCGCCAGCGCCCCGGCGCACCATTCGCGGATTTCGCCGCGGTCGACCACGATATCGGGATTGGCGCAGAGCAGCTTCATCCCCTTGGTCTTGGCATAGAGGAAATCGGGTCGGTTCACCTCGGGGTCGGCCATCGGATCGAAGGGGCCGCAACAGACGATGCCCTCGGCCTCTTGCAGCGGTACACGAGTGATCTCGACCGGGTTGTCGAGCAGCTTGAGCGGCTCGAAGAACCCAGCGTCGCGGTCCCATTCGCCCATGAAATAGACCTTTTGCCCCACCGCGTCCCGGAACATGGCGGACCGGGCACTGTCGCCGCTGGTGGCGATGGTGTCATAGGCGTCCTGAGGCACGCCAAACTGGGTCAGCTGCGTCGCCACGCCCGCGCGGGGTTTGGGCGAGTTGGTGACCAGCACCACGATGCCGCCCGCCGCGCGATAGGTCTGCAACGCGGCGACCGCCTCGGGATAGGCAGTCACCCCGTTATGGACACAGCCCCACAGATCGACGAACAGCGCGCGATATCGGTCGGAGATGTCGGAGAGGGCGTTGATGATCTGGGTCATGTGGAGGTCCGGCTTTGTAACTGTCGCAGGCCGTGTATGCCGCATGTGCCGGACGATGACCATGGGCAAGCGCTGACCATCAGGTGCGAAAGCTTTCCAGCCGCCGCCCGGTGCGGCGCGTCATCACGCGGCGGAGTGCGGTGGCATCGCCATACCCGACCCGATGCGCGACCTGTTCCAGGCTCAGCCCGCCCGCACGATATAGGCGGATCGCTTCGGTCACCCGAAGGGTCTGGGCAAACTCGCTCGGGGTCATGCCCGCGACCCGCGACAGGCGGCGGGCAAAGGTGCGCGCGCCCAGCCCGGCGGCCTCGGCCAGTTCGGCCAGCGGCACCTGCCGGGCGATATGGCGGCGCAGGTACAACTCGACCCGTTGCAGCGCCGGATCACCCGCCACCAGCGTCGCCACCGACAGATAGGGCAGTTGGCTGGGGCGGCTGTCGGCCAGCAGAAAGCGGCGGCAATCCTCGGCCAGGGCATAGCCCGCCTGGGTCTCGATCAGATGCAGCATCAGGTCGATCTGGGCAAAGGAGGCCCCCGCCGTCACCAGCGCCCCATCGCTGCACAGCACCTCGCCCATCTCGACCCGGACCTTGGGGAACCATGATCGCAAAAGTGGCGCCAGCCACCAGGTGGTGGTGACACGTCGCCCATCCAGAAGTCCCGCCGCCGCCAGTGCAAAAACGCCGGAACAGGCGCTGGCGATGCGGGTGCCGGGCCGGGCAAGGTGGTGCAACGCATCCGTCAGTGTGGCAAAGCCCGACCCGTTCATCGCGGTGCGCAACTCCTGCGCCGAGGCAAGCCCCATGCCCGGCAGCACCACCAACTCGGGCTTGGGTGTTTCAGGGCTGACCGCCTCGGGTCGCAGGGTGCGCCAGCGAAATGGCGCCGGCTCGCCGCGCAACGCGGCCACGCGGTTGGCGCTGTCCAGCATGTCCTCGGCGATAGCCAGGCTCGACCGCTGGCAGGGGGTTGGATGCAGCAGAAGGACGTCCATGGCGAGTTGTCCATTTTAGCCTGAATAATGTCATTTGTGACACTAGCGACCTGTGAGACCCGCGTCCATCCTGTGCCGTGACACCGACACAAGGAGACCAGAATGACACTTACAGGCGGATGTTATTGCGGCGCGCTGCGCTACGAGGCCGAGGGCGCGCCGATGCTCAAGGCACAATGCCATTGCCGCGCCTGCCAGACCTACTCCGGTGGCGCGCCCAACCTGTTCATGGTGATGCCCGCCGCTGGCTTTCGTTATGTCAAAGGCACGCCCAAGAGTTTTCGGCTGGAGGACCGGCCCGACCGCGTGACCCGCGATTTCTGCGCCACCTGCGGCACCGGGGTCGCCTCGCATCGGCCCGGATTGCCGGCGGTGATCCTCAAGATCGGCACATTGGATGATCCGGCCCTGTTCAAGGGTCCCAAGGCGGCGGTGTTTGCCGCCGAGAAACAGGCCTTTCACATCATTCCCGAAGGCGTGCACGCCTTTGACGGGTTGCCTACCCAGTAAAGCCGCAACAAAAAAGGCGCCCGCGAGGGGCGCCTTTTTCATCGGTCGGGACCGGATCAGACCTTGAGTTTCGGGATGATCTGCTTCTTGCGGCTCATGATGCCGGGCAGGACAACCGTGTCGCCCGAGACCGAGGCGCCAAAGCTTTTTTCGGCCACTGCCTTGACCAGATCGTTGGGTACCAGCAGGGTGGCTTCCTCGTTCAGGATGTCGATCACGAACAGCAGCACCTGATCGGCGCCGTCTTCCTTGGCCACGTCGATCATCGAGGCCATCAGGCTGTCCTTGCGGTCCAGCAGCACCTTGGGCGCGGTGGTTTCCAGAACCGAGACCCGGAATTCCTTGCCGTCGACGTTGTACTCTTTCGAGTCCATCCGCAGCAGTTCGGCATCCGAGAAGGACGACACGTCCGACTTGGCCGCGAACATCTCGGCGGCATAAGAGGGGATGTCGATGCCCAGATCGGCGGCCAGCTTCTCGGCCACGGCGCGGTCGTGCTCGGTGGTGGTGGGCGAGCGGAACTCCAGCGTGTCCGACAGGATACAGGTCAGCGCCGCACCCTTGACCGCGTCGGGCATGCGCGTGGCATCGTCGCCCATCAGGTCGACCATGATGGTGGCGGTGCAGGCCAGCGGGCGCAGCGTGATGTCGATCGGGCCTTTGGTCTTCAGCCCGCCGATCAGCGCGTGATGGTCGATGATCTGGCGGATATCGGCGTCGTTGACGCTGGCCGGCAGTTCGGCGGGGTTGTTGGTGTCAACGATCACCACCGGGGCACCTGCGTCCACGTCCGAGATGATCTCGGGCTTGTCGAAACCCCAGCGGCTCAGCATGAAGGCCGCTTCGGTGTTGGGTTCGCCCAGCAGCACCGGTTTGGCGGCCTTACCCTTCACCTCGGTCAGATACCAGGCCCAGACGATGGGCGAGCCGGTGGAATCGGTGTCGGGGGATTTGTGGCCGAATACCTGAATGGTCATGTCTCTATCCTGCGCATGGTCGAATTTGCGCGCCTTATAGGGGCGCGGGCCGGGCTTGTCACGGGGCGCTGTGCGGGCTGCGACCCTTGGTCTGTCCCCGTATCAGAACGCCACCCGGTTCAGGCTGTAACCCGCCTCGGCCAACAGGTTCAGCAGACCCTGGTTTCCATGCAGATGCGCGGCCCCCACCGCGATCACGGCGGTCTGGTCGCGGATGTCCAGAATATGACGCATCCAGTTGCGGTTGCGCCCCTCGACCAGTTCCAGCATGAAACTGTCCCAGAGCGGGGCGAATTCCTCGGGCGTCAAACCGCTGCGCGCCATCGCGTCGCGGCGCGAGAACTCCATGAACTCGGCATGGCGCTCGTCGAAATAGATCGCGCTCAGTGTTGCCAGTTGGTCGGCATCGGCGCCCAGCATGGCCGAGAACATGTCCAGTTCGCGGGCCTGCTGTTCGATCGGGGTGGCGGTGAACAGCGCCAACAGCTCGGCCCCGGTCTCCAGCGAGTGTTGCGGCAGGCCATGGCTGTTGGCCAGGGCCGCAAGCCGGCGATCCATGCCTTGCCGCGCTTCGGGGTCGCGCAGCAGGCAGGGCGGCAGCGAAAGAATCGAGCCCAGCACCCAGGGTTGCATCTTGGCCCCCATCCAGGCGGGCACGTTCCGTTCGGCGAGGGCGCGGGCGATCCGGTTCCATCCCTCCTCGCTCATCAACTCGATCAGGGTGGGGCCTTCGGTGATCAGCGCCACCTTGGGGTTGCCCATCACCTCGCGCTCGAACGCGGCCAGATCGGAGCTGTTCAGTTCGAACCAGGCCGCATCGGCGCCTGCAATCACCGGTTTCAGCCTTTCGATGGCAGGCCCCATGCGCGGGTCGTTGACATGCAGGGTGCCGATCAGGTGCAGCACGGTATCGCCCCGGGTCGCGACCCAATGATTGCCCTCGGGATAGGGGATCGCGGCTGCGGCCTGCTCCATCTCGGCGCGGATCGCGGGCGACAGATCGTCCCGCAGGTCGTGGCCCTCGCAAGCGGCCTGCGCTGCCAATGGCATCAGGAGAAGCAGCAGCACAGAGAGAAAACGCATCCCAAGCCCCCGCAAAGGTCAGAAATCGGCCCGGCTGAGGCTGTAGCCCTGTCGTTTCAACAGGTTCAGAATACCGGTCTTGCCCGGCAGATGGGCAGCCCCCACCGCAACCACCAGAACCGGAACGTCCGCGCGCAGGATCACCGGCATCCAGGCCCGGTTGCGCCGGTCCAGGATATGAGCGTCGAACTGGCGCAGCAGACGCGCGACCTCGCTGCGCGACACCTTGAGGTCGCGGTAGAGTGTCCAGCTTTCGATCAGCATAGCCTCGGCCAGGCGCTGTTCGAAATAGGCATTGGCCATGGTGACGACCTGGTCGTCGTAGTTCAACTCGCTCTTGAGATCGAGCAGCAGCAGCTGGATCTGGTCACGGATCGGGATCGCCGAAAGTGCCCGCATTCCGTCGCCCACATTCTCGAGAGAACCGATCGGCACCTTGGCGCGGATCGCGGTCTTTTCGATGCGGTCATCCAGGCCCTGATAGGCGAACAACCCGCGCCCGCCGCAGCCCGAGGTAGACAGGCTCATCGAGATGAACCAGGGCTGCATCCGCGCCAGCACCCGCTCGTCGACCCCGTGCATGGCCATCTTGACGCTAAGCAGGCGCCAGTCCTCGGCGCGCATCATCTCGTTCAGGCCGGGACCCTTGGGAATGGTGAGAAGACCCGGCGTGCTGCGCAACACGCTGTCGAGCGTGGCCAGTTTCTGCTGCGTCACCTCCAGCAGTACCGCATCGGCCGAGCGGATCACCGGTGTCAGGCTGCGCATCGCCGCCCGCATCCGGCTGTCCCCTGTGTGCTGAGTGCCGATGACATGGATGCGGCGGTTGCCTTTGGTTGCGACCCAATGATTGCCGTAGGCAAAGGGAACCTGCTTGATCTCGCGCGCCAGCCGTGCCTCTGCCTCGGGCGTCAGCCTGTCGCGCATGTCAGTGCCGGTGCAGCGGGCTGCTGCCCCACCTGCGGCCAACAGGCAGAGGCAGATCAAAAACACGCGAAACATGACAAGGCTCCTGCAATTTCCGGCTGTCTCCACAGCTAGGCCGCCCGGGTCGGGGGGACAACCCCGGGGCAGGGGGACGATTGTATTGCCGCTGCGATGTGCCTAGCGTGCAACCATGCAACGCGAACAAGATCTCTACCCTCCGCTCAAGGCGGTGTTCGAGCGGCAGGGATATGTCGTCAAGGGCGAGGTGGGCGCGGCCGACCTGGTCGCGCGCCGGGGGGACGAGGTGCCGGTTATTGTCGAGATGAAGCTGCGGTTCTCGCTGTCGCTGTTTCATCAGGCTGTCTCACGGCTCGCGCTCAGCGACAGTGTCTATGTCGCCGTGCCGCGCCCGACCGGGCGCACGGCCCGGCGGGCATTGCGGGACAATCTGGCGCTGTGCCGGCGGCTGGGTCTTGGCCTGATCACCCTGCGTGCAGATGGCCGGGTCGAGGTGCATTGCGATCCCGGTCCTTATCGCCCGCGCAAGTCGAAGGCGCGCGAGGGACGGCTGCTGCGCGAGTTCGAAAGGCTTGAGGGAGACCCGAACGCGGGCGGCGCCACCCGCCACGGCATTGTCACCGCCTATCGCCAGGACGCGCTGCGTTGCGCGGCATGGCTGGCGGAACAGGGCGCGTCACGCGGCGCCGATGTGGCGCGCGCAACCGGTGTTTCCGCCGCGACGCGGCTGATGCGGGACAATCACTATGGCTGGTTCGCGCGGCTCGAAAAGGGGGTCTATGCCCTGACCGAGGCCGGCCGCGCCGGGCTGGTCCACTGGGCCTACAGCTGGGATCAGGAGGACGCGGCGGGCATGTCCGAGGCAAAGACCGGCTCGGGATAGCCCACCCGCGCCAGATAAAGGCCCTGCGGCGGGCAGACCGGCCCACAGGCGGCGCGATCGCGCGCCTCCAGCGCGCGGCGCACATCCTCGGGCGCCCAGGCCCCGGCGCCCACGCGCTCCAGCGTGCCCACGAAACTGCGCACCTGGTTGTGCAGGAACGAGCGCGCGCGCACTTGGAACCGGATCTCGGGACCGGAGAAGCTCTGGACCTCTTCGACGCGAAGCTCGTCCAGCGTCTTGACCGGGCTGGCGGCCTGGCAGATCGACGAGCGGAAGGTGGTGAAATCGTGCCGCCCCAGCAACAGGTCGGCGGCGGCCTGCATGGCGCGCGCGTCCAGCCGGTGCCCGACCTGCCAGACCAGCCCTGCATCATGGGTCGCCGGCGCCCGCCGCATCAGCAGGCGGAACAGATATTGCCGTTCGGTGGCCGAAAAGCGGGCATGCCAGTCCTCGGCCACCCGCGCGGCAGCGGTGATCGCCACCGGTTGCGGTTTCAGGTGCCAGTTCAGCGCCTCGGACAGGCGAAAGGGATCCCAGTCGCGGGTCAGGTCGCAATGGGCCACCTGGCCCAGCCCGTGCACGCCGGCATCGGTGCGCCCGGCGGCGGCGATGGTATGGGGGCCGGGTTCGAGCCGCGCCAGCGCCGCCTCGATGGCGCCCTGTACCGAAGGCAGATCCTTTTGCCGCTGCCAGCCGGCAAACGGGGCGCCCAGATATTCGACTTTCAATGCATAGCGTGGCATGGCCGCGCTGGTACCCCGCGCCCGCCGCCCTGTCCAGTGGGGGCGCTGCCCCCGCCGCCGCAAGCGGCGACTCCCCCGGAGTATTTCGGGCGGCTTGAAGCAAGGAGTGAATGGGCTTCTTTCTGGTCGAAAATACTCCGGAGCGCGAGGCGGAGCCTCGCAAAAAACATCGCGACCCTAGCAACCGGGCGGCGCGCTCTTTATCTTGGCAGGGAAACAGGCAGGGGCAGAACTTGGTCATCACCTCCTTCGCAGACCGTGTGGTGCGCGGCGTCGAGACCGTTTCGGATACGCTGAGCGAAGCGCTGTTCGAGCCGGTGATCCGGCTGGGCGTGACCGGGTTGGCGCGCTCGGGCAAGACCGTCTTCATCACCTCGCTGGTCGCCAACCTGCTCGACCGGGGCCGGATGCCCGGCCTTGTCGCGGCGCAGGAGGGACGGATCGAGGCCGCGTTCCTGCAACCCCAGCCTGACGACACCGTGCCGCGCTTTGACTACGAGGCGCATCTGGCGGCATTGACCGGCCCCGCGCCGCACTGGCCCGACAGCACCCGCGCGGTGAGCGAGCTGCGCCTGTCGCTCAGGGTGCGGCCCGGAGGTTTGCTGGGCGGCTTGCAGGGGCCGCGCACGGTGCATCTGGATATCGTGGATTATCCCGGTGAATGGCTGCTCGACCTGGGTCTGATGGACAAGAGCTATGAAGACTGGTCGGCCGAGGTGCTGGCGCGGATCGGGAGCCGGTCCCAGGCAAAGGCCTATCTCGCGGCGCTGGGTCCCGTGGACCCGGCCGCGCGCCATGACGAGCCCCTGGCGCAGGAGCTCGCACGGAGCTTTACTGCCTATCTGGAGGCGGCACGCGGCGCGGGGTTTTCCGACTGCACGCCGGGGCGCTTCCTGCTGCCCGGCGATCTGGCCGGCTCGCCGGTGCTGACCTTTGCGCCTTTGCCGGTGACGGGCGCCGCGCCGCGCCGTTCGCTGCACCGGGAAATGGCGCGCCGGTTCGAGGCCTACAAGGCGCGGGTGGTGCGCCCGTTCTTTCGCGATCATTTCGCTCGTATCGACCGGCAGGTGGTGCTGGTCGATGCGCTGGGCGCCATTCACAAGGGTCCGCAGGCGGTCGAGGACATGCGCCTTGCGATGGCCGATATCCTGGGTGCCTTCCGGCCTGGCCGCAATGCCTGGCTGAACCGGCTGCTGCTGGGCCGCCGGGTCGACCGGATCCTGTTTGCCGCCACCAAGGCGGATCACCTGCATCACAAGCAGCACCCGCAGTTGACCGCGATCATCGAGGCGCTGACCCGCGAGGCGCGCGACCGGGCGCAGTTCGCCGGAGCCGAGACCGCCGCACTGGCGCTTGCTTCTCTGCGCGTCACCACCGAGGAGATGCGCGCGCATGACGGGCGCGACTTGCCTTGCGTGCGGGGCACCCTGCTGGAGGATGGACGGCAGGCCGCCTTCTATCCCGGTGCCTTGCCCGAGGATCCGGGCCAGTTGCTGAGCCCGGCCCGTACCGGGGCCGAGGCCTGGTTGGGCGCGGGGTTCCAGGCGATGAGTTTTGCGCCGGCGTCGCTGCAGTTGAAGCCGGGCGATGGGCCGCCGCATATCCGGCTGGACCGGGCGGCGCAGTTCCTGTTCGGGGACCGGCTATGAACGCGGTGCTGCGCCCGGCCCGGCCCGGCGACGCCGAGGCGACCGGAGACATCCTCTATCGGTTTGCACAGGACACACCTTGGATGCCCAAGCTCTATGAGAGGGCCGAGACGGTGGGTTTCTGCGGGATCATGATCGCGCGCAGCTGGGTTACGGTTGCGGTTCTCGGCGGGCAGGTCGCCGGGTTCATCGCCCGTGACGGGCAGGAGATCTGTTCGCTCTACCTTGCAAAAGCGGCGCAAGGGCAGGGGCTGGGTGCGGCGCTGTTGGGGAATGCGATGGAGCGGAGCGACCGGTTGGAACTCTGGACATTCCAGCAAAATACCAGGGCGCAGCGTTTCTATGCCCGGCACGGCTTTGTCGAGGCCGCCCGTACCGATGGCGCGGGCAACGAAGAGCGCCTGCCCGATATCCGTTATGAATGGAGGCGGTCATGACCCAGGGTCCGGTCCTGTTCGACCTGAAGGACGAGAAAACGCCGCCACCCCCGGTGGCCGAGGCGCTGCCGGTGCCCGACACGGATCGCCCACAGGGTGCGGCCATGTTGGCCGCCGCCCGCGTGGCGGCGCGGCGTCCTTCGCGGCTGGCGCGTTGGTTCTGGGGTCTGGCCGCTGCGTTTCTGGGGGCGGTGATCTCGGTCGCGGCCTGGGATTTCGTCACCGGGCTGATGGACCGTGTCCCGGTTCTGGGTTGGGTCATGACTGCGCTGCTGGCGGGTTTTGTGCTGGTGGCGTTGCTGATCGCGCTGCGGGAGCTTGCGGCGATCGGGCGGCTGGGCCGGGTCGACGGGCTGCGCCGCGCCGCCGATGCGGCGCTGGCCGAGAACGATCTGGCGCAGGCGCGCGCGGTGTGCCGAAAACTCGACACCTTCTATCGCGGGCGTGAAGAAACCCGCTGGGGCCGCGAACGGCTGGCCGAGCGGGTAGAGGAACAGTTCGAGGCGCAAGACCTGCTGGCGCTGGCCGAGGACAGCCTGCTGGCCCCGCTGGACGCCGAGGCGCAGCGCGAGGTCGAGGCGGCGGCGCGCCGGGTGGCCACCGTCACCGCACTGGTGCCGCTGGCGCTGGCCGATGTGGTCGCCGCGCTTGCCTCTTCGCTCAGGATGATCCGGCGGGTGGCCGAGATTTATGGAGGTCGGTCCGGCGTGCTGGGCAGCTGGCGGCTGACCCGCGCAGTGATGGCGCATCTGGTGGCAACCGGCGCGGTTGCGGTAGGCGATGACCTGTTGGAACCGGTGCTGGGCGGTTCGGTCCTGAGTAAACTGTCGCGCCGGTTCGGCGAGGGTCTGGTGAACGGAGCGCTCACCGCGCGGGTGGGCGTCGCGGCGATGGAGGTTTGCCGACCCCTGCCGTTTTCGGCGCGGCGCCGGCCTTCGGTCCGGGGCGTGGTGCGCCGCGCCCTGACGGGAATTGTCAGCAAGGCCAATGGCTGACTTCAGGTGGTAAGGGGGCGCTGCCCCCGCCTACAAAATTCGTCGAATTTTGTAGGCCCCCCCGGAGTATTTGTAAGCGAAATGAAGACAGGCTCAGAGGAGCGAGGGCACGTCGTCCGGTTTCTGGCGCATCGAGGTCAGGCCCATTTTCAGCCCGTGGCCGATCCGGTCGGCCAGCGCCCCCCAGCGGGCGGCGGTGTCGGCGGCAAGCTCTTGGGTCAGAACCTCGTGAAAGAGTGAAAGCCAGAGCGGGAAATGATCGGGCCGGATATCGGGGCGCGCGACATGCACCCGCATCGGGTTGCCGTCATAGCAGCGCTCTTTCAGGATGGCATTGCGCCAGAAAGCGGCGATGCGCGCCTCGTGCGCGGGCCAGTCGCGCACATGGGCGGCAAAGACCGGGCCCAGTTCGCCATGGGCGCGGATGCGGGCATAGAAGACCCTCACGACGCGGTCGATCTGGGGGGCGGTGATCTGGAACAGGGGCAGGGGGCTGGGCATTGGCGTCTCTTTTCTGACTGTTAAAGTCGGATATAGGGTTCCGATCCGCAAGCGCCATACTGTCACAGGCGGGGGCTTGATCTGGGACAAGGACAGCCCATCGGGCAAACGGGAAGGCTGCTGGAATGAAAGAACATGGACATAGCCCCAACGAGGTCTCGCAGCGGATTGGAGCGCCGCCCGGGCGCGGCGTGTTGCGCGACGTTGTTTATGGCGGCATCGACGGGTCGGTGACCACTTTCGCCATCGTGGCGGGCGTGGCGGGGGCGGGCCTTTCGCCCTTTGTCATCGTGGCGCTGGGGCTGGCCAATGTTCTGGCTGACGGGTTTTCCATGGCGGCGGGCAACTACTCGGGGACCAAGGCCGATCTGGACAACGTTCGGCGCCTGCGCGTGGTCGAGGAGCGCCATATCGCCCGCTACCCCGAGGGAGAGCGGCTGGAGGTGCGCGAGATCCTGGCGCAGAAGGGGCTGTCGGGCGAGGTTCTGGAACAGGCCACAGATGCCATCACCGCTGATCGTGACAACTGGGTCGCGCTGATGATCGACGGTGAATACGGCCTCGGCAGCGTCGATCCCCACCCGATGCGGGCGGCGCTGGCAACATTCGCGGCCTTTCTGCTGGCGGGCATGATCCCGCTCTTGCCGTTCCTGTTCGGGGTGGACGGCGCGTTCACCGTTTCAGCCTGGATGACTGCTGCGGTATTCTTTGCCATCGGCGCGTTGAAAAGCCGCTGGTCGCTGGCGCCCTGGTGGCGGTCGGGGCTCGAGACGCTGGCAATAGGCGGGGCCGCTGCAGCCATCGCCTATGGGGTGGGAACGCTGTTTCACGCCTGAAACTCCGGTCACGCGCGTTATTGCAGCTCGATCTTCAGCGGATAGCCATAGATGTCTTGCGATTTGTCGCGCTGGCTGGCCTGGCTGGCGGTGACCGCGGCCCCGACCAGACCGTACCCCACCAGGACATGTGCGGCTGCCGCTGCTGAATAGGCCTGCTGCGTCAGATTCAGCGGCTTGATGGTTTCGTCGAATTCAAACTGCTCCGAGGTGCAGCGCACCCGCATCGGGGGTGTCTTGGTGCCATAAGAGGGCAGATTGACCTCGCCCGGAATTTTCACCTCGGCGGTGAAATGGCTGCTGGAAAGCTGGCAGGTCTTGGGCTGAAAGGCTGGCGGAACGGCAGAATAAGACCGGCTGTCGGGAAAGGTGATCCGCACCGGCGTGATCTTTTCCGGGGCGGTCGCCTTGCCGGCGGCAGTCAGTTGCACTGTCTTTGACAGGACAAGCGCGGTTTGCGCGCCGGAAGAGGTCGGTTCGGTACAACCGGCCAAGGTGCTTTTCAGGGCAAGGATGGAAAATATGGCGAGGGTTCTTTGCATCTTGGTCAACTTGGCTTGCGTCCGGGGGGGCCGGCTATTGCGCGATGCATGATGCTCTCTAACCTGCTTTGCAAGCCCGACTGACGCGGAGTCGCGTTAAGCAATCAGGGCTGTGTCATAACGGCGCTTTCCCCCCGCCCGCGAATTGCCTATAAGGCGCGCATGACCCACCGTGCGGCCATCATTATTCGAATTACCTCCCCGGCGCTCTGACCAGATCGAGACGCCGGGCAAAGGTGCTTGAGCCATCGCACCGAACCGAATATCCCCCAACCGACATGTTTGCCAGAGGACGCCCGAGATGTGCGCCGACACGACCGCTGAAACGCCCGAATACAAAGACACGCTGAACCTGCCGAAAACCGAATTCCCGATGCGCGCCGGATTGCCCGCGCGCGAGCCGCAGTGGCTGGAGCGCTGGGAGAAGATCGGCGTCTATGACCGCCTGCGCGAGAAAACGGGCCGCGCGCCGTTCACCCTGCATGACGGTCCTCCCTACGCCAACGGCCACCTGCATATCGGCCACGCGCTGAACAAGACCATCAAGGACATGATCGTGCGCAGCCACCAGATGATGGGGTTCGACGCGCGCTATGTGCCCGGCTGGGACTGTCACGGCCTGCCGATCGAATGGAAGATCGAGGAACAGTACCGCAAGAAGGGCAAGAGCAAGGATGACGTCAACGTCGTCGAGTTCCGCCAGGAATGCCGCCGCTTTGCCGAGGGCTGGATCGACATCCAGCGCGAAGAGTTCAAGCGCCTGGGCATCACCGGCAACTGGGCCGATCCCTATGTCACCATGGACTATCACGCCGAGGCGGTGATCGCCGACGAGTTCATGAAGTTCCTGATGAACGGCACTTTGTATCAGGGTTCCAAACCCGTGATGTGGTCGCCCATCGAACAGACGGCGCTGGCCGAGGCCGAGGTCGAGTATCACGACAAGGAAAGCTTCACCATCTGGGTGAAGTTTAAGGTGTTGGGAAATAGGCTCTTTGATGCTGCGGCACAAGATGAACCTCCTTACTTTAATATGGATCTTCAAAACGCCTATGTGGTGATCTGGACCACCACGCCCTGGACCATCCCGTCGAACAAGGCGGTGGTCTATGGCAAGGACATCGCCTATGGCCTCTATGAGGTCACCGGTACGCCCGAGGAATGCTGGGCGTCGGTGGGCGACAAGTACGTCCTTGCCGACAAACTAGCCGATGACGTGATGCGCCGTGCTCGCTTGGAGAACAACCAGTACCGGCGTGTTAGAGATGTGACAGCTGAAGAGTTGAGCCATATTGCGTTGGCTCATCCGCTCCGTAATTCCGAAGGCTCGGGTGGCGAATGGGACGATATCCGCGATTTCCGCGCCGCCGAGTTCGTGACCGATACCGAGGGCACCGGTTTCGTGCATTGTGCCCCCTCCCACGGGATGGAGGAATTCGAGCTTTATCGCGATCTGGGCATGCTGGAGCAGGTCATCACCTATAACGTGATGGACGATGGCTCGTTCCGGGCCGATCTGCCGTTTTTCGGCGGCAAGTACATCCTCAACCGCAAGGGCGGCGAGGGCGATGCCAACAAGACGGTGATCGACAAGCTGGTCGAGGTCGGCGGGCTGCTCGCGCGTGGCAAGATCAAGCACAGCTATCCGCATAGCTGGCGGTCCAAGGCGCCGATCATCTATCGCAACACGCCGCAATGGTTCGCCAGCGTCGACCGGCCCGTGAATGATGGGCAGGACAGCTATGGCAAAACCATCCGCGAACGCGCGCTCACCTCGATCGACCAGCTGGTGAAGTTCACGCCGCAAACCGGGCGCAACCGGCTCTATTCGATGATCGAGGCGCGGCCCGACTGGGTGCTGTCGCGCCAGCGTGCCTGGGGCGTGCCGCTGACCTGTTTCACCCGCAAGGGCGCGCTGCCGACGGACGCCGACTTCCTGCTGCGCGATCCGGCCGTCAATGCCCGCATCTTTGCCGCGTTCGAGGCCGAGGGCGCCGATTGCTGGTATGCCGAGGGCGCCAAGGAGCGTTTCTTGGGCAACGATTACAACGCCGACGAATGGGATCAGGTGTTCGACGTGCTCGACGTCTGGTTCGACTCTGGCTCGACCCATGCCTTTGTGTTGCGCGACCGAGCTGACGGCACCGAGGACGGCATCGCCGATGTCTATATGGAGGGCACCGACCAGCACCGTGGCTGGTTCCACTCCTCGCTGTTGCAGGCCTGCGGCACGCTGGGCCGCGCGCCCTATCGCAACGTGGTCACGCATGGCTTCACCCTCGACGAGAAGGGCATGAAAATGTCCAAGTCGCTGGGCAATACCATCGTGCCCGACGAGGTGGTCAAGCAATACGGCGCCGATATCCTGCGGCTTTGGGTGGCGCAGACCGACTATACCGCCGACCAGCGCATCGGGCCCGAGATCCTGAAAGGCGTAGCCGACAGCTATCGCCGGCTGCGCAACACCATGCGCTTCATGCTGGGCTCGCTCTCGGATTTCACCGAGGCCGACCGGATCGAGGATGTCTCCGAGATGCCGCCGCTTGAACGCTGGGTGCTGAGCCGCATGGCGGAACTGGATGAGCAGGTGCGCAAGGGCTATGCCGCCTTCGACTTCCAGGGCGTCTATAGCGCGGTGTTCAACTTTGCCACCGTGGATCTTTCGGCCTTCTACTTCGATATCCGCAAGGACGTGCTTTATTGCGACGGCGACACGACGCGCCGCCGGGCGGCGCGCACCGTGCTCGACCTGCTGTTCCACCGCCTGACCACCTGGCTGGCGCCGGTGCTGGTGTTCACCATGGAAGAGGTCTGGCTGGAGCGTTATCCGGGCGAGGACAGCTCGGTCCACCTGGTCGATTTCCCTGATACACCCGCCAGCTGGCGCGACGCCGAGTTGGAGGCGCGCGTTGCCCGCATCCGCCGCGTGCGCCGGGTGGTGACCTCGGCGTTGGAAATCCAGCGTCGCGACAAGGTGATCGGGTCGAGCCTTGAGGCGGCGCCGGTGGTGCATGTCGAAGACGCGGGCCTGCGCGAATTGCTCGCCGGCATCGACATGGACGATCTCTGCATCACTTCGGGCCTGACGGTGACTGGTGATCCGGCACCCTCCGAGGCCTTCCGCCTGCCCGAGGTCGAAGGAGTCGGCGTGGTGTTCGAAACCGCCGAGGGCGAGAAATGCCAGCGCTGCTGGAAGATCCTGCCCGATGTCGGCCGCCACGCCCATGCGGGCGTCTGCGGCCGTTGCGACGCGGCGCTGGGCTGAGATGCCCCGCGCCCGTGATCTGGGCCTTGCGATCGGGCGGTTCCCGCCCGGTCCGCAAAACGCGATCACCGATGTGGGGCAGGTGGCCGTCGGCCACGTGACCCTGATCGAAGGCGACCGCACCCGCACCGGCGTCACCGCAGTCCTGCCGCATCCGGGCAATGTCTTTGCCGACCGGCCCCGCGCGGGCCTGTCGGTGCTGAACGGGTTCGGCAAGTTCGCAGGCGCCACCCAGGTCCGTGAACTGGGCGAGATCGAAACGCCGATCCTGCTCACCAACACGCTGGCGGTGGGTCGCGGGGTCGAGGCGCTGGTGCGCCACACGCTGGCGCAGCCGGGCAACGCAGATGTCACCTCGATCAACGCGGTGGTGGGCGAGACCAATGACGGGCGTCTCAACGACATCCGCGCCGCCCGGCCCACGGTGGAAGAGATGTTGGAAGCACTTGCAAACGCCCGCCCCGGCCCGGTGGCCGAGGGCGCGGTGGGGGCAGGGACGGGTACCATCTGCTTTGGCCTCAAGGGCGGGATCGGCACCGCCTCGCGGTGGGTCGGTGAACATATGCTGGGCGTGCTGGTACAGTCGAATTTCGGCGGAACGCTGCGGGTGGACGGGCGGCCCGTTGCGGGCGTACCCGAGGCGGATGCCGATGGGTCCATCGTGCTGGTGATCGCCACCGACGCGCCGCTCTCGTCCCGCAACCTGACCCGGCTTGCCAGCCGCAGCTTTGCCGGGCTGGCGCGGATCGGTTCGTCCCTGTCGAACGGGTCGGGTGATTATGCGCTGGCCTTTTCGGTGGGGCCGGGCGCGTCCCTGGCCAACGACGCCTGCTCGCCCCTGTTCGAGGCGGTGATCGAGGCGGCGGAGGAAGCCATCCTGAACGCGCTCTTGATGGCGGGGGACATGGACGGATACGATGCGCGCCACGACCGGCCCAACCGGGTGGCGGGACTGATGCTGTGATCCCGTGTTTCGCCGCCTGACGGCGGCGACCGGGGCGAGGGGCGCTGCCCCTCGCGCTCCCCGGAGTATTTGTGGCGAAATGAAGTCGGAATGGCGCGTGGCATCTTGTGCGCCCTTTGCCGTGGGGCCATGGTCGGATCATGCCCAGCCTGACCGTCAATACACCGACCGGCGCCTTTGTCCTGACCGAGGAGAATGGCGCGATCACCCGCGCCACATGGGGGCAGAATGGTTCGGACCATACGCCTTTGCTGGACCTCGCGGCAGCGCAGGTCGCCGCCTATTTCCAGGGCGAGCTGGAGCAATTCGACCTGCCGCTGAGGGTGCGCGGGTAGGACTTGCAACGCGCCGTCTGCGATGCGATTGCCGCGATTCCCTATGGCTATACCCGCACCTATGGTGAAATCGCGCGAGAGCTCGGCTCCTCGGCGCAGGCCGTCGGGCAGTGCTGTGGTGGCAATCCGATTCCGGTGATCATCCCCTGTCACCGGGTGATGGGCGCCCGTGGCCTGACCGGGTTTTCCGGGCACGGTGGGGTGGAGACCAAGGTGGCTCTTTTGCGACTGGAAGGGGCTGCGGGCTTGCTCATCTGACCCAGATCAAGGCAAGCTGGGCGCCAAATCATTCAGATATCCTCTGGAACAGAGTCAGGAGATGCAGATGACAGACCGCGCCGCGCAGAAACAGGCCGTGCATGACAAGCTGATGTCGCTGGAGGCAGCGGAACTGGCCGCGGCCAAGGCGCATTACGAAGCCTTCCTGAAGGAGGCGCAACTGGGCGACCGTGAGGTGCATGACAAGGACGATCTGGTCGCGGCACGAGAGAACCGCGATCTGGCCGCCGCGTTCGACGCGCCGGTTCAGGCGCATCATGCCAAGATCGATGTCATCGAGAATACCGATTTCGCGCTGACCGACACGGTTGGGCCGGGCGCGGTGGTCTCGTTTGGCGGCCGCAATTTCGTGATCTGTGTCTCGACCACCCGGTTCGATGTGGATGGCAAAACCTATATGGGCATCTCGACCCAGAGTCCGATCTATCTGGCGATGAAGGACCTGCGGGCGGGAGAGAGCTTTGCCCATAACGGCCGGGACTTCGAGATCGAAGATATCATGTGAGCGGCTTGCGTGGCAGGTCGGTGCGGTGTGGCTATGCGGCCGAGGCCGAAGCGCTGATTGCCGCTTTCGAGGCGCTGGACAGTGCAGATGTGCTGGCTCCGGTCATTGATGAACTGCCTGAAAACCCCGGTCTTTGTCTGGATCTCGGGGCCGGCAGTGGGCGGGATGCGGCTTGGCTGGCAGCGCGCGGACATCGGGTCTGGGCGGTAGAGCCGGTGGCCGCCTTTCGCGCCGCGGGGCGGCAGCGTCATCGCGGCCACCCGATCACCTGGATCGATGACCGATTACCGAACCTGACCCGGCTTCGCGGGGTGGGACTGCGCTTTGACCTGATCCTGACGATCGGGGTGTTTCATCACATGTCGCCGCAAGCGCAGCAAGAGGGGTTGACCACCGCTTTGGCACGGTTGTCGCCGCGGGGCCGGATGATCCTGTCATTGCGCCATGGGCCGACCCCGGCAGCGCGGCCGGGCCATCCGGTCGACACCGATGCGCTGGCCGCGAGCGCCACGGCGCAGGGGATGCGGATCCGGCGCCTGATCCGGGGAGCGCCCTCGATTCAGCCCGGCAACCGGGCGGCTGGGGTCAGAAGGGACTGGCTATGTCTTTCTCGGGAATGACCATCTGGGCGATCCCCGCGAAAATCAGGTAGAGGCTGGTCACCACCAGGCCCCAATGCGCCCAGCTCTCGGGATGAAACCCGACCCAGGCGGCCCAGCCCGCGAAGAAGGTCCAGGCCAGCGCCATGGGCAGGGTCACCGCGCGCCAGCGTTGCGTTCTGACCGGATGAACGAATTTGAGCGGCAGGAACATCGACACCGCCAGCACGGTGACCAGCACCAGGCTGACCCAGAAATTTGGCTCGAGCGCGAATATCACCAGCACCACCATGTTCCAGCAACCCGGAAAACCCGAGAACGAATTGTCCTTGGTCTTCATCCTTGTGTCGGCGAAATACATGGCGCTGGCAAAGGTGATGATGATGATCGCGAACCAGCCGGTCCAGCCATCCATCAACCCGGATTTGAACAGGGCAAAGGCGGGTATGAACACATAGGTCAGATAGTCGATGATCAGATCCAGCAGCACCCCGTCGAATTCGGGCGCATAGGTCTTGACGTGATAACGGCGGGCCATCGGCCCGTCGAGCCCGTCGACAAAGAAGGCCACAACCAGCCACAGGAACATCAGGTCCCATTTGGCATCTACCGCCGCCAGCATCGCCAGCATGGCAAAGACAGCGCCGGTGGCGGTAAAGAGATGGACGAAGAGAGCGCGGAACTGAGGTGTCATCCGCCCCTCATGACGGAAAAATGACAGGGTTGCAATTCGTCTGCTGCAATCGGTTCCGGGGCGCGGGCGTCAGGCCTTGGGGTGGCTGCGGTTGTAGACTTCCATCAGGTGGGCGGTGTCGACGGCGGTATAGGCCTGTGTGGTCGACAAAGAGGCATGGCCCAGCAGCTCTTGAATCGCGCGCAGGTCGCCGCCGGCTTCGAGCAGGTGAGTGGCAAAGCTGTGGCGCATTGCATGCGGTGTGGCGGTGGCGGGCAGGCCCAGCTGCATCCGTGCCTTGGCCATCACCGCCTGGATGCTGCGGGCGTTCAGCGGACCGCCCCGGGCACCGCGAAACAGCGGTGCGTCAGGCTCCAACGGCCAGGGGCAGAGCCGCAGATAGGCATCGACCGATGCGCGGGCTACTGGGATCACCGGCACCAGACGTTCCTTGCCGCCCTTGCCGCGAATGCGCAGCGTGGCTGGCAGCGGCGCCGCGCGCCCGGTCAGCGACAGCGCCTCGGAGATGCGCAACCCGCAGCCATAAAGCAGGGTCACCACCGCCATGTCGCGGGCGGCGATCCAGGGTTTGGTCGATTGCAGCTCGACCGTGTCGATCATCGCGCGCGCCGCATCCTCGGCCAGTGGGCGGGGCAGTTTCCTCTGGAACTTGGGCGCCCGGGTCGACAGCACGGCGGTGGGCTCGAACCCCTCGCGTTCGGCCAGCCAGCGATAGAAGTTCTTGACCGCCGAAAGCTTGCGCGCCAGCGAGCGGGGTCCGATCCCGTCGGCGCGCATCTGGGCCATCCAGGCCCGCATGTCGGGAACCCCGATACGGGCCAGCGGTGCCAGCCCTTGCGTCGCACCAAAATGCACGGTCATGAAGGACATGAACTCGACCACATCGGTGCGATAGGCGGTGATGGTGTTGTCGGCCCGACCGGCCAGTGCCCGCTGCGTGTCCAGCCAATGCTGCAATGCATCGCGGCAGGCCGGCGAGATCAGGCTCACGACAGCCAGCGGCGCATCGTGCGTTCGAACACGCCGGCAAAGAAAGAAAGCAGGTCGGTACCCAATTGCGGGGTGAACTGATGCGGGTCCTCGGCTCCCATTGCCAGCATGCCGGGCAGGCGACCGGGGCCCAAGTCGAGTTTCAGGCAAGCCTCGGACCGGATCCAGTCGGCGCGGCGGCCATAGACCTGCGGGGTGGCCTGTTGAAGTTGGCGCAGCGTGACCTGACGCGCCACCGCGTTGCGCCCGGCGGTCAGGTAACTGTCGACAAATCCGGGCTGTGCCACGGTCAGAACATCGTCGAGCCGTTCCAGCGAGGCACCGCGCTCGGCCTGGCTGCTTTCCAGCACCAGCCGGATCGCATCGACGCGCAGAACCTCGGCCACTTCGGTGCCGAGATCGCGCAGGAAGGTTTCGAAATCCACCGGGTCGAGCAGCCGCAGGACCGCACGCTGCACCTGATTGGTGCCGGCAAGGTTCTCATAAGCGGCCGCGATGACCGAGCGATGGGTGTCCTCGAGCCGGTCCAGCCGGGCCTCGAGCCGCTCCATGGCGATGCCACGCAGATCGACGACATTGCCGCCCATCGCCCGCTCGTTCGCGGCGACAAGCGCATGCATGATGTCCTTGTCATCCAATACCACCTGCGGCTTGGCGATGATCGCCTCGCGCAAGGTTTCGTCCAGCTTCGGGCTGCTGCTCATTCACGCCTCGTTTTATGTTGGGACGTTTTATAACACGGGAATGCGATTTTTCTGCCGAAAAATCAACACTCGGGCGGAATTCTACCACCGGATGTGCTGCGACACGGTTTGGGCAAGAACGCTGCCGGTGCGGGGCGCCCAAGAAAATTCGTCGAATTTTCTTGGGCTTTCCCCCGGTTTTTCGCGGTGCGTGAGCGCGCCGCGAGGGCGATGCCTCAGAGGATCTTGATCCCGGCGGCCTTGATATCGGACAGGAACGCATCGAGCCCCTTGTCGGTCAGCGGGTGGTTGACCATCGCCTTGATCACCGCAGGCGGGGCGGTGATCACGTCGGCGCCGATCCGCGCGCTGTCGAGAATATGGTTCACCGAGCGGATCGAGGCCGCCAGGATCTGCGTCTCGAACCCATAATTGTCATAGATTGTGCGGATGTCCTGGATCAGGTCCATCCCGTCCAGGTTGATATCGTCGAGCCGCCCGATGAAGGGCGAGATGAAGGTCGCGCCCGCCTTGGCCGCCAGAAGCGCCTGGTTGGCCGAGAAGCACAGCGTCACGTTCACCATGTGACCATCGTCCGACAGCACCTTGCAGGCCTTCAGCCCGTCCCAGGTCAGCGGCACCTTGACCGCGATGTTCCCGGCGATCTCGACCAGCTTGCGGCCTTCGGCGATCATGGTCTCGGCATCGGTGGCGGTCACCTCGGCGGACACTGGCCCGTCGACCATGGCGCAGATCTCACGGGTGACCTCGATGATGTCGCGGCCCGATTTCTTGATCAGCGAGGGGTTGGTGGTGACGCCGTCCACCATGCCCAGGTCGTTCAACTCGGCGATGGCGTCGATCTCGGCGGTATCAACGAAGAATTTCATGGGGCAGTCCTTTGATGGGTTGGCCTCGGTCTGGCTTGCCTTTACCTCATGAGACAGGCGGCGCAAACCCCGAATGCCGGGCGGTGCCGGCACATGAGGTTTGACGGGAGCCATCAGCTTGGACACGGGCGGCTTGGACAGCGGCGGGTTTTTCGAAGAGGGGGCGCTTGTCTCGGTCCTGACCACGCAGCCGCTCGACCGGACGCTCGACTACAAGGCGCCCGAAGGGGGCTGCTTTTCAGGTGCCTTTGTCGAGGTACCGCTGGGCCCGCGCAAGGTGCTGGGCGTGGTCTGGGGGCCGGGGCGGGGTGACTTTGACCGGTCCAAGGTGCGCTCGGTGCTGAGGGTGATCGACGTGGCGCCAATGCGCGAGGAAATGCGCGCCTTTCTGGGCCGGACCGCCGACTACACGCTGACCCCGATGCCCGCGATGCTGCGCCTGGCCACCCGCGCGCCGGGTCTGGGCGACCCGCCTTCTATGCGCAAGATCTATCGGCTGGGCGCGGGGGACCCCGACCGCATGACCGATGCGCGCGCCCGTGTTCTTGCGGTGTTACGCGACTATGGTGGGCTCGCCTTCACCCTCAAGGAACTGGCCGAAATGGCGGGGGTGACCGCGTCGGTGGTCAAGGGGCTGGTCAAACAGGGGGCCGTGCGGGAAGAGGACAGCCCGCGCGATCTGCCTTATCCGCATCTCGACCCCGATCTGCCCGGCAAGGCGCTGACCGAGGATCAGTCCCGCGCCGCCGACAGCCTGCGGGCCGGGCTGCGCAGCGGGCGCTACGGCACCACGCTGCTCAAGGGGGTGACCGGTGCCGGCAAGACCGAGGTCTATCTGGAGGCGGTGGCCGAGGCGCTGCGCATGGGGCGACAGGCGCTGGTGTTGCTGCCGGAGATTGCGCTCACGGCCGAGTTCCTGACCCGGGTCGAGGCGCGGTTTGGCGCGCGGCCCGCCGAATGGCATTCGGGTGCCACAATGACCGAACGCCGCCGCGTCTGGCGCATGGTGGGGCAGGGCGAGGCACAGCTGGTGGTGGGCGCGCGCTCGGCGCTGTTCCTGCCGTTTCGGGATCTTGGCCTGATCATCGTCGATGAGGAACACGACACCTCTTACAAGCAGGAGGATGGCGTCCTCTATAATGCGCGTGACATGGCGGTGCTGCGGGCGGCGATCTGCGGCGCGCGGGTGGTGCTTGCCAGTGCCACGCCCTCGCTGGAAAGCTGGGCCAATGCGGATGCGGGTAAATACGAGCGGCTGGAGCTGACTTCGCGTTTCGGTGCGGCGGTGCTGCCGCAGATGCAGGCCATCGACATGCGGGCCGAGACGATGCAGCCTTCCAGTTGGATTTCGCCCAGCTTGCGTCGCGCGGTGATTGACCGATTGGGCAAAGGCGAACAATCGCTGCTTTTCCTCAACCGGCGCGGCTATGCCCCGGTCACGCTCTGCCGGGCCTGCGGCCAGCAGATCGGCTGTGACCATTGCGACGCACGCATGGTCGAACACCGGTTCCTGAAACGGCTGATGTGCCATCAATGCGGCGAGACCAAACCGATCCCCGACACCTGCCCCCATTGCGGCGCCGAAGGGCGGCTCGCCCCGGTGGGACCTGGCATCGAGCGGCTGGCCGAAGAGGCCGCCGCCAGCTTTCCCGAGGCCCGCATCGCGGTGCTCAGCTCGGACATGTTCGGCACCGCCCGGGCGTTGAAAGAACGGATCGAGGCCATCGCGGCAGGCGAGGCGGATATCGTCATCGGCACCCAACTCGTGGCCAAGGGGCACAATTTTCCCTTGCTGACGCTGGTGGGGGTGATCGATGCGGATCTCGGTTTGCAAGGCTCGGACCTGCGCGCCGCCGAGCGCACCTTTCAGCTGATGCGGCAGGTGGCGGGCCGGGCGGGGCGGGCCGAGAAGCCGGGACAGGCGCTGTTGCAGACCTATCAGCCGGAACACCCGGTGATCCGCGCCATTCTTGCCGGCGACGAGGAACGGTTCTGGCGGGCCGAGGCGGCAGAGCGTCAAGCCGCCGGAGTGCCGCCCTATGGGAGGATGGCCGGGATCATCCTGTCGGGCCCCGAGGCCGGACCGGTCTTCGATCTCGGCACCGCCATGGCGCGCAACGACGCGCCCCTGCGCCAGATCGGGGCGCAGGTCTTCGGCCCAGCGCCGGCGCCCATCGCCCGGGTCCGGGGCCGCCACCGGGTGCGGCTCCTGGTCAAGGCGCCCAAGGGCGCACCGCTGCAAGAGGCCATCGCCCGCTGGATCGCGCCGCTGCGGCTGAAGAGCGACCTGCGCCTCAGCGTCGATATCGACCCGCAGAGCTTTCTTTGAGTTTTTTGCGAGGCTCCGCCTCGCGCTCCGGAGTATTTCTAAACCAGGAAGAAGCAGTACCCGTATTCCGGCTTCTTTCTGGTCGGCAATACTCCGGGGGTGAGGCCAAAGGCCGAGGGGGCAGCGCCCCCTGTCCGGCCTCTCCGCTGCTACAGCAGCTGCTCATAGGCGCTTGTGGCCATCTGGCGCAGAGCGTCGCGGGGCAGGGCGCCGGTCAGGACAAATCCCAGCCCGCCCTCGCCCCAGTGCAGGCTTTCGGTCTGCCTGTCTCCACCAAAGCGAAAGGCGCTGTCGCCCGCCTCTTGCTGCGCCACATAGAGCGTAATCCGCAGACCTTGGGCGTTCTCGTACATGTAGAGCCCGGCCACCCGGTCGCCTGCTGGCAGGACACGCCCGCCCATCAGGGCAAACCCCGAGGCCGACAGGTCCGGCGGGCTGACCGGCGCGCCGATGCGCTTGGACATCCAGCTGTCCATATGGTCGCGCTGGCTGGCGGGTACCTCGACTGGATGCACAACCTCGACCACATAGGTGTTATGCGCGGTCAGCGCCGCATCGGCCAGCGCCGGGGCGGGGGCGGGGGCGCCCAGCCGGGCATGTCCGGCCCAGCCGCCTGCCAGACCCAGCGCCAGCAATGCCATGGCCGCCAGCGCCTGCCGCAACAGCGGCGCGCGCGGCGCAGGGGGCGGGCGCAGGGCCTCGCGCAGCCGCGCGGGCACCGGTTCGGCATCGGTCTCGCCGTAAAGCGCGCGGATCTCGGCATTCTGCCGCGTCC
Source organism: Ruegeria sp. SAZD011 (assembly GCF_059612545.1). NCBI lineage: Bacteria > Pseudomonadati > Pseudomonadota > Alphaproteobacteria > Rhodobacterales > Roseobacteraceae > Ruegeria > Ruegeria sp. SAZD011. The sequence goes on along the minus strand of NZ_JBXWQU010000022.1, from coordinate 20,484 downwards.
AATCCTCCAGCAGCGCCTGCGCGCGCGGATCCAGCGCCAGCCGCGCCTCGAGCGCGGCGCGCTCGGCGGGTGGCAGCGCATCCTCGAAATAGGCGATCAGCTCTTCGTCGCACAGCGGGTCCTGGGTCATACGCCTTTACCCCTTTGGGCCGGGCCGGCGGAGGGTTCCCCGCGCCCGGTCATGGTTCTCAGATTGGCCCGCGCGCGCGCCAGCCGCGACATCAGCGTGCCCTTGGGGATGTCGAGCGCCGCCGCCGCCTCGTCGAAACTGGCCCCTTCCAGCGCCACGAGCAAGAGCGCGCGGCGCTGATCCTCGGGCAGGCGGGCAATCGCGGCCTCGGTCTCGCGCAGGGCCATATGGCTGTCCTGACCGGCGGGATGGGCCGGTTCCACCACCAGATCCTCGACCGCCACCAGATGGCCCGCGCGCGCCGCGCGGCGGCGCAGGTCGCGATGCCGGTTGATCAGGATGCGAAACAGCCAGGCCCGGAGGGAGCCGTCCGGGCGGCGGCCAGCAAGACCCGCCACCGCCCGTTCCAGGCAATCCTGCACCAGGTCGTCACCCGCCTCGCGGTCCCGCATCAGCGCATGGGCATAGCGGCGCAAGTCGGGGATCAGGGCTTCGATCTGGTCGCGGACCGCCATTCAACCGCTCCGCCGTCAGGGACGGGCCAGATGCCAGACACCCTTGACCCCGTCACCAGTGATGTCACCGGCCTTGGCATCCTTGACCCAAGTGTAGAGCGGCATGCCCTTGTGGGTCCACTGGCGCGAGCCGTCGGCGCGCAGCACGATCCCGAAGGCGCCCTGCGGGCGGGCGGTATTGGCGGCCTCGAGCGGCGGCCATTTCGCCGCGCAATCGTCATAGCAGTTCGACACCGCGGGCATGTCCTTGTCAAAGGTATAAAGCGACAGGCCATTGCCATCGGTCAGCACCGCGCCCTTGGCGGTATCGCCAGTCTGGATTGCGTTGGCAGCGAGGGCGGATGTGGCAATGGCCAGCGACAGGGCGGCCAGGGCAAGGCTGGGTTTCAGGGTCATGTCGGGTGTCCTTCTGATCTCACTCAACCGGTGCCTCATGCAACCGGCAGAACAAAGGACGCCTCTGCGCCGCAAATAATCCCTAGCCTCGCGTTTTCGTGATCAGGCGACCCGGGCGCTTGCGGTGCGCTGGTCGATCAGGAAATCGGTGGCCATGGCCCCCACCCACATGAAGAACAGCGCAGCCCAGGCGGTGCCGACAAAGATCGAGCCGCCGGTCACGCCCGCACCGATGGCGCAGCCGCCCGCCAGCATGCCGCCGAACCCCATCAGCGCCGCGCCGATCATCGCCTTGCGCATGGTGACCGGCCCGTCGAAGGCCTGGATCTTCATCTCGCCCGCCAGCGCGGCCGCGATCATCGCGCCGATGAACACGCCCGGTACCAGTCCGACGTCGAATTCCAGAACCGCGTTGCGGTCGAGAAAGAACATCAGCGTATGCGCCGATGGCCCGGTAAAGGTGGCGCTTTCGATCTGCACCGGTTCAAAGGCCACCTGACTCAGCGCATAGGTCAGCACCCAGCCCAGCGCGACGGCAAAGCCCACGCCCGAGGCAAAGACCAGCCGCGCCGCGCCGATCCGGTGGCGCCGCGCGAGCACCAGCGCCAGCACCGCGCAGATCAGGCCCAGCACCAACCCGCCGTATTCCGGCAGGCCAAAGGTGGTGAGCAGGTTCATGTTGCGCCCGCCCTCGGTGATCCACAGCGCCGCCAGCTTGTCGCGCAGCGGTGATAGCAGGCCCGAAAGGCTCATCTGTGCGACAACTGCAAAGATCAGCCCGGATACCACCGAGCGCAGGTTGCCGGTGGCCGCCAGCACCAGCAAGCGCCCGGAACATCCGCGCGCCAGAACCATACCGGCGCCGAACATCAGCCCGCCGATGATCGCCCCCGACCAGCTGCCGGGCACCGCCATCATACGGGCATCGGCACCGTTCATCAGCCCCATCAACTGCGCCGCCTGCACCCAGACCAGCGCCGTGGAAAAGGTCAGCAGCCAGACCGCCACCTTGTCCTCCATCCGGCCACGGGCAAATTCGACCGTGGCCGCGCGCAGGCAGAATCGCGACCGCTGTGCCGCGACACCAAAGGTGATGCCGGTGATCAACCCGAACAGGGCGGCGGTGGGGGCTTCGCCGATGCGTTCGACAAGGCTGACAAGATCCATGACGCTCTCCGGGCTGCAAAAGTTGCGCCGTTATAGCGACACATTCCGATATGTGATTTGATTTAGGTCATGCGGCGACGCCGGACCGGGCTGCGCGCTGATGCAGAGCGATTGTGCAGTGCGGGCTTTGCTCTCGCCAAGGCGAGGGAATGGGCGTAAGGCATTTGCCATGTTCCGACCCGTTCCCCTGTCCCAGGCCGCCGGCCTGCCGTTCTGGCGCCGCCCCGTCACGCTGTTGTTCGCGATGGCCATTGCCATGCCCATCGCCTTCAACGCGTGGAGCGCGCTGCTCAACAACTTTGTCATCGAGGTGGCGAATTTCGACGGTGCCGATATCGGTCTGCTGCACACGGTGCGCGAGATACCCGGTTTTCTGGCCGTCGGCGTGATCGCGGTGATCCTGGTGATGCGCGAGCAGGTGCTGGGGTTGATCTCGCTGATGTTGCTGGGGGTGGCCACGGCGGTCACCGCCTGGTTTCCCAGCCTGGGTGGCCTCTTGATGGTGACCCTCTTCAGCTCGATCGGGTTTCACTATTACGAGACGGTGAATCAGTCGCTGCAACTGCAATGGCTGTCCAAGGACCGCGCGCCGCAGATGCTGGGCTGGCTGGTGGCCACCGGATCGGCCTCGACGCTGGTGATCTATGGGCTGATCGTGCTGACCTGGGACCGGTTCGAGCTGAGCTATAACACGGTGTTCATGGCGGCGGGCGGGTTGACCGTGGTGATCGCCCTCTTTTGCCTGCTGGCCTATCCGCAGTTCGATGCGCCGACGCCGCAGACCAAGAAACTGATCCTGCGCCGGCGCTACTGGCTTTACTACGCGCTGCAATTCATGGCGGGTGCAAGGCGGCAGATCTTTGTGGTCTTCGCAGGCTTCATGATGGTCGAGAAGTTCGGGTTCGACGTGCACGAACTGACCGGCCTCTACCTGATCAACCTGGTGATCAATATGGGGGTCGCACCGCTTTTGGGTCGGGCGGTGGCCCGGTTCGGGGAACGGCGCACGCTGATATTCGAGTATGCCGGCCTGGCGATGGTCTTTGCCGCCTATGGTGGCATCTACTGGTTCGGCTGGGGCGTAATGCTGGCGGCGATCCTTTACGTGATCGACCATATCCTGTTCGCCTTGGCGCTGGCGCTGAAGACCTATTTCCAGAAGATCGCCGACCCGGCCGATATCGCGCCGACCGCCGCCGTTGCCTTTACCATCAATCATATCGCGGCGGTGTTCCTGCCGGTGCTGCTGGGTCTGCTGTGGGTGGTGTCTCCTGCGGCGGTGTTCGGGCTGGCGGCCTGCATGGCGCTGATCTCGCTTGGCCTGTCGCTGCTGATTCCACGTCACCCCGAACCGGGCAACGAGACGGTGCTGTCGAAATACATGCCCGCCGCCCCGGCGGAATAGCCGGATGGAGCGGCGCGGGCGGTTCCTGAGCGGCTCGACCATGGGGCATGTGATCCGCATGACCCTGACCGGCGCGATGGGGATCACCTTTGTCTTTCTGGTCGATGCGGCCAATCTCTACTGGATTTCCCGGCTGGGGGATCCGCGCCTGATGGCGGCGATCGGCTTTTCCTTTGCCATCCAGTTCCTGTCGGTCAGCGTCGGTATCGGGCTGATGATCGGCGCGGTGGCGCTCATTTCTCGCGGGATCGGGCAGGGGCGGCGCGGGCTGGCACGGCGGCATGCCACGGCGGCGATGCTGCTGGCCTTTGCCATCCAGAGCCTTGTCGGCCTCGTCATCTTTGTTTTCCGTCATCAGATCGTTCAGCTATCGGGCGCCAGTGGCGAAACGGCGGAACTGGCGGCGCGCTATCTGGCGCTTTCGGTGCCCTCGCTGGGGGTAATGGCGGCGGGTATGGTCGCCAATGGCGCGCTCAGGGCCGAGGGGGACGGCATGCGCTCGATGTCGGTGACGCTGACATCGGGCGGGGTGGCGATGGTGATCGACCCGTTCCTGATCTACGGGCTGGAAATGGGGCTGGACGGCGCCGCGCTGGGCGTGGTGCTGTCGCGGTTCGTCATGCTGGCGATGGCGTTCCGCTTTGCCACGGGGCCGCATGACCTGCTGGCCCGGCCCCGGCGGCGCGACCTGCTGGCCACCTGGCGCCCGTTCATGGTGATCGCGGTGCCCGCCATCCTGACCCAGCTGGCCGCCCCGGTTGGCAATTACATCCTGACCTCGGTCATGGCGCAGTTCGGCGATCAGGCGATGGCGGGCTGGGCCGTGGTGGGGCGGCTGACGGTGGTGGCCTTTGGCGGCATCTTCTCGTTGGCGGGGGCCATCGGCGGTATCTTTGGTCAGAATTTCGGCGCCGGAGAACATGCGCGCCTGCGCAGCACCTATCGCGACGCGGTGCTGTTCGGCCTTGGCTATACGCTGGTGATGTGGGCGGTGCTGAGCCTTGCTGCCCCCGGTATCGGCTCGGTGTTCGACCTGCAAGGCCCCGCGCTCGAGGTGCTGCGCGCCTTTACCCATGTCGGCGCGGGCGGATTTGTCTTTGCCGCGCTGCTCTTTGTCTCGAACGCCGCGTTCAACGCGCTGGGCAAGGCGCGGCGGGCGACGCTGACCAACTGGCTGCGCGACGGGGCGCTGACGCTGCCCGCCGCGCTCTGGCTGGCGGGAGCCTACGGGGCAACCGGCGTGATCTATGCGCAGGCGCTGTGCAGCTTTCTGGTGGGGGTGGGGGCGTCGTTCTGGGGCTGGCGGTTCGTCGTTGGCCTGGGCCGCCGTCACCTGCCACGGCTTGACCTCGCGCCGCCACGGCCCTACGCGCATCCTGACAGATACAGGAGACGCTGATGCCCACCTTTACCGCGCTGACCACCCTGACCGGCAAATCCCAGGCCGAGGCGCTGGGCGAGGCGATGGAGAGCCTGACCCCCGAACCCACCGGTATCGGCGTGTTCGAGCTGGAGGACGGCTCGGGCCTGTGGGAAGTCGGCGGCTATTTCACCGAGACCCCCGACGATACCGCGCTGGCGCTGTTGGCGGCGGTGCATGGCGCCCAGCCCTTCGTGGTGTCGGAGCTGCCCGAAACCGATTGGGTCGCTCATGTCCGGCGCGAGTTGTCGCCGGTCGAGGCGGGGCGCTTCTTTGTCTATGGCAGCCACGATGCCGACAAGGTGCCAGCGGATCGCATCCCGCTGCTTATCGAGGCGTCGATGGCTTTTGGCACCGGCCACCACGGCACTACGCTGGGCTGTCTGCGCGCGCTGGACGGGCTGATCGAGCAGGGGTTCACTGCCGCCAAGGTGGCCGATATCGGCTGCGGCACCGCGGTGCTGGCGATGGCGGCGGCGCGGGTCTGGCAGGGCGATTTCCTGGCCTCGGATATCGACGCGGTCGCGGTCGAGGTGGCCGAAGCCAACCTCAAGGCCAACGGCATGGAGGGCGCGGTCACCTGCCTGGAGGCGGCGGGCTTCGACCATGACGAACTGGCGGCGCATGCGCCCTATGACCTGATCTTTGCCAACATCCTGAAAGGGCCGCTGGTGGCGTTGGCCCCCGATCTTGTGGCCCATCTGCGACCCGGCGGTTATGCGATTCTGTCCGGCATCCTGAACGAACAAGCCGATGATGTGATCGCGGTTTATGCGCAGGCCGGAACCAATCTTGTCGATCGCGGGGTGATTGGTGACTGGACCACGCTGTTGCTTCGCAAAATCGACGCAATTTAGGCCAGTTTTACAGGCATTTTAGGCATGGGCCTTGGTTTTGCCTCATTTCGACCGTAGCTTGGTTACAACGCTGGTGGGGGCCGGTGTATGGAGGCTGCCATGGTCGATAACAATGTCGACTTCGACCAACGCATTCGTCGACTGAACAAGAAACACGCGGCCCTGTCGCGCGGCTATACCGCCCGCATGCGCAAGGATGGGTTGATCGAGCTGAAGCCGCGCCGCAGCGGTGGTCGCTCGCCATTCAAGGCGTTGCTGATGCTGTGCATCGCGGTTCTCGCCTTCAAGGCATTTCTCTTGGCCAGCCTCGGCCCGGATAGCTATGACGCCCGCCTGTCGCGCTTGGCAGAAGGTACTCCGGTCGAACAGGCCGGAGCCTGGGTGATGCAGGCCGATCCGGCAAGCCGGTTCCTGGCCGAACAGATCGGACCCATTCTGCGCTGATTTCCCTCGGCAAAGAAAAAACGCCGCATGCATCTTAGGGTGCATGCGGCGTTTGCTGTTGTCCCGAGGGAGCGGGATGAACTTAGTAAACGGTCTTGCCTGCGGCGACGGTGTCGATGTCGGCGCGGCTCAGGCCGATATCTTCCAGCTCGCGGTCGCTCAGCGCGGTCAGCGCATTGCGGGTCGCGCGGGCGTCGTTCCAAGCGGCAAACGCGGTTGCGATGGTGGTGCCAAGAGCAGCGAAACGGCCAACGAGGCCGAAGGAGCCTTGAGCGAAGCGGGTGGTGTCCAGTGCGGCCATATCCGTGCGTCCTCTATAGGGTTGTGAGTAGTGGTCGTTGTTTCAGCCGGGCATCTAGGCGCCGAAAATCGACAACGCAAGCGCGCAAATTGCATGTTGGACATGCACTGTGCGCATAGGTCAAAATCGCCGAAACCCTTATGAAATATTGGGTAAATCGACTGTGAAAACCTGTCGTTTTCTGCGTCGCAGCATGTCGGTTTTGTGCAGGAAGTCGAAAACGGGATCCGAGGCGTCGGAATCATGCGTGAGCGTAAAGCGCTTGGAAAATGTTCCCCTTTCGTGCTAATTCGTGAAAAAAGTTACAACAACGGGCGGGCAGGGCAGACACATGCGTATACTTGGCATTGATCCAGGCTTGAGAACGCTGGGCTGGGGCGTGATCGAGTCGCGGGGCAGTCGGCTGTCGCATGTGGCCAACGGGCTGTGTCATTCCGATGGCGACGATCTGGGCGAGCGGTTGTTGTCGCTGCACAATCAGATCGTCGAGGTGATCGCCGCGCACCGGCCTGATCAGGCGGCGATCGAACAGACTTTCGTCAACAAGGACGGGGCGGGCACGCTGAAGCTGGGTCAGGCCCGCGGTGTGGCGCTGCTGACGCTGGCGCAGGCCGGCTTGCCTGTTGGCGAATACGCTCCGAACCGGGTAAAGAAGACGGTGGTGGGCGTAGGCCACGCGGAAAAGGAACAGGTCATTCACATGGTCAAGCTGCAATTGCCCGGCTGCCTGCCCAAGGGGGCGGATGCGGCGGACGCGCTGGCCATCGCCATCTGCCACGCCTATTACGGAGGCGCGAAGGCGCTGAGCCAGAGAGAGGTGCGGGCATGATCGGCAAGCTGACGGGGCGGCTCGATTATCGTGCGACCGACCATGTGCTGATCGACGTGCGCGGGGTCGGCTATATCGTCTATTGCTCGGATCGGACGCTGGCGGCGCTGCCGGGTGTGGGCGAGGCGGTGGCGCTGTACACCGATATGGTGGTGCGCGAGGATCTGATGCAGCTTTATGGCTTTTTGTCGCTGGCCGAGAAGGAATGGCACCGGCTGTTGTGCTCGGTCCAGGGGGTCGGGGCCAAGGTGTCGCTTGCCATTCTGGGCGCATTGGGGCCGGACGGGGTCAGCCGGGCGATTGCGCTGGGCGACTGGGCCTCGGTCAAGTCGGCCAAGGGCGTGGGCCCGAAAACGGCGCAACGCATCGTGCTCGACCTTAAGGACAAGGCGCCGGGGGTTATGGCGATGGGCGGCACGGTGGCTCAGGCAATGGAGGGCTCGGCAGAGGTGGTCGAGGTGATCGAACCCACCGCGTCGGCGCCGCGCAAGGCCGCGCCGCCCAGCGGTGCCGGTGCGGCGACCGCAGGTGCCCTGTCGGCGCTCTCGAATCTGGGTTATGGCCCCTCGGATGCCGCCGCCGCCGTGGCGCAGGCCGCCGCTGAGGCGCCGGAGGCGGGAGAGGCAGAGCTGATCCGCGCGGCGCTGCGCCTGCTCGCGCCCAAGACATGAGGCGCGCTCGATCCGCCCTGGCGGGCGTCCTTGCGGGAGATGACAGATGACCGACGCCGATCCAACCCTGCGGCCCGACCCGTTGCCCGAGGACAATGACCGCGCCCTGCGTCCGCAGGCGCTGGACGAATTCATCGGTCAGGCCGAGGCGCGGGCCAATCTGCGCATCTTCGTGCAATCGGCCCGCCAGCGCGGCGAAGCGATGGATCACACGCTGTTCCACGGCCCGCCTGGCCTGGGCAAGACCACGCTGGCACAGATCATGGCGCGCGAGCTGGGGGTGAATTTCCGCATGACCTCGGGGCCGGTTCTGGCCAAGGCGGGGGATCTGGCGGCGATCCTGACCAATCTCGAGGCGCGCGATGTGCTGTTCATCGACGAGATCCACCGGCTGAACCCGGCGGTTGAAGAGGTGCTCTATCCCGCGATGGAGGATTTCGAGCTGGACCTGGTGATCGGCGACGGGCCCGCCGCGCGTACCGTGCGGATCGAGTTGCAGCCCTTTACCCTGGTCGGGGCGACCACGCGGATGGGTCTGTTGACCACGCCGCTGCGCGACCGGTTCGGCATACCGACCCGGCTGCTGTTCTACACGGTGGATGAGCTGTTCGAGATCGTCAGCCGCAATGCGCGCAAGCTGGGCGCTCCTGCCGACGAGGCGGGCGCGCGCGAAATCGCGCGGCGTGCCCGCGGCACCCCGCGAATTGCCGGGCGCCTGCTGCGCCGGGTGGTCGACTTCGCCGTGGTCGAGGGCGACGGGCGCATCACCCGCGAACTGGCCGATCACGCGCTGACCCGGCTGGGGGTCGACCAGTTGGGCCTTGACGGCGCCGACCGCCGCTATCTGCGGCTCATCGCCGAGAATTACGGCGGTGGACCGGTGGGGATCGAGACCCTGTCAGCGGCTTTGAGCGAGAGCCGGGACTCGCTGGAAGAGGTGATCGAGCCCTATCTGTTGCAGCAGGGATTGATCCAGCGCACCCCGCGCGGGCGCATGCTGGCGCAGAAGGCCTGGACGCATCTGGGCCTGGACGCGCCGCGCCCGCCGGGGCAGAGCGACCTGTTCGGCTAGGGATGGGGATGTGCAAGGGGGCGCTGCCCCCACCTACAAAATTCGTCGAATTTTGTAGGCTCCCCCGGAGTAATTTTGGCAAAGTGAAGGGGCGAAGGCCGCATTTCTGCCCCGGCGGGGGTGGACCTTGGCGTCGGTTTCGACAAGAAACGGGGCGCCTTTTTGCGGAGCCGCCTGCCATGTTGACCCCCGAGACGATCGAGACCCTGTTCACCCGCGATGACGGCAGCTTTCAGTTTGCCCGCTGGGGGCGGCCTGTGGTGCCGATCGTGTTCGGGGTCGAGGATGAAACGCTCTCGGTCGTGAAGGGCGCTTTCGAGGCTGTGATGGCGCTGGCGGGCCACAAGATGGCCGAGACCGATCCTGAACTGGGGGCCAATTGCATGGTCTTCTTCTTTCGCGACTGGGAGGAACTGTTGGCGGTGCCCGATCTGGATCGGTTAATCCCGGATCTGGCGTCGCTGGTTGCGCGGTTGGTGGGCGCGGGCGCCAACCAGTATCGCGCCTTTCGCTTTGACGAGGCAGGTGCGATCAGGGCGGCCTTTGTCTTTGTGCGGATGGATGCGCAGATGGCGCAGCAGCCGGCCGAGACGTTGGCGCTGGTCCAGGTGGTGCAGGTGATGCTGCTCTGGTCCGAGGCGGCGTTTCGAGAACAATCACCGCTTGCGTTGGCCGGTGACGCAACGATCCTGCGCCCCGAGATTGCCGGGCTGATCCGTGCGGCCTATGATCCGATCCTGCCGGGGGCGGCGCGGGACGCCTCTCATGCGCTCAGACTTTTTGCCCGCATGGAGCGCCCGCAATGACGCATGTCTTTCCCGTTCGGGTCTATTACGAAGACACCGACATGGGCGGCATCGTCTATCATGCCAACTATTTGCGGTACATCGAGCGGGCGCGCTCGGACTGGGTGCGCAACCTGGGCAACGACCAGAACGCGATGCGCGAGGCCGGGCTGGTCTGGGTGGTGCGCAAGATCGAGGCCGAATACCTGGCGCCCGCGCGGTTCGAGGACGATTTGACGGTGCTGACCGAGGTGGTCGCACTGTCAGGGGTGCGATTGACCATGGCGCAGAGCGTCCGGCGCGGCGAGACCGAGATCTTTCGGGCCACCGTCACCGCCGTCTGCATGAACGGCGAGGGACGCCCGGTGCGTCTCCCGGCGGAGATTCGCGCATTGCTGTAACAATTTTCGGCGCCTCTGCTGTTCTGTTGGAAATCGCCGGGAATCTGCTATAGCGTCGTGCGAAACAAGGCCGGAAAACCGGTCATAGGGCAATAAAGAGCAGGTTCATGGAAACAGAAGCCCTGGCATTGGCGCAGGAAATCGATTTCTCGATGTGGGGGCTTTTTGCCCGCGCGACGCTGACGGTCAAACTGGTCATGCTGTTGCTGCTTCTGGCATCGTTCTGGGCCTGGGCCATTATCATTCAGAAACACATCCTGTATCGCGCGACCCGGCGCGAGGCGGACCGGTTTGATCGGTCTTTCTGGTCGGGCGAGCCGTTGGACGAGTTGTTTGAACAGATCGGGACGGATCCGGAGGGCAGTTCCGAGAAGATATTCGCCGCCGGCATGATCGAATGGCGTCGCTCGCATCGCAACGACGGCGGCCTGATCGCCGGGGCGCAGGCGCGCATTGACCGGTCGATGGACGTGGCCATCGCCAAGGAGGCCGAAGGGCTGCAACGCGGCCTGCCGGTGCTGGCGACGGTCGGGTCGACCGCACCCTTCGTGGGTCTTTTCGGCACCGTCTGGGGCATCATGACCGCCTTCATCGAGATTGCCGAGCAGCAGAACACCAACCTGGCCGTGGTGGCGCCGGGCATCGCCGAGGCGCTGCTGGCCACCGGTCTGGGCCTCTTGGCCGCGATCCCTGCGGTCATCTTCTACAACAAGCTCAGCGCCGACAGCGACCGGATCGTTGCGGGCTACGAGGCGTTTGCCGACGAGTTCGCCACCATCCTCTCGCGTCAGCTGGACAGCTGAGCCATGGGGGCCGCGGTTCAGCAATCCGAAGGCGGGTCAGGCGGGCGTCGGCGCGGGCGCCGTCGCGGACGCGCCCGGCCGATGTCCGAGATCAACGTCACCCCGTTTGTCGACGTGATGCTGGTGTTGCTGATCATCTTCATGGTGGCGGCGCCGTTGATGACCGTCGGGGTGCCGGTCGAACTGCCCAAGACCGCCGCCGGCGCGCTGCCCTCGGATGACGAGGAACCGCTGACCGTGACCGTCACGGCAGCGGGTGAGGTGCAGATCCAGACAACTGCCGTGCCGCGTGACGAACTGGTTGCGCGTCTGCGTGCCATTGCTGCCGAACGCAGCAGCGACCGCGTCTATCTGCGCGCCGATGGCGGTATTCCCTATGCCCAGGTCATGCAGGTGATGGGGGCGCTGAACGCGGGCGGATTTTCCAATGTCGGGTTGGTCACCGATACCGGCGGACCACGGCTCGACAGTGGCGGAGAGTGAGGCAGCGGTTTGCAGACCGGCACCAAGATTTCCGCGCTCGCCCATGTCACGTTGGTTGCATGGGCCTTTCTGGGCGGTGCCTTCCGCTCGGATCCTTTGCCTTTCGAGGTGCAGGAGGTTTCGGTCATTTCGGCCGAGGAGTTCGCGGCGCTGAGCGCGCCGCGCGAGGCGCCCGAGATCATTCCTCAGCCCGTCGAACCGGAACAGCCTACCGCGCCCATCGAACAGCCGGCGCCGGTGGAACCAGCGCCCGAGCCCGAGCCGGAACCGGTGCGCCCCGAGCCACAGCCGGTGGCCCGGCCCGAACCCGAGCCCGAACCTGCGCCGCAACCGGTGGAGCCCACACCGGAACCGCAGGTGCCCAGCGAGGCGCCCAGCCTGGAACGGCCAGAGCCTGAAACGGTGCTGTTGCCGGAACCGCCGGGAAAGCGCCCCAAACCGCGCCCGGTTGAGCGCGTCGCCCCGGAACCGGTGGCAGCACCGCCGCCCGATGCGCGCCCGGATCCAGTCGAAACCCCGCCCGTGAGTGCCGAGCAAGGGGCCGAGACGCCGCAGCCCGAGCAGCCCGCCACCGCACCCGAGGAGGCGACCGACCGGATTGAACCCGAGGCCGATCCGACGGCCGAGGTGGCGCCGTCGCGCTCGCCCCGCCCGAAGACGCGCCCGCAGCAGCCCACGCAGACAGCCGAGACCAAGCCCACGGCCACACCAGAGGCAAAACCCGCAGCAAAACCCGAGGCGAATCCGGCACCTGCCAGCCAGGCCGCCGAGACCCGCAGCGCGGTGAACGATGCCTTGGCCGAAGCGCTGGCCGCGACCGAGGAACCGGCCGCCGCACCGGCTCCCACCGGCCCGCCGTTGACCAGCGGCGAGAAGGACGCGCTGCGCGTGGCGGTGTCGCAATGCTGGAACGTGGGCTCGCTTTCCAGCGAGGCGCTGAGGACGACAGTGGTGGTTTCGGTGCGGATGAATGCCGACGGCACGCCCGATACCGGCTCGATCCGCATGATCGAAAGCTCTGGCGGATCGTCGGGGGCCGCGAAACAGGCCTACGAGGCCGCGCGCCGTGCTATCATCCGTTGCGGGGCAAAGGGCTATAAACTTCCCAGTGAAAAATATGATCACTGGCGTGATATCGAAATGACATTCAATCCCGAGAGGATGCGGATCAAATGATGAGATTTCTGACCAGCCTTGTTCTGGGTGCAGCGCTGCTGGCCGGAGCGGCCCAGGCGCAGAACCAACCGCTCAGGATCACCATCGATGAGGGGATCATCGAACCCTTGCCCTATGCAGCGCCGAATTTCGTGCCCGACAGCGCCGCCGCCGCCGAATACGCGGTCGAGATCGCGCGTGTCGTCGCCGCGGACCTGACCGGAAGCGGCCTGTTCCGCGAGATCCCGTCCAGTGCCTATATTAGCCAGGTCACGTCGTTCGATGCGCCGGTGCAATTTGCCGACTGGAAGGCGATCAACGCGCAGGCGCTGATCACCGGTGCGGTCAGCGTGTCGGGCAACCGGCTGACAGTGCGGTTCCGCCTGTGGGACGTGTTCGCCGGGGCCGAACTGGGCAGCGGCCTGCAATTTGCAGGCACGACCGACGGCTGGCGCCGCATGGCGCACAAGGTGGCCGATGCGGTCTATAGCCGGATCACCGGCGAAGGCGGCTATTTTGACAGTCGCGTCGCCTTCGTTTCGGAAAGCGGACCCAAGGACCAGCGCCGCAAGCGGCTGGCGATCATGGATTACGATGGCGCCAACGTGCAGTATCTGACCGACAGTTCGTCGATCGTGCTGGCGCCACGTTTCTCTCCCTCGGGCGACCGCGTGCTTTATACCAGCTATCAGGGTGGCTTTCCGCGCATCCACATCCTGGACGTCGGCCAGGTGCAACAGCGCGTCTTGCAAAGCCAGGACGGCACCATGAGCTTTGCGCCGCGCTTTTCGCCCGATGGTCAGACGGTGCTGTTCTCGCTGGCTCAGGGCGGCAATACCGACCTCTATGCGATGAATATCGCCTCGGGGCAGAGCACCCGGCTGACCAGCGCCCCCTCGATCGAGACCGCGCCCAGCTATTCCCCGGATGGCAGCCGTATCGTGTTCGAAAGCGACCGATCCGGCACGCCGCAGCTCTATGTCATGTCCGCCTCGGGCGGCGAGGCGACCCGGATCAGTTTCGGTCAGGGCCGCTATGGCACGCCGGTCTGGTCGCCGCGTGGCGACCTGATCGCATTCACCAAGCAGAGCAAGGGCCGGTTTCATATCGGCGTGATGCGCACCGATGGCAGCGAGGAACGTCTGTTGACCGCCTCGTTCCTGGATGAGGGGCCGACCTGGTCGCCCAATGGGCGCGTCATCATGTTCACCCGCGAGACGCAGGGCGCCAGCGGGCGCGCCGCGCTCTATTCCGTCGACATCTCGGGCCGCAATCTGCGCCCGGTCCGCACCCCCGATGGCGGCAGCGATCCTTCGTGGTCGCCGCTGCAAAAGTAAACCCCGGATTTCCCCACCTCGGTTCGCGTTCACATGGGCGAGCCGATGTGGTATGAAAGAGCCAACAAAAAGCATAGGCGAGGCACCTGAAATGAACGTATTGAGCAAGCTTGCCGCCCTGGGCGCGCTGGTGGCCTTGGCCGCCTGCACAAATCCCGAGGATCTGGGCGATGGGAATTCCGTCGATCTGAACGGCGCCGGCACGGGCGTCGGCAGCGGACTGGTGAGTGATCCGACCTCACCGGCCTATTTCAATCAGGCAATCGGTGATCGTGTCCTGTTTGCCGTCGATCAGTCGACACTCAGCGCCGAGGCGCAGGCAACACTGGGTGCGCAGGCGCAGTGGTTGCTGACCAACACCGACTATACGGCCACCATCGAAGGCCATGCCGACGAACAGGGCACCCGCGAATACAACCTCGCGCTCGGCGCCCGCCGCGCCAACGCGGCGCGCGAGTATCTGATCTCGCGCGGGGTGGCCGGCAGCCGGCTCAAGACTGTGAGCTATGGCAAGGAACGCCCGATCGAGATTTGCAGCGACGAGGCCTGCTATTCCAAGAACCGCCGTGCGGTGACGGTTCTGACGTCGGATCTGACGGGGTAAGCGGATGAGAGTTGCAGGCGCGGTTCTGGCGGTTTCACTTGCGTTTGCGGGGCAGGCCCCGGCGCAGGATCAGCAGACCCTGGCCGATATCCGGCAGGAACTGACCGTCCTGCATGTCGAGGTGCAGCGGCTAAAGCGCGAGTTTTCGACCACCGGATCGCCCTCGCCCTCGGCGGCGGGGGGCACGGTGTTGGAGCGGGTGGATGCCATCGAGGCCGAATTGCAGCGACTTACCCGGCTGACCGAACAGCTCAATGCCCGGATCGACCGGGTGGTGGCCGATGGCAGCAACCGGGTGGGCGATCTGGAATTCCGCCTGTGCGAACTGGAAGCCGATTGTGACATCTCGACCCTGTCCCAGGGCACAACCTTGGGCGGCGAAGCGCCGGCGACACCCGCTGCGGCGCCGCAACCCAGCCAACCACAGACCGAGCTTGCGGTGGGCGAACAGGCCGAGTTCGACAGCGCCAGCGAGGCACTCGCGGCGGGCGACTATGCAAAGGCGGCGGACCTTTTTGCCCAGTTCGAGGCCTCCTATCCCGGCAGTCCGCTGGCCGCCGAGGCGCATCTGAAACGCGGTAAGGCACTGGACGGAACGGGCGACACCCGCGAGGCGGCCCGCGCCTATCTGGCCAGTTTTACCGGTGACAGCACCGGGCCGCTTGCCGCCGAGGCGCTTTTCCAACTGGGGGCAGCGCTGGGTCGACTCGGCCAGACCAGCCAGGCTTGTATCACGCTTGGCGAAGTATCGGTCCGGTTCCCTTCGGCGGCTGCCGTCGCCGAGGCAAATCGGGAAATGTCCTCGCTGGGGTGCTCTTGAGGGCTGGCGGCCAGAACCTCGTCGATCATCTCAGGGCGCAGTTCTCCGCCCAGCCGCCCCGGCGGCTGGGCGTTGCCGTTTCCGGGGGCGGGGACTCGATTGCTCTGATGCATCTGCTGGCCCGCAGCTTCCCGGGTCGTGACGTCACGCTGCTGGTCGCGACGGTCGACCATGGCTTGCGGCCCGAGGCAGCCTCCGAGGCGGCGCTGGTCGCCCGCCAGGCCGCTGGCCTGGGTCTGTCGCATGAAACCCTGCGCTGGACCGGCTGGACCGGCGAGGGCAATCTTCAGGACCAGGCCCGCCGCGCCCGCTATACGCTGCTGACCGAATGGGCGCTGCGCAACCGTGTGACCACGCTTGCGCTGGCTCACACCGCCGACGATCAGGCGGAAACGCTGCTGATGCGGCTGAGCCGGTCCGCCGGTGTATCCGGGCTTGCTGCCATGGCGCCGCGACGCATGCAGAACGGGGTGGTGCTGGTGCGGCCCCTGTTGGGGATCACCCGCGACTCGCTGCGCAACTTTTTGCTTAGCGAAGGCATCGGTTGGGCCGACGACCCGTCGAACGAGGATGCCCGTTATGACCGCATCAAGGCGCGCCGGGCGCTGGCGGATTTGGCGCCCTTGGGCATCGACGCGCAGGGTCTGGCAGAGGTGGCCGCCAACATGGCCCGCGCGCGCGAGGCACTGGATTGGTACACCTTTCTGGCGGCGCGCGACCTGACCCGGATCGACGGCGGCGACGTCCTGCTGGAGCCGCGCGGTTTTCGAACCCTGCCCGATGAGATCGCGCGACGGATGCTGTTGCATATCGTCGGCTGGATCGGTGGCGGCGAATATCCGCCGCGCCGCGCCGCGGTGGCAGAGGCGCTTGCCGCGCTGCGCCACGAGCGTTCGGGCCAGTTGGGGGGGTGCCTGATCCTGGGGCAGGGGCGCCGTATCCGGTTTTGTCGTGAACACAAGGCGGTCGAAACCCTCACCACCCCGCAGGGCGAATTGTGGGATGGCCGCTGGGTGCTGCGCGGCCCGGTGGTCAAGAACGGAGAGCTGCGCGCTCTGGGCGCGGCGGGGTTGAAACTCTGCCCGGACTGGCGCCTGACCGGGCGCCCCCATGCGGCACTGATCGCCAGCCCGTCGGTCTGGAGCGGGGACACTCTGATCGCCGCGCCACTGGCCGGATTGACCAATGGTTGGACTGCCGAATTAGAAAGCGGCGAAGAAGACTTCTACGCGTCCCTTTTATCGCATTGAACCTCGCCCGATCCTCTCTATTTTAAGAAACAAGCTGGCTGCGGAGTTCCGCGGCCGGAAAGTATTGGGAGAATGTCCTTGGGCAACGCACGTAACATCGCCTTCTGGGTCGTCCTTTTCCTGTTGATTCTTGCCCTGTTCAACCTGTTCAGCGGGTCGGGCGGAACCTTGCAGAGCCAGGAAAAGACCTATTCCGAATTTGTCAGCGCCGTCGACGAAGGCAATGTGACAAAGGTGATCCTAGACGGTGAGCAGATCCGCTACCGCACCACTGACGGTCGCGATTTCGTCACCATCAAGCCTGGCGATGCCGAGGTGACGACCCTCTTGATCGACAAGAACATCCCGGTGCGCGCCGAAAAGCAGCAGCAATCGGGGTTCCAGTCCTTCCTCATCACGCTGTTGCCGTTCCTGCTGCTGATCGGGGTCTGGGTCTATTTCATGAACCGGATGCAGGGCGGCGGGCGCGGTGGCGCCATGGGCTTTGGCAAGTCCAAGGCCAAGATGCTGACCGAGAAGCATGGCCGCGTCACCTTTGACGATGTCGCGGGTATCGACGAGGCCAAGGAAGAGCTGGAAGAGATCGTCGAATTCCTGCGCAACCCGCAGAAATTCAGCCGTCTTGGTGGCAAGATTCCCAAAGGCGCGCTGCTGGTGGGCCCTCCGGGCACCGGTAAGACGCTCTTGGCGCGCGCCATCGCGGGCGAGGCGGGCGTGCCCTTCTTCACCATTTCCGGCTCGGACTTCGTGGAAATGTTCGTGGGGGTCGGTGCCAGCCGCGTGCGCGACATGTTCGAACAGGCCAAGAAGAACGCGCCCTGTATCGTGTTCATCGACGAGATCGACGCCGTGGGCCGTCATCGGGGCGCCGGTTATGGCGGCGGCAATGACGAGCGCGAACAGACGCTGAACCAGCTGCTGGTGGAAATGGACGGGTTCGAGGCCAACGAAGGCGTCATCATCCTGGCCGCCACCAACCGCAAGGACGTGCTGGACCCCGCGCTGCTGCGTCCGGGCCGGTTCGACCGTCAGGTCACCGTCGGCAACCCCGACATCAAGGGCCGCGAGAAAATCCTGGGCGTACACGCGCGCAAGACCCCGCTAGGCCCCGATGTCGATTTGCGCATCATCGCGCGCGGCACGCCCGGCTTCTCGGGCGCCGATCTGGCCAACCTCGTGAACGAAGCGGCGCTGATGGCCGCCCGCGTGGGCCGGCGTTTCGTGACCATGGAGGATTTCGAGAACGCCAAGGACAAGGTCATGATGGGGGCCGAGCGCCGCTCGATGGTGCTGACCCAGGACCAGAAGGAAAAGACCGCCTATCACGAGGCGGGCCACGCGGTGGTGGGGCTTGCCCTGCCGATGTGCGACCCGGTCTACAAGGCCACGATCATCCCGCGCGGCGGCGCGCTGGGCATGGTGGTCAGCCTGCCGGAAATGGACCGGCTGAACTGGCATCGTGACGAATGCCAGCAGAAACTGGCGATGACCATGGCGGGCAAGGCTGCCGAGATTCTCAAATACGGAGAGGATCACGTGTCCAACGGTCCGGCGGGCGACATCCAGCAGGCCAGCCAACTGGCCCGTGCGATGGTGATGCGCTGGGGCATGTCCGACAAGGTCGGCAATATCGACTATGCCGAGGCGCATGAGGGCTATTCCGGCAATACCGCCGGTTTCTCGGTCTCGGCCCATACCAAGGAGCTGATCGAGGAAGAGGTCAAACGCTTCATCCAGCAAGGCTATGATCAGGCCCATGCCATCCTGACCGAACGCCGCGACGACTGGGAACGTCTGGCCCAGGGTCTGTTGGAGTACGAGACCCTGACCGGCGACGAGATCAAGCGGGTTATGAAGGGCGAGCCTCCCCATGCCGACGACGACGAGGATCAGGGCAAGGATCAGGGCAACGCCGCCAGCGTTACCGCGATTCCCAAGACCAAGCCCAAGGCGCCGCCCACCGGCGGAATGGAACCTGAACCCACCGCCTGATTTCGATCAGACCAACATCAAAAGGCCCGGCATCCCCCCGGGCCTTTTCATTTCGGCTGGTCGCCGACAGCAAGGCGGCTAAGGTTGCGGCCGTTACAAATGGGAGAGTGTACGAATGCCGGTTCTTGAGAAAAGCGGTTATGTGGGCCGGGTCGATTGGCTGGGCTGGGTGCCTGCGGGCGGGGTGCTGCGAGCAGAACCAGTCGATATGCTGGAGCTGAGCTTTTCCGGGGTCACAGGCGAGCGGCACGAGGGCGCCACGCGTCCCTCCTGTGTACGGGTGCGCAACCTCTATGACCGCGATACCGAGATCCGCAATGTGCGTCAGCTGACCATTCTGTCGGCCGAGGAACTGGCCGCCATCGCCACTGAAATGGGGTTGGACCGGCTCGACCCGGCCTGGCTCGGCGCCTCGATCGTGGTCAGCGGCATTCCCGATTTCACCCATGTACCGCCCTCCTCGCGTTTGCAGAACGGGGAGGGAACCACGCTTACCATCGACATGGAAAACCGCCCCTGTGTCGTGCCGGGACGCGAAGTCGAGGCCGACAAGCCCGGTCATGGCGCTGCCTTCAAGCCCGCGGCACGGGATCGGCGCGGCGTCACCAGTTGGGTCGAACGCCCCGGTACTCTGCGGCTGGGCGATGAACTGACGCTGTTCATCCCTGATCAGCGTCCATGGATGCCATAAGCGGCACAGGTTTCCGAAACGTCACCCGCGAAATCGGCCCGCGACGTTTCGCGTCGCGAATATGTCGGAATCCACATCCTGCCGGTGCAAATGCGACGTTACTGCTGTCACCAGCCCGGCGCGTGTGCGCCGGTATACCAGGACATCAAGCGGGGGATCGCACCCATGGCGTATAAGAGTGACATTGAGATAGCGCGCGAGGCGCGGAAGTTGCCGATTTTGGAGATTGGCGCGAAGCTTGGGATCGGGTCTGAGGATCTGCTGCCTTATGGCCATGACAAGGCGAAGGTGAGCCAGGGGTTCATCGATTCGGTTCAGGACCGCGCCGATGGCAAGCTGATCCTGGTGACGGCGATCAACCCGACGCCCGCGGGCGAGGGCAAGACCACGACCACGGTGGGTCTGGGCGACGGTCTGAACCGGATCGGCAAGAACGCGATGATCTGTATCCGCGAGGCGTCCCTGGGGCCGAACTTCGGCATGAAGGGGGGGGCTGCCGGGGGCGGCTATGCGCAGATCGTGCCGATGGAAGAGATGAACCTGCATTTCACCGGCGATTTCCACGCGATCACCAGCGCCCACAGCCTGCTCAGCGCGATGATCGACAACCACATCTATTGGGGCAACGAGGCCGATATCGACACCCGCCGGGTGGTGTGGCGTCGTGTGGTGGACATGAACGACCGGGCGCTGCGGCAGATCACCTGCTCGCTGGGCGGGGTCTCGAACGGCTTCCCGCGCGAGGCGGGCTTCGACATCACCGTGGCCTCGGAAGTGATGGCGATCCTGTGCCTGGCCAAGGATCTGAAGGACCTGGAAAAGCGCCTGGGCGACATCATCGTGGCCTATCGCCGCGACAAGAGCCCGGTCTATTGCCGTGACATCAAGGCCGAGGGCGCGATGACCGTGCTGTTGAAGGACGCGATGCAGCCCAACCTGGTGCAGACGCTGGAGAA